>JBOGWB010000061.1:0-84463 GCA_050693035.1 Actinomycetota bacterium
GACGACCTCCGCCACATGCTGGGGACGGTGGAGGACCGCCCCTCGGCAGCGCTCCTCTTCACCTGTAACGGCCGCGGCTCGCGGATGTTCTCGGTCCCCGACCACGACGCCGCCCTCGTCTGGAAGGAGCTTGGGGAGGCGCCGCTGGCGGGGTTCTTCTGCGCCGGGGAGGTCGGGCCCGTCGGGGGCCGCAACTTCCTCCATGGCTTCACCGCGAGCCTGGCCCTCTTCTACGAGGAGTCCTGAGTGCTCATAAGGATCCTCGAGGGGAGTGACGCCGTCGAGTTCGCCGAGCCGGAGGTCGGCCGCAAGCTCATCCGGTGACGCCGCCGGACGGCGCATCGTTCCACCGCCACGACCGCATGGAGGGGGTCTGAGGAGCGAATGCCTGACCCGCGCCTCGTCGTAGGCGCTCCCCTGTCGCTGACCGGTCGGTACAGCTTCCTCGGGCGGCTCGCCGCTGCGGGTCTCCGGCAGGTGGTGCAGGGCGCCCGGACGCTCGGCGGGATCCGGATGGGCGAGGAGCGGCTCGCCCCGGAGCTCCACGTGGTCGACGATGGCGGGACCCGAACCGGGGTCCGCGGGGCCCTCGAGGAGGTGGCAGAAGCGAGCCTCCTCGTCGGCCCCTATGGGAGCGACCTGCTCGATGAGGCCGCTCGGTGGACCGCCGAACGCGGACGGGTCCTGTGGAACCACGGGGGAAGCGCCGACGAGGTCGAGCGGCTCCCCGGCGTCGTGTCGGTCCCCTCGCCAGCGAGTCGGTACCTCGGACCGGTGCTCGAAGCCTTGGCGGACTTCCTGCCCGGGGCGCGGGTGCTCCTCGCCGCCGGGCGGGGGCTGTTCGGGCGAAGCGCCGCCCTGGGGGCGGGCGATGCCGCGGACCGGCTGGGGATGACGCTCGTCGGAACCGTGGCACCGGAGGAGGTGCCCGAGGCCTCCGACGCGGATGTGGTCCTTGCAGCGGGGACCTTCGCGGAGGATGTCGAGCTCATCCGCGGTCTTCGGGCCAGGCCGGCCGCGGTCGCCGCGGTGGCCGCCGGGATCAGCCTCTTCGGCCCAACCCTCGGGCCAGGCGCCGAAGGGATCCTGGGCCCGTCCCAGTGGGAGGAGGGCGCCCGGTTCTCCGTCGACCTCGGACCGAGGCAGGCGGATGCGGTCCGGGCTCTTCGGGCCGAGGTCGTGCCGACGCTGCGGCCGGGGCCCGGCGGCGTCGACTACCCGGCAGCGCAAGCGTACGCGGCCGGCCTCGTCGCCATGCGCTGCGCCGAGGAGGCTGGTACAAGGGAGGATCACGCGCTGCTGGAGACCGCCCGGGGGCTTCGGTGCGCCACGTTCTTCGGCCGGTTCGGCCTGGGGGATGACGGTCGACAGGAGGACCACGAGATCCTCGTGGTCCAGTGGCAGGAAGGAGTCAAGAGGATCGTCTGGCCGCCGTCACTGGCAGAGGCTTCCCCCGTCCTCTGAACTGGCAGTAAGGTAGCCGCTTCCCTTGAAACGCTCTCCCTATCAAGCGCCATCTGGTCGGGCTCGAGGGGCGCCGAGGCTCAAGCGTCGACGAACAGGGCTATCGACGCCGTGAAACCGTGCAGGAAGTTCTTCCCGCCGACCGGGCCGATCTCCCCGGCGCAGTTGAAGCCGGCTAGGGGCAGGCCTCCGAGTTCCTCCGATACCAACGACGCGTCGTGATTGGGGACCGAGAACAGCCGCGACCCCCTCCCGTTACACGTGAAGAGCAGAGCCCCCTCCGCCGGCTGGCCGGCCTCGCGCTTGAGGAGCGCCCGAAGATCCTCGTCGGCGGTGGCCGCGTCCCGCACGTGGAACTGGATGGTCTCCCCCACCTCGATCCGATCCCCCACCTCGACCCCCCCGCTCTGCGGGTCCACCCTCATCACTCCGCGGATCAGGAAGTCCCCGCGCTCCAGCTCGGCCTTGTACTCGTCGATCGCCCGGCCCACATGGAGCCCCTGACCAACCAGCTCGCGCTCCTCCGGCGGGAGCGTTTCCAGGAGCTCCTGCAGTCGCTGGAGGGGCGGGCGGCCTCCCAGCTCGTGGATGACGTTCCCTTCGGCCCGGGTCACCGTGTAGACGTTGCCGACCGGCCCGCATCCCTGGGAGACGAGAGCCCGGATGCGGACGCCGGGCAGGCGGGCCCCGACCGCGCCGTCATCCACCACACGATCGTCGAGGAACAGCTGGGTCTCCCCCGGCCCCGTCCCCCCGCTCGCCATCCCGCCCATCACGACCGTCCCCGGCATCCGTTCGTTCATGTGACGCAGCAGGTGGTCGGTTGGGAACGAGAACGGGTCACCGATCAGCAAATAGGGACCGGACCCTTCGAACCGGTACCCGGCGAACACACCCCCCTCCGAGGTGCGCACGAACTCCATGTGGAACGTCTCGGGTGGCTGGGGAAGGGACGCCAGCCACACGGCGACGGCAGGGCCGGCCTCGACCTCGCGGTCCCCGCCCACGACTGTCTCGGCGACGCAGCCGATGATCCGCTCGGGCCCGGCCGTCCGGCGAACGGCATCGAGCACCGCCACCGCGGAGGAAGCGTGATGTCGGGAGGCGACCAGCAGGGCCAGCGAGGCATCCGCCCCGTCCAGGTCGGACCCGGCCACCTCCGCGGCCTCTGCCCCCGCCGTCGCCGGATCGAGGTCGGTCGAGAGCGCCGCGCCGATCCTCATCCCATCGACCCTACACGAGCGATGAGGACCCCAAGTTGGATGTGCGCCGTCCGCAGCGCGCCCTCGACCTCCTCCCGAGTGCCCGCTCGCGCGAACAGGAAGCCGAGATGCCGGTCGCCCTCCGCGAGGGGCATGAGGGGCGCAGTCATACCCAGTCGGGGGCGTCCCGTCCGGCGGCCCTGTGGAACTCAGCGACCACCCGGCGGGCCGTCTCCACCGCCCACCGGGCTTCTTCGGATCCCACCGCCCGGGGTGCCTCGGGGGGAGGGGAGGTGGACCGGCGGACCAGCCGCTCGGGGTCGCCGCGGTATCCGACCACCGCATCACGGAGGGCCTGGAGCCGCTCCAGGTCGGGAGCGGCCTCCAGCTGACCTCCGATGGTTCGCTCGCACAGGTCGTGCCACTTGGGGAGGAACCGGGCCCGGTAGTTGAAGCTGCCGATGGTCTCGCCCCCCAGGTGGTTGACGGTTTCCTCCAGAGCGGCGTGGGCGGCCAGGACCGCCAGGGCCGCGTGGCCGGCGTCCTCCTCCCGTGCCCGGGTGGCCATCTCCTCGGCCAGCCCCAGCAGGCGCCCCGGCTCAATCACCATCTCCGTCATCCCTCGACCGTCGTCACCGCATTCTCGCAAGAGGAACGAATCCAGGTTCGGTTCAGGAGGCGTCCCGCGGCGAAACTGAACTCTGCTCGCGTCACTGGAGCCGCGGCTCCGTTCCGTGGACGCCTCCCAGCTAGCGGCTGGGACCCCGGTAGCTCCCTGCTCTCAAGTGCGTCCGACTCTCATCGCCTGAATGGACCATGGGTTCCCGTATCACCGGAGAACGTTGAGAAGACAGGTGCCTTGGCCCCCCGCTGCTCCGCTGCTAGGGCTGGAGGCACTAGGCTGACCTCGCCATGGAGGACCAAACGCAGGAGTCTAGGTACGAAGGTCTGTACGGCGCCGACTTCATCGAGAAGACACGCGAGAACCGGGACGCCGCCGCCCTCGAAGCCATTTGGCGGCTTCAGCAGCCCGCCGCCGCCCGGACCGTTGTTGAACCCCTGGCATCTCTGGGGCTTCCCAGGCTCTCCGACCTGCTCCTGCGAGAAGCGTTGGAAGCTGATCTCGGCCCGGAGGTGGGTTCGGATATCCTCGCTGCCGTCCGCCAACACCACCCACCCTTAACCCCCGATGGAACCCGCCGGCTCGCCGGGTGGCTACGCGAGAACGAGGTCCCTCAAGGCGGATACACGGCCGCACGAGAAATTCTGGAGACCTGGCTACTCCGACAGGAGGGATCCGATCCCGACTCCTTCACCCTGGACGCACTCACGGACGAGCTGGGATACGAAGTTGGCGAAGACTGTCGGCGGGCGGCCGTTGAGAGGTGCCGCGAGAACCCCGCCCTTGCCCAACGGGTCACCACCAGGTTTGAGGCCGCGTTGGCCGAGGACCCAGACGCTGACGCATGGGAGCTGGCGGCCGACTTTGTGGGGGCGATGGCTGCCGACAGACGCCCGCCCGGGTACCTCGAGCCCCTCACCGACCGCCTCGTAGCAAACGCCAGCGAGCTTGCTCGGGCCGAGGAGTTCCCCGAGGATCTGCGAGCGGCTATCGTTTCCCTCTCCGCGCCCACCCTGAAGAAGCTGCTAGCGGGCGAGCCATTTGCCGAATCGGCCGGTTCCCGCGCCCTGGTGAGAATGCACGAGGACTTGAAACACCCCCAGGAGCGGGCCAAGGCCTTCATCGACGTCCTCGACGAGCAGTCGAGGGTGTGGCGCCAGATAGGTGCGTCGGTGATGGGGTCTTGGGACACTGACGAATGGCAGCGGCGGCTGGCCTCGGTCCAGCGGTCGGATCGGGCGTTCGAAAACGAGCTGCTTGTCGGACTGGTGAACGCCGCTCCGCCCGAGAATGCGGCCCTGTTGCTGCAGATCGCAGTCGATCGCGCGGAGGGACCCGATGATGACCTCGTTCCGGAAGCGGGAGCCAAGCTGGCGGAGTTCCTGAGCGCCACCGGGGAGGAGGCGGAGCCTCCGCCCGAGCAAGCGGAGGAGCGACCGCGTGAGGAATCGGGCGCACGCGTGCCTTGGTGGCCATCCGGGGAGTCGCCCGAGGGTCTGCGGGCATACGACGGTGCGCTCAGGGCGGCAATTCCCGACGCCTCAGAGCGACTTGCCCGCGTCGCCGTCGCCCTCGAAGAGGGGTTGCTCTCAGCGAGCGAAGCGTCGCACCTGATCGACGTTGAGGAGTTCGCTGTGCCACTCGGGAGCCTTCAGCCGGGCGCCCTCCGTAGGAAGCTGGCAACGGAGCTTGGGAAACGCGACGAGGACGCGCTGGTCGAGGCAGTCCTGAGCATCAACTCGGCGCAGGGCCTCCAGCTCGACCTGGCCGAATCGGTCGCCGCCCGCAGCCCGGACGCAGCGTTCGAGAAGGCGGCGGCCGCCTACCCTGAGCTGTTCGAAGCCGACAGAGGTCGACTCATGGGCCTGCTTGAGGAGCATGGGCGATCTGAAGAGATCCCGGTCCTCGACGCGATTGTGATGGATACGAGGGCGGCCAATAAGGAGTACCGCCGGCGGGCGGCGCTTCGGATCGGAGACGTCACAGCGGAGGGCGGATCGCTCCCTCCCAGCGTGATCGAGCTGCTGCGATCAAACCGCCCGGAGCTTGTCGACGCAGGAGCCATCGTGATCGGCCGGGTCAAGCCCGAGGAGTCGAGCCTGATCCGCATGCTCCGGTCGGTCGCCATCGACAGCGAGGAAGGTAGCGTCGCTCGGTCGGCCCTTGCCTCCCTGGCTGAGACTTTTGTGGCCCGGCTCTCCCCCGACCTGCCGAAGGAGGCACGCGTCCACCTGCTCGGTCTCCTCGCCGCGGCCGGGACACCTGCCGTCGTCGACCCGTTGCTCGCCCACGTTGGCCGCGACGCCCTGGACGACGACCCCGAGGTGCGCCGGGTGGCTGCGTCCGGGCTCAAGGAAGTAGCCAGCCAGGGTTCTCTGGACACTGACCAGCTCGCTCGCTTGGCCCAAGTCATCGAGGAGGAGCGGGACCCCACCGCGAGGGACGATCTCCAGGCGGCGATGACCCGGGCCAGTCTGGGGGAGGACGCGGCGTTGGAGATTCTCCACGAACTCCTGCCCTTCTCCCCCAAACATGACCTCCGCGACCTCCTGGGCGCCGAGAAACACCGTGTGGTTCGCCACCTGCAGCTCCTGGCGACCGAACGGGAGCGCGGTGAACAGGGCCGCCCCGGCGTCATCATGCAACTCGACATCATCGCCGAGCGGATTCTGCGTGTAGCCTACCTCCGGTACGGTCTGAGCGAGCCCCTAAAGACCGAGATTCGCGCGTCACCGAAGACCCCCGACTACGGAGCGCTCATTCAGGCTCTTTCAGGGGTGAAGGGCCTCCAACGGGTCCAGGGCCGGCTGCAAACACTGCACGCCCTGAGGAGCGAGAAGACGGAGTTCACCCACCCGGGCGAACCGCCCTCAGAGGAAGACGAGACGACCGCATGGACGTGCTTCAACGAAGGCGTGAAAGTCATGGTGAGCGTCCTGGATCAGGACTGACTTTCGCCGCCAGCAGGACGGCTCCCTCCCTTCGGCAAAAGGACCGGTCTGAAGTCGCTCGGAGGTCAAGTTCTCCAGAGTTGTACGCACGCTCCCCGCGCTAAAGCCAATCCTCACCGGGATATCCCGCGGACGCCTTGAATCGCCGATTCCGTGCGGTCGACTTCGGCCGCGGACAGTCGAATCCGACGGTTCACGATGAAGGAACGAAGCGACGTCGAAGGCAGAACGGTCACGTTCCCGGCCTGGAGGCGATCGTTTTCGACGTCGGCATCCGTGGACGCCACGACGGCTTCCACCCATCGATCCAGGCCTGCTTCCCGGAGGCGGTCCCGAACCGCCATCGCGCCGGCCCGTGCCTGCGTCAGAATGCTGCTCGCGTCATATCCGTTGTGGGTAATGCGTCCTTGCCGAAGCTGGAACCGGCCGCGGACGTTCTTGGTCTCGATCGCGAACACCCCCGTAGGGCCGATCACAACGTGATCGACGTTCCCTCGGCCCGTGTCGATGCCATGGAGCACGCGATACCGATCGTCCAGAACTTCCAAGATCTTCCCGACCGATTGTTCCCCCCGGACCCCTTTGAGGTGAGGCAGTGGATCCAGCAGGCCACCCGGGTCGGTCTCTCGCCAGACAACCCAAAGAAGGGGAAGGCCGATGAGTGAGGTCGGCCACCACCAGAACCCGGCTACGGCCAGGGCGAGCGCGGTTGCGGTGAGCGTGCCGACCAGCACACCGAGCCGGAGGAGCTTCCGACGGGAGTAGTCACCAGCCCTCTTCTGCACCACCCTGCAGGAATCGGCATCGACTCTCCAGCGCTTGATCGAGGAAAGGGACGGAAACATCCCAGTCAGTGGAGACGCTGCGGAGCTCATCAGGAGACCAGTCGGCAAGTATCTCGCCCTCAAGCCTCAGAACCTGGACGACTTGGCCATTCACGAATAGCTCGCATGTCATTGGGCCGCTGCGACCGGAGGGCGTCTCCGCGAGTCCCACGAAGACGGTCCTCCCATCCTCCAAGAGGAACACCTCGTCAATCTTCATCATGAAGGATCGTGGCACCATGGCTAGAGGAGAAGCCGTTCCCGGACGGCTGTTCCGAAACTTGGCCGATGCGCAACGAAGCGTTCCGCGCACTCACCCACGAGGAGGTCTCCAGAGTAGTGGCAGACCAGCGCTTCGAACACGGCCATAACTCCCTCTAGCGTCACCAAGAGGGCATCCAGAAACGACCGGGCCTCGGAGGGAAGTGCGATGCCCTCAAGGAACGCATCTACGTCGCGGTAGTCAGTTCGTGTCCGGAGACGCCAAAGGAAGTCGAAGATGGTCGTGGGCCGGAGCCCCTCCGCGATCCTCTCCCGCTCTCCATTCGGCAGCCGGCGGCGTCGGTTCTTCTCCTTCCACTCCGCCGCTAACCGATCGACCTCCTTCTCACGGGTCGTCTTGAGGAGCCGACAGAGCGCCCCCCAGTTGGTTTCGGGATCAGGGGCCTCCCAGTTATGAGGGAGCGTGATGTTCGCCCCGTGGGGGAGACCATGGAAGCGGTTGGGCTTGTACGCAGGCACACCGACACAGGTGAGACTCCAAGGAGGGGGGAAGAGTCCTCTCTGAACGCAATCCACGAGAGAACGAAGCAGAGCGGCATGGTTCCTCGGTCTTCCCGCACCGGAAGCCACGTGGAACGCCAGCGCGGCATGGAACATGGCGTAATAGGCGTCTGTCGCCGTACCCGGTAGAAGGTCGGGGAGGTCCTCAACGGGGTGTTCCCGAAGGGCCTGGATCCGCCCCTCCCGGTGCCACGCCTGGCGGAGGTGGCGTTCGAGGTCCTGGGACTGTTCAGGGCTCAGTCGACGCAACCTGATCCGCTGAATAGAGGGGAGACCGTTAACGGTCTGGCGGACTCCCAAGGGGAGATCGTGGCCTAGCCCATAGTAGCCCCCGAGGAAGACGCCGAGGTTCTCAAGGTAACGTCGGTACGTCGTGAATGCCGCCGCAGCTTCGGGGTCGGTCGGCCGGATGTCGCCAAAGAAGACCCGGATGGGCATTTCCTGTCGCTCTTCCCGATTGGATTGCTTTCTAGATTAACATCCCGGCCCTCAGCCCCCACTGGGCACGCCGAACTCCGAGAAAGGGGTCGTCAGACCGCGACCAGTCGAGCAGCAGGGCGCGCGGTATCCCCCCAGAATGTCGCGAAAACAGGTGGGTTGGGCGCAGGGCTGGCTCTCGATCACTGTGGTGCGGCCCGCTCGGAAGCCGTACGGTCCTCGGTGGGCCGCGACCCCAACAACCCCGAGAACGCGGTACTTGGTGCTGGTGAATCCGCCGGATGACCCGCTCGATCTCCCCGTACCCCGGATCCTTTCGTCACGCCGTCCTCTAAGCACCCAGGCTATCCAGCCACTCGAATGCCATGGGGACGGACTGGACGGCAATCCGCGCCTCCCGCTCGTCGATCCGAGCCGCTGTGTGGGCCACAGCGTTGCGCAGTTCAAAGAGCCTCTCCAGCTGCTTGTAAGCGTTCCGACGTTCCTCGCGAAGGCTTCGCCCCGCAACTGCCCGCGCCACCTTGTCGAACAGGTCGATGGCCGATTGCGGGAACGCCCGCGGATTCTTGAAGAGGACATCCAGCAACGGCTGAGTTTCGGGTGAGACGACAGCTTCCCAGGTCCGTTTGGCCTTCACTTCAGCGGCCACCGCTGCGAGTAGCACGGCCAGTTCCGGCTGGACCACTTTCCCGCGCTGATGGATGAGGAGGCCGCGTGCCTGTGACAGCAGTGTCTCCGGCTCGGGTGGTTCGATGAGCCCGGCGAGACTGGGGGCAAGATTTTCGAAGTCCTGCGAGCTCAGGGCCGTCTCCTCTGTCGGCCTGGAACCGTACAGGGTGATGGTTGGCGCCACTGGGATGTCTCGGCCCGTTTCCTTCTCCCGTATCTGATCGGACCACAACCGTGGGGGCAGCTCCCCGCTCGGCCCGAGGTCGGGCTGGCGGACGAATATCCAGCGCCTCAACCGCGCAGCGGTTTCCACGGCCAGGCGGTCCGCCTCCGTGATGGCGCCCGCGAGCGCGTCGTAATCTTCAGCCTCTGAGTCACCGGTCAAAGCCGCAGCACTGACGTCTGCCTCAAACTCCACAGTGACGGAGAAGTAGTGGACCGCGTAAACCCGGGGCTCTTCGTGGACCCGCAGTATCACCCTTGCTCCCAGCTCCAAATGGGGCCCCCATGTAAGCGACAACTGGTCCCCGACGGAGGGGAGGGCGATCCGCACTCGAGAACCTTCAACGGAAAACTCCGTCGACTCGGTGTTCCTGTCGGCTTCTACCTGAATCGCAAGCCCCAAGACATCGCTGCCAGCGCTTCGCGGAGAGGGAAGCCCGGCGACTGAACGCAGCAGCCCCGAACCCCGGCCGCTGCGGACCGGGGTTCGGTGGCTGAGGTGGGGACAAATGGCTGCGAGCGCGGCTCGTCTAGCAACCTCGATCCAACATGGCGGTGACGGCGGGGTCGAAGTTGGGGGGTTCGGGGGAGACCCAGATCCACACCTCTCCCTCAGCACGGGGTTGAGCGTCCACGACGTATGCGTCTGCGATGGTAACGGGATTGATTCCCTGGACGTCGTCTCCTTCCTCAATGGCTCTCCAAGTGGCTCTGACACCACGGTCAGCGAGGACGGGCAGCGCCTCCCTCACGGTCTTGCCGCGCACACCACTGCAGTGCAGAATCTCGCCCGGAGCGAAGGCCTCCGTCGCGATCTCGTATGTTTCCCCCGACCTCGCTGTCCGGCCGATCTCGATAGTCACCTGTCCGACGAAGTCGGTAGGAATCTTGAGGCCGACAGGGCATTGGAAGCCACCGCCCTGCGTGAAGCACGCCCCTTCCTCGTACAGTATCTCGAGGTTGGAAGGTCCGGTGGGCCCGTCGGGATACATGGCTCCAACAGTTCCAACCAGGCTGGGGGAGGCTGGTACCAGGGTGGCCCGAACGTCTAGGCCATGCTGGGAAAAAGCCGCCTCCAACTCCTGCTGCGTCGCCGCTGGATCGACGATCCGGGCCACGATGTAGTCGCCTTCGGTGGTGAAGGCGACGGCCTCCGGCGCCCGCACCAGCTGAGGGCCGACTACCAGACCGACGACGAGAAGCATTACGGCGGCCGCAGCCATGCCCACCCGGACGGGTCCAAGGCGGGCGCCGGCGAGGCGCGAGGCAAGGCCAGCGTGTTCGGACCGCGGCGTGGAGACGATCTCCTCGAAGAGGGCCTGTGCGGCAGGCGTGGCCGACAGCGAGGCCAGATCCTCGTCTTGGACCGACGCGAAGCTCGCAACGACCCCATTCAGCCGATCATTTCGTTCACTCACCTGGCATCCCTCCCATCCTGGGAGTCGACCGTCCACCTATGACCCACATGTCCAGACGAGGCGTCTGGTTTCAGGTCGACGCCGTGTCGAGCCAATTCGCGCAACAGGCGTCGACGGGCTCGGTGGAGCCGAATCTTCGCGGCGTTGGGAGAACAGCCCAGCGCCGCGGCCAGCTCCGCCGTGCCGAGCCCCTCCCACGTGGCGAGGCCAAGTATCTCCCGATCCGCGGGGCGCAGCGCTTCGAACGCGGAGCGTGCGCCGACGCCGTCGGGCGTCGGGGTTGCGAGCCGATCAAATCGGGCAATGTCCTCCGCGAGGCGACCGGTGAGCTTGGCCCGCCGCAGCACACCACGACGATGATTCCCGAGCACCCGCCGAGCAACTCCATAGAGCCAGCTGCGGGCTTCCTCGCCTGCAGGGACCTGCTCGAGTCGCCTCCATGCCACGAGGAACGTCTCCGCCGCTACATCGGCGGCGTCTTCAGCCGATGCTCCCCGGCGCAGCGCATATCCCAGGATGCGCTCATAGTTCGCTTGGTAGAGCTCTCGGAACCTGTTGCGCTCCTTACCTTCCGAGCCTTCCCGCATCTCCCTCACACCATGGCTCCCGTACGACACCCCACCTCGCAAGGCCGATGAGCACCCCCCTCACACCCAAAGAGAGGCCAGGCCGGCATCTCTCGTTATCCATGTCCGGATAGCACGGGTAGGTTTCACGGCCGCCGACATTTTCCCGTCTTTGTCTTGGATACGGGGGGAAGTCCTATCCTTGAGCAAGGAGTCGCTTGGCCCTAGCGACAGCTTGTTCTTGCAGCTCACGCCAGGCGGCATACTGCCCTTCCCTCTCTCCCAAGAGCACCCGCGTGTACCTCCGCTCGAGTTGCTTCGCGATCCGCACCACCCCGGCACGCGCCGCGCATCTGGCATCCGACACGGCAATGCTGATCTCCCCGGACCTCGCATCTGCAGCTGTCTTGCCCGGAGAATCGTAGAAAGCCTGTGCCGCAGCTATCGCGTCGGCGCGTTGCTCGAAGCGATACCCATTTTCCCTCATGCACTTGCGCCATACAGATAGGGCGCTCGTGTACCTCGGGTCAGCCGCCACCCTCTGATCAACTTCAGGGGCTATCTGCATCATGGCTACCCGCAATTCGAGATACTTCCTGAGGTCGCCATATACCTGTCGGTCGGCCCCGGCGTTGCAGCCCTCTCCTGGCATGGAGAACTCCGCGCCGTTAGGAAGCCGTAGCCTTATCCTGTTCTCCCAGCGACCGGAGAATGCCAATTCCCATCTTGCTCGATCGTCAGGGGACAGCGAGGACAGGTACCCATAGTTGGGATCCACCCAGTTCTCCCAGAAGTCCTTCTCCGAGAGCCCGTACCCATGTTCACGTGCAACGCTGACATCATCGATCCCCCATTGATCGTTTTGCGACTCCGGGGGCAGTTCGTTCGGGGACACCGTGTTGAAGGGGAAGCCCTTCTGCTCCATACAGCGCTTGGTGAGCTCATCGGTCGCGAACGCCAAGAACCTCTCATCGGACATCCGGGCGGAAGCGGCAAGGAGGGAACTCGAATGTGATCCTCCTCTCGTACCTGTGCAAGCCTGGAGTACGACCGTAACGACTAGCAGGCAGTCGAACCTTGTAGGTCTTCCTGTCCTTCTCCGTGCGATCGTGCAGTTGTCTTCCTGAGGTTTCCCGTCGTCTTTCCGAGGTTCCACCCTCCAGCCAGTAAGGATGGGAAATGCCCCGTTGCGTAGAGTAGGCATGTGCGGATTTCGCTTCCCGAGCTCACTACCCGCCCGGATTCGAACACGCAGTACTGCTCCACCTATGCGAGTCGCCGGAATCGTCTGGAGTCACCAGGGGCGCTGCGAGGCCCTCCGGAAGACAAGAGATCACCGTTCCCGAGAAGTTAATGCCAGTATACGTTCTGAGCGCCGCCAGGCCGGCCGTCCCGTGATTGTAGTGCGAGTCGTCCATGTTGGCGATGGTTGAGGGCCAGTCTTCATCAGCGGCTGCATTGGAGTAGGGCAAGCCTTGTGGACGGAAATGCGTGTCGACCCACGCGCAGAAGCGAGTCGCTGGGCAGTCCTCTGTTCCAGCATATGCTGGTTCTTCAGTCGCAGGAACCATGAGAGACAGAGTCACGACTACAAGCGCGATCCTTCCCGAGGCGTTCATTGCCCACTCCCTTCAGGTCGCCGATATCTCCCAGGCAAACAGTGGCTCCGACCCATGCAGGCATGTTGGCGTCGATCCAGGAGCCTGGTCAAGGACGGGAGATAGGCAACTCGTGGACACATTCAGGCCCGTGATCTGTGCAGATTCTCGGAGATGCGATTCACACCGACTCCCTTGTCCGACTCGCCGCCCCCCTCGAGAATTCCTCACGGAACTGGCAATCACCTTTTGGTCCTCAGGAAGCGTCTGAGACGCCCGGAAGGACTCGCGAGACGAAATCCCACGCCACGAACCGACTCGATCGTTAGTCTGACGCCATCGGCTCGAAGCTTCCTCCGCAAGCGTTTCACGGCGGCATGGATGGCCTCGATGTCACCGTAAAACGCCGCACCCCAGACCCTCTTGTAGAGATCACTGAAGGTGCACGCTCGCCCTGGATTCTCCGCCAGGACGACCAGGAGCTGGAACTCGTGATCAGTGAGATCCAGTGGCGTTCCAAACCACCGAACCCTCCGCTCGGTCAGGTCGATCTCAAGATGGTCAACCCGGAGGATGACGCGAGGAAGATCCCGCTCGCTTCGGAGTCCTAAGGCTTGTGGGAGCCATAGGCGTGCGATCTCGAGGCTCGGCGCGAGCACAACCAGAGAACCGCGGTCGACCAGGTCGTCGATGCGAGGATGATCCTTGGTCTCCTCTCCGATAAGAAGCACGAGAGGTGGCGATCTCGACAGCGCGGCTGTCCGGGAGGGCGGTGCAGGACCAGGCATCGTGAGCATCCTGACTCTAGGCCACTCAATAAGCATCCGAGTATCGGTCGCATGGACGATTTCTCGTCCGAGACTGTCGGCCAGTTAGAGGGGCTGGACGTAGATAAGGTTCGCTACCTCTGTCTGCTCTCTTCGGGTAGTAGTCATCGCCACAGAAACCCTGGGCAGAGGCCGACACACCTGGGAAACAGTCACCGCCTAAGAGAGAGATGCCGCGGACTCTCTGTCCGAACGGAGAGGGTAGCCAGGATCGCTGGGCGTCTGATGCGAGGCTGCCTCAGCCCACAGGGAGCCACTCGTCTTTCCCTAGTATCAGGCCATGCTCGGGGCTCCGTTTGACTTCGAGGACCTTGAGGCTCTCATCGCGTTCCAGTGGAACAGGTCAATCCCCTCCCCCGCCAAGAACGCGATCGCCCTCGTCCTATGCTCGCTGGCCGGCGACGATCAAGCGGCGAAGGTTCTGCTCCTGAGGCTGTACGTCCCCGGGGTTGACCCGGCGGTGGTCCGAGCTACGCAAGAACGTCCTCCCGGAAGACGAGGTCGCGGCGGAGCTGGTCACCGGGTTCCTCATACGAGTGACCAAGACCGATCTGGGATCGGAGGATCTCTCCAATCGGCTTATGGGTGCGGCCAGAGGGCATCTTAATGTTCAGACTGGGATAAGAAAGACGCGACCATCGAGTGACCAAATGCGGGGCCACCGCTAGGGCACATTCCATCCGGGTCGTCACGCAATAGGCTCGAACAAGCCGCTGACCTGCGCTTTCCCTGTGGGGCGGGGAGGACTCGAACCTCCGGCCGACGGATTATGAGTTTGATCCCGCCAGGCCTGTGGCCTGCCGGATCGGAGACGATGTGGCCTCCGACCAGGGTTTTCTCGCCCCAAGACCGACCGGCATTTCTCATCGTTTCGCAGTCCATCGCGGGGCCAATGCGGGGGCACATAATCCTCCCCTGCCGCTACATAAGACGCTCAGACTTCAGGTCAGCCCCATCGCCGTACTCAAGTACACGGGACCGCCTCCGGCTCACCCCGCCGTCACACCCGAGAATGTTGATGAAACAGGTGCCTGGCTGGGTAGTCGTAAGCGCGCTTACTCCGGGGTTTCGATGAGCCGCTGGCCCCGATCGGTCGCAGGGCCGCTGGATGGCCTCGGTGAACGCCTGCCCCGAGGGCGGGGGGACCTGGACGAACGCGTACCGATCACGCAGGAGGAGCCCGCAGCCGTTCTAAGCGCCCTCCATCGAGGAGTTAGCGGCGAGTGCGCCGCTCCCTCAAACGGTAGTCTCGTCCACCTATCGCCTCTTCCAGCGGATGCCGGCGAACCGAGGCGAACAGCGGCCCTTGGGGCCACAAATGGGGCCAGCCGGCGACAGGCGAGCAATCATGCGCGGGGCAAGGGAAGCGAGGCCCGACGAACCCCATCGAGGGCGCTGGCGACCGCATCCAGCGTCAACTTGCTGGCCAGACCCCAGGTCAATGCCCCAACGTAGTCGAGGGGAGTGCCGAAGGGCTTGCCTACGTAGACGGTCTGCATCCCCAGGTAGATGGCACCCACCAGCAGAAGCGCAAAGATGACCCTAGTCCATGTCCGAATGCGTTGCTCAAGCCACGAGGCTCTGGCTGCCGGCTCTGAAGGCTCGCGCTTGAGATCCGCAAGGAGGTTCCTCCAACGAGGCTCCCGTTCCTTAAGACGGCTTCCGATCGGCTGCGGAGCGATCAGAAATGACATCTGGGGCTGGGCAGTGAGGAACTCCCGGAGTGCCTCCTCCTCTGGACGGAGATGGTAGCTAAGTCGGGCGATACTCTGCTCGATCCGATCCATGTCCCGCTCGGTTTCCCTGGCCAGGAAGTCACCCGGATCCACGGCGTACCACAAATCCCACCTGGCCTCACTAAAGAGGCCATCCAAGCTTCGGAGTGACTTCCGCTCCTCCTCGGTCCAAGGGTCGCTTGGCCGGTCGGCCTGCCCGGCATCCGCGCGCAAGCGCTTAGCCAACTCCTCCAAGTCATCAAGCTGTGCATCAACTTCGACCCACGCGTTGGCCAGGACCGTCCACTTCGCGACGCTCTCCGCGAGAGCCGGCAGCGTCTTCAGATCAGTCCTCCCCAAGTCAGGGACGGTGGCGGGGCGGAGGACTTCCTGGGCCCGTTTCAGAAGAGCGGGCCTAATCGGCGAGGTAGGATCAACGCTGGGAGGTCGCCTTTCAGGGCGATCGCCCACGTCTCGGACTTTGTTGAGAGCGTCGTCCAAGGCGACCAGCTTCTTTCCGAAGTCCTTCCAGACCGTCGCTTGTTCATCGAGTGTCTTCATGTTGGACAGTGCGCCCTTATAGGTCTGGTCCTGCTCATCGAGCACGAAGAAGAACGACTGCTCTACGGCCTTCAAGTCTGCATCCACCTCGTTGGCGGACTTCTTGAGACGCTGAGCAATCGAGGGGAGGTTGAAACGACGGGCTGCGACATCCTTCTGAAACGCGTCGTCGGCCTCCTGGATACGCTCTATAGCGCGCGCGAGTTGAATGCGAAGCCTGGAGATCCGCGCGCGGACACCGATGAATCGCTGGATGAGCCATGCCGCTGCCACCCCCAAGGCCAACGCGAGCAGTGGGAGAAAGGGTCGGTCCTTGATTACCACGGTAAGCGTGGCCTCGCCGGCCTCGTCATCCTCTGGGAGAAGGTCGACCTCCCCCTTGTAGGTTCCCGCGTCATAGGATCCGTCGATGCTGAGGTCGAGCGCGGGGACGCCTCCGATGACCTCAGAGGTCTCTCCCATCGATGAGACTTCGAGGGCACCCTCGCCCCCGGACCGGAGCAGAATCCCGAGCACAGTACCTTCGGGCGGCGGAGAGATGGGTGTGTCCGCTTCCTTCACATCGAGGGGTAGACGTGCTTGGTCCATCGAGAGACGGCCCTCGGGGAAATAGAACCACGAACGATACGAGGTGAAGGCATACTCGGAGACAAGAGGACTGTTTGAGGGAGGGGATGGCTCAGTGACTTCGAGCTCCACTCGTTTGTGGATCACTGGGCCGGTTGGAACCTCCTGCACGCTTAGGGTGCCCACGTATTTCCCAGGTTCAGGCGTTTGACCCTGATTACCTAGAACTTCGAGCGCAGCGCTGCCCCGTGGGGGCAGCCTCACTCGCCCGAATACCCGAAGGGTAGTTGCCCTCGCTTCCCGAGGAAGGCCGAATAGGGTCACCCTCGCTCTGAGGAAGCGGACTCGGCCGCTGGAGTTCCACAAGAGCACTTGCTCTATCTCAGGAGGCCACGTATCGGTTGAGATGACAAGCGGATCCCGGTCGGCAAACCGGAAGGCCCGCGCTGCCGCCGCAGGGTCGGTCGCGAGAATTCCGACGACAAGACCGAGTGAGGCCGAAAACGAGAGAGCCAGCCGTCCGAACCTGGGGGCCACCTTCAGGTCTCCGTGCGCCCGATTGCCGGGACGGTAGCCTCACCGCGCTGAAAGGTCAACCCCTGCGTTGGGATCGTTCGGGTCCCTCGCTGCCCGGTTCCCACCGGCCCCAACAGGAGAGCCGTGCCCCTGACGCTTCTGGCACTCTCTGCTCCGTGCACGTCGTGGCCCAAGGTGTAC
The DNA here is from genome assembly GCA_050693035.1 of Actinomycetota bacterium. Lineage (GTDB taxonomy): Bacteria > Actinomycetota > UBA4738 > UBA4738 > CALAEC01 > DASYVD01. The sequence goes on from JBOGWB010000061.1 coordinate 17,145, forward strand.
GTTTCTGTCGGTCCGCCCTGGGAGACGCGCTCGAAGGCGGGCATGCACCCAATGGCTGTGAAGGAGATGATGGGCCACTCAAGCATCCGAGTGACCTACGACGTCTACGGCCACCTGTTCCCGACGATGCACGAAGCCAGCATCGCCTCCTTAGAAGCCGCTTTCCCCAGCGCCAAGCACCGAGAGGAGAAAGGCCAGCAGCGTTACGAGTAACAGCGATCCCTCGCGGCTCGCGCAGTGGAGGAAGTTTGGTGAATTGACGAGGCATACAGGTTGAGAGGTACCGACTGAGAAGAGACGTGCGTCCGGGACAAGTGCAGACCACCATCGTCGAAGACCGCGATGCCTGCCACGATCACCTCTTGCATCGAAGCTGGCCACTCTCCGAAGCGTGAACCGCCCGATACCGAGACTCTTCCCGAATGCGGGACATCCATTCCAGGTCTAGCCAATTCTGACTATTGACAGTTCCTCCCCCTCCATAGCAGAAACCGAGCAAGCGGGACGGCACCGCCGAGCTTGAGGCCGCTTCGTCCTTCCCCACTCTGGTTGCGGGGTGCCCGGAGGGAGGGAGCTGAAATGGCTCTGCGGCGCTTGCTGGTGGTCCTCATCATCCCATTGATCGTCTTCGAGCTGCCCCCGCTCCCAGGGCTTGACAGATCACCCCAGCCCGCTTGGGCGGACGGACCCGGCACCAGTCTCGTCTCTATCGGGGACGCCGAAGAGTTCCCGAACGGTACAGGGGAATTTGGATCGATCTCATCAGATGGTCGCTACGTGGCGTTCGAGTCCGCCGCGTCTAACCTGGTCGCAGGGGACACCAACTCGAAACTCGATGTCTTTGTGCGCGACCGCGTGGCCGGCACGAGCCGGCGGGTTTCGATCTCCTCCTCAGGGGAGCAGGGCAACGGTCACAGCGGCGGCCCTCCGTCGATTTCCGGCGATGGTCGATTCGTGGTCTTTACGTCTCAGGCGACAAACCTCGTGTCTGGCGACACCAACGGAATTACTGACGTCTTCGCTCATGACCTTGTCACGGGTACCACCACCCGGGTTTCGGTCGACTCCTCAGGCAACCAGAGCAACGACATAAGTAGCTTGCCGCGTATCTCGGGAGACGGCCGCTACGTCGTCTTCCAGTCCGATGCATCAAACCTCGTTCCAGAGGATACCAATGGCGGCGTCTTCGGTCAAGACATCTTCCTGCATGATCGCGTTACGGCGGAAACATCGCGCATGTCCGTGGGTCCATCGGGGCAGCAGTGCGACTGCGACAGCTCCGATCCCTCCATTTCCAGCGACGGCCAGTTCGTCGCGTTCCGATCGGATGGCCTTACTCCTGGAGAGAGCCATGTCGGATTCGCCATCTACGTGAGACAGGTGTCGCCATACGACATAGAAATTGTCTCCAATGGCCCCGAGGACACCCCTGCGAACGGGAACACCGGGGAGCTATCTTGGATCTCGGCCGATGGCCGCTACGTCGCCTTCGCGTCCTGGGCAACGAACCTGGTCCCAAACGACACGAACGAGTTGGAGGACATCTTCCTCCACGACCGACTGACTCGCTCTGCGAAGCGCGTAAACCTGAGCTCTTCGGGTGCCCAAGCCAATAACTACGACTTTGGAGCCGTACGTCGAATCTCCGTCTCGGCTCACGGGAGATTTATCGCCTTTGCATCCGACGCCACGAATCTCGTGCCCTTCGACACGAACATGCAAAGAGATATCTTCGTACGGGACGTCGTAGCAGGCACCACGACTCGTGTATCTGTCGACAACTCCGGGAATCAGAGCAGCTCGGCGAGTGAGCGGCCAGCGATCTCCTCGAACGGTAGGTACGTTGTCTTCGACAGTCGCATGCTATCGGGCGGTTCCCTGCAGGTGCATATCCGCGACCAGGGACCGCTGCTTTCGATTCCGGATGCTCAGACTTTCGGCCCCTGCCAGAGCGCCACGCACGCCGCCAACCCGACCGACTGCCAGTCCGACCCGGTCAACAGCGCCACAGGTAGTTTCGTTACCTCCGCAACGGATATAGCTCTGCCCGGAATCGGGATTCCGTTCGTATTCTCCCGCTCGTATACGTCTGCGGATACGAGTCCAGGACCCCTGGGCATTGGCTGGACCCACAACTACGGGGTGTCGCTGACTATACAGCCCAACGGGGATGCGATCTTCAGAGCCGAAACCGGGCAGCAGATCCCTTTTACCCTTCAAGCCGACGGGTCGTTCCTTCCCCCCTCCGGCGGCCGCTCGACCCTCCGCGCGGTCCAGGGTGGATACGAACTCCTCACCCGGGATCAGATTCGTTACCGGTTCGACACTCAGGGGCGGGTCACGAGCCTCAAGGAGCGCAACAACCAAGGCCTTACCTTCTCCTACGATGCCGATGGTCGGCTCAACGTGATCACGGACAGCGTGGGCCGAGCGATCTCCCTCACGTACAACCCCTCCGGGCTGCTTTCCGGGGTCAGCGTGCCTGATGGCCGAAGCGTAGCCTACGGGTACACTTCGGGGCGGCTCAGTTCGGTCACGGACGTCCGCGGGGGAACGAGCTCGTATACGTATGACGCGAACGGTTGGCTCGAAGCGGTCGTCGACGCTAACAGCCACACCGTTGTCACGAACACCTACGGATCCGGAGGCCGGGTCATCCGCCAGGTAGACGCCCTGGGGAATCCGAGCACGTTTTCTTGGGATTCCGCGACTCAGACGCAGACCATGACCGATGCCCGGGGCAACACCTGGCAGGACGTCTACTCGGGCAATGTCCTGATCCGCCGCATCGATCCTCTAGGTAACACCATCACATTCGATTACGACGACGACCTCAACCTCATGAGCATCACCGACCCTCGCGGCAACACCACTTTGCTTGCATACGGGCAGGCGGGCAACCTCATCAGTCGGACGGCGCCCCGTCCGCTCGCCTACAAGGAAACGTTCAAGTACGACGCCCAGAACAACCTTGTGAGTCGCCGGGACGGTCGAGGGAACACGACGAGATATGACTATGACGCCGCTGGAAACCTGATCAGGGTCACCGAACCCGGGAATGTGGTTACTGAGTATGGGAGGCACCCGGACGGAACAGGTCAGTTGGTAAGCATAACGGATCCTCGACTTAAGGTCACCCGATTCGACTATGACACCTCCGGGAATCTGACGACAATCACTTCTCCGCTAGGGAATGTGATCAGGATCTGTTACGACTCGGCGGGACGCATGACCAGCCTGGTCGAACCTCGAGGCATCACATGCGCAAACCCAGACGACTATCGGTGGGTCTACACCTACGACGCTGCGGGTAACATGCTGACCGAGACCGATCCCTTGGGAAACCGGACGACGTGGGGGTACGATTCCGCCGGGAATCTGACGAGCCGGATCGACGCTAAGGATCGGACGACCAGTTGGGCGTATAACGCGGCCAACGAGCTCACATCTGTGACGGCTCCCGGAAACATCATTACAAGCTATGATTATGACGCCGTAGGAAACCTCAGGACTCGCACCGACGCCAAGACGCACGTGACCACGTACGGTTACGATCAAGCCAACCGTCTCTCAAGCGTCACGTTGCCCCTGAACCGGCAATGGACCTACGACTACGATGCGTCGGGCAACCTCACAACGACCATCGATGCGGCAGGAAGCGCGACTCCCCAAACTGGAGACGGCACGACCACCTACTCGTACGATGCGCTGAACAGGCTCACCGGCATCGACTACAGCGACGCCACTCCCGATGTCACCTTTGGTTACGATGCCAACTCAAACCCCACCTCGATGACCGACGGAGCCGGGACCGAAACATACACATTCGACGATCTCGACCGCCTCACGCGAGTTACCCGCGGAAGCCAAACCTTTTCTTACGAGTACGACGCCGCCGGGAACGTTACCAAGAGGACCTACCCCGACAGTACTGTAGTGGACTATTCGTATGATGACGATGGCCGTCTCTTGAACATCACTTCCGGTGGAGCCACGACGACCCACGGCTATGATGTGGCTGGGAATCTCACACAGATCACGCTGCCTTCCGCGAACGGATATGGCGAAACCCGCACTTATGACCGTGCGGGACGGCTTACAGAAGTGAAGAATGCGAAGGGGACGGATGTCCTCTCGCGGTTCACCTACACGCTCGATGCCGTAGGCAACCCGACCCAGGTCGTCACGCCAACGGAGACAATCACCTATCAGTACGACAACATGGATCGCCTGACCGAAGTCTGCTACCAGGCGAGCTGCCCCGGGGCCAATGACCCCTTCATTCGACACAGTTACGATAACGTTGGGAACAGGTCAACCGAGACTCGACCGGCCGGAATCACGACGTACAGCTACAACGACGCCGATCAGCTCACCTCACGTAGCGGGCCGAGTGGGACCACCTCTTACTCCTATGACCCCAACGGGAATCAGACCGCCGCAGGCAACACGACCTTCACCTATGACCTGGCAAACCGGATGAAGTCCGCCACGACAGGCCCCACGACCATCACCTACACATACGATGGCGCAGGGAAGCGCCTGCAGGCTTCATCCGGGAGCCAGGCTTCCAAGAAGACAAACTACCTCTCGGACGTCAATGGAATTCTTAGCCAGCTTGCCCTTGAGCGTGATGGCAGCGACCGGCTGCTCCGACGATATGTGCATGGACACGATCTCGTTTCCATGAGCACCGGAGGCGCCCCATACTACTATCACCACGACGGACTGGGGAGCATTGCCAATCTCACTTCAGACAAGGGCGTGCTTCAGTGGACATACTCGTACGAGCCCTTCGGCGTTGTCCGTAGCGAGATCAAGAACAACCGCAACGCACCCACAAACCTGATGCGCTTCGCCGGCGAGCTGCTTGACACGACCACGGGCCTCTATCATCTCCGGGCCCGAGAATACGATGCAACCACGGGACGGTTGCTCAGGATTGATCCGCTACCTGCTCCAATCTCGGCACCCTACACGGGACGATACGTATACGTCGGCAACCGGCCGACTGTTCTAGTCGATCCCAGCGGGCTTCGGGGAGTCGACAAGTCAGGCTGTCCCTACTGGGGACGGCTGTTAACCTTCGGGGAGTGGGAGAACGTCTACTGCGAGGGCTTCCAGAGCATGAGCCCAGGGTGGCAGGCGGCTCTGGGTGGGAACTGGAACTTTAGTGCCTGCTGGTACGGCTGTATTACCGTGGGGGCCGAGGGCATTTCCATCGGGTTCTTCCAGTTTGGGCCCGGCAAAACACGAATTCGACAGGGCTTCGGCTTCGCCGCTTACGCGACGATTGGATCAGAGCCTGAGAGCGGACTGTCTGCCATGGTCTGCAATGGCGTTTGCCTAGGCGGGTACGGGAATGTTGGGGCGCCGGGAGGAGGCGCGCAGGTGGGAATCGGCACGCCCGGCGTATTTTTGGGCGGGAATATCGAACCGTGAGTAAGCCGAACAGACCTCGATTCAGCCGTACCGCAGGAATCGTGGCCACAATTGCAGTGGTAGCGGTTGCCGGGTTCGTGCTTACGCGCTCTATCCCAGGTGTCTGGTGGAGAATTGTCTATGTCGGCATGGTCTTGCTGGTCCTGATTAACATCGCTGTTGGGGAGCGCGACGGTCTCTACGATCGCGCCACGAGATGGCTTAGGCGGTTCCGTCAATAGGCAGCTGACCATCAGACTCGATGACCCTGGGTTTCTGGGTGGGTCGAATCGGAGCGGGGGGACCGTTTCCGTTGTGGCGATGCCACGACGATCAAGTGGGTCGCGTTAGGCGGGTCCGGATCGGGTCCATCCTCCAGTACGTTCGGAACCTCCCCTGGGAGCGGGCCGTCCTCCGGGACTTCTTCCCCTCCGAGTTCCACGACTGGCCGGAGCCATGGTGGCCGGGACCATGAGCATCGAGATCACGGTGGCCATCATCGCCGCGTCCCCTCCCACCCTTGCCGCCATCCTGGCCTTCCTCCAGAGCCGGTCCGTCCGCCGGCAGGTGGCGACCAGCGGGAAGGCCCCCATCGGGGCGGTGGTGGAGCGCCTCGAGCGAAGGGTGGAGCGGCTGGACGAGAAGGTGTCGGGGATCGCGGACCGCCTCGCGCACATGGAGGGGCGGGAGGTCCTTCCCCTGCGGCTCGACCGGCGCGTGGAGCGGCTGGACGAGGAGCTGCGCGCCCTGGGCGAGCGTGTGGCCCGGATCGAGCCGAAGGGCGGGACCCCCTGATGGACGCGGACCGGCGGATACGCGGCGGCACGAACGAGGACGTGCCGAGAGGAACGGCGAAGGAGCGCAACCTTCTGATGTCCGTTCAGGAGGGGGTGCTGCTCCGCGTCGAGGCGGCGGCGATCTTGCTCGGCATCGGCAGAACGACCATGTACGAGCTGATCAGGCGCAGAGCGATCCCCGTGGTGCGGATCGGACGCCGTACCCTCGTCCACCGCGCGGACTTGGAGCGATTCGCACAGGCCCAGCGCGGTCGGTAGGGATCGATGTCCGCACGACCGCGTGGCTCGCTCACCATCCGACCGCCACGCCAGCCGGGTGGTCGTGCGGCACCGGCCGACGCTCCATCTCGGCAGAGATGTCATAGGAGTGCCGGACCATCCCCGCTACGGACCGGCCCCGAGTCGGGGCCGAAGGCGCAGGAGAACTGGTCGTGAGTAGGCGGCGTGGATACGGCGACGGAACGGTCAGGCAGCAGGGCCGACGATCGTGGCAAATCAGGGTCCCACTGGGTGCGGATCCGCTGACCGGAGCGTGGCTCAGGCACACCGAAACAATCACCGGAACCAAGGCTGAGGCGGAGAGAAGACGGCGGGAACTCCGCCTCGAGCGAGACAGAGGAACCCTTGCGACCCCGGGCAACAAGACCCTGGAGGAGTACCTCAGGAAGGAGTGGCTCACAGCCGTCTCCCATGTGTCGAAGCGCGGCCAGCCACTCGCTCCCACCACGCGCAGGCGATATGGGGACGTCGTCGACCACGTCTGCCGGTTGATCGGCGACGTGAAGCTGGCCTCCCTGCGCACCGCCCACGTCGAGCGGCTCCGGGACGAGATGCTCAGCGAGACGCTGGAGCGGAAGAGCGGTGAGGTCATCCCTCGCTTCAGCCCCCAGACCGTGGGCGACATCCTGCGAGTGCTGTCGCAGGCCCTGCGCAAGGCCGAGGCCAAGGGGCTGATCTCCAGGAACTGGGCGGACCCGACCCTCGTCGATCGTCCCGCCGGTCAACCCAGGGAACTGCCCCCGATGGAAGAGGATCTGGCGAAACGCATCCTGGAAGCGGTCCGGGGGGAGGATCCCTGGGACGCGGCGGTTCATCTGGCATTGGGCCTGACGATGCGCCGAGAGGAGGTTCTCGGCCTCCGCTGGCCAGACGTCGACCTGCGGGAAGGGATCCTCACCGTCAGGAACACGATCACCTACACGCCCAGACAGATGCACGAAGGGGGACCAAAGACGGAGGCTGGGAGGCGGACGGTCCCCGTGCCAGCGTTCGTGGGCGAGGCCCTTCGCCGCCATCGGAAGCAGCAGTCGAGGCGGCGCCTCCGCCTAGGGTCGGCTTGGCGGGACGGGTGGGACGTGGTGGTAGATCGGGGCGACGGTGCACCTTGGCTGCCCCCCACGTTTTCCAGAGCGTGGACGTCCTTCGCCAAGAAAGCGGGCTTCCCTGACATCGGGTTCCACGAGCTCCGACACGGCGCTGCGACCCTCATGCTCGCCGCGGGGATCCCGGACGCGGTCGCCATCAAGTTGATGGGCCACCGAGACACCCGCATCCTCAGGCGCTATCAGAAAGTCGTCGACCGGCTCAAGCGAGAGGCTGCTGGGAAGTTGGACGAGCTGCTGGGCGGCCCGGGGAGCTGAGCCGAGAATGCGGCGAAGCGTGCTGCAATCAGTTCCCATCGAGAGGTGGCTTGTCGTTGAATTCCGGCATCCTTCACCAAATTGGGTTTGAATTGGATAGCGGACCACCGACTCCCGGCTCCGAAGCCACTCCTCCAGGGCTACTCATTTGTCTCCCTCAATGATCCGCAGATACTCCTGGTAGCGTCGACGGGCGTTCTCGATCATGTCTTGGTAGGTCCACAAGACCGGGTAGTCTCGCATGTCAGCGAGCTCCCGAGCCTCATCAGAAATCTTGCGGCCAATAAGGTAGATAAGCGGGTTCTTCTTCTGACCCTGGTGCTTTCTAATCAAGCGTAGGTACAACTCGGCCTGGTCCACCTCCGGTTTCTTTATCTCCACGGATGGACGCTTGATTTCCACTAAGACCGGCCGCTTTCCAACGAGATCTACACAAGCGAAGTCCGGACGATTCTTGGCATACTTGCGATCTGATTTCGCCAGCTCTTGCCCAATGATCTTCCTCAAGCTCCGGTTGGACTGCGCGATCCAGTACTCATCGTTCAGCAGCCACATGCTCTTCTCGAGTGTGCGGTGAATGGACTTGTCCCCCTTTAACTCGTATGTGTTGTCATCCAGCACAAGATCTTCCAGCGTGTCAATCGTGTTAATGCGTGATACCAGGATGTTGACGAGCGCGGTGACCTGCAGCAGATTCCACTCCTCCATCAGGTCAGTCAGTTCATCCAGCGCCTTGGCCGGCTCTTTAGCCAAGCGCTTGATAACGTCTTGGAAGGCGACCTGGATGCGCTTCTGACCCTTCGGAATCGCCGCATCGACGGAACTGAGGAGATCAAATGCGAAATCGGCTCCCTGCCTCTCCACGAGATCAGCGATTCGTTCGGGGAGCTTCTTCCGCTCCCTCTTTGGTATAGCCTCGGCGGCTTCGGGCAAGCGGCTTAGAACCCGCTTGACTTCCTTCGTTTCAGGAAGGACATCATCAGATGTTCTGGTGAAGGTCTCCGGAAACGCCTCATTGAGGAACTGAGTTGCCGTTCGGAGGCCCGTCTGTCGGTAAACCTCAAAGAAGCGTGCCTGGCCCGCCTCTCGAAATGCCTCGTAGTTGACTACTACTCGTTTCGCTCCTATGGACGACTCTCCGTCGGATAGCACGAGCGCGCAATCGGACCCGAGCTCTGCACGAATCAATTCGATAAGGTGCTTTCCACCGCGGAACCCTCTAAGGAGTAGGGCGTCGTAGGCTCTGGTGCCATCTCGGAACTTTCGCTTCTCCAGGTCCTTCTTCAGATCCGCGCTGATAAACAGCGGCTGGTCCTTCAGCGCTCCATAACTGCGATTCTGAATCTCGATCGGAATGGGTTGCGCCAAGCCCGCTTGCGTACGTCGCTTGCGTCCTCCAGAAGGCTGCTTTGGTGATGTCCGTTTCCGCGTCACTTGTGGTTCCTGCCTGCTCTCTTCTTGAAAGCGATTAGCGGATACATGTGCGAGGTCACCTCTTGTCGGTGGGCCAATGAATCGGCTTTTTGAGATCGTTGAGGTGCGATCGCGGCACCTTGGCGTCCCGTTGAAGCCGGCCTACAACAATCCCGGGAGCAATTTCCTGGGCCTGCGCGAAGACACGAATAGCGCTGGCGCTGAAATCGCCCGCATCGACGAACGCCTGGTACTCGTGTGGTGGCAGCAGAACGTCTCGGGCGAACCGGTTCGCCGTCTCCTCGTCAGCGTCGGAATCCGGGGGAAACTCCAGGTCGACCGGGTCGACGAACTCTCGCTTTCGAGAAGAGGTGAGGACATGGCCAGCCTCATGGAAGAAAGTGAACCAGAAGTGATCGTCCGACTTATGGCGCGCGCTGAGCTGGATGACTGGACTGCCACCGACCCAGCGGATAGCGCCGCTGATGTGCGTGCCCTCGAACTCAGGGGTTAGGAGAACGATGACGCCGGCCTTGGCGCACATCGTTATGACCCGATTGAGAATCTGCATGAATGGACCACGGCGCGTCATTGGTCGAATCTGTTCCAGGACCTGCCGGAATCCATGGGCATCAAAGGGCGGCAGATCAGCAATCTCGGCGGCTAGGATCTCGCCCCAGCGCAGCCAGGCGGCCACCGCCTTAGGTGATGCCATGAACGCCGGTGACGAACGGTAGGCCGCCTCCGGAGCAAGCCAATGCCGCTCGAAGGCTTCGGGGCTGCTCACCTGGAAGAAGGAGAGCAGCTCGGCCAGCGTTCCCGCTTTCGTAGCACCACGCCGGATCAGGTCGCGCCGGATGAGATCCTTGAGTGGGAAGCCATCGGCCCAACTGGCATTGGCCTCAAGTTCCTTCTGGGCCTCCTGACGGGCCGCATGTTCGCGAAACCTGGTCTCCAGCCCTGTCCAGAACCTCGCCGAGATGCCGAGGGCCCGCTCAAGCTGGATCGCCGTCTCAGCGGTGATCGCTGCCTTGCCCTTGATGATCTCGTTGATGGTCTTCAGGGGGCGCGCCATCCGGCGGGCCAGCTCGGACTGTGTCATCCCGCGATCCTGCAAGGACTCAAGGAGGATCTCGCCGGGCGGGACGGTCCAATCGGGCTGCCAGCCCGACGTTGGGTCATTTGCCATGGTAGTCAACGACCTCCTTGATCACGATTTTCGTCACTCGGGCCCGGTCGGTGCCTCCAGCGGGCAACCGGGGCAACGGATCGTGATCGGGTTCGAAGATCAGTCGATACGAACCCCACAGGTCGACAGCGAACTCGCCGGCACGGTCTGCACGAAGCTGATGGCAGTTGCCCGGCACCCCTTCCATGTCCCGCAAGGTCGGAGCGGCCATCAACGACGCCAGCCGAAGCTTGAGCCGCCGCCAGTTTTCCGCGCCCCAACGCTTCGCTCCCCGTCGATCGTCGGAACACGTCTTCTCCAACCTACGGTTGGACCACGAAATCTCGATTTTCGCTCCCTTGACTTCTTCACCCTTGGGGTTAATACTACACTACCCCTAGGGAGGAATACCAGGGTGGCCAGGAGGTGGGTTCAACAGGCATTCGAGGACGTGGATTTCGTCCCGGTGCCCGGTGGCAGCGGTCACTACGTCGCGGCCGTCCAGAACAAGTCCGGCGAATTGGATGCACTCCGCAACGCTTCGGCGGAGACGTGGAGCCGGCTGACCCCGCTCGTCCAAATCGTGGGCCCCAAAAAGCGGCCTGAAGCACACAAGCGAGACACGGTCGCCGGCTGGGTCAAGCGCATCTCCCAGGCGGTTGGTCATCGGCCATGTTTCCTAGACGTCCTCCGCCTTCGTCCAGGACATCCCACGACGACATCCGGGGGAGCCGAGCCGATTCTCAGCGTCATCCACGCGGCGGCTCGGAAACGCGGCATGGTCTTCGTCCCGGTCCTGCCCATCGGCCGTTCCGACGGCAGAGATTACGTGCGCCTCGCCGGCGAGGCCGTGGCCTGCGATGGACGAGGCGCCGCGCTGCGGTATCCGATACGGCGCTTCGCGCTGGAACCAGGCGAGACCCACGCGACCGTGCTCGCCGAGGCCCTCAGGGACCTGGGGATCGACGTGACTCGTGCAGACGCCCTCGTCGATCTCGGCTACCTCTCAGGGGACGAGGAGCTGCACCTCGAAGATGTGGACGAAGCCCTCAAGGAGGTGACTGCCGTCGGTCCGTGGCGCAGCCTCGTGCTGCTCGGCACCTCGATGCCATCCATGCTCGGAGGGACGGTCGGCGAGGGAACGATCGGCGAGCTGCCGCGCCGAGAGTGGGAGCTATGGTCCGCGCTTCAGCAGGATACCTCTAGGCGAATGCCAACCTACGGCGACTACGTCGTTCAGCATCCTGATCCGCCACGCGACGAGGATGGTGGTGGCCCCGGCATGCGAGCCAACATCCGTTACACAATTACGAGCACCACGCTCGTTGCTCGGGCGCGCGGGCCGCTAATCCAGGAGGGCCGGGAGCAGTACCGGGACCTCTGTCAGCAACTCGTCGCCAGACCGGAGTTCTCGGGCCCCGACTTCAGTTGGGGAGATTCAGTGATTGCTGCATGTGCCAGCGGGGAAAGCGAGCCCGGATCGCAGAACCAGTGGCGAGGAGCAGGATCATCCCACCACTTCCGCGTTGTGACACAGGCGCTCAGCCGCTGACGTCAACAGTGCAGAACCGACGCGTGGGGATGCGAGCGAGACCGGGATCCCGCGCGAGAATGGCCCTGCGGACCACCTCTTTCAACCGATCGACGTCAACCAGGCTGATCAGGTGGCCCCACATCGACGACCGACTGGCCTGAGCATCGGGTTCATGCCCGAGCGCGGCCAGAACCGCGCGAACCTCCTCTCGCCAGAGGAGCCGAACCAGCGTCTCGGGATCGACGCCGTGGTTGGGAGTCGCCGATCGCACGGAGCGGAAGGACGGCTGCCCCTCGTCCGTGACGATGGTCACGATACCCCACCACTCGGGCAGCATCTCCATCGCGGCAGCGACATGGCGTTCCGCTAGGACGATGGTGCACCGATCGAAAAGACGAGCGTAAGCGGTCGCCTGACGTGGGAGTCGCTTGAGGGTATCTCGCTCTGTCTTTATTTCGAAGGCCGACATGTGGCCGCCGACAACCACGACATCGGCTCTCTCATTCGAGCGCGGCACCCAGAATTCGTAGATGGTCTCGCTCGGAGTCTTGGCTGAGGCGACTATCTCAGCGCGCAGCCGGTCTCGGACGATCGCCTCAGTCGCCTCCACAGGCCGACCCAGCCTCGGAGGTGGGAGGGCCAGCCATCGGAGTTCACGCACGTGAGTGAAGCTGTCGTGAGGTCCCGCGCATTCCTTGGCAAGGTCAGAGCAGGACGCCGCTCCGAACATACGTTCGAGTATGGGAGGGGCCACCGACACGCCGGCTAGTCGACCATAGGGGCGCCTCCGACACCACATCTTGAGGCGAAAAACCCTCCCGGGATGGACCCCCTGGGATCGCCCAACCGATCGGCCGCCTTGATTGCTCCATCGATTCGAGGACGTGTCGCCGAGGCCAGTCGTGGGCCATCTCTGCCGTCTTCGGGAGGAAGCAAATAGGGCGGAACATAGGGCGAGAATTACTCGGAGGAACAGACGTTCGAATCGCGAAGTCAGGGAAACCGCAGTTCAAGAGGGTTCTTCTTTGAGCGGACGACGGGATTCGAACCCGCGACCCCCACCTTGGCAAGGTGGTGCTCTACCAACTGAGCCACGTCCGCGTGGCTCCAAGTCTACCAAGGGCCCTACCGGCCCGTGGACCCGAACCCTCCCCCGCCTCGGTCCGATCCGGGCAGCTCGGGAACCTCCACCGGTTCCACCTGGGCGAACGGGACCACTAGGAGCTGGGCGATGCGGTCTCCCCGGCGGATCTCCACGGCATCTTCCCGGTCCAGGTTCACCACGGCCACGATGATCTCCCCCCGATACCCGGCATCGATCAGGCCCGGCGCGTTGGCCAGCGTGAGCCCGCGCCCGGAGGCCAGCCCGGACCGGGGAAGGACCAGTCCGGCATGGCCCGGGGGGATGGCCACGGCCAGGCCCGTGGGGACCAGGGCCCGGTCCCCCGGTTTCACCGTGACGTCCTCGTTGGACCGCAGATCGAGCCCGGCGTCGCCTTCCTTCGCGTAGGAGGGAAGGTCGACGGCCCGGTCGAGCCGCTTGAACTCGAGTCTCACACCGCGGGAAGCCTACCGGTCGGGACCACCATCAATCCACGCCGAGAGGAAAACTCGCCCGGCTTTGACCGTCCGCCGGGCGCCCCATATCCTGCCACGGCCGATGACCGCTCAGACCTGCACCCGATGCGGGGCTGCCCTGCGTGGCGGGGTGTGCCCGAACGGCCACCCGCAGAGGGTGGCTCGGCGACGACGTCGGGGCCGGCGATGGGGCCGGGCTCTGTCCCTGGCCATCCTGGTCATCCTGGTCGCGGGGTCCGTGTACGGGGCATTCGCCTGGTACCCGCGGCAAGTCGCCGGGCAAGCCGTCGGCCCGACATCGCGGGCGTTCTCCGACGGTCTCGAGGCGTTCCAGGGGATGCTGGCCGGCTACCCCGTCCGGCCCCGGCGCGGGGCCATCGAGGCCGGAGCAGAGGCCATCCTGGAGCGCGCCGATCCCACGCGACAGGCACTGGGGGCGGGCCAGGGCGAGCTCGTGGAGCACCGGCTCCCCTCCCTTCCGGTCATCGGGACCCGCCCGCCCCTCTCGATCGCCGCGGGCGTCCAGGACGAGATGGCCTTCTTCTACACGGGGGCGCTCGAAGTGGTGGCCGATCTCGAGGGGATAGCCCGATACCTCACCCAGATCGATCCGACGCTTCCGAAGCTCGACAACCTGAGGGAGGAGCTCGGGAACCCGAGGACGCCGGGAGAGATCGCCCGTGCCGCCGCGGGGGCCCGAGCGGTGGCCCGCCAGCTGATCGCCGACCTCAGGGCCGTCACGCCACCGGAGGAGGTGGGCCCCATCCACGCCGCTCTGCTCGCAACGGCCCAGGCCATTCGCCGGGACCTCGATGACATCGACCGCATCAGCAGGCAGGGCCGCTCTCCGGTGCTCCGGGCGCTCATCGAGGACGTGGAGAGCCGGATCGGGTCATACCGCGACACCTTCACGACCGCCCCCGGGGAGACCATGGACGCGGCATTGGAACCTGCCATCGCCGCGGTGAACCGGTCCGTCCGGCGGATCGTCCAGAACCTCACCGTGCTCCGGGAGGAATACGGGGTCACGGGCCTCACCGTGCCCCGAGGCTAGACTGCTTCTCGTGCGCGAGCCCGGCTTCAGGGCGAGAGTGTTTGGTGACGCGTCGGGCGCCGTGGCCGATCTGGGGCTCCTGATCCCAATCGCCGCGGCACTCATCGTCGAGAACGGTCTCGATGCAGGGACCGTGTTGGTGGGAGCGGGCGCGCTCTACGTCGGGGCCGGAATGTACTTCAAGGTTCCGGTGCCGGTGCAACCGATCAAAGCGGCGGCGGCCATCGCCATCGCCAGGGACCTGCCTCCGGCAACGATCGGGGCGGCCGGGCTCCTGTTGGGGTTCATCCTGGTGACCCTGTCGGCAACCGGTGCGGCGCGGTTCCTCGTTCGCGTGTTCACGAGGCCCATCGTCCGGGGCCTGCAGCTGGGGGTGGGGCTGCTCCTCCTCGAGAGCGCCTTGCGCCTTCCCAGGCCGCCCGTCGGGCCCGCGACCTGGACGGCCGTAGCCCTCACCGTCCTTCTCCTCGTCATGGCCGCCCGCAACCGGCGCTGGCCGCTGGCGCTAGGGATCGTCGCCGGCGGCGTCCTGTGGTCTGTCCTCAGCGGCCCGTATGCCGTGTCGCTGGAGCCGGAGCTGTGGCGTCCCACCTTCCTCACCGAGGTCTTCCACCCGGCCGTGCTCCTGTCGGCCCTGACGCTCCTCGTCATCCCGCAGATACCGCTCACATTCGGCAATGCCGTCGTGGCCCTCACCGACCTGGAGCATCGGTACTTCGGAGATCAAGCCCGGCGGGTGAGCCCCACCAGTGTCAGCCTGTCGTGCGGACTGGCCAACGTCGTGGTGGGAAGCCTCGGCGGGATGCCCCTGTGCCACGGTTCGGGGGGGCTGACCGCTCATTACCGTTCCGGCGCACGAACCTACCGAATGAACCTGCTGATCGGGCTTCCCCTCTTGGTCTTGGGGCTGGGTTTCGGCGCCACGGCGTTCTCCGCTCTGGGGCTCATCCCGGTGGTCGTGCTGGCAGGGCTCCTCGCGTTCACCGGCGTCATGCACTCCCTGCTCGTCGCCGATCTGCGCGGATACGACCTCGCCGTCGCTCTCGGGATGGGAGCGGTCGGTCTCTGGACCTCGAACCTGGCCGTCTCGTTGGGACTCGGCCTAATGCTCGTGTGGCTGCCTTCCGTGGTGCAAGAGATGCGCCGACGGCGGAAGCGGGTGCGGCGGAGTGACGGTGGGGTCGGCCGAGTTGCGTCTGCGAAACTGAATCAGACCTCGGATCGGCAGAGGCCCTAGCCTCAGCCCGCAGGGGCCCAGCCAAGACCCTGGGTCCTGCTGGTTCTTCCCTCGCACACGAGCGCTCTAATGCGCGAGGCCGAATCCGGAACCTCACAGGGTGTGTCAGTTACTCCTTCCAGCGGCTCCTGCTTCTACCCAGGCTGTGGAAATCGCCAGCTCTGGAACAGCCGCTCTGAGTTTCTTCAAGCAGACGGTCTTCTTTGGGCCGTCTCCGCACCTGCGAAGCGAAAGTATGAGAGCCCTCCTCAGATGAGCGTCCCCGATCGTCAGGGCAAGCTCCGTCGCGTGGACGGGTCTCCAGCCTGGACCTCGTGCTCTCGCCTCCACACCCCAAGACCGACGGGGAACATATTGAGAAACGTCCCCTCCTAGGGACGTTTGCTCAACCTCGGCGGCCTCGACTTCACCGAGCCGTCCGCTGGAAAGGGCTCGCAGAAGGTGGAGCTGTTGAGCTGCGGAACGATCGTCGCAGGGCAAAGATGCCTGTCCTACAATCCACGCAGCATCGATGCGACGGGCAGCCAACAACCGCCCAAGGTAGGAACCGCACTCGCGGGGAGCGATCGTCAAGATGTCGGGTCGAGATTGAAGAAGCGGGAAGGCAAACGGGTCGTCTCTCGCTCCCAGAACCTTGAGGCAAAACCGAACTCGTCTCGGGCTTGGCTCCTGCTCACCAAACCCCGACTCCAGCAGCGCTTTGACATGGCGGATGCCGTCTCCTGCCTGGAGAGCCTCGCTGACACGACCGAGTGCAGGGTCCAGTAGAAAGTGCTCCGCCGGTAATGCGCCTTCGATAAGGTGAGTCTTCTCCTCGTTTAGCTGAAGACCGAGATTCGACACCTCCATCCCGATCACGCCACGGATAGCTTCCCAGTCATAATCTCCGGAGAGATAGATCCGCACGTCGTCGGTGTAACGATCGAATGAGTGCCCCCATCCCCGCAGAGCGTGGTCCACAGAGACGAGAGCAGCGTTGCCCAGGATTCCAGACCCTTCCAGTCCGATAGGCAACCCCCGAACCCCCACATCTCCCGCATGGTCTGGAGCCATCCCAATAGGTCGGTGATCGCCCCACGATCGCACCCGACCCTTAGAAGCGCCCGAGAAAGGGCTTCGGAAGTAAGCGATGGATAATATTCTCGGATGTCCACGGTTCCGAGGGCCGCGAAGGAAGGGTCAGAGAGAATCTGCTTGGCTCGATCTCGTCGAACCCGGTTCGCGTAAGCTGTGGCCCTACAGGACCAACCTGGAGGCCATCGGACCAGCCGATAGGATAAGTTTTCCGGGCCCCATCTCCGCTTCGACAGAGGCAGCGACCCTCCCAACAAGCCATCGATATCCGATCTCATCAATTGGTTCCGGCACGACCATCCGTCTCAGGCTGGGAGAGCTCTCTTTAGGCAACGGGAACGTGTGGCACGGAGCAGGCAGTGGTTGCTTGAGTCTCCTCAAAGCCGAAAGGGCGGCACGCTCGTCGAAGGCTGCATAGTCAGCCCAACCGACGACGTCGGGAACGGTCCCGCTCCCTTGTCCAGGGCCGCCCAGCGTGGAGAGTCTTGACTATCTCAGAGACGGCGCGTCCTGAGCCTTCCTTCCCCGTTCTAAACGCGATTCCTGAGAAGACGCCTTCCTATCTCTTTCCCTACGAGCAGCCGCTGGTCGATCCGCAGGAGGAGCACACGTAGCACGATCCCGCGGGCTGCATCTTGGAACCGCACGAGTAGCACAGCGGGGCGTCGATTGCCTTCAGCTCGGGACGCTCTTTGGACGCCTCCCCCGCGGGCGCCACCGACGACGACGGCATGGACGGACCCACGCCCGCGACCGGCTCCCCACCGGTTGCGGGCGTGCTCGCGGCAGCGGCGCCTCCACTCGTACCGTTCGCCGCCTTGCGCTCGCCCACGGACTGGATCCCCAGTGCCGCTCGCTTCTCCGCGGGCAGATACTCCAGAGCCAGCCGGCGGAAGATGTAGTCCACGAGCGAGGCGGCGAACCGGATCTCCGGGTCGGCGGTGATCCCGGAGGGCTCGAAGCGCATGTTGACGAACTTCTGCACGTACGCCTCGAGCGGAACGCCGTACTGGAGTCCCAGCGACACGCTGATGGCGAAGGCGTCCATCACCCCGGAGAGCGTGGAGCCCTGCTTGGCGACCTTCAGGAAGATCTCGCCGATCCCGTCGTCGGGGTACTCGCCGGCGATGATGTAGCCCTCGGCGTCGCCGACCCCGAACGAGATGGTCTTGGACGGACGCGTGGCCGGCAGCCGGCGCCGAACGGGGCCGCCCTCAGGAGCTGCCGCCGCTGCCTGCTTCACCTTGCTGTCGGCCGACAGCGGCTGGGCGACCTTGCTGGCGTTCCGGTAGATGGCCACGGCCTTCAGGCCGAGCTGCCATCCCTCCACGAGCAGCTGCTCAACCTCTTCCACGGTCACGTCCTCGGGCATGTTGACGGTCTTGGAGATTGCCCCGGAGATGAACGGCTGCACCGCGGCCATCATCTTCACGTGGCCCATGTAGTGGATGGCCTGCTCGCCCATGGACGTGTCGAACACCGAGTAGTGCTCCTCCTTGAGGTGCGGCGCCGCGGCCACGGAGTTGTGCTCGGCGATGTAGTCCACCACGTCTCGGACCTGCTCGTCGGTGTGCCCGAGCCGGCGAAGGGCCCGGGGCACCGTCTGGTTGACGATCTGCATCGTGCCCCCGCCGACCAGCTTCTTCGTCTTCACCAGGGCCAGGTCGGGCTCGATGCCGGTGGTGTCGCAATCCATCATCAGCCCGATGGTCCCGGTGGGTGCGATCACCGACGCCTGGGCGTTCCGGTAGCCGTGCTGCTCGCCGAAGGCGATGGCGTGGTCCCAGGCATTCCTGGCCGCGGACAGCAAGCCCTCCGGCACCAGCTCGGCGTCGATCTCGTCGGTCGCGGCCCGGTGCTTGCGCATCACCCGGAGCATGGGGTCCCGGTTCGGCGCGTAGCCGGCGAAGGGACCCATCTTCTCGGCCACCCGTGCCGACGTGGCGTAAGCGTGCCCGGTCATGAGGGCGGTGATGGCGCCGGCCCAGGCCCGACCGCCGTCGGAGTCGTACGGCAGACCTCGGGCCATCAGCAGAGCGCCGAGGTTCGCGTATCCCAGGCCGAGCTGCCGGAACGCCTTGGCGTTCCGCTCGATCTTCTCCGTGGGGTAGCTCGAGTTGCCCACGATGATCTCCTGGGCGGTGAACACGACCTCCACGGCGTGACGGAACGCGGGGATGTCGAAGTTGCCGTCCGCGTCGATGAACTTGAGCAGGTTCAGGCTGGCCAGGTTGCACGCCGAGTTGTCCAGGTGCATGTATTCGGAGCACGGGTTGCTCGCGTTGATGCGCCCGGATGCCGGGCACGTGTGCCAGTCATTGATGATGGTGTCGTACTGCATGCCCGGGTCGGCGCACTCCCAGGCGGCCTGGGCCATCTGACGCATGAGGTCCCGGGCCCGCAGCGTCTTCAGGGTCTCGTCGCCGGCGATCGCCTTCAGCTTCCAGTCGCGATCGTCCAGGTACGCCTGCATGAACTCGTCGGTCACCCGGACGGAGTTGTTGGCGTTCTGGTACTGGGTCGAGTGTGAGTCCTTGCCGTCGAGGTCCATGTCGAAGCCGGCGTCCCGGAGGACCCGGGCCTTCCGCTCCTCCACGGCCTTGCACCAGATGAAGCCCTCCACGTCCGGATGATCCACGTTGAGGACGACCATCTTCGCCGCCCGGCGGGTCTTGCCCCCGGACTTGATCGTCCCGGCCGAAGCGTCGGCCCCGCGCATGAAGGACACCGGCCCGGAAGCCAGACCACCCGCGGACAGCCGCTCCTTCGACGAGCGGATCGGGGACAGGTTGATCCCCGAACCCGACCCACCCTTGAAGATGGTCCCTTCCTCCACGTACCAGTTGAGGATGGAGCTCATCGTGTCGTCGATGGCGAGGATGAAGCACGCCGAGCACTGCGGGTGGGCCTCGACCCCGACGTTGAACCACACCGGAGAGTTGAACGCGGCCTTCTGGGTCACCAGCAGATGGGCGAGCTCGGAGGCGAACACGTCGGCGTCGCCCTCCACGGCGAAGTACCCACCTTTCAGGCCCCAGCCCTTGATGGTGTCGACGACCCGGCCGATCATCTGCCGGACCGAGGACTCCCGCTGGGGAGTGCCGAGGGGGCCACGGAAGTACTTCTGGGCGACGATGTTCGTGGCGTTCTGCGACCAGGACTTCGGAAACTCCACCCCGCGCTGCTCGAAGGCGTTGCCGCCCTCCTTGTAGTTCGGGATGACCGCGTCGCGGGTCTCCCATTCGACCTCGTCGAAGGGATGCACACCCTCCTTCGTGAAATACCGACGGAAGGTCAGCCCCTGACCCTGGGTCCCGATGTCGCCTTCCTTCGTCGCCACGGCGCCCTTCCCCCCTTCCATCCGGCCGTCCGGCCCCGGGGAAGCGGAGCCGAACGGAGGAAATGACAGTGGTGTGATTCTACGCCCGTCGTCCGAACCTGGCAACCATGATACGCCGAGATGTTGTGGCTGACCAGCCCACATACCACAACATGTTGTGGTATGTCCCGGAAGGGGCGCTGGTCAGCGACGGGCTCGCTTGGGCTCTTTTTTCTGGAGCAGGAGCCCGAGCTCTCGCTCGAAATCGGTGAGCTCCTGGAAGTCCTTGTAGACCGAGGCGAATCGCATGTAGGCGACCTCGTCGACGCCCCGAAGCCCCGACAGCACCTCCAGGCCGACCTCCTGTGTGGTGACCTCGGGGCCGCGCCGGCGGAGCTGCTCCTCGACCCGGGAGGCCAGGCGCTCCACCTCTTCCTCGGAGACCGGGCGGTTCTTGATCGCCTTGACCACTCCCGCGACCAGCTTGGCCCGGTCGTAGGGCTCCCGGCCGCCGTCGCGCTTGATCACCGCCAAGCGGAGGCCCTCGGCCCGCTCGAACGTCGAGAACCGCCGTCCACAACTCGAGCACTCCCGGCGACGCCGGATGGCCTGCCCGTCCTCCGACGGGCGGGAATCCACCACCCGAGTATCGGGGCTCCCACACCAGACGCAGCGCATCACGGCCCTCCGCCACAGCATCCTGGACCCGCCGCGTGCCGAACACAAGATGTGGGGGGCTCCACGCCGAGAGCCCGCCCCGGGCCATAATCGGGCATGCCCCAGGAGTGGGAGCTCGTGCTGCGGCTCGTGGTGGCCGCGCTGCTCGGCGGGGCAGTCGGGCTCGAGCGCGAGATCTCCGACCAGCCGGCAGGCTTCCGGACCCACCTCCTGGTGTCCCTGGGGTCGTGCCTGTTCGCCCTGGTCTCGGCGTTCGGGTTCAGCACGTTCCTCGGGGACCAGCCGCCCCAGGTCACGTTCGACCCATCCCGGGTGGCCGCCCAGATCGTCAGCGGGATCGGCTTCTTGGGGGCCGGGGCCATCATCCGCTACGGGATGACCGTCCGGGGGCTCACCACCGCCGCCAGCCTCTGGGTGGTGGCCGCCATCGGGCTCGCCGCCGCCCTGGGCGCCTATCTCACCGCCGCGGTGACCGCAGGGATCACCCTGCTGGCCCTGTGGGGGCTGAAGAGGATACGGCCGCTCTTGGTGCGGGGCCTGAAGGAGGAGCACGAGGAGCTCGTCCTGGACGTGGAGCACAACCTCCAACTCGACTACCTGGTTCGGGCGCTGTCCCGGGAGGGGATCACCGTCGACCATCTCAGGGTCGAGGAGGAGGAGGGGGAGGGGAGCCGCCAGATCGTCCTGTTCGTCAAGCTCCCGCCGGGCGTGCGACCCGAGCAGGCCGTATCGTTCATCGACAACATGCCGGGCGTCCGCAACGTGGACTGGACCCCGTAGGTCGCTAGCCTTGCGGCACCAGCAGGGAGGCACCGGGGAGCAGCGGCTCCGACGGGGCCAGGGCGTTTGCCGTGCGGATCCGCTCCACGAATGGTCGGGGATCTCCCTCTGGCCCCACCGCGGCCCGGGCGATCTCCCACAGCGTGTCGCCCGGCCTCACGACGTACCGCTGGACGGCGGGGCTGCGGCCGGGTGGGGCTCCGCCGCCGCCACCCAGAGCGACCCGTCCGGTGGCCAGCACCAGGCTCCCCACCAGGGAGAGTGAGACGCCGAGCCGGACCCATCGAACCCGTGTTCGACCCACGGGCACAGTATGGCGAACGTGTGTTCGACCGTCAAGGGTCGAACAGGTGTTTGATTCCATGCTCCGGGGATGCTACCGTCCCTCACTGACATGGACGAAGTGACGCCCCGCCAGCGGCGCATCCTGGAGTTCATCCAGCGGACCGTCAGAGACCGGGGGTACCCCCCGACCGTCCGCGAGATCGGCGAGGCCGTGGGGCTGACGTCGTCCTCGAGTGTCCATGCCCAGCTCGAGAACCTGGGCCGCAGGGGCCTCCTTCGGAAGGACCCGTCCAAGCCCCGGGCCATCGAGGTGGCGGGGGTGCGTCCGGCCACGGCCGTGGAGGTCCCGGTGATCGGCAGGATCGCCGCGGGTGCCCCGATCCTGGCCGAGGAAAACGTGGAGAGCTACCTGCCCGTCGCCGACGAGCTGGCCGGCTCCGGGGAGCTGTTCGCCCTTCGGGTCCAGGGAGACTCCATGATCGAGGCGGGGATCCTCGACGGCGACCTGGTGGTGGTGCGCCGCCAAGACGTCGCCGGGGACGGGGCCGTCGTGGCCGCCCTGGTGCCGGGCCCGGCGGAGGACGAGGCCACCGTGAAGCGCCTGCGCCGAAACGGAGGGAAAGTCGTCCTGGTTCCGGAGAACGAGGCCATGGAGCCGTTCGACATGCCCCCGGGGGGACGCCTGCTGGGCGTGGTCGTGACCGTCCTCAGGAAGGTCTGACCACGACCCGGACCCCTCAGCCCGGCAGCCGCATGCGGGTCCTCGCCGGTTCCACGGCAAATTCCCGCATCCACTCGAGCTGATCCTCGCGGACCCGGGCCAGGAGGAAGGTACCCTCGTCCTCCGTGCGAGATTCCAGGACCTCGGCCTCCTCGTACAGTCGGGCCACCACGCGCTGCTGGTCATACGGCACGAACAGCCGCACCTCGACCGGAGGTGCGGGGAGCGTGGCGGCCACCCGGTCGAGCAGCTCTTCCAAGCCGTCTCCGGTCAGTCCCGAGACGAGGACCGCGTCAGGGAACCACCGCTGGGCCCGGGCTCGGTCCACCTCCGAGAGCAGGTCGGCCTTGTTGAGTGCCAGGACCTCCGGGATGCCGTCAGCCCCGATCCGGCCCAACACCTCCCTCACCGCCTGGACCTGTTCCTCCACATCCGCAGCGGAAGCGTCGGCCACGTGGAGCACCAGCGATGCCAGCCCCACCTCCTCGAGGGTGGAGCGGAACGCCTCCACCAGGTCGTGGGGAAGCTTCCGCACGAAGCCCACCGTGTCCGAGATCGTCGCCCGGCGGCTCCCCGGCAGCTTCAAACGGCGCACCGTCGGGTCGAGGGTGGCGAACAGCTGGTCGGCCACGAGGACCCCGGCGCGGGTGAGGGCGTTCATGAGCGTGGACTTCCCGGCGTTCGTGTAACCGACCAGCGAGATCTGCGGCACCCGGGAACGCTCCCGGGCGGCCCGCTTGACCCGACGGGCCTTGGTGAGCGTGGCCAGGTCTCGACGGAGCTTCGTGATCCGCCGCCTGATGTGCTGCCGGTCCACCTCCAGCTTCGTCTCACCGGGACCTCGAGTCCCGATGCCGCCGCCGAGGCGCGACATGGCCTCGCCCCACCCTCGCAGCCGGGGCAGGAGGTAGTTCAGTTGCGCCAGCTCGACCTGAACCTTCCCCTCCCTGCTCCGGGCGTGCTGGGCGAAGATGTCGAGGATCAGCGCCGTACGATCGACCACCTTCACCCCCAGGCGCTCCTCGACGTTCCGCAGCTGCGCCGGGGTGAGCTCCTCGTCCAAGACGACCAGCCCGGCGTCGAGCCCATGGATCATCCCGTGAAGCTCGTCGAGCTTGCCCCGCCCGATGAACGTCGACGGGTCCGGCTCGCTTCGCTTCTGGGCGATGCGTCCGACGACCTCCGCGCCCGCCGTGTCCACCAGCGCGGCCAGCTCGTCGAGGGCTGAGTCGTCACCGGCGCTGTTCCAACCGGCGAGGACCGCTCGTTCCCGGTACGCCGGGCGCCACCGCTCGGACAGCGGTGACTCGGTGACTGCGCGGCGTCCGCGCCTCCGACGATCGCTCATGAGAGCGCTTCTCGGACCCGGTCCATCGCCTCGCCCAGACGGTCGTCCGGGACGGTCAGCGAGATCCGAGCGTAGCCCTCCCCCACCGACCCGTATCCGCTCCCGGGCGACACCACCACGCGGGCCCGCTCCACCAGCAGGTCGGCCAGCGCAGCCGAGGTCATCCCGTCTGGCGTGGAGAACCACACGTAGATGGAGCCCTTCGGAGGCTCGAGCGACCACCCGAGCTCGTTGAGGGTGCCAACCACGAGGTCGCGGCGGCGCCGGTATGTCTCCCGCAGCTCCTCGACGTGGTCCTGGGGACCGGTGAGCGCGGCGATGGCCGCCCGCTGAACCGCGTTCCAGATGCCGGAGTCCCAGTTCGTCTTCAGCGCGGACAGCGCCCCGATCGCCGAGGCGTTGCCCACCACCCAACCAACGCGCCAGCCCGTCATGTTGTGGGTCTTCGACACGGACCCGAACTCCAGGGCCACGTCCTTCGCGCCGGGAGCCTGGAGAGCGCTGGGAGCGACGTAGCCGTCGTAGGTCAGCTCGGTGTAGGCGGCGTCGTGAGCCAGGAGCAGCCCGTGCTTCCGGGCGAAGGCAACGGCTTCTTCGAAGAAGGGAAGATCCGCCACCCCGGCGGTGGGGTTGGACGGATAGTTCAGCCACAGCACCTTGGTCGCATCCGACACTGGGGCCCGCGAGAGGTCGGGTAGCCAGCCCCGGTCGGCATCGAGGGGCAGGGACACCGGCGTCCCCCCGGCGAGCAACGTGCCCACCCCGTAGATCGGGTACCCCGGGTCGGGGACCAGAGCCTCGTCTCCGGGATCCACGAACGCGAGGGCAAGGTGGGCGAGGCCCTCCTTGGAGCCGATGAGTGGCAGAACCTCGGTATCGGCGTCGATCTCGACCCCGAATCGCTTCAGATACCACTCCGCCACGGCCTGCCGGAATTCCGGCATCCCCGTGTAGGACGGGTACCGGTGGGTGCTGGGATCCTCCACGGCCTCCTTGACCGCCTCGATGACGTGACGAGGCGTGGGATGGTCCGGATCGCCGATGCCCAGAGAGATGACGTCGATGCCGGCGGCTCGCTTCTCCCGTATCTTCCGATCGAGCTCGGCGAAGACGTACGGAGGAAGGGACCGGATGCGCCGGGCGGCCTCGGTCACGCGTCCCCCGTCATGACGCCCAGGGGTCGTCCACTCCCACCGCGGCGATCCATGCCGGTGTGAGCTCGCCTTCGAATACCAATGTGGCCGGGCCCTCCAGGTAGACGGGTCCTCCCTCGTCCCACTCGACCCGGAGCGTGCCCCCCGGGAAACGCACCTCGCCCTTCCGGTCCACCAGACCCGCCTGAGCCGAAGCAACCAATGACGCGCACGCTCCGGTGCCACAGGCCATGGTCTCCCCGACGCCCCGCTCCCACACCCGGACGTCCACGCCCCCGTCCCGTACCCGGACGAACTCGACGTTGGTTCGCTCGGGGAATTCGGGATGCGTCTCGAGTCTGGAACCGATACCGGCCACGTCGATGGCCGCGGGGTCGGTTTCCCCGATCAGTACGAGATGCGGATTGCCCATGGATAGGGCGGTGGCCCGGAACTCCAGTCCTCCTTCCGACATCGGCTGTCTCTCGAACGTCTCGCTGGGCGGCCCGGTCATCGGGATCAGCTTGCGCTCGAACACCGGCGGGCCCATATCCACTCGAACCGAGGCGGCCATCTCGTCGGCCACTTCCATGAACACGTGCTTCTCTCCGGCTCGGGTATCCACGGCGAGCTCGGTTCGCCGGGTCAGTCCTCGGTCGTACACGTACTTCGCGAGGCAACGGATCCCGTTCCCACACATCTCGGCGATCTCGCCGCTGGCGTTCCAATAGTCCATGAAGAAGTCCGCCGTCTCGGATGGAGCGATGCGGATCACGCCATCAGCGCCGATCCCATGGTGCCGGTCGCACAGCGCCGCCACCAGGGTGGCGTCCAGGCTCAGTCGCCCTTCGAGATCCTGGACGATCACGAAGTCGTTGCCGGTGCCGTGGTACTTGGCAAACCTCATCCGCCCTTCCTTCCGGCGGTCTCGTCCACCTCGCGCTGCTCCTTCCCCGCGTGGAGGAACCGCTCGATGTCATCGATCCGCCCTCTGGCCCCTTCGGTCCCCCCATCGAACCATCGGATCCGAGGGTCCCGCCGGAACCACGCCATCTGGCGGCGGGCCAGGGCCTTGGTTCGGCGCTCCGCGCGGCGCGCCGCCTCGTCCAGGGAGATCGCTCCCCGGAGGTGCTCCGCCACCTCAAGGTAGCCGATGGCCTGGGAGGACGTCAGGAACCGCCCCAGTCCCCCGTCCAGCAGGCTGCGGACCTCCTCCACCAGCCCCTCCTCCTCGATCATCCTGCGCACCCTGGCCTTGATCCTCTCGCCGAGGATGGCGGGTGCCAGTCGAATGCCGGCGGCGCGAACCCGGCCGGGCGGGAGCCGCTCCCAGGTCTCCGAGAAGTGCGAGAAGGGCCGCCCGGTGAGGGCGGCGACCTCCAGGGCCCGGACGGTCCGGCGGACGTTCCCCGGCTCGATCTTCGCCGCGGCTGCGGGGTCGGCCTCGCGGAGCCGGGCGTGCATCCGGGCCGGGCCCAGGGCGGCGGCCTCCCGTTCCAATCCGGCGCGCGTGGCGGGATCGGTTCCCGGAAACACCAGGTCGTCCACGACGGCCCTGAAGTAGAGCCCCGACCCGCCGACGAGGAGAGCCAGGTGGCCACGCGATCGGATCGCCTCGAGAGCGTCCCGGGACAGGACCTGGAACCTGGCCACCGAGAACGGCTCCGCCGGATCGGCCACGTCGATGAGGTGGTGGGGAACGGCCGCGCGCTGCTCGAGCGTGGGCTTCGCCGTACCCACGTCCATGCCTCGGTAGACCACCATGGAGTCCACGGCGACGATCTCGGCGCCGAGTCGCCCGGCGAGCTCGAGGGAGGCCTCGGTCTTTCCGCTCGCGGTCGGTCCCACCAGGGCAAGGAGCGGGCCCGGAGCGTCCCGCCGCATCACGCCGACACCGGAGCCGCCACCGGCTCACCGAGCAGGTGGTGGGGACGTCCGCGGGTCACTCGAACGTCCACGAAGTCCCCGGGCCGGTAGGGCCCCTCGAAGTTCACCACCTTGTTCGAGCGGGTCCGGCCCTGGACGCCCCCCTTGCGCCCGGCTCCCTCCACCAGGACCTCGGCGACCGATCCCTCCAACGTGCGGCTGTGCTCGAGGGAGATGGCCTCCTGGAGCGCCACCAGCCGGTCGAACCGCTCCTGGACAACTTCCTTGGGAACGAAGTCCTCCTCCCATCTTGCGGCCACCGTTCCCGGACGCGGGGAGTACTGGAACGTGTAGGCGGCGTCAAAGCGCGCCTCACGGACCACTCGGAGCGTCTCCCGGAAGTCGTCCTCGGTCTCGCCCGGGAACCCCACGATGATGTCGGTGGTCACCGCGATCTCCGGGATGCCCGCCCGGATCCTGGCGAGCCACTCGAGGTAGCGGGCCTGCGTATACGACCGCCTCATCCGCCGGAGCACGCCGTCGGAGCCCGACTGGAGCGGGAAGTGGATGTGCTCGCACACCGCGTCGCCCTCCGCCATGGCCTCGATCACGTCGGGGGTGAAGTCGTGTGGGTGCGGGCTGGTGAACCGGATGCGACGGATCCCCTGCACCTCGTTCACCGCTCGGAGCAGGTTGGCGAACAGCGGGCGGCGACGGTGGCCCCGCGGCACCAGGTCCCGGCCGTAGGTGTTCACGTTCTGGCCGAGGAGCGTGACCTCGACGACTCCGTTCTCAACGAGCCCCTGGACCTCGGCGAGGATCTCCCCGAGGGGGCGAGACCGCTGGGCCCCGCGCACGAGCGGCACGATGCAGAAGGTGCACTTGTTGTCGCATCCCACCGACACCGAGACCCACGCGTGGTGACGCAGCTCCCGGCGCGCCGGGAGAGCGCTCGGGAAGACCTCGGTGTACTCCCGGACGTCCATCTGGGGGCCCTCTCGCTCAGCCCGGTCCAGGAGGTCGAGGACGTACGGTAGCGCGTACGTCCCCACGACCACGTCCACCCAGGGGGCCCGGAGCTGGATCTGCCCGCGATCCTTCTGGGCGAGGCATCCCGACACGACGATGCGCAGCCGGGGGTTCCGCTGCTTGATCGCTCGGAGCTGGCCGAGGTTCCCGTACAGGCGGTTGTCGGCGTTCTCCCGGACCGCGCAGGTGTTCAGCACCACCACCTCGGCCTCACCCACCCGCTCGGTGGGCGCGTAGCCGTCCGACTCCAGCAGCCCGGCGATGCGCTCGGAGTCGTGCTCGTTCATCTGGCACCCGAAGGTGCGGATCAGGTACCTGCGGTCCACGGCCTCCAGATTACTTCGCGTACTCGATCGACCGCGTCTCCCGGATCACGGTGATCTTGATCTGTCCCGGGTACTGGAGCTCTTCCTCGACCTTCTTGGCGATGTCCCGGGCCAGGACCTGGGCGGTCAGGTCGTCCACCTCCTCGGGCTTCACCATCACCCGGACCTCCCTCCCCGCCTGCATGGCGAAGGTCTTGGCCACACCGGGGTAGGACTCGCAGATCTGTTCCAGGCGCTCGAGTCGCTTCACGTACTGCTCGATGCTTTCCCGCCTGGCCCCCGGACGTCCCCCCGAGATCTGGTCGGCCGTCTGCGCCAGCACCGCGATGACGGTCCGCTGCTCCACCTCGCCGTGGTGGGACTCGATGGCGTGGACCACCTCGGGTGGCTCCTTGAGCCGGCGGGCCAGCTCCGCCCCGATCAGCGCGTGGGACCCCTCCACCTCGTGGGTCAAGGCCTTGCCGATGTCATGGAGCAACGCCGCCCGCTTGACGAGCGCGGGGTCGATCCCCAGCTCGCCGGCCAGGGCCGCGCCGATGTGAGCCGACTCGATCAGGTGGAGGAGGACGTTCTGCCCGTACGAGGTCCGGTACTGGAGCCTTCCCAGGACTCGGACCATCTCCGGGTGGATGTCCGTGATCCCGGTCTCCTGGATGGCCCGCTCCCCGGCCCGCTTGATCTCCTCCTCCACCT
This sequence comes from Actinomycetota bacterium, assembly GCA_050693035.1. GTDB lineage: Bacteria > Actinomycetota > UBA4738 > UBA4738 > CALAEC01 > DASYVD01. Next base: position 46,239 of record JBOGWB010000061.1, read on the forward strand.
CGGCCAGGGATCGCTGGTGCATCTCCTCGATCCGGGCGGGGTGGATCCGCCCGTCCGCCACGAGCTTCTCGAGCGTCTGGCGGGCCACCTCTCGGCGGACGGGGTCGAAGCAGGACAGCACGACCGCCTCGGGGGTGTCGTCGATGATCAGGTTCACCCCGGTGAGGGCCTCGAACGCTCGGATGTTCCGGCCCTCCCGGCCGATGATCCGGCCCTTCATGTCGTCCGAGGGAAGGGCGAACACCGCCACCGAGGAATCCGCCGTCTGCTCGGAGGCGACCCGCTGGATGGCGATGGTGACGATCTTGCGGGCGCGCTCCTCGCCTTCCTCTCGGGCCCGTTCCTCGATCTCCCGGACACTGGCCAGGGCCTCCCGCTTGGCCTCGTCGACCAGCTGGGCCATGAGGGCATCCTTGGCCTCCTGAGCCGTCATCCTGGCCACCTGCTCCATCTGGCGACGATGCTCCTCCGCCAGACGGCCCATCTCCTCCTGCTTCCGTTCGAGTTGCTGCTTCGTCTCGAGGAGGCTTCGCTCGGACTTCTGGAGCTGGGCGCTCTTCGCGTCGATCTCCTCCTCCCGCCGGGTCAAGCGAGCGTCCCGGCGTCGGGATTCCTCGCGGCGGGAGCGCACGTCCTCCTCGGCCTCTCGCCGCATCCCTGCGATCTCTTCCTTGACCTCAACGAGGGCCCTCCGGATGGTGTCCTCCGCCTCCTGCTCGGCATCGGCCACCAGCCGCCGGGCCCGGCTCTCGGCGTCGGAAACGGTGCGAGAGACCAGATGACGGCGAACCAGGTAACCGATGGCCGCGCCGGCGACGAGGGCCGCCAGGGCCGCTAGCCAGAGTTCCATCTCTCCTCCTAAAAGCACGAACGGCCGAGCCGAAGCCCGGCCGGTCCCTGTCGGAGAGCGGCTACGGCGAGGCAGGAAGGTGGGCGCTCTTGTCTGCCGGGCCCTCGATCAGGGTCCCGCTCGCCACCTCACCTGGTTCGATCGGACTGGGGTCACGTTTGTCGTTGGTCTGGTCGTCCGGTCGTTCGTCGTTGGCTCTTCTCCGATAACGGGTCGTGTACGGGCTATCTCTTGTTCACAATGTACGGCGCGGAGGGTGCGAACGCAATACAGGCGGGCCCTCGGCCACGACCGGAACGGGGTGGTTCGTCATGATTCGTACCACCGAGCGGACGGCCCACGGGCGAGCCCACCCCTAGACCCCCTTCACCTCGTTTCCTCGTCCCGCAGCCCTCGCCCGGTGTCGTCCGCCTCGCTCGGGCTTGCCGGGGCCCGGCACAGGCGGGCCCTCGCCCAGGGTGAGGAACTTCCGGAGGAGCGGCGCGAGCATCGTCCCCAGGGCGGCCAGGACCGCCGTGGCGCCCAGCGCACGGCCGGCTGTCTCGGGCGGGTCGATCTCCGTGATGATCACTCCGATCAGCGCGCCGGCGATGGCCAGGACGAGAGCGACCGTCAACCAGACCACCAGGTTCACCGAGCGGTACCGGCCCCGGGCCAGCAACACGAGCGAGGTGTAGGCCAGCGCCACGGCCACCACGCCGAGCGACAACGGCGGCTTGAGATCCGTGAACCCCTCCACCGGGATCACCTCCCAGATGAGGAGCTCCCCGTAGGCGAGTCCCGCCACCGAGACCAGGACCCCGAGCCAGCCGAGCCACGAGAGGCCCCGCTCGAACCGAAGGGACGAGCACAGCCCGGTGAGGCTGAAAAACCCCAGGAGGAGCACGGCGAGGAGGACCCGGGCCTCCAGCTCGCCGGTCCTGCCGACAACGAAGATGGTCGCCCCCACGATCGCCGCGGCGACGAGCGAGGCGATCACGACGATCAGGAGGAAGCGCTTCAGCCGCGGGTGAGCCACGCCGGGATGCTAACGCGACCAAAGGCTTCGATCGGGGAAGGGGGTCAGCCTTCGTCGAGCTCCATCACCCGGCGGCAGGCGGTCCTGGCGGTCTCGCCCGAGTAGCCGCGGCGCTGGAGGAAGCTCAACAGGCGGCGATACGCCGCCTCGGGCGGGAGCCCCCTGAGCCGTCCGAGGCGCGAACGGGCGAGCTCCTCCGCCCGGGCCTCCTCGCCTTCACCCGAGGCTTCTTCCACGGCGCGCTCGGCCACGTCGCGCGAGACCCCCGCTTTGCGCAGCGACGCCAGCGCCGCCCGGCGTCCCGCCAGGCGACGATCCACCTCGTGCGCGGCGAGCTCCCGGGCGAACCGCTCGTCGTCGATCAACCCGACGGCCTCGAGGTCAGCCAGGCCGTCCTCGATGTCCTGCTCGTCGAAGCCGGCCATGCGCAGGCGACGGAACAGCTCCGCGTGGCTCCGGGACCGCACCGAAAGGAGCCGGAGCGCGCGGTCCTTGGCCCGGGCGGGGGTGGACTCGATCTCCTTGCCTCTCGCCGGCCGTCCTCCGAAGCTCACCGCGGGATCCGCTAGGCCTTGGACCCGGCGGGCTCCTTCTCCTTCTCCTTACGCGCGGGGACAGGCTCGGCAGCTTTCGGAACCTCCACGGGCGCGTCGTCCTCCTCGGAGAAGGCCACCAGGCCAACGGCCTCTCGGATCCGCCGCTCGACCTCCCGAGCGATGTCGGTGTGCTCCGCGAAGAACTGCCGGGCGTTCTCCCTCCCTTGACCGAGCTGCTCGCCCTCGTAGGTGAACCACGCCCCGCTCTTGCGGACGATCTCCATGTCCACCCCGACGTCGAGGAGGCTGCCTTCCTTCGAGATGCCCTTGCCGTAGATGATGTCGAACTCGGCCATCCGAAACGGCGGGGCCAGCTTGTTCTTGACCACCTTCGCGCGTACTCGCGAACCGACCACCTCGGTGCCGTCCTTGATGTTGTCGATCTTGCGGACATCGAGGCGGACCGAGGAGTAGAACTTGAGCGCTCGTCCGCCGGAGGTTGTCTCAGGATTTCCGAACATTATTCCTATCTTCTCCCGCAGCTGGTTGATGAAGATTGCGGTGGTCTCGAACCGGGACAGCGATCCCGCCAGCTTCCGCATGGCCTGGGACATCAGCCGGGCCTGGAGCCCCACGTGGGAGTCGCCCATCTCGCCCTCGATCTCGGCCCGGGGAACGAGCGCGGCCACCGAGTCGATCACCACCAGGTCGAGCGCGCCGGAGCGCACCAGCATGTCGGCGATCTCCAGGGCCTGCTCGCCGTTGTCGGGCTGGGACACCAGGAGCTCGTCGATGTTCACCCCCAGCGTCCTGGCGTAGATGGGGTCGAGGGCATGCTCGGCGTCGATGAACGCGGCGATGCCCCCGCTGGCCTGGGCCTCGGCGATGATGTGGAGGCAGACCGTGGTCTTGCCCGAGCCCTCCGGCCCGTACACCTCGACGATCCGACCGCGTGGGATACCCCCGATCCCCAGGGCCACGTCGAGCGCCAGGGATCCCGTGGGGATCACCGCCACGCCGTTGACAGCGGCGTGCTCGCCCAGGCGCATCACCGCCCCCTTCCCGTGCTGCTTCTCGATCTGCTGCAGGGTGACCTCGAGCATCTGGTCCCGATCCACGACATGAACCTCCTCGGTCGATCTCGCCGCGAGGCTAGCGGGTAGGTACGACATGAATTACACCTCTGTCGTTCTCAGATAACAAGGGGAGGCTACTCGAACAGATGTTCGAGGTCAAGCACCCACTCACCCACCGAGCGGGAACGCCTCCAGCACCTCGTACCGGGCGCCGCGAGGCGACAGGTAGCTCTGATACAGCAGGAGCGTCGAGACTCGGAACGGGCGGGCTTCCACCGCGAACTCCTCCAGCTCCGCGGCGACGTCGGAGAGGTCGGCGGGGGGGTCGAACCGCGCTACGGTGAGGTGCGGGGTGAACCCCCGTTTCTCCGGAGGGAAGTCCTCGGCCAGCGCCGCGTCGAGGGCCTTGGACAGCGCCGACAGGCTGCCCTCCGGGTCCTCGAGCCCCACCCACAGCACCCGGGCCCGGGTGGCGCGAGGGAACACGCCCAGCGCGTCGAGCGACAGCGTGAACGGACGGATCCCGGCGGCCGCCTCCCGGCACGCCTCGTGCACCGAGTCCACGAGGCGTGGCCACGTCCGTCCCAGGAACTTCAGGGTCAGGTGCCAGTTCTCCGGCCGGACCCACCGCCCTCGCGGAAAGCGTTCCCGCCACGGCCCCAGCGCACCGTCCGCGGAACGAACGACATCCGGCGCCGGATCGACCGCCACGAACAGCCGAAGGGGCTTCGCCTCGGGCCGGGCGGCGCGGTTCCGGGCCATCAGCCCTCGTCGGCGGGCTGGACCTGCCGCTGTCTGACCCGCTCCCCCGCCTGTCGCAGCAGGGACTTCCGGACCAGATCGAGGGCCTGGACCTGGGCCCACCGTCGAACCTGGACCCGGTCCCCGGGGGCCCGGAAGTGTCGGGCCTCCTCGCCCTCTCCCGACACCGCCGCCACCCACAGCTCTCCCGGCACGTGGCCCTCCAGAGGTTCCGGACCGGCGACGCCGGTGGTCGAGACGCCGACGTCCGCCCCGAACAGCTCCCGGACCCCCCGAGCCATCTCCAGCGCACACGCCTCACTCACCATCCCGACATCCGTGAGCGTCTCTTCCGAGACCCCCAGGACCCTCCTCTTCGCATCGAGGGAGTAGGCGACCACTCCCCCCGCCAGGTACGCGGAGGCGCCGGGGGCGTCGGCCAGCCGGGAGGCGAGGCCGCCTCCCGTGAGGGACTCGGCGAAGGCGATGGTCAGTTGCGACCGGACCAAGAGCTTCCCGACAGCGGCCTCCAGGGTCTCGTCGTCCACCCCGACGACGTGGTCGCCCAGGCGGTCGCGGACCTCTCGCTCCACCGGCTCGATAAGGGTCAGCGCCGCCGCCCGGCCTCCGGCCTTGGCGGTGATCCGTACCCGGACCTCCCCCTCCGAGGCCAGGTAGGCCAGGGTCGGGTTCGAGGATTCCCGGAACAGATCGTCGAGCAGCTCGCCTACGCTGGCCTCGGCGATGCCCACCACCCGAACGATCCGCGAGACGATGGCCCCCTCGCCGGCGACGGCGGAGAGCTCGGGGACGATCGTCCCCTCCAGCATCTCCCGCATCTCGGCGGGCACCCCTGCCACGGCGTACAGACGCTTCCCGTCGTCGAGCTCGAGGACCAGTCCGGGCGCGGTGCCCCGGTCGGGAAGGACGTACCGGGCCCCTTCGGGCACGTCGCACTGGACGAGGTTCGATTCGGGCATCTCTCGCCCCATCCGCCGGAACTTCTCTCGCAGGAAGTCTTCGATCTCGGGATGACGGCGGAGCGGCCGCCCCAGCGCCTCGGCGATGCCGTCCCTGGTGACGTCGTCGCCGGTCGGGCCCAGACCGCCGGTGAGGATGACCACATCGGCGCGCGGCACCGCCAATCGGATGGCCTCGGTGATCCGCCCGACGTTGTCCCCCACGGCTTGGTGGTGAAGGACGTCGGTCCCGATGTCGGCCAGGCGAGCGGAAATCTCGGCCGCATTCGAGTTGACGATCTGCCCGAGGAGGATCTCCGTGCCGATCCCCACGACTTCCGCTCTCATCCGGGACGGGCCGCCTTGAGCGCGTAATCGAGCCCCGACCACAGCGTGAGCGCTACAGCGACCACCAGGGTCAAGAAGAGGAGTGGGCCCGCCCCCGGCCCGAGCGGGAGGAGATGCAGGAGAACCGTGACCATCTGCGCGGCCGTCTTCGCCTTCCCCCATCCGGACGCCGGCATGGGGCGCCCGCGGCTCCCCAGCCATGCGCGAAGGAGCGACACCCCGAGCTCGCGGGCAACGATGATCACCGCCGCCCACAGAGGAAACCGACCGAGCGCGGTGAGCGTCACGACCGGCGCGGCAATCAGGATCTTGTCCGCCAGCGGGTCGAGCCACTGCCCCGTGGCCGTGGTGGCTGCGTACCGGCGAGCGAGATAGCCGTCCAGCCCGTCGGTGCCCGCGGCGATGACGAAGAGTGCGGCGGCGATCACCTCACCGGCGGGACGGTTCCACAGGATGAGCAGCGCCAGCACCGGGGCGAGCAGGATGCGGGCGACGCTGATGACGTTGGGCCAACCCAGTCCCAGCGGTGCTAGGGCTCCTCGCCGGCCTTCTTCCGGTAGCTGGTCGGCTCGAACGTCTCCAGGAACGGCTGATTCGACTGACCGGGCATCCCGAGGTCGCTCCCGTTCACCGTTAGGCGGACGCTCTTGCCCCATTCCAGCTCCACGTCGATCCGGCGCTCCGCCTCGAAGGAGCGGACGTCGCCCCGATCAAGCCTACCCGAGAAGGCGACCTGGCCATCCGTCTCGATGACGGCGTGCACGCTCGTGCGGGCCGCGAGGTCCACGCGCACGCCCGGCGGCAGGACCGGGACCTTGGGGGGCGCCGACAGGGGCGCAGCGGTGGGCGTCGACGCCGACCGGTTCAGCAGCCCGACCGCGGCCGCCGAGAGGAAGACGATCAGCGCGGCCACGGCGGCGAGCGGCCAGCTGGGCCGGCGGTGGAGGAGGACCCGCACCTCGCTGCCGGACTTCGGGCTCCCCGGCGGGGAATCCATGGGCAGCGGCACCGGCGCGGGGCGGCCGAAGGCATGGTCGTACACGGCGAGGACCTTCTCCGGGTTGAGCCCCAGGTAGCGGGAGTAGGAACGCAGGAAGCCTCGCACGTAGACCTCCCCGCCGAGGGACTCGAAGTCCTCCCGCTCGAGACCCTGGAGATAATCGATGCGGAGCATCGTGTCGCGGCTCGCCTCTTCCAGCGACTTCCTGCGGCGGCGGCGAGCCTTCTCCAGGGCCCCGCCGATCCCAATCTCCGTTTTCGTCTGCATTGCCCAAACTCTCTAGGGGTGGGGTTGCCGGGATTATAGGTCGGCCGGGGGGGCCAAGCGAGGGGAGCGCCCGGGAGGTCCCTCAGTGTGGGACGGAGAGGGGGGCTCGCCGGCGCCGGCTCGGGACCGCGGCCGCCGCCCACGGGATCGCCAGGCCGAACGTGGCGCCCCCGCCCGGCCGGCTCTCCACCCACACTCGGCCGCCGTGGGCTTCCGCGATGGTGCGGGTGATGTACAGCCCCAGGCCGTGTCCCCCCGCACCGCTGCGGGGCAGCCGGGAGAACTTCTGGAACAGGGCCTCCCGGTGGCGGGGGTCGATGCCGGGGCCCTGGTCAGCGACGGTGATCCGGACCTCGCCCTCGGCGGCCTCCGCCGCGAGGCGGATCGGCGACCCCGGCGGCCCGTGCTTCACGGCGTTGGAGAGGTAGTTTCCGACGGCCTCGTGAACCGCGCCCGGATCGATCCGAACCGTCGGGAGCTCGGCGGGAACCGAGAGCTCGAAGCGGTGGCTCGTTGCACCGGAGCGTGCCTGCGCCACGGCCTCCTCCAGGATCGGGGCGATCTCCTGGGCGGTCCGCTCGCCGACCAGTCCCCCGCGGCCGTCCGTGCCCGACCGGACCAACCGCTCCACGAGCCGGGCGAGCTCCCGCCCGAGCCCGGCGATGCCCTCCAGGGCCCGCCGCCGCTCCCGCTCGTCGAACCGTTCCCAGTACCGCAGGAGCATCTCGGCGACCGCGGTCACCGAAGCCGCCGGCGCCACGATGTCGTGAGCCAGGACCGCCAGTTCCTCCTCCGCCGGAGGCTCCCGGCCCGACCAGGCTACCCGCAACACCTCGGCGAGCCGCCGCACGTCGGGAGCCCCGAGTCCTCCGTTCGGAAACCACAGCTCGAGGGGAGTGAGGACCACCGGAACCGCCGGCGCCATCCGGAGGAGGGCGGGGAAGACCCACCGGGCATCCTTCTCCGTGGTGGGTGCGGCGAGGAGGACCGCGTCGGGCCGGAGACCCGCGCTCATTAGGGCAGCGGTTCGGACGTCGGCCGCTTCGCCAACCACCTGGACCCCGCTCACGGCCTCGAGCGCGGATCGCAGACGGCGCCGGGCGGTGGGGCCGGGGGCGGCGACGACCAGGCGGATATGACGCTCGGGGTCCATGGGGATCGAAACGGTACAAGCAGGGACGCCCCAGGTGTGGGATTTCCGCCGACCCCGCTAGCCCGTCTCCCGGGCCCGCGGGCGGTTCACGAGCAGGACCCCGCCGATCACGGCCGCAAACCCCACGGTGAACAGGAGCGAGAGGCGCTCCTCGAGCAGGAGAGCGGCCAAGGATGCGGCGACGAGCGGGTTGATGTTCACGTACACAGCCACCTGGGTCGGCGTGAGGCGTGACAGCGCCGAGGTCCATAGGAAGAACCCCACGGCTCCGCCCAGGACGGCCACGAACAGCACCAGCCCGAGTGTCGTGCCGCCGAGATCGGCCGCCGCCGAGGGGAGCCCTCCACCATGGCAACGGGAAGCAGGTAGGCCGTGCCGATCAGCATCGGGTAGGCGGTCACCGTGAGGGGCGAGTGCCGAGCGAGCGCGCGCTTCGAGAGCACCCCGTACAGCGCTCCCCAGAACGCCGTGAGAAGAAGAAGCGCGTCACCGAGGATCGCCCGGCCGTTCTGGGGGAGGAACAGGCCCCGTTCGGCGAAAGCGAGGGCGATTCCGGCCACGCTCAGGAAGACACCGCCGATCTGGTGGGGAAGGAGCCGCTCGCCCACCGCCTTCCGGGCCATCACCGCGCTCCATACGGGCATCGTGGCGAGCATCAGGGCTCCCCGTGAGGCCTCCGTGAACTGGAGCCCCACGTTGAAGCTCAGGGGGAACAGCGCGTAGAAGACCAGAGCGAGCAGCGCAAAGCGAGGGAGGATCCGCCGATCCAGCCTCAGAGCGTCGCGGCGCCAGGTCGCCGCCACGAGGAGTAGCAGCAGCCCTCCTATACCGAACCGGAGAACCGCCAAGCTCACCGGCGGGACGTCGCGGACGGCGACACGAACCGCGACCACGGAAGCGCCGAAGAATACGGCGGCGACCGCGGCGCCCAGATTCGCGCCGAGGGCGCCGTGGACTTCAGTCTTCGCTGGCAAGCTCGTCGAGAAACTCCCGGGCCCGGCCGGCGGAAACGACGTTCCCCTTCTGCTCGAAGGCGGCGAGGCCCCGGCGGGCCGCCTCCGCTGCCTCTCCGGTCCGCCCCACCGCGCGGAGGACCTCGGCGAGAGCGAACCTCGTGTCGCCGATCTGATTGAGGTGATCGGTGGCGTCGGAGATCTCAACGGCCTTGCGGGCCAGTGACTCTGCCTCTTCGATCCGTCCGGTTGCCGCGTAGATCTTGGCCCTGACGGATCGCCAACCCGCCTGCGAGGCGACGTCACCGGGGGCCGCGTTCTCCTCGCTGAGCCTGCTGGCTTCCAACGCCTCCTCATAGCGGCCCTGCTCGAACAGCGCGTCGGCCAGCCACACGGCGGAAGTGGACAGGTATCCTGTCTCCCCTCCCGCCTGGAGGGTCTTCATCCCCTGGCGCATGCGGCGCTCGACCCCTGTGTGATTCTCGGCCAGCCCCTCGACCAATCCCCAGACGTGAGCGGCCGCGTACGTGAGGGTGAGTCCGAGCTCCAGCTGCGCCCGGTCGGCGCGCTCGCAGTACGCCCGGGCCCGTTCGAACTCCCCCTTCATGGCGTGCATGGACGCGAGAGCGGCCACCGCCCATGCCTCCAGGGCTCCACTCGCGCCAACGAGGATCTCCTCCCACCGGGAGATACCCTTGTCCACAGGCACGCGGCCCCACACAGTGGCGCTGAAGAGGGCTCGGTAGAGCTCGAAGATCTGGCCCAGTCCGGCCTGGTGGGCTCGGGCGATGGCTCGCTCGGACAGCTCCTCGGCTCTGGCCGAGTCCCCGGTCCAGAACACGGAGAGAGCCACGATCCGAAGGGCCTCCACCAGGATCCTCGGATCGCCCAACTCCTCCGCCTCCCGCAGGACCTCCTGCGCCTCCGCCAGCCCCTCGGCGTACGGCGCGGTGGGGTCGGTGGCGAAGCGCTGGAGGACGAGGGTCATTCGGGACTTGAGCTCGGTGGGGCGGTCTCCCATCTGGAGCGCCAGATCCTTTGCCTGCTGCAGGACCTGGCCCGCCTGGTCGAACCGCGCGGTGTCCTGGAACGCCACCCCGAGGATCGGAAGGATCCGGAGCCGCTGAGGGTCTTCCCGTGGGAAGAGTGCTGCCGCCCGCTCCAGGAGGTTGGCCGCCCCCGCGGCGTCGCCGCGTGCGGAGGCTCGTTTCCCCGCCTGTGCCAGGAGCTCTCCAGCCCGGGCGGCCAACTCTCGGCCCCGGCCGTCGATCGGCCCCAGTTCCGTACGGTACCGATGCGCCTGTTCCAGGTGGTATCCGAGGAACTCCTCGTACTCGCGCAAGCGTTCTCCCGCCCGCGCTTCGAGCCATGTCGCAAACCGCTCGTGGAGATCCGCTCGGGTTTCCTTGGGCATCGCCTCATACGCGGCGTCCCGGATGAGGATGTGCCGGAAACGGTACGTCTCGTCGGAGAACTCCGTGGCGTGCGGCCGGATGAGTTCCCGCCGCACCAGAGTGGTGAGGTGAGAGCCAACGGCCTGCCGATCGGGCTCCGGCGAGAGCTCCGCCACGGCCCCTCGGTAGAAGATTCGACCCACGACAGACGCGCGCTGGATGACCGCCCGCTCCTCCCCTTCCAGCTGCTCGAGCCGGGCCGCCAGCAGCGCCTGGATGGTGGGCGGAACGGACACCGTGGAGAGGTCGGATGTCGGAACCCAGTCCCCGTTCTGCCTCACCAACAGGCCCTCGTCGATGAGCATGGACAGCATCTCTTCGACGAACAGGGCATTTCCCTCGGCGGCCTCCACAATCCGGTCGCGAGCCTCATCCGAGAGCCGGGCCCTGCCGAGGAGGTTGTCGATCAGGACATCGCACTCCTTCTCGTCGAGAGGCTCGAGGAGCATCGTGGTGGCATTGACCTTGCCTCCTCCCCACCCCTGCCGGCGGTCGAGGAGCTCCTGCCGACTGAGACAGACCAGCAGCAACGGAGCGTCCCGCGAGAAATCGGCCAGGTGCTCCACCAGGTCCAGGAAGGTCGGCTCTCCCCAATGGATGTCGTCGAACACGACCACGAGGGGGGCCCGACGGGCCACTGACTCGAGGAGCTTGCGGATTGCCCAGAAGGTCTCCTCGGGCACGGCGCTGTCGCTGGTGAGGCCCAGCACCTGTGCGACACGCTCGAAGATGAGGTCCCCGCTCTCCTCACCAGCGCAAAGCGCTTTGAGCTTGGCCCGAGCGTCGTCCGCCGGTTCCTCCTCTCCGATCCCAGCCGCACCCCGAATCACCTCACCTACCGGCCAGAACGTGATGCCCTCACCGTAGGGGAGGCAGCGTCCCCGGAGGACCGAGATGTCATCGGCCAGCGACCTCAGGAACTCCTCGATGAGCCGCGACTTCCCGACCCCTGCCGACCCGAGCACCGTGACCAGGTGACACGTCTTTTCCTTCACAGCACGATCGAAGGCGAGACGCAACAGCTGCCCCTCGCGCTCCCTACCGACCATCGGGGAGTCCAACCGCCGGGGGATCGCCTCCGCTTCAGGCAGGACCTCCCGCAAACGGAACGTTTCTACCGCCCCCTCCTTGCCCTTCAGCTCGAGGGGTTCCATCGTGTCGACCTTCACGCCATCACGGACCAGCCGGAACGTGGGCGCGCCGAGGAGGATCTCCCCGGGCCCGGCCGCCTGCTGGAGCCGGGCGGCCGTGTTGATGGCGTCGCCGGTGGCCAGCGTCTGGCCGCGAGAAGGGTCTCCGGCGACGACCTTCCCGGTGTTGACGCCGGTGCGCGCTTCGACGGTCACCCCGTGATCCCGCGCGAGCTCCAGGTTCAGGTCCGCCAGCGCCGCCCGCATCTCCGCGGCCGCCCGGACGGCTCGCAGCGCATCGTCCTCGTGGACCGCGGGGATGCCGAACACGGCCATGACCGCGTCGCCGATGAACTTCTCCACCACCCCGCCGTGGCGTTCCACGACCCTCTTCATCGTGTCGAAGTACCGGGACATCAGGCGGCGGAGGGCTTCGGGGTCGAGCCGCTCCCCCAGTGGCGTGGAGCCAACCACGTCGCTGAAGACGACGGTGACCGTCTTTCGCACATCCTGTGGCGCCGCGGTCCCGCCGAGGAGCGCCCCGCAGGCCATGCAGAACCGCGCGGCATCCGGGTTCTCCGTCCCGCACTGCGCGCAGACCGGCACGGGGCAAGGGTACGGCGATAATGGGCGCCGATGCGAGCCTCGCCGGTGCGTCGCCGCCGGAAGCCCAGGGTCGCCTTCGTCCTCGGCGGCGGCGGGCACATGGGCGCCTACCAGGTGGGGATGCTGAGGGCGCTCCTCGAGCGAGGGGTCCTGCCCGACGTGGTGGTGGGAACCTCCGTCGGTGCCCTGAACGGCGCGGCCGTGGCCTCCGATCCCCGCCCCGATGTGGTCGACCGCCTGGAAGAGGAATGGCTGAGCATCGTGAAGCGCGGCGTGTTCGCCGGCTCGCTGTTAACCGGGGCGGTGAACCTCTTCCGCTCCCGGACCGCGATGCACTCCAATCGGCCGCTCCGGGAGCTGATCGAGCGGGTCATCCCCGCTCCCCGCTTCGAGGACCTCCAGCTGAACTTCGAGTGTGTGGCAGCGAGCATCGAGCGAGCGGCGGAGCACTGGTTCGCAACCGGCCCGTTACCGCAGGCCATCCTGGCCTCCTCGGCCGTCCCCGGGTTGCTGCCAGTGGTGGAGATCGATGGCGAGCACTTCATCGACGGAGGCATCGTGAACAGCATCCCCGTCGGGAGGGCGGTCGAGCTGGGAGCTCGGGAGATCTACGTCCTTCACGTCGGGCGGATCGAACGGGCCCTGGACCCGCCGACCAATCCCTGGCAGGTGGCGATGGTGGCGTTCGAGATCGCCCGGCGGCATCGCTTCGCTCGAGACATGGCCACCCTGCCGCGGGGGGTGACCGCACACGTCCTCCCGACCGGGGAGCGGACTCCGCCGCGCTACGACGACCTCTCGCAACTCCGGTACCGCGACTTCTCGCAGGTTGAACGGAGGATCCAGCACGCTCATCGGGCAACGCTCGCGTATCTGGACGACATGGGATCACCGTGATCCCTCTCCCCCCACGGATCGTCCGCCGCACCGTCTTCGCGCCGCTCGTCTTCCTCTTGTCCGTGGCTCTCCTCCTTCTCTCCCCGGTCGCCCTCCTGGTGGCGTTCCTCGCCGACCTGGTGCTCCCGGGACGCTGGCAGGCGGTGCGCCTGGTGACCCTGGGCCTCGTGTTCGCGGCGTACGAGGCGGCCGTCCTGGTGGCGCTGTTCGTGCTGTGGATCGCCGGCGGATTCGGGGCCCGGCTCGGGTCTCCACGCTTCCAGGAGGCCCATTACCGGCTGGTGCGGTGGTGGCTGGGCGGCCTCGCCGGGGCCGCGATTCGCCTGCTCCAGCTCGAGATCGAGGTCGAGGACCGGCCCGAGCCCCAGGCCGGTCCGGTGCTCGTGTTCTGCCGTCACGCCGGGCCCGGGGACTCCATCTTGCTCGCCCACACCTTGCTCTCCGGCTACGAGCGCCGGCCGAGGATCGTCATGAAGGCGGCCCTCCAGTGGGACCCGGCCATCGACATCGTGGGGAACCGCCTGCCGTGCGCGTTCATCCGCCCGCACTCCGAGGATCCCCGCCATCACCTCCTCGCCATCGAGCGCCTGGCCCAGGGCCTGGGCGACCGCGACGCCCTGGTCCTGTTCCCCGAGGGCGGCAACTTCACCGAGCGCCGGCGGCTCGCCGCGATCGCCAGCCTCAAGCGGAAGGGATTCCGCGAGGAAGCGATCCTGGCAGAGAAGATGCTCACCGTCCTGGCCCCGCGTCCCGGCGGCGCGTTGACGGCGATCCGCACGGCGCCCCAGGCCGACGTGGTGTTCGTTGCCCACACCGGCCTCGAGTTCATGAACTCGCTGGTCGCAACGTGGCGAATCCTCCCACTCGAGGGCCCCATCCTCGCGCGGTACTGGCGGATCGGTCCCACCGAGATCCCTCTCGACCAGGACGCTCAGGTCGATTGGCTATTCGGGTGGTGGGGACGGGTGGACGAGTGGATCCGCAGCCGCCGGCCTACCCTCAGGTAGTAGGCCGCGAGGATTGGAGAGCGAGGGCCACGGCCCCGTCGTCGGCCAGAGCACGTCCCTCGGCCCACAGAGCTTCGAACGAGCCGGCTCCGAGCCCTTCCCGGACCACGCTCACCGCGCGGTCGAACTCCAGCTGGTCGTCCGGGTCCAGGACCGTTCCGCCCGCTTGGAGCCGGGCCTCCGCGGCACCGAAGAGGCGAGCTGCCCGCTGGAGATCCTTGCGGGTTGCCGCGGTGCAACCCAGTCCGGCCAGGCAGTCGGGAACCATGCTCGCGTTGCCTCGCGCCAGCCCGAGCCGGAGGGCCTCCTGGAAGAGTTCCTCCGAACGCTCGTGGTTCCCGCGGTTCCGCTCGACGTGACCCAGGTTGATGAGCTCGACGCCGATCACGTAGTGGTCCTTCAGCTCGCGATGGAGCGCCAGGCTCTCCTCGTAGAGCTCGCGGGCCCGCTCCAGGTCCCCCTCCACGCGCGCCGCGGCGGCCAGCATGTGCAGCGGCCGGCCCTCTCCCTCCTTGTCCCGCATGTCTCGAGCCAGGGTCCGCGCCCGCTCCGCATGCTCCCGGACGATGCGCACGTCCCCCTGGAGAAGGGCCACTCGAGCCAGGCCGACCAGGGCGAGCATCTGGGCGCGCCAGTCGTCCGCCGCTCGGGCGATGCGGAGGGCTTCCTCGTTTCGAACCTGGGCGGTGTGCCGATCACCTTGGTTGAAGGCCAGCATCCCCGCTCCGGAGAGCGCCTTCGCCCGGGCCGCGCTGGGCACGTCAGCTCCCGGCGCCGCGAGCACCGACTCCATCCACTCGCGGCCCTCCCCGACCCGCTCGGATTGGCGCCAGAAGGAGGTGAGGGCTGCGGCAAGGCGGAGTGCCCGCTCCGGTTCCCCGTGTTGGAGGAACCACGCCGCCGCGCCCCGGAGATCCCCGAGGCGCCTATCGAGGTTCTCGATCCATCGAGCGGACTCGGGCCCGGACAGGCCCACCTCCGCGTCCTGGGCCAGGGCCAGCAGGGAGAGGGCCAGTTCACTGTCCACGATCAACCCCGTCGCCAGCGAGCGCGGTCGATCGCGTACCAGACGTGCTCGCCGTTGCGCCAGAACCGCTGGCCGCGGCGGGTCAGGCCGAGCTTCTCCATGACCCTCCGCGATGCCGCGTTGTCCGGATCGGTGATGCTGATGACCCGATCGAGCCCGAGGACCTCGAACCCGTGTCGAAGGCTCGCCGCCCCTCCCTCGGTGGCCAGCCCACGTCCCCAGAGCGATCGGTCGAGGGTCCATCCCACCTCGACCGGCTCGCCCGGCCAATCAACGTGTCGCAGGAGGCCGATCCGGCCGATGAACCTGCTGGTCTCAGCTTCGACCGCCCAGGTCCCGAACCCCTCGTGTTCCCAATGAGCAACGAGATAAGCCACGTGGTCCTCGGTGCCGGTTCGGTCCACCGGCTCCAAGTAACGCTCCACGTCGGGTTGCGCGTAGATCCTGGCGAGCTCGTCGATGTCGTCCCACCGCCATTCTCGGAGGCGAAGGCGCCGTGTCTCGATCATCGGCACGTCCACGGCAGTTCAGGGTACGCCAGGTGGCGTCTCGGCTTGACCGAAGAATGGGCCGATGCTACGGAGGCCTTACGACCCAGAGAGGAGGGCGACGATGCCAGCGCAGCCGCGGGTGGTGAGGGCGGAGGACCGAGTCCGACCCGATCAGCAGTCGGCCGGGATGCTCCGGGAAGAAGCGTTCTCGGGCGAGAACTTGTGGATCGGCGTGGTGCGATCAGAGCCGGAGCAACTGACGGCGTGGCATCACCATGGAGAGTGGGACACGTACGCGTTCGTGCTCTCGGGAGCCCTGCGGCTCGAATCAGGGCCTGGGGGTGGGGACGAGCACGAGGCCGGAGCGGGCGATTTCCTGTTCATTCCCAGGAACGCGGTCCATCGCGAGGGCAGTGGAGGTCCCGGTTTCGAAGCGATCGCCATGCGGGTCGGAAGCGGCCCCATCCTGTTCAACACGGAGGGGCCGGAGTCCTGACAGGTGAGCGTCAAGATTCCCGTTCCCGCGAACTCTAGACGGGTGAGACGTTCAAGCGCCTCCGAGAGCGGGAAGGATGAACGGAGTGACGAAAGGAGCGTCAACATGTACATCGGCGTTGGGCTGGGGACGCTGATCCTCATCATCGTCCTGATCGCGCTGCTCACATAGCTCACACTTCGCGCGGGCTGGCGCGGGCTACGCGCCGGCCCGCGACCGGCTCTCGGCCCACTCGTCCCAAGACAGCAAGACCTCTCGAGGCTTGGAGCCCTGCGACGGACCCACCGTCCCCCGCTCCTCCAGCAGATCCATGATCCGGCCGGCTCGGGCGAATCCCACCTTCAGCTTCCGCTGAAGCATCGACGTGGATCCGAGCTGTGACCGGATCACCAACTCCGCTGCCTGCTCGAGGAGCGGGTCGTCGCCCTCCATCCCCTCCTCATCGTCGGTTGGAGGCTTGCCCAGGCCCTCGATCCCCTGGACGTACTCTGGCTCCCGCTGCTTGCGGACCCAGTCCGTGACCTCCTCGATCTCCTTCTCGGTCACCCACGCGCCCTGGATCCGCGGCGCCTTCGACGCCGACGACGGAAGGAACAGCATGTCGCCGTGGCCGACGAGCTTCTCCGCGCCGCCGACGTCGAGGATGACCCGGGAGTCGGCCTGGCTCGCGGTCATGAACGCGATCCGCGACGGAATGTTCGCCTTGATCAGCCCGGTGACGACATCCACCGACGGCCGTTGGGTCGCCACCACGAGGTGGATGCCCACCGCGCGAGCCATCTGAGCGATCCGGCAGATGGCGTCCTCCACGGCCCGGGGAGCCACCATCATCAGGTCGGCGAGCTCGTCGATGACCACCAGGATGTAGGGAAGGGGCTGGAAGTCGTCCTCCCTGCCGGGGGGGATCCGAAGGGTTCCTTCTCCGAGGGCTGCGTTATAGGTGTCGATGTCCCGCATGCCGACGGTGGCCAGAGACTCGTAGCGGGCCTCCATCTCTCGGACCACCCAGCCGAGAGCCTCGGCCGCCCGCTTCGGGTGGACGATCACCGGCGAGAGCAGGTGCGGGAGATCCGCGAAGTGCGACAGCTCCACCCGCTTGGGGTCGATGAGGACCATCCGAACCTGCTCCGGCGTGGCCCGCATCAGCACCGACGTGACGAACGCGTTGATGAGCGAAGACTTCCCCGCGCCCGTCGCCCCCGCGATCAGCAGGTGCGGCATCTGGTTCAGGTGGCACAGCACCGCGCGGCCCTGGATGTCCTTGCCGAGGCCGACCGAGAGTGGGTGCCGGTCGTCACGGGCGGTGCGGGATCCCAGCACGTCGCCGAGCATCACGAAATCGCGCACCTTGTTGGGAACCTCGATGCCGATGGCCGACTTGCCGGGGATGGGGGCGATGATCCTCACATCGGGGGTGGCCAGAGCGTAGGCGATGTCGTCGGCGAGCGACAGGACCTTGTTGACCTTCGTCCCGGCCGACACCTCGACCTCGTACAGCGTCACGGTGGGGCCACGCGTGGCGCCCTTCACCGACGCGGCCACGCCGAAGTTCCGGAGCGTTCGCTCCAGCGCCGCGATGATCTCCTGCTCGTCCCGGCCGCCTCCCGCCGAGGGGGGAGCCTTCCGCAGGAGATCGTGCGGCGGCAGCTTGTACCCCTTGCCGGTCACCCGGGGAACCTTCACCTCCGCGGCGTCCTCCTCGAGTTCGGGCTCCTCCAGCTCCGACAGATCGAGGATCTCGGGCTCCTCGATCTCGGCCCGACGCCACCGGCGCCGGCGCCGCGGCCGCTCCTCCTCTTCCTCCTCTTCGTCCTCTTCCTCGAGCTCGACGAGCTCGTCGCGCTCCTCGATGAAGAAGTCCTTCAGGGCCCGGCCGACGGAAGCGAGCGGGGTGGCGGTGAACACCAGAATTCCCAGGGCGAACAGGCCCAGACAGACGACGACCGCCCCGTAGCCGGACAGCAGGCGGGACAGGGGCCACGCGACCAGGGCCCCCGCGAGCCCGCCGGCGTCCCCGAATCCGGAGAGGCCGGCCGCGGGGGAGGGGTTTCCTCGCAGGAGCGAAACGAGTCCCAGGCCGCCCATGGCCGTGAACCACAGTCCGAGCAGCATCCGCCCGCGCTCCTCCCGGACGGTGCCCCGGACCAGGACGAGACCCCACCACAGGGCCACCACGGGGAAGGCGTAGCCCGCCAGCCCGAACGTGCCCAGGACGAGGACCGCCAGGAACCGCCCCACCGGGCCCGCGGCGTCGAGCCAGAGCCCCAGAACCGAGAGCGCCGCAAGCACCATCAGTCCGATGCCCACGGCATCGGCGATCTGGGGCCCGAGATGCTCGACGACCTTCCGGCCGGCGCCGGAGATCGCGCCGGCGCGCTCTCTCTGCTTCGGCTTCTTCCTCTTGCTCTTCGTCGCCAACGTCCAACCTCCCCCGGGGGGTCAGACACCCTGCCCCATCGGGCCGCCGCGCGGATCGGGCGGCCTCAGACCTGTCACACCTCCATGATGACGGGAACGATCATCGGTTTCCGGCCAATCGTTTCGAAGAAATAGCGGCCCAGGGTTCGGCGGATGTGCTGCTTCAGGATATTCGGGTCGCCCACCGCCTCTTCCTCGACCTCCTTGAGTGAGAGCAGAACCCGGTGGCGGGCCTCCTCCAGGATCTCCGCGGAGGCCTCGCCCTCGATGAACCCACGGGTGATGACGTCGGGCCCCGCCAGCACCTCGCCGTTGTGGGCATCGGCCGTGACCACCACGATGGCAACCCCGTCGCCGGCGAGCCGGCGACGGTCGCGCAGGATGACTTCCCCCACGTCCCCGATCCCCAGTCCGTCGACGAGCACCATTCCCGACTGCACGCGGTCGCCCAACCGGACGTCCTCGTCGATCTCGACCGTGTCGCCGTCCTCGCAGATCAGGATGTGCTGCGCGGGGATCCCCACGTCTCTGGCGAGCCGGGCGTGATGCGCCAGATGCCGCCGCTCGCCGTGGATGGGGATGAACCAGCGCGGCCGAACGAGGTTCAGCATCAGCTGGAGCTCGGCGGCGGCGGCGTGCCCCGACACGTGGACGTGCGCGATGCCGTCGTGGAACACGTCGGCGCCGGTTCGATAGAGCCCGTCGATGGTTCGGTGGATGTTCACCTCGTTGCCGGGGATCATCGACGAGGACAGCACGACCACGTCGCCCTCCTCGAGCTTCACCCACTTGTGCTCGTGGGCCGCCATGAGGGCCAGCGCGGAGAGCGGCTCCCCCTGGCTCCCCGTGCACACCACGACCACGTCGCGAGGCGAGGCCTGGGGAAGCTTCTCCAGATCGATGACGTCTCCTTCCGGCACGTGCAGGTAACCGAGGGCCCGTGCCTCCGTCGTCGACTGGTTCATGCTCCGGCCGATGAACACCACCTTCCGGCCCACCGCCCTGGCCGCGTCGCAGATCTGCTGGATCCGGTGGATATGGCTGGCGAAACAGGCCGTGACGATGAGCCGGGGAGCCTCCGAGAAGATGTCGAGCAGCTCGGGCCCCACCGAGCGTTCGCTGTCCACCACGCCGGGGTCCTCGGCGTTGGTCGAATCCGACAGGAAGACGTGAACGCCCCGGCGGGCCTCTTCCGCCAGCCCGGCCAGATCGGTGAGCTTCCCGTCGATGGGGGTGGGGTCGAGCTTGAAATCCCCCGAGTGGAGCAGGACGCCGTGCGGGGTGTCCACCGCCAGGGCCACGCCGTCGGGGATCGAGTGCGTGACGCGATGGAACCGCACCCGGAACGGCCCGATCTTGGCCTCGTCGCCGGCATGCACCTCGTGGAAGGTCACGTTCTCGGTGACGCGGTGTTCCTCGAGCTTCGGACGGAGGAGTCCCACGGTGAGTGGCGTGGCCCACACCTCGAGCCGCATCTCGCGCAGGATGAAGGCCAACGCGCCGACGTGATCCTCGTGGCCGTGAGTGAGGACCACCCCGGCCACCCGGTCCTTCCGCTCTCGCAGGTACTCGAAGTCGGGAAGGACGAGGTCGATGCCGGGCATGTCCTCTGTGGGGAACGACAGCCCGGCGTCGATCACCAGGACCCGGCCGTCCATCTCGAGGCAGGCCATGTTTCGGCCCACCTCGCCGAGCCCGCCGAGGAAGACGAGCCTACAGGGCGCCGGCATCCTCCAGCGCCTTCCTGATCTTCGCCGTCTCTTCGTCCGTGGCGGGGACGAGGGGAAGGCGAGGGGGCCCGGCGGGTTGGCCGAGCAACGCCATGGCCGCCTTCACCGGGATCGGGTTCGTGGTGAAGAACAGGACGTCGTACAAGGGAAGCAGCTCGTGGTGGATCTTCCGCGCCCCCGCGAGGTCTCCCCCCTCGACCAGGTCGATCATCTCCTTCATCCGCTGCCCCACCACGTGGGCGGCCACGGAGATGACGCCAACGGCGCCGATGCATACGGCCCCGAACGTCGCCCAGTCGTCGCCGGTGTATACCTCGAAGCCCTCGGGGGCCGCGGCGATGAGGTGGGAGAGGCCGTCGAAGTCGGCGGTGGAGTCCTTCACCCCGACGATGTTGTCGACCTCGGCCAGTCGCAGGAGGGTGTCATTGGATATGCGAACGGCCGTGCGGCCCGGGATGTTGTAGACCAGCATGGGCAGCGACGTCGCCCCGGCCACGGCCGAGAAGTGCTCGTACAGCCCCGATTGGGGCGGCTTGTTGTAGTACGGGGACACCACCAGGAGGCCGTCGCACCCGGCCTTCTCGGCTTCCTCGGTGAGATGGATCGAGTGGCGGGTGTCGTAGGTGCCGCTTCCGGCGATGATCGGGCCCTTGCCTCGAGCGGCTTCCACCGCGGCCCGCCACAGGCCGGCCTTCTCGTCGTCGGTGAGCGTAGCCGCTTCGCCGGTCGAACCCGCGATCACCAGCCCGTCGCTCCCGTGGTCGAGGAGCCACGCGACCAGCTCCTGGGCCCGGTCGAGGTCGAGGGAGCCGTCATCTCGGAAGGGGGTGACCATCGCGGTGATCACCGAGCCGAACCTACCGGCCATCGCTACCTCCTATTCCGGCCGGCAGCGCTGTCGCGGGGACCGGCCGGGCCCCGGTCGGGCGTCCCGCCTTGCCCGGCCGGCCCGCCCCGCTACCGGCATCCTAGCATTACGTAATGCAAAGCACAAGGGTGTAAGCCGGGGGCTGAGCCCTGCAGGGTTATCCTAGCCGGGCATGCGCATCTACACACGGTCCGGGGACGACGGGACCACCGGGCTGCTGTACGGGGGACGGGTGTCCAAGGCCGACCCGGCCGCCGAGGCCTACGGGACCACTGACGAAGCCGTCGCCGCCATCGGCCTCGCCCGGGCCCTCTCCGACCAGCCGGCCCTCCAGGCGGACCTCCTCCGGGTGCAGCGGGACCTGTTCGTGGTCGGCGCCGACCTGGCCACCAATCCGTCCCAGCGAGCCAAGCTCCAGCCGGAGGTCTCCCTGGTCACCCCGGGGATGGTGGGGGCCCTGGAGCAGCGGATCGACGAGAGGGTCGAGGACCATCCCCTGCCCGGGGAGTTCGTCGTCCCGGGTGGCAACCCTGTCTCCGCGGCCCTGGACGTCGCCCGCACGGTGGTGCGCCGGGCCGAACGCCGGGCGGTGGAGCTCCAGGCGTCGGGCGGGGAGGTCAACGTGGAGGCCCTCAAGTACCTGAATCGCCTCTCGGACTTCCTGTTCGTGATGGCCCGGTGGCAGGCCGGCGGCCCCGAGGAGCCCAGCCGCAGGCGGGGAGACCAGGCGGGGTAGCTCGCCAGGGTTAGAGGGTCAGGCCTTCTCCGGCCAGCAGGTCCCGGCACCGCCCCAACTCCCGGGCCGAGGACAGCCGCTGGAACACCGGATAGGCCCTGCCGAGCTCTTCCCTGGCCTCGGCGATCCGCCTCGCCGCGAGGAGAGCTTCGGCCAGGGGCAGGCGGGCGCGGGCCTCCTCCCAGGT
The DNA here is from genome assembly GCA_050693035.1 of Actinomycetota bacterium. Taxonomy (GTDB): domain Bacteria; phylum Actinomycetota; class UBA4738; order UBA4738; family CALAEC01; genus DASYVD01. Next base: position 68,187 of record JBOGWB010000061.1, read on the forward strand.
CGCTTCGAGCGAGGCGAAGCCCTCGGCCGAACGCTTGAGCGTGTTCTCCGCCACCAACCGGCGCCCGGCGGCCAGCGCGGCCCGGCCCTCCAGGCGATCCGCGAAGAACGGCAAGGCCACCAGGCCGCCCTCGGCGGCATACGCCCTGGCCTGCTCGAGGAGGGCGGGGACCTCGTCCCACGCCTCCATCTCCCCCAGGAGGTCGCAGCGAGCCTCCATGATGACGGGGAAGGATTCGCGCCACCTCTCCATGAGCGGCTTCCAGAGCCGGCTCCGGGCCTCCTCGAACGCTCCTCGCCGGGCCAGGGTCCAGGCGATCCACGGATCTCGGGCCGTGGCCTTGGCCTCGCCCTGTCGCTCGTCGATCAACTGGATGAGAGCGATGAACCGATCCGCGGCGGCCCTGTTCCCCTGGATCTCGTGGACCAGAGCGGCGGCGGCGAACGGGCGGGCCGCGAAGTACGGGGGCTCCGCGCCTCGCTCGCCCATGAACTCCTGTGCCCTCGCAAGGTCCGCGAAGAAGCCGTCCCAGTCGCCGAGACGGAGCCTTCCCATGGCCCGCCAGGCGACACAGTGAAGCCTCATGCTGTGGGCATCCTGGGGGAGCTGCTCCATGGCGGCGTCGGCGTAGTTGAACGACTCCCGGTATCGCCCCATGTGGTAGCTGTTCCATGCCGCGCCCGCGTAGATGTCGCCGAGCTCCCAGGGGTCCTCGAGCTTCGGGATGAGCTCGACCCGGCGTTCGCTCGCCCGGACTCCCTTCTCCGCCAGACCGAGAGCGGTGAAGACGCCGGCAACCCCATCAAGGGCTGCCGAAGCCAGCGAGGGACGGTTCAGGCGAAGGGCCATCTCGTTGGCCCGTTCCCCCGACTCGATCGCCTTCGCCAGCTCCTCGTCTGAGAACGGACGATCTCGCAGGAAGGCGAAGGGCCAGAACGCCCGGAGCGAGAGCAAGTGGGCGAGGGTGGGGCTGTCCTTCTTCCCCACGTTCTCGAATCCCACGTCCATGTACCTGGTAGCCAGTTCCTCGGTCGGAATATCCGTCATGGACCCCGGCCACCGGGTGGTCACCTCCACCGCCCAGGCGCAGATCCGGGCGATGGCTTCCCTGTCCCCGGGAGCCGCCTCCAACCGGGCATCGACCGCCTCGGTGAAGTGCTTCCACGCCAGGTCGCCCTGATAGTCGTTCATGTAGGCGGCCCCGAGCGCCTCGAGGGCCCGGGAGCGCTCGAGCGTCTCCGTCGCCAGGGTCAGCGCCTGTTCGGCCAAGCGCTGGGCCTTGGCCAGGACCAGCTTTCGGCGGGCATCCCCCGAGGCCAGCAGGAGGTACTCGAAGGCCTTCGAGCGGAGATCCTCAACCACGTCGACGACTGCCTCCGGGCCCTGCGCGGCCCCCCGACGGGACGTGACGATCCGCGGTCCTTCGGCGGCACCCCGGTGAGCCTCCACGAAGTGGTGCGCGAGGAGCTCCACGAACTCCATCCGTCGCTCTCCGACCGTGCGCTCGATCCACCGGGCCACCCGGGCGTGAGCCTCGGCGCGGTCGCGCCGAGGAAGGCTCTCGTAGGTCACGTCGCGAGTGAGGCCATGTTTGAAGATGTACTCCCGCTCACCGGCCATCGAGGAGCTCAGCCGAGAAAGCACCAGCTCCCGCCGCTCCACCCGCTCGAGGAGCTCGTCGACCGCATCCGGCGGACCTTGTCCGTCGACGACCACGCCAACGGCGCCGGTCCAGAAGATCCGCCCGACCACGGCCGCCGCCTGCAGGGCACGCTTCTCCTCCGGGACCAGCAGGTCGATCCGGGCTGCCAGCACCCCCTGGATGGTGTCGGGGATGGTCACCTCTTCCACCCCGGGCTTCGCCCGCCACCGATCGGCCTCGCGGACGATCCCACCCGCGTCGATCAGCTGTCGGATGATCTCTTCCAGGAAGAACGGGTTGCCCTCCGCCCGCTCGAGGATCCGGCTTCGGAGCTCGCCGGGAAGCTCCTCCACCGCCAGCAGCAGCCCCACCAGGCGGGCAGAATCCTCGGAGGTGAGGGGGGCGAGAAAGATGCTGGAGTAGTTCCGCTTGCCTCCTCCCCACTCCGGGCGGCGATCGGTCAGCTCGGGCCGAGCCGGGCACACGAACAGCACCGGGCCTTCCACCCGATCCGCCGTCTCCTCGAGCAGATCGAGCAGGGCAGGGTCGGCCCAGTGGATGTCCTCCACTACGACGACGACCGGACCGCGCCTCGCCAGAGCCGAGAAGAACGAGCGCCATGCGCCGTGGGTCTCCATCCGGACCTGCCGGGGCTGCATCTCCGCGAAGGCGAACCCCGGAGCCGTCACCCCCATCGTGTAGGCGAGCGCGGCGATCGTCCGCTCCGGGTCGGGCGCCAGGTCCGTGGTCACCAGGTCCCTGCCCACCTTCTGGATCTTCTCCAGCACGAGCTCTGGCGGGTCGGTGTCCAGCACCCCGGCCATGACCTTGAGGATCTCGGCCAGCGGCCAGTAGGTGACCCCTTCTCCGTAGGGCAGGCAGCGTCCCCGGACCGTCGTGGGCGAGGGTTGGCGGCCCTCCACCCGTTCCAGGAATTCGGCGGTCAGCCGGCTCTTCCCCACTCCGGGATCACCGGAGATCGTGACAAGGTGAGGAGTGCGTTCTGACACCACCCGGTCGTAGAGAGTGGAGAGGAGGTCCAGCTCGGCGTCCCGGCCCACCAGGGGAGCCCGGATGCCCGGGATCCCCCTCTCCCGCTCTTCCGTTGCCTCCTCTTCGACCAGGTGGAAGGCACGGATCGGCTCGGCCTTCCCCTTGAGCTCGAGAGGGCCCTCCTCCCGGAACCGGAAGCCGCGAGCAGCGCGGGCGGTTCGTTCACCCACTACGACGTGGCCCGGCTCGGCGGCCTGCTCCAGGCGGGCGGCCGCGTTCACCGCATCCCCGGTCACCATGGCCTCGCCGGGCCGGGGCGCCGTGACGGCGAGCACCTCGCCGGTGTTGATCCCGGTTCGCATCTCCAGCCGGACGCCGTGGCTCCGTGAGAGATCCTCGTTCAGCCTGTCGAGCCGTCGCCGCATCCGAAGGGCCGCCCGCAGAGCCCGGGCCGGATCGTCCTCGTGAGCAGCGGGAACACCGAATGCCGCCATCACCGCGTCGCCGATGAACTTCTCGACGGTCCCCCCCTCGGCCTCGATCTCCTCTCGCATGGCCGAGAAGAAGGCGTCCATGACTTCCCGTAGCCGCTCGGCGTCGAGGCGCTCGCCGAGCCCCGTCGATCCCGTCACGTCGGCGAACAGCACCGTGACGAGCTTGCGCTCCTCCCCTGGAGGCGCTGCCGAGATCTCGAGGCCACAGGAGGGACAGAATCGAGCATCCGGCGGAAGGTCCGCCCCGCACCGGCGGCAGGCCTCCCCCAACGACGCCCCGCACCGGGAACAGAACCGCGCGCCGGCCGCGTTCTCGGAGCCGCATGAGGGGCACGCGACCATGGGGGCAGTGTAGGGGCGGCGCAAGCCTCCCGAAAGGACCGCCGCCCGCTTTCCGCCCGGCGGGGGTGCCGCAATAGGATGACGGCATCCACGAGGAGCGAAGGAGGGAGGCCGCGGCCATGACCAAGGTCCACATCTGGCTCCGGAAGAAGAAGGACATGTCGACCGAGGAGTTCCGGGACTACTGGCTGTCCAAGCATGCCCCGATCGCCCGTGATGGATACGAGCACCTCAAGGGCTACCTGGTGAGCATCGTCACCGGCGCGCCCGAGGGCCAGGAGGTCCCCTACGACGGCATGGCCGTCCTCTCCTGGGAGGATCGCGAGGGATTCAAGACCGACATGAAGAGCGAGGTGGCCGCGAGGAGCACCGAGGACCTGGCCGGTTTCACCGACGGGTTCGGCCTCCTGTTCATCGAAGAGCACGCCGTCAAGTAGATGCGATCGCTGGAGCTCCGCCGACACTCCAATCGAGATCCGGAGGGCGACAGGTTGTCGGAGGAGGGTCAGGCCCTGGCGTTGCGGGTGGGAAAGGACCTCCCGGGTGGGTACGCCATCATCTTCACGTCACCTGCCCGGCGGGCCGCCGAAACCGCGGCCTGGTTCCTCAGAGGCCTGGGGCAGAAGCTCCCGGCGCATGCGATCTCGGAGGGCCTGGCCTCTCCGGTCGAGGACCGGTGGCGGTCTGCCGCCGGGGCGGCCGGATCCGTCAGGCTCCACGCCGTCGAGGAGGTCGATCCCGATCTGGTCGAGAAGGAATCGGCCCGGCTGGCCGCCGCCGTCCGGGCCCTGCTCGAGGATGTCTCGGAAGGGGGCCGAGGGCTCGCCGTCGGCCACACGCCGCTGATCGAGGCCGCGGTCTACGGACTCGCCGGCGTGGTCATCGAGCCCCTGGCCGAGTGCGAGGGCGTCCTCCTGGAGCAGGACGGGAAGACGGTCCGCCTGGCCCGCGAGTACCGACTGGAGCGCTGAGTGCCCCTCCAGGGCAACGAGCTGACGGCCTTTCTCCAGGAGGTCAGGCTGGCTCACTTCGCCACGCTCGGTCCCGACGGCCGTCCCCGGGTCAGACCGGTCTGGTTCCTCTACGAAGACGGGGCGTTCTGGTTCACCACCCGTTTGGAGGCCCGCCGCACGGGGGCGGACGTCGCCGCGGGGTCGCCCGCGGCGGTCTCGATCGCCTCGGAGGAACGTCCCTATCGGGCGGTCATCGTCCACGGCACCCCCGACGTCTGGGAAGAGGACCGAGAGCGGTGGCTCGAGCGCATCGCCACCCGCTACGGCGCGGCCGAGGGGAAGCGGTGGCTGGCAGGGGCGCTCAAGGAGCGAGACCGGGTGGTCCTTCGGCTCCTACCGGACAAGGTGCTGGCCTGGCACTACGGGACGGGCGACTACGGCCGGATGCAGAAAGGCGAGTCACTCCGCGCGAAGCTGCCGTAGCGTCCTGAACCCGCCGCCTCGCTGAGTCGTACTATCGGGGAAGAGCGGCTGTGAGGAGGTGGTCTCCATGCGCCGCTACCTGGTGGTGGCCAACCAGACCCTCGGTGGCGAGCACCTCACCGAGATGGTGAAAGAGCTGCTGGCCGGTCCCTGCCGGTTCTACGTCCTGGTTCCGGCCACGATCCCGGCGGATCAGGCGGTCTATACAGAGGGACAGGCCGAGGCGCTGGCCCGCCGGCGCCTCGACGACGCGCTGGCCCGGTTCCGCCAGATGGGGGCCGAGGCCGAGGGGGAGGTCGGGGACGCCAACCCGTTGGAGGCCATCGCGGACGTCCTCCGGGACCAGGAGTTCGACGAGATCGTCCTGTCGACGCTTTCCCCGGGTGCCTCGCGCTGGCTGAAGCAGGACCTTCCCCACCGGGTGGAGCGGTCGTTCGAGCTTCCCGTGATCCACATCGTCGGGCAGCCCGAGACGGTGGAGTAGCTCAGCCGTCTAGCCCGAGGAGCGGCTCGAGGCCGACGGTGAGGCCGGGCCGCGTGGGGATCTCCTTGATGGCCAGAACCACCCCGGGCAGATAGCAAGTCCTGTCGTACGCGTCGTGCCGGATGGAGAGACTCTGGCCCAGCGCCCCGAAGAGAACCTCCTGATGGGCGACCAGGCCTGGAAGGCGGACGCTGTGGACCCTGATCCCCTCGATCTCACCCCCACGCACGCCGGGCACCTTCTCTGCCGACGGGCCCGTCCATTTCTCCTCGCGCGCGGCCGCGATCCGCGAGGCAGTGGCCGCGGCCGTCCCGGACGGCGCGTCGGCCTTCTGGTCCTGATGCAGCTCGATGATCTCAGCGGCCGGGAAGAACCGCGCTGCCGCCTCGGCGAACCGCTGTCCGATCACGGCGCCGAGGGAGAAGTTGGGGGCGATGATCACGTGGGCGTCCCCGCCTTCCTGGTCGATCCAGCGCTGGATCTCGTCGACCTCCTCGGGACCGATACCGCTGGTCCCGACGACCAGGTGCATGGCGTGGTCGACGCCCCACCGGATGTTCTCCATGACCGCGCCGGGCTCCGTGAAGTCCACGGCAACCTCGGTCTCTGCCTGCAAGAGCGTCTCGATCTGAGGCGAGACCTCGACGTCCACCTCGGGATGGCCGATGACCTGCCCGATGTTGACGCCGGGGCGCGACGGATTGATCGCCGCCACCAAAACGAGGTCGGGATGCTGAGCCACCGCGCGGCACACAAGCTGGCCCATCTTGCCGAGGGCCCCGATCACACCGACGCGGATCAATTCCTGCCTCTTTCGCTGCGGCCACCGGCCGCTGCCGCCGCGGGCACGGTGGCACGGGCCGCTGTCTTCCCGGCGCCGGCGAACTCGTCGAACGCGCCTTCCTCGAATGGGCCGATGACCGCGACCGATCGCCGCCGGAGCAACACCTCCGCAGCGATCTCCTTCGCGTCCTCCCGGGTAACCGCATCGACTCGCTCGATGATCTCGTCCATGGACAGGATCTCCCCGTGGCCGAGCTCGGACTTCCCCAGGCGCGTCATACGGCCGCCGGTGTCTTCCATGGACAGCACCAGCGCGCCCTTCATGTGTCCCTTGGCCCGCTCCAGCTCCTCCCCGGTCACACCGTTCTCGGCGACATCGTCGAGCTCCCGGTTGACCAGCTCCATGACCTCTCGGGCCCGAGCCGGCGTGGTCCCCGCGTAGACGCAGAAGGCTCCGGTTTCCGCGTACATGGCGTGGTAGGAGTACACGGAGTACGCGAGGCCCCGCTTCTCCCGGATCTCCTGGAACAGGCGAGATGACATCCCTCCACCGAGTGCGTTGTTGACCACGCCGAAGGCGAAGCGTCGGGGATCGCTCCGGGCCAGGCCGCCGCTCCCGATGCAGATGTGAGCCTGTTCGGTGGGCCGGCGGCGCACGGCGGCGATCCCGGACGGCCGGGGAGCCTGTCCCCCGGACCGGACGGTCCATCGGCCGCGGCGGACGCGCGGGCCCGTATCGACCTGCGCTTCCACCAAGGCGACGAGCTGCTCGTGCTCGAAGTTCCCGGCGCCAGCCACGATGTAGTTGCCCGGCACGTAGTGCCGCTTCCAGAACCGGCGGATCTGCTCGCGGGTCGCCTTGGTGATCGTGTCCACCGTGCCAAGCACGGGCCGTCCCAGTGGGTGCCCTCGCCACAGTGTCTCGGTGAACAGGTCGTGGACGAGCTCGTCGGGGGCATCCTCGTGCATGTTGATCTCCTCGAGGATCACCTGTCGCTCGGCTTCCATGTCCTCACCGCGCATCATGGAGTTCTGGAGCATGTCGAACAGGTGATCGACGGCCATCGGCAGGTCCTTGTCGAGCACCCTGGCGTAGAACGTGGTGTTCTCTTTCGACGTGTAGGCGTTCACGTCCCCACCCACGGCGTCGAAAGCCTCGGCGATGTCACGGGCGGACCGCGTTCGGGTCCCCTTGAACAGCAGGTGCTCCAAGAAGTGCGACGCCCCCGCGAGCTCGCGGCGCTCGTCACGGGACCCGACCGCAACCCAGATCCCGGTGGTGACCGAGCGGACGGCGGGCATGTGCTCGGTGACGATCCGGAGCCCCGACTCGTACTCGCTGCGCTCGATCACCGGGCTCGCCCAGGCATCCTCGACGACGCTCTCGTGAGCACCAGGCTCAAGCCTCGCGCGGCCCGTCCCTGCGGGGCCCGGGCCGGCGGCGGCGGCGGTCATCGCGGTCTCGATCTCCACGCTCACCGCGACCTCCGCGGTCACCTCGGCCTCCACGATCGCGCCGCTCAGTGCGCGCCGCCTCGGCTTCCGCCTTCAGCTCCTCGGCCGACGGCGGCTCCTCTCCCTCCCAGATCGGACGGAGGCCGACCCGGAGCTTGATGCCCGGCTCGATCTTGACCACAACCACGTCGAGCTCGTCCCCCATCTTCACCACGTCCTCGACGGACTCGACGCGCTCGCCGCCCCTCCGAAGCTCGGAGATGTGGATCAACCCGTCGATCCCGGGAAGGATGTTCACGAAGGCACCGAACTCGGCGGTCTTCACCACCTTGCCGTGAAAGACCTCACCCACCTCGGGGATGCGCGGATTGAGGATCTCTTCGATCATCTGACGGGCCCGTTCTGCGCCCTCTCCCTCCTTCGACCCGATGAAGACGGTGCCGTCGTCCCGGATGTCGATGTCGGCGCCGGTGGTAGCGATGATCTCGTTGATTCGCTTTCCCTTGGGCCCGATGACCTCTCCGATCTTGTCCACCGGGATCTGGATGGTCATCACCCGAGGCGCCTGGAGCGAAAGGGCTTCGCGGGGTCCGGATAGCGTCGCCAGCATCTTCTCCAGGATGAACAGACGTGCATCCCGAGCCTGCTTCAACGCTCCGTTCAGGACCTCCGCCGGAAGACCACTCACCTTGGTGTCGAGCTGAAGCGCCGTGACGTAGTCCCGGGTGCCGGCTACCTTGAAGTCCATGTCACCCAGGGCGTCCTCGACCCCGAGGATGTCGGTGAGCGTGACGAAGTCCCCACCCTCGGCGATCAGGCCCATGGCGATCCCCGCCACCGGCGCCTTGATCGGCACCCCCGCATCCATGAGGGACAGCGTGGACGCGCACACACTCGCCATCGACGTCGACCCGTTCGACTCCAGGACCTCGGACACGAGGCGGAGCGCGTAGGGGAACTCCTCCTCGTCCGGGATCACGGGAAGGAGCGCTCGCTCGGCGAGGGCGCCATGTCCGATCTCGCGCCGGCGAGGTCCCCGCATGAAGCCGGTCTCACCCGTGGAGAACGGCGGGAAGTTGTAGTGATGGATGTAGCGCTTGAACTCGTCGGGATCGAGCGTGTCGATAGCCTGCCGCATCCGGAGCATCCCCAGCGTGGTCACGTTGAGCACCTGAGTCTCGCCTCGCTGGAAGAGGCCCGACCCGTGCGCTCGCGGCACGATGCCGACCTGGCACGAGATGGACCGGATCTCGTCGGGCCGGCGGCCGTCGAGCCGTACTCCCTCCTCCAAGATCCTGCGCCGCATGACTTCCTTCTCCAAGTCGCGGAACGCCCTGCTCACCGGGTCGGCCCGGGTGGCCAGAACGTCGGCGCCCCACGTCTCGGCCAGATGGACCGCGAGCTCCGCTCGGATGGCGTCCAGAGCCTCGCCCCGGTCCTGCTTTCCGGCGATCCGCAGGGCCTCACGGATGCGTTCGCCGGCGAACCGCTCCACGGCGGCTTTGGTCTCGTCGTCGTAGTCGGCAGCCGCGGGGAACTCCCGCAGCGAGGCGCCGGCCGCCTTGACCACTTCCTCCTGGAAGTCGACCAGCTCGCCGATCCACCGCTTGGCCTCCTCGAGGCCCTCGGCAACGATCTCCTCGGTCGGGGCCGGCTGGCCCTCCTGGATCAACTGCACACCCTCTTCGGTGGTCTCGGCTTCGACCATGAGGATGTCCACGCCCCCCAGATCATTCCGGCGCCCGGCCACGACCATGTCGAAGGTGCCCAGGTCGACCTGCTGGTAGTTGGGGTTGGGAACCCACCGCCCGTCGATGAAACCGACACGGACGGCGCCGATCGGTCCGTCGAACGGCAGGCCCGCCAGGGAAACGGCCAGGCTGGCGCCGTTGATCCCCGGGATGTCGTACGGGTTGGCCTGGTCGGCGGACAGGACGGTGCAGATCACCTGCACCTCTTGGCGGAAGCCCTTGCGGAAGGTGGGGCGAAGCGGGCGGTCGATGAGCCGGGCCGTCAGGATGGCGGTCTCGCTCGGCCGACCCTCACGTCGGAAGAATCCTCCGGGGATCTTTCCCGCGGCGTACATCCGCTCCTCGACGTCCACGGTGAGCGGGAAGAAGTCGATCCCCTCCCGCGGGGCACTGGTCACGCAGGTGGACAGGACCTGGGTCTCGCCCAGTGTGACCAGGGCCGAACCGTGTGCCTGCTTGGCGAGTAGGCCGGTCTCGAACGTGACCTGCATCCCGCCGATGTCGCGAGTGAGCCTGATCGGTTCCATATCGATGCCTCCTTGCACGTCGTTCTGCAAGGAGCGGGGGGAAGCGGGCCAGTTCTCAGTGGTGGGCCTCGGTCGCCGGGGTGGCGCAAGCGTCCGGGGTCCGCGACTGATAACTGAACCGCTCGGGACCCCCGCTCCATTCCTATGTGTGGGCGGTGTCTCCTACCTGCCGGGTTCCTCCCTTCGGACGGACCCTATCGCCGCAGCCCGAGCCGCTCGATCAGTGCCCGGTACCGGTCGATGTCCATTCGCTTCACGTACTCGAGTAGTCGACGGCGCCTCCCCACCATCCTGAGAAGCCCCCTGCGCGAGTGGTGGTCTTTCTTGTGAGCCTTGAGATGCTCGGTCAGCTCGTCGATGCGCTTCGTGAGGATGGCGATCTGGACATCGGGCGAACCGGTATCCGAGTCGTCCCTACGGAAGTCCTCGATGAGCTTCTGTTTGTCGATCTTGGCGAGGACCATCCTCAAGAGGCTATCACACCGGCCCCTCCGCCCCTGGGGCCGGGACCAGGGCCCTCGTGCGCGTGACATCCTCCTTCATCTGGAGAGCCAGGGCTTCGGGATTCTCGAACCGGAGCTCGTCCCGGAGCCGCTCCCAGAACTCCACGGCCAACACCCGCCCCTGGATGTCCCCCTCGAAGTCCAGGAGGAACGCTTCGACATGAAGTGGCTCCTCGCCGAACGTGGGGTTCGTGCCCACGTTGATCGCGGCCCGCCAGCTGTTCCCCTCAGCGAAGCCCCGCCCCGCGTACACACCCCGCCCGGGAAGCAGGATCCGCGCCGGGGTCCGGAGGTTGGCGGTCGGGAAGCCGAGGTCCTTGCCTCGTCCAGCCCCCGCGACCACGGTGCCCTCGACCCGATAGCGGCGCCCGAGGGCGCGCCTCGGCCAGTCCAGGTCGCCGTCGGCGAGCGCCCGGCGGATCGACGTGGAGGACACCGGGCGTCCGTCGAGCTCGGTGAGTGGCACGGTCTCGACTCGGAACCCCCGGGCCCGGCCGAGCTCCCCCAGGAGCTCAGCGGTACCGGCCGCCCTGTGGCCGAACGTGAAGTTTGCGCCGACGATGGCCTGCCGAACGCCGAGCCCGGTCACGAGCGCCTGGTCCACGAACCGCTCGGGCGGCCAGCGCGAAACATCCTCGTCGAACTCCATCACAGCCAGGACCTCCACCCCGATCGCCTCGATCAGCTCGGACTTGCGACGGAGCGTGGTCAGGAGCTGCGGGACGTCGCGCGGCGTGAGCACCTCGCGCGGATGGCGATCGAACGTGAGGACGACAGGACGGAGGCCCTGCTCCCCTGCCGCCTTCACCGTTCGGCGGATCACGGCCTGATGGCCGACGTGGACGCCGTCGTAAAAGCCGACGGTGACGGCCGAGCCACCGTCGGCTCGGAACGACCGGATGCCCTGAAGGATCTCCATTCGCAAGGAGCGTAACGGATGCCCGTCCGTGGACCGGAGGCCGGAGGTGGCGGTCGGCCCTGGTCAGGCGGGAGCGAGTACCACCTCGGGGCGAGCCCGGGCGCCCTCGTCGCGCCACACTCCGATCAATGAGCCGTCGGGGCCGAACACGCCGTGGGGCCCGTCGACCCCGGAGGGCCCCAGCGGCCGCCCGTGCCTCGCGGCCTCGGCTTCCTCGGCACCGAGGTCCACCCGAGGCAGGTGAGCCACCGCATGCTCGATCGGAAGGGGCTCCCCGGGACGATGGGGCGGCACCGCATCCTCTGCTCGGAACGGACCGATCCGAGTACGCATCAGCCGGATGAGGTGGGCCCCGCACCCGAGCCGTCCCCCAACCTCGGCGGCCAACGACCGGACGTACGTGCCGCTCGAGCAGGTCACACGGAAGTCGAAGTCCCGGCCGTCAAAGCCCAGCACGTCGAAGGCCTCTACCCGGACCCGCCTGATCGGCGCCTCCACCGCCTCGCCACTCCGGGCGGCGGCGTAGAGCCTGCGTCCCCCCACCTTCACCGCCGAGAACGCGGGAGGCCGCTGTTCGATCTCACCGACGAGCGCTCCCACCGCGTCGCGGACGTCGCGTTCTGAGACGTCGACCGGCGCCGTACGGATCACACGACCCTCGGCGTCGAGCGTGTCGGTCTCCTCTCCCAGCCGACCCGTTCCCTCGTACTCCTTGTCGAGGTGGCCGAGGAACCGGAGCAGTCTGGTGGCCCGTCCCAGACCCACCAGGAGGAGGCCCGTGGCCATCGGGTCCAGGGTCCCCGCGTGCCCCACCTTTCGCGTGCCGAGGGCACGCCGTATCGCGTCGACGGCATCGTGCGACGTGATCCCGGCAGGCTTGTCGATCAGAAGGAGCCCCTCCGACCGAGCCACCTACGCGGACGGGGCGCGGCCCGAGGACAACGCGTCGAGGAGAGCCTCCAGAGTCTCATCCAGCCCGGCCTTCGACGAGTAGCCGGCCGCGAGCCGGTGGCCACCGCCGCCGAACGACGCGGCCACCGAGGCCACGTCCGTTTGGCCACGCGAGCGGAGAGACACCTTGAAGCCCCCGTCCCGCTGTTCCTTCAACACCGCGGCCACATCGGCCTCCCGGGCCGTGCGTACCACGTCGATCAGGTCGTCTGTCTCCTCGATGCCGACCCCCACGGCGTCGAGGTCCGATCTCATCACGTAGGCCCACACGAGGTTGGCGGCGGGCTCGTGGCTGGCTCGCTCCAGGACCTTGCCCGCCAAGTGGAGGTAAGCGAGGGAGTTGTCGTCGTACAGGGCCTGGCTCAGGGCGACGTGGTCGAAGTCTTCCTCTCGAAGACGCGCCGCGATTCGAAGCACCTCGGGGGTGGTATTGGAGAACTGGAACCTGCCGGTGTCGGTGACCAGCCCGGCGTAGAGGCACGCAGCGATGTCGCGATCGAGTCCTCCCCCCATCCGATCGATGAGCGCGTAGACGAGCTGGGCGGTGGCGGCGGCGTTCGGATCGATCAGATCGATGCCGCCGAAGCCGGAATTCGTCACGTGATGATCAACCACGATGACCGTGCCGGCTCCCTTCACCAGGTGAGCCAGGCCGTCGAGACGGCCGATATCCGCGGTGTCCAGGGCCACAAGGACCTGCGGCTGCTTGGGCATGTCGCCGGGGGCGACCAGATGTTCCCGGCCGGGGAGGAGCGATGCCCAGCGGGGAGCCTCGCGGATCCCGTTGGGCCACGTTGCCGCCACTCGCTTCCCCCGCCGGGCCAGGAAACAGGCCAGTGCAAGCATCGATCCCATGGCGTCGGCATCGGGGTTCACGTGGCAGGCCAGGGCGACCTGATCCGCACGCTCGAGGGCCTCCGCCGCCCGGGCCAGCGCGTCAGTCTGCTGCGTCACCATTCTCTTCCTCCTCGTCCCGATGGATCCCCCGCAGCAGCTCGTCCACGCGCTCCACCCGGGCGATGCCTTCGTCCTCCCGAAACTCCAGGTCCGGCAGGAACTTCATCCGCACTTGGCGCCCGATCACCGATCGGAGGTGCGGTCGGGCCGACCGTAGCGCCGCCCGGGTCGCATTCCGCTCCCGCTCCTCGCCCAAGACCGTGTAAAACACCGTGGCTCGGCGGAGGTCGGGAGTAACGGCCACACTCGTAACGGTGACGAATCCAACCCGCGGGTCTTTCAGCTTCGGAATCTCCTCCGCGAGGATCTCCCGGAACTCCTCCGAAACCCGCTCGGGACGTACTCCCTCGGTCATCGCGCGTCCAGTCGCCGTGTCAGTCGTCTTGAGCGTGCAGGGTCAGACGGTGGTCGATGATGTCGATCATCGGTTGGCGCCACAGGTATCGCTCCACCTCGTGCATGACCTTTCGCAGATGGAATCCCTGCGCCCCCACAGCCGACACGCCGATCGTGGTTCTCTGCCATAGGTCGTGGTGGTCCACCTCGGCGACCGAGACGTTGAACTTCGCGCGCAGCCCCGCCGAGATCGTCTTCACCACGTGCCGCTTCTCCTTGAGCGAGCCGCAGCCCGGGATCCGAAGATCGAACCTGCACAGAGCAGCCAGCAAGAGTCCCCGCCTCCGGTCGTGGGACCTGCCGCCCGGAGCCTACAGGGACCGGGCGACCTCCCGGATCTCGAACGTCTCGATGAGGTCTCCCTCCTTCACGTCCTGGAAGTTCTCCAGGCCGATGCCGCACTCGAATCCCTCCTGGACCTCCCGAACGTCGTCCTTGAACCTCCGCAGGGACGCGATGCGGCCTTCGTAGACGACGGCGCCGTCGCGAACGAGGCGCGCACGCGCCCCACGCTGCAGGGTGCCGTCCGTGACGTAGCAGCCCGCCACCCGACCGAGCCTGGGGACCTGGAACGTCTCCCGGACCTCGGCCCGGCCCAGCTCGATCTCTTCCTCCGCCGGCGCCAGCAGTCCGGAGAGGGCGTTCTTGATGTCTTCCACGGCCTGGTAGATGACGCGGTACAGCCGGACGTCGACGCCCTCGGTCTCCGCCACTTCGCGGGCGCCTCGGTCGGGGCGGACGTTGAACCCCACCACCACGGCCTGGGAAGCCTGGGCCAGCATGACGTCGCTCTCGCCCACGGCGCCGACTCCCTTGCGGATGATCCGCACCCTCACCTCGTCGGTGGAGAGCTTCTCCAGCGCGTCGGTCATCGCCTCGAGCGAGCCCTGAGTGTCCGCCTTGAGGACGATGTTCAGGTCGCGGACCTCTCCCTCCCGTGCCGCCAGGAGCAGGTCGGCCAGACTCGTGGCCGGCCGGGCCGCCACCTGTTCGGCGGCCCGCAGTCGGGCCTCGCGCTCCTGGGCGATCCGCCGGGCCTCCTTCTCGTCCTCGACCCACCGGACCTCGTCGCCCGCTTCGGGCACCTTCGACCACCCCAGCACCTGGATCGGCTTGGCCGGCGGGGCATCCTCCGCCGGAAACCCGTTCTCGTCGAACATCGCCCGGATCTTGCCGTGGGCGGCGCCGCAGACCACCGCGTCCCCGACCCGGAACGTCCCCCGCCGGACCAGGACCGTGGCCACCGGGCCGCGGCCCTTGTCGAGATGGGCCTCGATGGTGACCCCCCGGGGCTTCCCGTCGGGATCCGCTTTGAGCTCCAAGAGGTCCGCCACCACGACGATCGTCTCCAGCAGCCGATCGAGGTTCTGTCCCGTCTTCGCGGAGACGTCGACGAACTCGTAGTCCCCACCCCAGTCCGAGGGCTGGATACCGACCTCAGCGAGCTGCGTTCGCACCCGCATCGGGTCGGCCTCGGGCTTGTCGACCTTGTTCACCGCCACGACGATCGGTACCCCAGCGGCCCGGGCGTGGTCCAGGGCCTCAATCGTCTGTGGCATGACGCCGTCGTCGGCCGCGACGACGAGCACCGCGACGTCCGTCACCTGGGCGCCGCGGGCACGCATCGCGGTGAACGCCTCGTGGCCCGGCGTGTCGATGAACGTGATCTCCTGGCCGTCCTGATGGACCTGGTACGCCCCGATGTGCTGAGTGATGCCCCCAGCCTCCTGGGAAACGACGTCGGTCTTGCGGATCGTGTCGAGGAGGAGGGTCTTCCCGTGGTCGACATGACCCATCACGGTGACCACGGGCGGGCGCGGGCGCAGACGCGACGGGTCGATCTCCTCGTCCTCTTCCTCGACGTCTTCCTCGGGAGCGACGATCTCCACCTCGAAGCCGTACTCGCCCGCCAGGAGATGGATGGCCTCGTCCGAGAGGGACTGCGTGATAGTCACCATCTCGCCAAGCTCGAGCATCTTCCGTATCACCTCGGTCGGGTCGACGCCGAGCTTCTCCGCGACCTCTTTGGCGGAGGCGCCCCGCGCCACCCTGATGGCCTCCCGACCCGCCGTGGGCTCCGGTTCCGCCGGGCGTTCTGGCTCGGGGGCGACAGGCTCTGGCTTTGGTTCTGGCTCCACCACCCTGGTCGGCTCCGGTTCCTTCCGGCGGGGCCGGGAAGGAAGCGGTTCCTCGGTGATGATGCGGGGCCTCCCGGTGGGCACGGGCTTGCCGCCGGAGGCGCGGAGGCGAGGCACGGCTTCATCGGGCACGCTCGAGGATGCCGTGAGACCCTCGTAGCCCATCTCCTCCAGGGCATCGACCAGGTCACGGCTCTTCACGGCCAGTTCTTTCGCCAGTTCGTGGATCCTCACTCCATCTCCCTCTCGATCTCTCTCCGTAGAGTAGCCAAATCCTCGGGCGAGAGACTCACCCGCAGGGCCCGGCCGAACGCTCCCTTGCTCGTGGCCACCCGGACACAGTCACGATCTCGGTGCACGTACGCCCCCCGGCCGGGAGCCGTCCCGGACGGGTCGGGGCGGACCCCGTCCGGGCCCCGAACGATTCGCAGCAGCTCGGCCTTGGGACCTTTCGCGCGGCAACCGAGGCACGTGCGCTCCGGTGTCGAGGCCACGCCCCCCTGGAC
>JBOGWB010000062.1:0-39422 GCA_050693035.1 Actinomycetota bacterium
CGCCCGTCCCGCGGGGACGGGCGACCGCTACCCCTTCTACTCCCTTTCCAGGATCAGCCGCTGGGTGGGTACTCCGCCCCCGCGTCCTCTGCGGCGGATGCGATCTGGTCGTGGAGCCCGTCGAGGACCTGCTGGGCGTCCTGGCCGTCGATCATGACCCGCTGGATCGCCATGTTGATGGCCTCGTCGACGTCGGCCCAGTAGGGCACGGCCGGCCGGTACCAGCCACCCTCCAGCGCTCCCTGGATGGCGTCGAAGGTCTCCTGGAGGTCCTCGGGAACCTGAGCGTAAGAGTCACTCCTAACCGAGGGCCAGGCGTTTCGTGCCGCCAGGGTCTCCTGGGCCTCTCGTGACATCAGGAACTCCGCCAGAGCCAGGGCGGCCGTCATCTGGTCGCCCTCGACCCCATTGGGGATCCCCAACACGTCGCCCCCGATCACGTGGGCTTCGCGTTCGGGACCGCTCCACCCCTCGTAGACCTCGAACACCTCGAGGATCCCCTCGCTGGAGAAGGTCCCCGATGTGAATGGCCAGTTCTGAGCCAGCCAGGCCGTCTCGCCGCGGAGGTAGTCCACCTCCGTGTCGAACTTGGCCTGGAGGCTCTCCCGAGCCAGGAGGTCGTTCTGCCACATCCCCTGGAGGAACTCGAACGCAGCCACCGAACCCGCGTCGTTCAAGATCAGGGGGTCGCCTCCGAAGGAGACGATCCACTCGGAGATCGTGACGGCCGCCGCCCCGCTGGTGGGCTCCAGTGACAGGGTCACCTTGGGCTCACCGTCTGCTGCCGTCTTCAGCTCCTCCGCCGTGGCCTGGAACTCCTCGACCGTCGTTGGAGCACTCACGTTGGCCGCGGAGAACCGTTCCGTATTGACGTAGGCCACACGGACGTTCGGCCGGAACGGCAAGAAGTACTGGGTGCCGTCGATCGGTTCCGGGATCATCGCCGAGACCACCTCGGACGGGATCTCGAAGTCCCCCAGGTCTTGCACTCGCCCCTCGTCGACCAGGATCCGGAGGTTTAGGTTGTCCTGAGCGAAGAGGTGGATGGTTGGATTGTCCCCGTCCACCTGGAGCTTCTGGGGCAGGTCCGCGGAGGTCACCGCGGAGAGATTGACCCTGGCCCCCGTCTGCTGCTGGAACTGCTGGAGGAGCTCCTCGATGGTGGCCTGTTCCTCCTCGGCCAGCGAGATGTTGAAGGTGATGGTGGTCCCGGAAAGCTCTCCCTGCTCTATTGGGTCCGGTCCGCCACCGCACGCCGTGGCCACCAAGGCCATTCCGAGAAGGCCGGAGAAGATCCGGCTATGCCTTCTCATTCACGTCACCTCCTCTTCCTCGGGCGCGGACAATGTCGTCCACGCTGTTCCCCTCTCTCACCTCTCTCACCTCTCTCACCCCTTCACTGCTCCGGCCAGAGCGCCCGGCCGCAGGTACCGCTGCAGGAAGTACACGACCAGCAGGATGGGAAGCGTCAGCACCGCCGCGACCGTGGCCATCTGTTGCTTGCTCCCCCGGTCGATAGCTTGGAACACTTGAAGCGGGAGCGTGTTCTGGGTCGTGGTCATGAGGCGGGCGTAGACGAACTCGTTCCACGAGTACAGCCAGACGAACAGTGAGGCCACCGCGATCCCCGGTGCCGCCAGCGGGAAGACCACCCGCAGGAGCGTCTTCAGCTTGGAGGCGCCGTCGATGGCGGCTGCCTCCTCGATATCTCGGGGAATGGTTTCGAACGTGCCCACCAGGATCCACGCGATGAACGGCAGCGAGCCGATCAGGTGGGCCAGGATGAGGCCAAGGTAGCTGTCCAACAGCCCCAAGTCGGCGAACCGGGTGGCCACGGAGATCCCGATGGCGAACTCCGGGAACATCCGGGTCACCAAGAGCCCGATGACAACCGTGTAACGGATGCCCGCCGGGAGGCGTGAGATCACCCAGGCGGCGGGCGCGGCGATGACGATGGCCAGGAGGGTGGAGAGCGTGGCCACCGTCAGGCTCTTGATGAGGGGGGGCACGAGGGCTCCTCCCTCGATGACCCTGGTCCACCACTGGAGTGTGGGGTCGGTGACGAACAGGTCGGGCCGCTCTCCGAAGAGGGCGCGGCCGGGAGCGAACGACACCATGAAGATCAGGTAGAGCGGAAACAGCACGATGAGGACGGAGACGATGACCCAGATAGGAAAGATGACCTTCAAGGGCCGGTCGAGTATGCCGCGTGGGGCCGTCGCGGTGCGCATCATCGGGCCACCTCGGCCCGCGTGGCGACGAAACGCAGGTACAGGATGATGAAGACCATGATCATCCCGAACAGGACGATGGACGCCGAGGACGCGGTGAACGGGTCGTTGGTCGGCGGTCCGAACCGGTCCCAGATGTAGGTGCCGAGGACCGGCTCGATGGCTCCTGAGAGCACCAGGGCCAGCTCGAAGATCCGGAACGCATCGATCGACCTCAGGATGAGCGCCATCGTGATGTAGGGGATCAACAAGGGGAACGTGATCCTGGCGAACTTCTGCCACTTGGTCGCTCCGTCGACGTCCGCGGCCTCGTAGATGTCCTCGGGGATGGACTGCAGTCCGGCCAGGAAGATGAGGCTGACGATCGGGAGTACTTTCCACATGTCCGCGATGGCCACGGTGAGCAGCGTTCGCAGTCCCCCGTCCGTGGTCCAGCTCAGGTTTCGGAACGCCCAGTCGACCCCGGGGATGTCCGAGACGAGCCCGGAGACCCCGCCCAGCACCGAGTTCATGTATCCGGACCGGGCGAAGATCAGCAGCATGATGGCCCCCGAAACGATGGTGGGGACGCCCAGGGGAACCAGCATCACTGTTCGGACGAATCCCTGCCCCCGGAACCGCGCGTGGAGAGCCAGGGCAACGGCCAGGCCCACCCCCAGCTCGAGCGTCAAGGAGAGGACCGCGACGACCATCGTGTTCACGGTGGCTTCCCGGAAGTTCGCCGATCCGAAGTTGGCCTGGTAGTTGGCCCCGGAGGGGAAGGCCAGCGTGCGCGGGTGGGTGAGCGAAACCTTGAATGTGTCGATGATCGGGGCGATGGTCAGCACGACGACGTACAGGATCAGGGGACTGATGAGAAGGATCTCGAACCGGTGTCTCCGGATCCAGGCCGCCAACCGTCCCGCGCGGGAGGGACGGTATCGGCCCGTCTCTTGAGCTACGGCCATCGGCCCTCGCTACCCTCCAATCGCGGGCGGCTCAGTCCGTGTAGACGCCCAGTCCGGACTCGGGATCGAAGAAGTGGAGTCTCCTGGTGTCGACGAAGAGCTCGATCTCCTGTCCACGCTGGGCCCGTGTCCGGGGGTTGAGCTGCGCCACGAAGGTGGTCTCACCGTGCTCGGCAACTTGCTCCAATTCCTCGAGGGCCTCGGCTCCGACGTCCACGGCCAGCTCCTTCGTGTCCTCGGTCAGCACGATCGGGGCTTTCACCCTGAAGTGGATCAGGACTTGGGAGCCGAGCGCCTCCCGCAGGTCCACCGTGGCCGGTATGTGGCGGTCCTTCGGCGCCTGGGGCACCAGGCTCGCGTCCTCGAAGTCCTCGGGACGGATGCCCAGCACGACCTTCCTTCCTTCGAATCTCTTGAGGCCGGGACGTTCCTTGAGTAGTTCGTCGTCCACCCGTAGCTGGTTCCCCGCGAACTCCACGGAGACTCCGCCGTCGCCCCTGGAAACCGAGGCTTCCACCAGGTTCATGGCAGGAGAGCCGATGAACCCGGCGACGAAGAGGTTGACGGGGTGGTCGTAGAGATCCTGGGGCGCCTCAGCCTGCTGGAGCTCCCCCTTCCTGATCACGGCGACCCGGTCGCCCATGGTCATGGCCTCGGTCTGGTCGTGCGTCACGTAGATGGTGGTCACCTTGAGGTCGCGCTGGATCCGGGAGATCTCGGAACGCATCTGGACCCGCAGCTTGGCGTCCAGGTTGGAAAGGGGCTCGTCCATGAGGAAGGCCTGGGGCTCCCGAACGATTGCACGGCCCATCGCCACCCGCTGGCGCTGTCCACCGGACAGGTTGCGAGGCTTCTTCCTCAGCATTTCCGTGAGGCCGAGGATCCGAGCCGCTTCCTGGACCCGCCGGTCGATGACTTCCTTCTTCTCCCTTCGGAGCTTCAGGCCGAAGGCGAGGTTGTCGTAGACCGTCATGTGCGGGTACAGGGCGTAGTTCTGGAAGACCATGGCGATGTCCCGGTCCTTCGGTGGGACGTCGTTCACCACGCGGCCGCCGATCAGAACCTCGCCGGAGGTGATCTCCTCGAGCCCTGCGACCATTCTGAGCGCAGTGGTCTTGCCGCAGCCGGAGGGACCGACGAATACCACGAACTCGCCGTCCTTGACATCCAGGCCGAGGTTGGAGACCGCCTGGGTACCGTCCGGATAGATCTTCGAAACGGCATCGAGGGTGATCTCAGCCACCGGTCCCACCCCCCATCTCAGGGCCCCGATTGGACCATCTCCACCCTACCTACCTGGGCGTTTTTCGTGCAACTCGGTCAGTCGGGGCCAAGGGATCACGCGGTGAGCGTCTTGGCCGCCTTCACCTGTTGGCGACTCAGGCTCGCGATGAGGGACCGCCAGTGTCGTGGGGGTGTGACTGGCTCGCCGGCGAAGACGAAACCATCGGGAGCGAGCTCGACCCCTGCCGTGTCGGGCCCGGGAAGGCCGGACCGCATCCGCTCCTCGATCCACGCCTCCGCTTGTCGAATGTCGGGCGTTGCGAAGCCGCGTTTGGTCCCGACCCATTCCGGGTGGAGGGTCTCCAGGACCTCTTGGGCCATGTAGTGGACGTAGAACACGCGTCGGAGCGTGTTGGAATCGTTGGTCTTCGACCCGTGCGGCGCGCTGATGGAATGGAACAGGACGTCCCCCGGGGCCATCTCCAGCGGGATGGCATCATCCCGGCTGAACAGTTCCTCCTCCTGGAACCGCTCCAGCTCGACGTGGCCGGAGAGGTGGTAGCCGGCCAGGCCGTACAGACAGCCGTTGTCGAGGGTGGCGGCGTCCAGATAGATGTCGCAGTCGAAGTTGGGGATCCCGAAGGTCTCAGGCAGACCGTTCGGCCCGTCGTACGGAGGGTCCTGGTGCCAGCGGATGTCCACTCCGGAGTTCGGCAGCTTCACCACCAGGGAGTCGTTGATCGGCATGAACGGATGACCCAGGGCCTGGCCGACCGCCGCGAGCAGGCCCGGATTGACGGTGGCGATCCGGAAGGCGGCGTGGCGTTCCCAGAGGACGCCGTCGGTGCGGTAGTACTGGCGGCGTCCGTCGACGTCTCGGTAGCCGTGGCGCGTTCCCGTGCCGGCCACCCCGTCCCGTGTCACCTCGTCGGCTGCCTCCTGGAGCGCCCGGATCTCCTGTTCGCCGAAGACGCCTCGCAACAGGAGCAGGCCGTCACGGTGGAATCGGTCGAGCTGCTGAGAGGTGAGCATCGCCCTCCCTCCTTGTTCAGGGCTGATTCCGACCTTCCGGCCGACCCTATCGGCCCGCTCGACCTCACACGAGGGTCTCCTCCGACCAGAGAGGGTACGATTCCGCCCTCATGAAAGGGGGTGGCCCTGGTGGGTGAGCGGCGGAGCGGGCGATCGTCGGCGGCGCCGGTCCTGGAGGCGGGCGTTCACACCCCTGGGCTCGTGCGCCGGCACGCGGACCGGGTGATGCCGGTGCACGAGCTGATCGTCGTGCAAGCCGGGACGCTGCCGATCGCGGAGGAGAGCCGGCGATTCGAGGTTCACCGCGGCCACTGGATCCTCCTTCGGGCCGGCCATCGTCACTTCGGCTACGACGACCTCGATCCCCTCGCCTGGTTCCAGTGGGTGTGCTTCGGTTACGGGCCGAGAGGCGCCGGGAGCGTCGAGTCCTCGGTGCTCCGAGGTCCCCAGACCGGGCCGGTCGCCCGACCCGACCGCGTCCAAAGGCTCTTCGAGCATCTGCTCGAAGACCAACGGATGGCGATCCTCACGCCACCCGCAGCCCGCAGCTATCTGGTGCTCTTGCTTGCCGAGATCTTGCTGCAACCAGGGGCCGCTTCCACGGCGGTCACCCAGCTCGCACGACGAGCGTCAGCATTCATCGCCGACCATCTGACCGACGACGACCTGGGCACTGGCCGGGTCGCCGACGCGCTCTCGTGCAACGCCGACTACCTTGGGCGGGCCTTTCGAGGCGCCTTCGGCGAGACGCCCACTGACCACATCCATCGGCTGCGCGTCGATCGGGCTCGCGCGCTGTTTCGGTCCACCAACCGGTCCATCGAACGGGTCGCGGCCGAGGTCGGGTTCAGCGACGTCCGCTATTTCCGGCGCATCTTCAAGCGGAAGGTCGGGCTCACGCCCGGGCAGTTCCGGAGCCTCCACCCCTCCGCGGAAGGTGCTATCGAGGGGGAGACCGGCTAGGAGCGGCGTCTGGCCTCGGGCTCCATCCAGGGCGGGTCCCAGCCGCGGTCGGCATCGTCCACCACCATCCCGGGGGCGACCACCTCGTCGATGGCATCGAGCGTGGGCTCGTCGAGCCGCACGTCCGCCCCCTCCAGGAGGTCGTCGAGTTGCTCCATCGTCCGGGGCCCGATGATCGCCGACGTCACGGAGGGGTGGGCCAGGACGAACGCGATGGCCATGTGGGTCAACGAGATCCCGGCTTTGTCCGCGACGGGGAGGAGCTCCTCCACCAGGTCGAGCTTCCGCTGCGCCTGCGGGCGGGACAGGTCGAACCGGTCGGCCACCCGGCCGCCTCGGACCCGGGCCCGCTCCATGCGCGAGCGCGCCGGCGCCTCCTCGCCTCGGCGGTACTTCCCGGTCAGCCACCCTCCCGCCAGCGGGCTCCACACGATGATGCCCATGCCGTACCGGCGAGCCACCTCGAGGACGTCCAGCTCGATGTGCCGGCTGAGGACGGAGTACGGAGCCTGCTCGCAGGCGAAGCGGACCAGTGCTCCGGCCGCGGCGATCTCATGTGACCTGGCCAGCTGCCACGCGGGGTAGCAGGACGTCCCCGCGTACCGGATCTTGCCCTGGTGGACCAGGTCCGTGAGGGCCTCCAGCGTGTCCTCGAAGTCGGTGTCGGGGTCGGGCCGGTGGAGCTGGTAGAGATCGATGTGGTCGGTGCCGAGGCGCCGGAGGCTCGCCTCCACCTCCCGCATGATCCACAGCCGGGAGGTTCCCCGCTCGTTGGGGCCCCTGCCCATCTCTCCGTACACCTTCGTGGCCAGGACCACGTCGTCGCGACGTCCGCGGAGGGCTCGGCCGACGATCTCCTCTGATTCCCCCCGCGAGTACACGTCGGCGGTGTCGATGAAGTTGATGCCGGCGTCGAGTGCTCGATGGATGATCCGGACGCAGTCGTCGTGGTCGGGGTTGCCCCACCCCCCGAACATCATGGACCCGAGGCAGTGCGTGCTGACCTTCACGCCGGTTCGCCCGAGGGTGCGGTACTCCATTACTTCCTCCTTGGCCCCTCGCCTTCGGCGAGGCGCCTCGGCCAGGGGGACTGCAGCGGCCTAATCCGCTCCGCTGCGCTCCGCGGGGCTGCTGCTCCCCTGGACCCCCGCCGTCCCTCCGTCCGGCAGGACGCCGGGGAACCGCCACTCCTCGGGAAGCTCGTCGCCCGGCCACCGCTTCCGCTGCTTGGTGGCAAGCTTCTCCATCAGGGCGATGGCCTCGGGATCCTCCGACCCTGGGCGCCACTCCACGATCCCGTCGGCCACGGCCCGGTTCCACAGATCCTCGCCCCGGTCGGTCCGGATCACCGTCAGGGTCCACCCGTCGGTCTGACCCAGCCCACCGAAGGAGATGTCGCCGTGCTCGGCGGCGAAGTCGGGGCACTTCAGACACCCGGGACGAGTGTGCTGCTGGGCCTTCTTCAGCGAGTAGGTGATCTCCTCGCCGTCCTTCGTGTAGAAGAGGAGCTTCCCCTTGACGTTCACCCGAGCCAGGTCGTCGAGGGAGAGCCCCAGCTCGTCCTGGGCGATGTTCACCATCAGCCCGTCATAGGTGAACGTCTTCGAGCAGAGCAGCCCGAACGTCCAGGCGATGCGGCGGCGCCACTTGTTGACCCGCCGCGCCTCGAGCGCCCCGGTCACGCTGGCCTGGCACGACATCCCCACCAGAGCCACCCGCTGGAGGCCCATCTCCAGCGCTTTCGTGAGGGCCAGGGGGTTCGCCGAGTAGGTGTACCGGGAGCCGGCGGTGGCCAAAACCTCCTCTTCGGTCGTCACGACGGCCGGCTCCGCGTCCCACTGCCGTTCGTCGGACAGCTTCGAGGTCAGGGCGCCGTCGATCTCACCGTTCCGCAGGCCCCAGAGGAGGAGCGCGGAGACCACGCCCCCATCCTGTCCCTGCGCCAGGACCGCCGGGTCGGTGGCCCTCGCCAGGACGACATCCTTGTGGACCCCGATGACCTCCTCCGGCCCGCGGGTCCGGCCGAAGAACAGCCGCTCGATGTCCGGTTCCCACTCCCGGAACCGGGGGCAGGCCCGGGTGCAGATGTCGCATCCCCTGTCCCCGTGGGTGCATTTGTCGGGGCCGAGCCCCTCGAGCTGGACCGGCTTGTCGTCCTCGTAGCCGAGAACGTGGAAGGGGCAGACCACGACGCACGCCGAACAGCCGGTGCAGAGCCCGGTGGCCACCACCTCGTCGTAGAGGTCGCGCCACTGGGTCTTCTCCGTGCTCACGGGGCCAGTATACGGGGGCGATGAACCTCTCTCCTCGGGTGGTACGAAGTACTCTCAAGGAGACCAAGGAGCTCAGATGCGGAGAACGTGGATCACCCTCGGAACGGCGTTCGCCCTGGTTTCTACGGCTTGCGCCGGCGAAGGCGCCGGCGAAGGCGCCGGCGGCGGCGGCGACGGGGCGGCGGAGGCGGGCGGCAGCATCATGATCGGCGGGAAGGCCGCGAACGACCACGGCGAGGCCGACGTGTCGGGGATGACCTCGGCCCAGTTCGAGGTGGACGACTTCTACTTCGAGCCCACCGTCCTCGAGGGTGAGGCCGGCCAGAGCGTGACGCTCGAGGTGTTCAACGAGGGCCAGGCCCAGCACACGTTCACCGTCGATGCCCTCGAGATCGACGAGACGCTGGCTCCCGACGCCCGGATGAGCATCGAGGTCACGATGCCAGCATCTGGCGCCCTCCTCGTGTACTGCCGGTTCCACGAGACCCGGGGGATGCTCGGAGCGCTGTCGGTGGGAGGGGACCTGACCATCCAGGGCGGCGCCGGTGTGGGTGAGAGCGAGGATCAGGGGAACGACATGGTCGGTGGCGGAGGGTACGGCTAGCGCCGAGCTTCGCCTGTCGCAGAACTCAGACCGAGAAGGACTCCCCGCAGGCGCACTCGTGAACGGCGCGCGGGTTGAGCATCTTGAATCCGCCCCCCAGAAGCTCCTCGCTGAAGTCGAGGGTGGAGCCTTCGATGACCGGGACGCTCTTGGGGTCGACGAGAACCCGGAGCCCGTGGGACTCGATCACGTGATCCTCCCCGGAGGCGGTGTCCTCGAAGCTCAGCTTGTAATGGAAACCGGCGCACCCACCCGCGGTCACCCGGACCCGCAGGCAGGCCTCAGGGCGGCCCTCTCGCTCGGCGAGCGAGCGAGCCTTGGTGGCCGCCATCTCGGTGACCTCGATCGGGGCGGTCTGAGCGACTTCCATATGATCCAATGGTAACAGCACCCGGGCCTCCACCGGACAGCCGGACGAACGATCGTCCAGTCGTTACGGGACCAGGACCGCACGGCCCCGGATCCGGAGGTCTCGGAGATCGGCGATCGCCTCGTTGATCCGTTCGAGCGGATACTCCGTGGTCTCCAGCCGGATCTTCCCCCGCCCCGCCAGGGCCAGGAGCTCCATCATCTCTGCCGAGGTCCCCCCGATGTTGCCAATCACTTGCTTCTCGCTGAGGAACTCCATCGTGGGGATCTCCAGCTTCCCTCCGTACCCGATCACCAGGTAGGCCCCGCCGGGTCGAAGCATGGCCATGGCCTGACCGGGAACGTCTCCCTCGGCGACGAAGTCCAGGACGGCGTCGGCGCCGGCACCCCCGGTCAGCCCCAGCACCTGCTCCACCGGGCCCTGGCTCCCGTCGATCACCTCGTCCACCGCGAGATCTTCGGCGAGCCGCCGGGCCGTCTCGGAGATCTCGATCGCCAGGATCCGTACGGGGCTCAGGGCCCGGAGGACCTGGATGCCCACGTGGCCCAATCCCCCCACGCCGATCACCACGACGGTCCCGTTCGGCTCCACCAAGCGGCTTGCCCGCTTGGCCGCGTGGTACGCGGTGAGGCCGGCGTCGGCGAACGGCGCGGCGTCGCTCGGCTCCATTCCCTCCGGGAGGCCGATCATGTTCCGTTCCCTCGCCTTCAGCAGATCGGCGAAGCCGCCGTCGCGCTGGATCCCGATCCACACCAGCGACTCGCAAAGGTTGTCGGTCCCTCGACGGCACGCGGCGCAGACCCCGTCCGTCAGCCCTGGGAGGACCAGGACCGGGTCCTCCGGGCGGACGTGGCGGACCGCTGGGCCCACATCCTGGATCCACCCGGCGTTCTCGTGTCCAAGGATGTAGGGGGGCTCGACCACCAGAGCGTCATCCCACAGGCCCTGGATGACGTGCAGGTCGGTTCGGCACAGGCCGGCGCCGCCCACGCGGACGATCACCTCGTCCGGTTCCTCGATGGACGGCTCGCCGACCTCTTCCAGCCGCAGGAACTCGTCGCCCTTGAGGTCCTGGTCGTACCCGTAGAGCCTGGCCGCTCTCATGGCTGGCCGTTTCCGGAGACGTCCGAGAAGAGGGTCCACGCGCCAAGGGCACCGAGCGGCTGGTCCGTGTCCTCCAGAGACGTCACCCAGTCCTCCTTCGCCAGAAGGTGCCGATACGCCTGAGCCAGTGCGCTGCCACCGCCGACGACCACCCGGTTGGGGGGGCCGGAACGCGCTCGCAACGCGGTACGGAGCGACAGGAGATCTGACCCGGCCAGGGCGCCGTGTACGAAGGCGGAGCATGTGTCGGGCCCGGCACCTCGGGTCCGGTTCAGCAGCCGGGTGGCGAAGAGGGTTCGGCTCAGGCCCATCCGCTCCGCCACCCGGGCGCCCTCCTCGACGGCTTCCAGGTCACGAAGCTCCCCCCTGGGATCCACCAGCCCGGAGAGGATCGTTTCGCGGTGGAGAGCCCACAGCAGCTCACCCGAGAGGGTGGTCATGCTCCAGTCGATGCGCCCCCGGGCGTCGACACCTACGAACTTCGTGTGGGAGCCGGTGGACACGTAGAGGACCGGAGGGACGACCGACCCCAGCGACAGGAGCCCCACCACCTCGGTCTCCTCACCCCGCATGAAGTCGGTCTCGGCCAGGTCCCGCCCGTCGCTCTTGACCCCGGGGACCAGGTACACGGGGGCGGGGAGAGCTTCGTCCACCCGGCGCATCGCGTCCACCAGCCCGCGACGGTCCGCGGGGGCCGCTAGGTGGGAGACTTCCTCCAGGCCCAGCTCCGAAGTGATCATCCCGAAGGCCACGACAGCCTGCACGTCGTCCCATGATCGGCCGCTGTCGCCGAGGGCGCCCTCGCAGACCGATCGAACGCTGCTCAGGAGCTCGGACCGATCCTGGCCCCTGGCCACATCCTTGGCCCCGCCTCGCGTGGAGGCGCTCGAGACGACTTCACCCGCGTCGACGACCCACGCCCGCGTGGACGTGGTGCCGGAATCAACCGCCAGGATGACCATTGGAAGACTTCCGTCCGGCGCCCAGGCGTCGGCCGATCTCTGCGGCCGCCACGCCGCCGGCCTCAGCGAGCCGCCCACGGAGCAGGCGTTCGGGGAGGCGCTGAGCGGGCCCGGAGATGGACAGGGCGGCCACCATCTCACCGTGCGGGCCGAGGATGGCCGCCCCCACGCATCGGACGCCCGGCTCGTGCTCCTCGAGGTCGAGGGAGTATCCACGCTTGCGGATGCGTTCGAGCTCCGCACGCAGGGCTTTCGGCTCGGCGATGGTGCTCGGCGTGTAGGAGCGGAGTGCGCCTCGTTCCTCCAAGGCGGCCACGGGGTCGCCGGGAAGCGCGGCCAGCATGGCCTTGCCCAAGCCGGTGCAGAACGAGGGGGCGGTCCTTCCCACCCGGGACATCATGATGCCCACCGCGTGGGTGCTCTCGAGCTTCTCGAGATAGACCACCCGGAGCTCGTCGTCGAGGACTCCCAGATGGACGGTCTCGTTGAACTCCCCGAGCAGATCGGCCAGAACCGGAACCGCTTCTCGCCGGAGGTCGGTCTGCTCCAGGTAGGCTTGGCCAAGCTCCAGGCATCGCACACCCAAGCGATACCGGTCCTCGTCGGGGACCCGCTCCACCAATCCGGTGCCCTCCAGGGTCCGAAGCATCCGGAACACGGAGGCCTTCGCCAGTCCCGATCGGGCGGACAGGTCCCCGAGCGAGGCGCTCCCGTCGCTGGTTCGGAGCAGCTCGAGGAGCCGCGCCGCTCGGACCACGGCCCGAACGACGTAGCCGTCTCGTCCTTCCTCCAGCTTGACGTTGCGCTTCATGTTCATCTCGTGGTTCCCACACGATCCCGGGGCTCCGACGTCGGCGCACGGGCGGTCCGGCGACGCCTTCCCACCAGCCGGCCCATGACCCGTCCGATGTCGGCCCGCCACATGTCCGCCCCCACGGCCAGGGCGATGATGCCTCCCAGGGCGATCTCCTGCCACGCGGCGGGGACGCCGTGCAGGTTGAGCCCGTTCTGGACCAGCACGATGGTCAGGGCGCCGAACAGCGTGGCGAAGACGTTCCCGTGGCCTCCGAACAGGCTGGCCCCGCCGATCACGGCCGAGGCGATCGCCGTCAGTTCGTAGCCCTGTCCGTAGTTCGGGGACCCCGAGTCCAGGCGGGCGGTCAGGAGCACCCCGGCCAGGCCGGACATGAGCCCGGCGATCACGAACGCCTTGGTCCTCACGCCGTTCACGCTGATGCCGGAGAGCCTCGCCGCGGACTGGTTCCCTCCGACGGCGTAGATGTTGCGTCCGCCCACCGTGTATCGGAGGTAAGCCCACGCCGCCGAGTACAGCACGACCACGTACACGAACGGGAGCGGCATGCCTAGGAAGGTCCGGTAGAAGAGTGGGTTGAGCTGGGGCGACACCGAGAAGATGGGGGCGCCTTGCGTGTACAGGAAGGCCAACCCCCGGAATATGGCGAGCGTTCCCAACGTGAAGATGAACGACGGGATTCGTCCGTAGCTGGAGAAGAACCCGTTGAACAACCCCAAGACCGCCGCCATCCCGATCACCAGGAGGATGGCCACCGGCACCGGCACGCCCATCTTCTTGATCAGACCGGCCAGGATCACACTGGCCAGCGCGACCAGGGAGCCGGACGACAGGTCGATCTGGGCCGTGAGGATGACGATGGTGGCACCGATGGCCACGATGGCGATGATTGAGACCTGGAGCCACACGTTCATCAGGTTCTGGCGTAACAGGAAGCGCTCGGTGGTCACGGCGACGCCGGCCGCCACCAGGAGCATGATCAGGAGGGGCCCGGCCACGGGAGTGCGGAGGAACCTCCGGATCCGATCCACGGTCACGCGCCCTTCGGGAGGTCCGTGGCGGCCATCTCCACCAGCTCGTGCTCGGTGAGGGAACCCCGAGGGGCCATGTGGACGATACGGCCCTGTCGCACCACGGCCACGCGGTCGCTGATAGCCAGGAGCTCGGGGTAGTCCGAACTGATCAGCAGGATCGAGATCCCCCGCATGGTCAGCTCGTTCATCACCCGGTACACCTCGTACTTCGCCCCCACGTCGATCCCCTGGGTGGGCTCGTCCAGGATCAGGACCTTCGCGTCGGAGAAGAGCCACCGACCCAGAACGATCTTCTGCTGGTTCCCTCCGGAGAGGTATCGCACGCTCACCTCGCCGGCCCTCCGGTCCACGTGGAGCTGGTCCATCAGCGCTCCGGTCCTGCGACGTTCCCGTGCCAGGCTCAGCACCGGGCCCCGCTTCACCGCGTCGAGGTTGGCGATGGAGATGTTCGGCGGTCCCGGGAAGTTGAAGAACAGCCCGTCGGCCTTCCGGTCCTCGGGGAGCAGGGCCATCCCCGCAGCGATGGCGTCGTCCGGGGACCTCAGGTGGACCGGTCGTCCGTCGATCCGTACTTCACCCTCCAGCATCCGGTCGACGCCGAACAACGCCCGGGCGATCCGGGTCCTCCCCGAGCCGATGACCCCTCCGAGGCCGAGGATCTCTCCCGCCGCCAGGGAGAAGGAGACGTCGCGAACGTACGGCGTGCTCAGGCTTCGCACCTCCAGGCGAGGATCGCCGAGCTCTGGACGGTCTCGCACGAAGTGCTCCTCCACGTCGGCTCCGATCATCTTCTGGACGACCTCTCGGACCGAGGTCCGGCCCTTGGGGCTCGAGCCCACGAGTTCGCCGTCCCGGAGGATGGCGATGTGATCCGCCACGGCGAACACCTCGTCCAGGCGATGCGAGATGTACAGCATGCTCGTGCCCTCACGGGCGAGGAGCTGGATGACCTCGTGAAGGCGGGCGATCTCTTCCGGTCCCAGCGCCGCCGTGGGCTCGTCCAGGACCAGCAGGGTCATACGGCCGGACATGGCCTTGGCGATCTCCACGAGCTGCTGCTCGGCCACGGACAGCTCGCTGACGGGCTGATTGGGGTCGATCGACACGGAGAGCCGCCGAAGCGACCGGGCGGCGTCCCTCCGGGCCGCCGCCCAATCGACGATGGGTCCGCGCCGGGGGAGCCTGCCGAGGAAGATGTTCTCGGCCACGGAGAGCGGCGGTACCAGGGAAGATTCCTGGTAGAAGACGGCTACCCCCAGAGCGCGCGCCGCGGCGGGACCTCGCAGCTCCACCTTCTGCCCTCGGTGGTGCAGCTCCCCCTCGTCGGGCTGGTGGACCCCGGCCAGGCACTTGGCCAGCGTTGTCTTACCGCTGCCGTTCTCGCCCACCAGGGCGGTGATCTCTCCCTCGTGCAGGGTCAGCGTGACGCCGTCGAGAGCCCGGACTCCCGGGAACCACTTCGAGACGTCGCGGACCTCCCACAGCGCATCCCTGCCACCCATGGGGCCGCTAGCACTCGTAGTCCTTGGACGGGGGCGGATAGAGCCGATCCTCCTGGCACAGGTACTGCATCACGTTGCCCTCGTCCACGATCTGGGTGGGCGTCTCGATGTAGAACCCCGTGAATTGCTTGTTCAGGCAGTCCGTCATCACGTCGAGGACCGTTTCTCCCATCTCGAACGGGGTCGTGTTCACGGTCGCCTCCCACCTGCCGGCGTTGATCTCTTCGAGCGCCTGAGTGTCCCCGTCGTTGCCCAGGATGATCAAGTCGCGATCGAGGTCTTGTGCGGCCTTGTTCGCCCCGATGGCCATGTAGTCGTTCGCGGCGAAGATCATGTCGATCTCGGGATGGGCCTGAAGCATATCCATGCCTGCCCGGTTGCCGCCCTCGACGTTCCAGTCGCCGGGAAGACTCTCCACGACCTCCATACCCTCCTCGCCCTCGATGGCGTCGAGGAATCCGCCGACCCGCTCCGTCGAGTGATATCCGGGAAGCCCCTCGATCACTCCGATCTTGGCCTGGCCGCTGACGAGGTCGATGGCGTAGTCACCGATCTTGTGGGTCCCGCTGCGCTGCTGGTAACCGACCACCCCATGCACCGGGGTGGGAAAGTCGGCGATGTCCGAGTTCACGATGACCACGGCGACGCCGCTGTCCACAGCCCGCTTCACCAGCGGCCTCGCCGCCTTCTCGTCGTGGGTGGACAGGATGATCCCATCGACGCCCTGGGTCAGGACGTCCTGAATCATTCCCATCTGGCCCTCGATATCGGCGCCGCTCTGGGGGGCGAGCATGAATGTGTCGGCCTCCACCTCCGGCGCCTTGGCCTTGATCCCCTCGCCGATGGCGAGGTAGTAGGGGAACTCCGTCCCGGGCGGCATGTAGGCGATCCGCGGGGAGCCGCTCCCGTCGTAGGCGACGTTGTCGCAGCTCGCCTGGGCCTGGTTCCCGGTGGCGGTTCCATCTCCGCCTCCCCCTCCTCCCCCCGTTTCGAGCTCGCCGCAGGCGGTGAGCAGGGCGATCGAGAGTGACAATCCCAAGAGACGAGCGCTCCGCATGACCCACCTCCCTGTCTCGTCTGACGGAACAGCGTCTCGCCTAGCGCAAACGACGCTAGGTCACCGAAAGCGAAGAAGTCAAGCCGGCCACGCTCAGCCGAGCGGAGCCCTGAGGGCGGACGGATACGGTACGCCGTACCCAGCCAGGACGTCCCGGACCGCCCGCTTCAACGCGGCCAGCGGGGGGCCCTTCGACAGCGATTCCCGGAGCTCGGCGATCTCGGCCTGTGTCGTCTCTGCCTTGTCCACGTTTCCCTCGATGAATGCGTGCTTCAGCCGGACCAGGAGGTCCGGGCGCACGTTGGCCAGCGCCGAGACCGATCCGGCGGCTCCGGCTCGGACCGCCTCGAGGACCATGGCGTCCGATCCCATGAGCACGCGGAGCTGCTGCGCCTTGGCCACGGTCAGGTACTCCAGATGCCGCTCGAAGGACTTCGTGGAGTCTTTCAGCCCGGACAGACCCTCCTCGCCCAGAACCTCGAGGGTCTCGGCGTCGAGCTGATTCCCGGTCCGATCAGGGATCGTGTAGGCGAACACGGGAACGTCGCGAACCGCCTCGAGGACCGAACGGTAGTGCCGGAGGATCTGCTGTTGGGTCAGCGGGTAGTAGTAGGGGACGACGGCCGAGATCGCCGTGGCCCCCGCCTCCACCGCCCGGCGGGCGAGCCGGATCGTCGCGGCGGTGCCGGGGCGCCCCACGTGGGCGATGACCTCCCGCCCCGCCGCGGCTTCTACGGTGGCCGCCACCACGTCGGTCGCCTCGGCGTCCTCGAGGAGGGCACCTTCCCCGGTGGTCCCGCAGGGCATGAGAGCGTCCACGCCCTGTTCGAGGAGGAACCGGACGTGTCCGGCGAGGGCCTCGTGGTCCACTCCACCGTCCTCACTGAAGGGGGTGAAGAGAGCGACGACGAACTTGAGCTCGGTCATGCAGCCAACCCTACCGATGCATCGGCGCTCACGCCCCCCACTTCCGGTGGAAGGCGTAGCCCGTCGTCTTGCACGGCAGGCGGTACAAGCCGGTACTGGCCGTGAGGTAGAGCATGCGGCAGTCGTCGCCCCCCCACGCCAGATTGGCGGTCACCTCCGACATGGGCAGGTGCCCGAGGATCGTCCCCTCCGGGTTGCACAACCACACGCCGCCCGGTCCGGTGGTGAAGATGTTCCCGGCCTCGTCGAACTTCAGACCGTCCGGTACGCCCTCTCCCTCGTCGGGGAGCTCCGCGAGGACCTCGCCCCCTGAGAAACGCCACCCCTCGCCCACGACGAACGCCCGGAGATGATTGCGCTCGGAGTCCACCACGATGAGCCGGCTCTGATCCGGCGTAAGCGCCAGCCCGTTCGGCCCCTCGAAGTCGTCGGCCACGAGCTCCGGCTCCGAGCTGCCCGGGGCCAGCCGGTACACCCCTCGGAAGGGGAGCTCCTGCTCGCCGGGGCCACCGTAGCCCTCCGTCAAGCCGTAGTGGGGGTCCGTGAAGATGATCGTGCCGTCGCTGCCGATCACCAGGTCGTTGGGGGCGTTCAGCCGCTTCCCCCGGTACCGGTCCACCAGCGTCACCAGTCCCTCGGCCGTCTCCCTGGTGATCCGCCGGGTGCGGTGCTCGCAGGACACGAGCGAGCCCTGTGAGTCGTAGGCCAGCCCGTTGGCGTGATCGCTCGGGCTGCGCAGGACCCGTGTTCCCGATGCCTCGTCCCACCGGTACATGACGTTCCCGGCGAGGTCCACGAACGTGAGGTGGTCCTGTCGGAAGCTCCACACGGGACCCTCCGTGAATTCGAACCCCTCGGCCACTCGCTCCGGTTCGGCGCCGGGATCGATGAGTTGCTCGGCTTCGGGTTCGAACGCCTTCAGGGTCATGGCTCCCTCCAGTCCTCCAGCACCACGTTCCATCGACGATCGACCGCCCGCTCCACGAGTCGCACCCGGAGGACCCCGATCCCTTCGATCTCGCCCTCGATCACGTCGCCCGCCCCACATGGGCCAGCGGGCGGGGTCCCTCCGGTCACCAGGTCTCCGGGCTCGAGGGTGGAGAACGTGGAGATGAACGACAGCAGTTCGGGGTGTTGGAGCCTCATCTCCGCCGTCGTCGACTCCGCCTCCACCTTCCCGTTCCGCCGCCGAACCATCCGGAGGCCCTGAGCCGGGTCGATCTCATCGGGAGTGACCACCCACGGGCCGCACGGGGCGAACCCGTCCACGTTCTTGGCCCACTGTTGGTGGTCCCGGTTGACCAGCTCGATCTCGTGGAAGACGAGGTCGTCCAGGATGGTGTAGCCGAAGATGGCGGATCGGGCCTCCGCGGGTGTGGCGCCCGCGAGGCGTCGGCTGACCACGGCGGTGAGCTCCCACTCGTGGAACACGGTCCCGTATCCGGCCGGTACCCCGACCTCGCCGTCGTGTCCCGCCAGCGCACTGGGGGCCTTGAGGAAGATGTTCGGGGCCTTCAGCAGGGACAGCCCGAGCATCTTGCGATAGTCCTCGAAGTTGAGCCCGACGCACCAGATCTTCGACGGATCGGGGATCGGGGGGAGGAACCGCGACGAGTCGAGGTCGATGCGTTGGCCCTCGTGCGCGGCGATCGCTCTCGCGTCACCGCCACCGGCCAGAAACTCCCTGAAGCTTGGACCGAGGCGTGTCGCGTCCACGATGCGACCGTCTTCCACGCGGCCCCAGACCGTGCGGCCAACCGCCTCGACCGTCGCTACTCTCAACGCCCAGGCAACTTAGCCACGCGTTCGACGGCCCGTCAAACCGGGAACTTGACTTGCGGAAGGAGCCCGCGGTAGGCATCGCCCTGGCAGAGAGCCAGGAGTCGCCGATGGATCTCGGACTGAAGGGACGCCCCGCGCTGGTGGCCGCCGCCAGCAAGGGGCTGGGGAGAGCGTGCGCCTTGGCCCTGGCGCGAGAGGGCGCGCCGGTGGGCATCTGCGGGAGGGACGAGGGCAACCTCAAAGCAACGCGGGACGAGATCGCCGAGGAGACCGGGGCCACCGTGGTCGCCATCCCTGCGGACGTCTCCCAGGAAGAGGACGCGGTGCGCTTCATCCGCGAGGGCGCGGAGGCCTTGGGCGGCTGCCAGGTCCTCGTGGCGAATTCCGGAGGGCCGCCCACGGGGACGTTCGCCGACCTCACCGACGAGGACTTCCGCGCCGCTCTCGAGCTCAACTACTTCTCCACGATCCGCATGGCCCGGGAGGCCCTCCCGTTCATGAGGGAAGCGGGGTACGGGCGCCTGATCGTGATCGGGTCCCTGGCGATCAAGCAGCCTGTCGCCAACCTCCTCCTGTCGAACTCGATCCGGGCGGGCATCGCCGGATGGGCCAAGACCCTGGCCGACGAGGTGGGGCCGGAGGGGATCACCGTCAACGTGGTGCTGCCGGGGATGCTCCTGTCGGACCGGGTGCGGTTCCTGCTCCAGCAGCGAGCCGACGAAGCCGGGCGGACCTTCGAGGACCAGGTGGACCAGGAGTCTCGGTCGATGCCGCTGCGGAGGCTCGGCGACCCGCAGGAGCTGGGCGACGTGGTCGCGTTCCTCGCCTCGGAGCGGGCCTCCTATCTGTCCGGCGGCTTCATCCAGGTCGACGGCGGCCTGTACCGCGGCCTGCTGTAGGCGGACTAGGGGCACGCCGCCGGACCCTCCACTCCCGCGCACAGCCGGTCCCTGGCCAGGTCCGCGGACAGCGAGGCCAACAGGTCGGCGGGCGGGTCGTTGGCCGGAACCCCGTCGCCCAGCAGGTTGGTGAGCTGCCAGGGGTCGGCTTCCAGGTCGTAGTACTCACGGAAGGTCAGGTTGCCGTCCACGTTGTACCACTCGGTGTACTGGTAGGAACGGGTGCGGAGCGATGCCCAGGGGATAACCCAGCTCTCCGTGAGCACGCGGTCGCGGTCCCAGGGTTCGAGAAGCGACCGCCCGTCCACCTGCCCGGGGACGGTGGGGAGCCCCGCGGCGTGGAGGATGGTCGGAGCGATGTCGACCGTGGTCGCGAGCCGATCGTCGACGGCGCCTGCCGGGAACGTGCCCGGCCACCGGACGAGCAGAGGGATCTCGATCGAGGCCGAGTAGGGAAGGCTCTTGCCGGTCGTGCCGTGATCTCCCCACATCAACCCGTTGTCGGACAGGAAGAAGGCCAGTGTCCCGTCCTCCTCGCCCAGCCTCCGCAGCTCAGCGGCCAGGGTGCTCACCAGGTCGTCGACGGACATCAGGGTGCGGAGCTGTCGGGCCCGCCTCCGCTGGACGGAATCGGGCGACGCCTCGGCTTCCTGGACGATCGAGGGCTTGTCGGACCGATCGACCTCCCGAACCGATGGGTTCCCCTCCCATTCAGCGACCGGAGCGTCCGTGTAGGCGGGCTCCGCACGGGCGGGAACATGGGGGGCGAACGGCGTCACGAACATCAGCCAGGGCCGGCTGTCGCGCTGTTCGCTCTTTCTGAGGAACCTGACCGCGCGACGGGCGATGAAGCGGGTCGAGTACCCTTCGGTCCGCCGCAGGGTTCCGTTGATGTTGAATGGCTTCCCAAAATAGCCGCCCTTGAAGGTTGCCCAGTCGTTGAAGAGGGGCGGACTCACCTTCACGTTCCACAGGTTGAGGAACTTTCCGAAGATGCCCGTCCGATAGCCCACGGCCTGCAGGTATGCCTGGAGCGTTTCGGCGTGGTTCAGATTCCCCGCCTGGGCGTTGTCCGTGACCCCGTGGTTGTGAGCGTAGCGGCCCGAGAACAACGTCGCCCGGGAGGGGCAGCAGAGGGGAGTGGTGGCGTACGTGTTCGGGAACCGCGTGCCTCCCTCCCCGAACCACCGCTGCGTGGCCGGCATCACGTCCAGCGTCCCGTCCGCTCGCTGGTCGTCCGTCATGATCACCAGCACGTTGGGAAGGGTTCCACCCCCGTTCCCTTCGCCCGGATCGGCTTGGAGCGGTCCGGGAGTCGCGGCGAGGGCGGTGAGGCTTGCGATGGCCAGCCCGAAAATGGCGCGCCGAAGCGAGCCGGCGAAACGGTTCACTTCCGGGCACCCCCTCCCTGACGGACCGGCACGGCAGGATGACCCTCGGGGTTGCCCGTCGTCAATGGTCAGAGTGGCGGGGATGCTTCCCGGCACCCTCCGATCCCGGCCATGGCGGAGTCCCCCGAAAGGACTATTGATTCGCGGCCCCAGAATCCCTACGCTCGCCGGGTTTGTCCCCTTCGAGGAGGTCTCCGTTGCGTCGTTCGCTGATCCCGGCCGCTCTGTCGGCCGTGCTGGTTGCTTCGTTCTTCGCTCCGCCATCCGGCGCCGTCGAGCGGGCCAGCACTGCGCCTCAGGCGGCCCGAGGGCCGCAGAAGGTGGACCCCCGGCAGGTGCGCGGCGCCTTCGTCCCCGGCGAGATCCTGGTGAAGTTCCGTCCGCAGGTCTCCCGGGGGACCCAGAGAGCCGTTCACGCCCGGTTCGGGGCCCGGGTCCTCAAGCGGTTCGGTGGCGGCCTGGGCGTCCAGCACGTCCGGCTGGCCCCGGGGATGACCGTGAGCCAGGCCGTCCGGGAGTACGCCGCGAACCCTCTGGTGGAGTACGCGGAGCCGAACGCCTACCGCTTCCCGAGCCTCGACGCGAACGACCTGGACTACTCGGAGCTGTGGGGACTCAACAACACCGGCCAGTCGCACTTCATTGCCGACCCGCAAACTGAAACGCACGAGGGGACCGCCGACGCGGACATGGACGTCGAGGAAGCCTGGGAAACGGAGGTGGGCGATCCGAGCACAGTCATCGCCGTCCTCGACAGCGGGGTGGATGTGTTCCACCCGGACCTGGCCGGGAACATCTGGCAGAATCCAGGCGAAGCCGAGGGTCCTCCGGGCGACGGTGACGGCAACGGCTACGAGAACGACGTCCACGGGTGGGACTTCGCCGAGGACGACAACACGCTCCTGGAGCCCAACGTCGCTGTCGCGGGCTTCGATCACGGTACGCACGTGGCCGGGACGATCGCGGCGGTCAGGAACAACACCCTCGGTGTCGCAGGGGTGTGCGGGGGCGACGCTGGGGCAGCGCCGGATCTACCCGGCTGCTCGATCATGGTCCTTAAGTTCATGAAGCCGTTTGACATCGATGACGATGGCAGCCCCGACTCGATGGCCGGTGCGACGAGCGACTTGGTCGAGGCGATTGAATACGCTCGAAACGAGGGCGCCCATATCATCAATGGCAGCTTCGGCGGCCCCTTCTGGTCGAACGCCGAGCGGGAGGCCTTCCGACTGGCGGGAGTGAGCGACAACATCCTCTCCGTGCTCGCCGCAGGCAACGAGAGCCTGGACAACGACATGCTGCTGGGATACCCGTTCGGCCCCGAGGGAGCCCCGGTCTTCTCACCCAGCTACCCCGCCAGCTACAATTTGTCGTACATCCTCTCCGTAGCTGCCAGCAACGACGAGGACCGACACGGGTACTTCACCGGGTGCGCCTCGCCCGCGCAGCTAAACAACAAGAGCTGGTGCGCGTTCAGCAGCTTCGGCCGGTACTCCGTGGACGTTTCCGCGCCAGGCGTCGACATTCGCAGCACAGTTCCGGGAGGGGGCTACGAGACTTGGAATGGGACGTCGATGGCCGCGCCCCACGTGGCCGGGGTGGCCGGCCTGGTGAAGTCGAACAACTCGGCGCTGACGGCCCTCCAGATCAAGAACATGATCCTGAACTCGGCGGCGAAGACCGACGAATTGGGGCAGCCGCTCCCGCTGAACACGGGGATTCATACGCAGCTGTATCCGTTCCCCGGGCCGCCGAAGGCGAAGGCGGGAAGGTTCACCCGCACCGCAGGACGGGTGGATGCCGAGGCCGCCCTCACTGGTGACGCTGTGAATAATGCCAGCAAGGGCCACGACGGCGACATCCCGGGTGCCAAGGGAATGAAGGCAACGGCGAAGGGCTCAGTCGCCTGGCCTGGCGATGTGAACGACTTCAAGAAGAAGAAGCTCTTCAAAGGCAAGAAGTACCGGTTCGATCTCATCGTGCCGAAGGGCAAGGACTACGACCTGTACCTGTACAGGTTCGGCGCCAAGGAGATCTGGCAGCTGCCGAAGATCCTGAGAGCTTCGTTCAAGGGCCCAGGGGCCGACGAGTCCTTCAAGTTCAAGGCCGGCGCGACCAGGGTGTTCTTCATCCACGTGTCGTCGTGGTTCACCAACGGGAAGTACACGTTGAAGGTGACCTGTCTGAACTGCTGACGGGCCAGGGTTCATAGGCGCAATCGAGGGGGCCGTCCCGCGGCCGTCCCCTCCGGCTTTCCGAGGGTTCCTCGATACGATGGCTCCGTGGGCGACCTCGTCGAGATGCTCCGCCGGGCCCTGCCTCCCTCGCGTCCCGACCCGCCGATGCCGGAGGGAACTCCCGCGGGCGTCCTGGTCCCGCTGGTGGAAGGTCCGTCGCCGTCGCTCCTCTTCACCCTCAGAACCGATCTCGTCCTCCACCACAAGGGGGAGATCTCCTTCCCCGGGGGGGTGCGCCATGATGACGACCCCGACCTGGTGACCACGGCGCTGCGGGAGACCGAGGAGGAGCTCGGGATCCCGCCCTCCGCCGTGGAGGTCCTGGGCACCCTCCCACCCGTCCACACCATGGTGAGCGGCTACGTGATCGTTCCGTTCGTCGGCTGGTTGGGCGTGCTTCCACCTCTCGATCCCAGCCCCATCGAGGTGGCGGAGGTGCTCCGGCTCGACCTGGCCCGTCTGGCCAAGGTGGAGCGGGAGGTCCTCTCGGAGATGGGGCGCTCCTGGCACGCCTACGAGCTCGACGGCAGCCTGGTGTGGGGGGCGACCGGCCGCATCCTCCACGACTTCCTCGGAGTCCTTCGGGGCGAGGGTTGGGCGCCGTGACCTACGCGCCCCCCGAGGAGGAGCTCCGGGCCATCCTCGACGGCACGCGCACGATCGCCGTGGTGGGACTGTCGAGCAGCCCGAAGCGCGACTCGTACGGCGTGGCGAGCTTCCTCCAAGCCCGAGGGTTCCGGATCGTGCCGGTCAACCCGAACGAGACGGAGGTGCTCGGGGAGACCGCCTACCCGACCCTGCTCGACGTGCCCGACCCGGTCGACCTGGTGAACGTGTTCCGCCGGCCGTCCGCGACGCCCCCCGTCGCCGAGCAGGCGGTGGCCATCGGTGCGCCTGTTCTGTGGCTCCAGCTCGGGATCGAGAACGACGAGGCCCGGCGTATCGCGGAGGACGCGGGGCTCGTGGTGATCATGGATCTGTGCATCAGGACCGTGGTGGCCCGGTTCGAGCTGGAGGAGGCCACCCGACGGGACGACGAAACCAGAGCACAAGGAGGCTGAGCGATGCAGAAGTGGGAATACGCCACCGTTCCGCTGATCGAGCATGCCACCGGCGAGATCCTGAACAACTGGGGGGACGACGGGTGGGAGCTGGTCGGCGTACTCCAGCAGCCTCAGGGTCTGATCGCCTACCTCAAGCGGCCCAAGGCGTGAGGCGGCTCGCCCCGGTGGGGGCGTGTCTCGCCGCCGTGCTCGTCCTGACGGCCTGCGGCGGCGATCCGGAGGCTGGGCCGACCACCTCGAGCCCGTCTCCGGGGCGAACCTGGGCACCGTCACCGACGGGGGAGCCGGAGGAACGGTTCGACCCCAGGGGGGTCCGCCTGGGGCTCCGCACGGTCGCTCGGGGATTCAGCGCCCCGTTGCTCGTAACTCACGCCGGGGATGGCACCGGGAGGCTGTTCGTCGTGGAGCAGGTCGGGCGGATCAGGGTGCTGAGAGATGGCCGGGTCCAAGGAGAGCCGTTCCTCGACATCGCCTCGCTGGTGACCGCAGGCGGCGAACAGGGGCTCCTCGGCCTGGCGTTCCACCCGCGGTTCGAGTCCAACGGCCGGTTCTTCGTGAACTACACCGACCGCGCCGGAGATACCGTGATCGCCGAGTACCGGGCGAGGGGAGGAGCGAACCGCGCGGACCCCGGCTCGGCCCGAGTGCTGTTGCGCGTCGATCAGCCGTTCTCGAACCACAACGGGGGGGCCCTGGCCTTCGGGCCCGACGGCTTCCTGTACGTCGCGACGGGCGACGGCGGCAGCGGGGGCGACCCCATGGGGAACGGCCGGCGGCTGGACACGCTGCTCGGCAAGCTCCTGCGCATCGACGTCGACCGGGGCCGTCCCTACGGGATCCCGGAGGACAACCCGTTCCTCGGGCGTTCCGGCGCCCGCCCGGAGATCTGGGCTTTCGGCCTCCGGAATCCCTGGCGGCTGAGCTTCGACCGTCAGACCGGGGACCTGTGGATCGGGGACGTCGGGCAGGGAGAGCTGGAGGAGATCGACCGGGCTTGGGCGGGGCGGGCAGGCGGCCAGAACTACGGGTGGAACGTGATGGAGGGCACCCAGTGCTTCTCTCCACCGGATGGCTGCGACCGCGACGGATTGGTCCGCCCGGTCGCCGTGTATCCGACCCGGCTCGGATGCGCGGTGATCGGGGGCTACGTGTACCGGGGAGCCCGGTTCCCCGCCCTCCAGGGCGGCTACTTCTTCGCCGACTTCTGCGCGGGGGTCGTCTTCGCCATCGACTCGGGCGGCCGGGGTCCGCGAGAGCCGGTGATCCTCCTCGACACCAACCATGCCATCAGCTCGTTCGGCGAGGACGAGCAGGGCGAGCTATACCTCACCGACCTCCAGGGCGGCGAGGTCCTCCAGGTCACCGGGGAGCGCCGGTAGGCGAAAAGAGGGAGCGGCCCGAAGGCCGCCCCCTCTCCGCGTGCGACTCGCGCTACGGGATGATCGTGGGGCAGGGCGGAGCGGTGGCCGGATCGGAGTCCGTGCACACGATGCGCCCCTGGATCGACGGGCTGATCGGCGTGTTCGCGGTGATGTGGTCCGCGACCACCTGCTCCATGATGTCCCGCGACGTGGCCCGGGACGCCACGTTCGGGTACCCGTCGCCGCCGGCCGCCATGAAATCGTTGATGGCGATCAGGTAGCTGGCCGAGGCGTTGAAGCTGACCGGCGTCGCCGTGCACGATCCGTCCGCGTTGGCCGCGGTCGCCCCGGTAACCCGGCTGCCCGGGGCGGCCTGGATGTCGTACGTGAAGCACAACCCCGCGACCTGTGGGAACCGTCCGTTGGCGGCGGGCATTTGGGACACGCCGTTCTCCAGCATGGTCTTCAGTTCGGCGCCCGTCACCGTGACCGTCGACACCACGTTCCCGAACGGCAGCACCGTGACCACCTGGCCTCGGGTGATCCTGAAGGGCGGCGGCTCACCCGCGCCGTACGGCGGGCAGAAGTCGTTCGGGTTGTCCGTGCTGGGGCACGTCAGGTCGGCCCGGATGCCGCCCGAGTTGGTGATGGCGAAGTCGACGCCGGCGTAGGCCCCTTGCATGGCGTCCGTGATGACGTTGCCGATCTTCGACTCGCACAGGCGGCCGTCGGACCGTCCGCATGAGTCCGAGCGGGGGATGGCCACGGTCGACTGACCGATCTCCTGGTTCAGCTCCTCGGCGAGCTCCTCGTTGCGCTCGTCGATGAAGGCCTGGATGTCCGGGTCCGGGGGGACGCCCAGGTTCCAGGGCCTGTGGTTGGCTGCGCTCGTGTACACGAGACGCGCGCCCTGGAACACTAGCCGCAGGTCCGAGAACCTCACTCCCCGAGACAGGTTCTCGACGACGAGGATGCTCCGGCCGTCGGCGCCGGTGAGCCTCGTGTTGAGCTGGAAGTTGGTGTGGTCCCCGATCAGGACGTCGACGCCGCGGAGCCGCGCGGCGATGTCAACGAGCCGGCCGAACGGGTTCCCGTCGGCGTCGAACCCGCCGATGCCCTCATGGCCCATGGCGATGATGGCGTCCGCGCCCCGAGACCGGAGACGGGCGGCTTGGCGATTCACCGACCTGGCGATGGGCCTGATCTTGATGTCACCGAGCGAGCCCGGCTTGGTCAGCACGGGGATGTCTCGATTCGAGAACCCCACCAAGCCGACACTGAGCCCGGGGGCGCCGCCCGAGACCCGCAAGGACGGGCGGAACCAGCCGTGCGGGGGTCGGTTGGTCCTCTCCACTAGGTTGGCCGACAGGAACGGGTAGTTCGCCCGTCGGGCCAGCCGGGCCATGTGCCGTTCGCCTCGGTCGAAGTTGTGATTGCCGAGGCCGTCCGCCTTGAAGCCCATCATGTTCATGACGTCGATCGTGGGGCTGTCCGGCGGCGTGGCGATGGTGGAGATGGGTGGGGTTGCCCCGACGGCATCGCCCGCCGTCACCAGGTAGGTCCGGCCGCTGGAGCGGGCCCGGTACCCATCGAAGTAGGTGTCGAGGAACGCGGCGCCGCCGACGTTGGCGAAAACGTTGTTCTCGACGAACTCGCTGATCGGGACCAGTTGGCCGTGGAAGTCGGAGATGTTGAGGATCTGCACTTCCTGGTAGGGCCCCGTGTTGAAGATGTCGAAGAGGACGCGCCCTTCGGACTGCTGAGGGGGATCGATGCCCAGGGCGAAGGCCACGGTGGGCGCGAAGTCGATCGATGAGCCGCCGTGCACGACCGTGCGTCGGATCGTCGGGCCCGCGGCGAAGAACGACGGACGGATGTTGATGTTCCGCTCCAGGTCCACCTCGTCCGGCAAGAAGCCGTGCTGCCCGAAGAAGACGGCGTCCTGGACGGCGCCCTCGCCCGGCTCGGCCGCGTCGAACTGGTAGGGCGGCGCCGAGAACACCACCACGTCGCCGGTCCGGGTGGGGTGGGCCATGTTCAGGGTATTGCCGTCACCGGCGTCGACCGACTGGACGTCCTCCTTCCGCAGGGCGGCCCGAATCACGGTCGCTCCGGGATTCTCCGGGTCCTGGAGATCCAGGAACGCGTCGATGATGTCCTGGCGCACGGACTCGTAGTCGGCGGCGGCCACCCCAACCATCGACGAGGTCGGCCTGGGATCCCGGCCCTCCAGCCGGATATAGATCTGCGCGGTCCCGCCCGCCCAGCAGGCCTTGGCGTGCTGGACGGTGTCGGCCGTGGCCGGACGGCAGTTGGAGGTCTGGTTGGTGCTAATCAGGCCGAGGTCCTCGAGCGGCTGGCTACCCTCGAGGGCCTTCCACTGCGGGACGAATCCATGGTCGCTGGAGGCGAACACGGCGGCGTTCGCGGGCATGAGGCTCTTCGCTCTGGCCAGCACGAGGTCGGCACCCCGGTACGCCCGCCGGATGAACCGGCGGCGCT
Source organism: Actinomycetota bacterium (assembly GCA_050693035.1). Taxonomy (GTDB): domain Bacteria; phylum Actinomycetota; class UBA4738; order UBA4738; family CALAEC01; genus DASYVD01. Next base: position 28,281 of record JBOGWB010000062.1, read on the forward strand.
CGGTCAGCCGTCCGTCGGCCACTCCGTCCCGGTTGACATCGTCGAACACCTCGGCGCCGGGCGTGATCAGGGCCAGGAACTGGTGCTGGAACTCGTCGGTCACCGGGTACCCGGCGAACAGGACGTGCGGGTTATAGACCCGGTCGATGTAGCCCATCATCGGAAGGTGGGCATCCTCCCACATCAGCCCCTGCTCGACGTAGGTCTCCTCGAAGACGATCCCAGCCTCCAGCGGTGCGAAGTCCGCGGCGGTCGAGGTGGGGAAGTTCTCCGCCAGGTAGTCCTCGAACTCTCCGGTGGCATAGCCGGCCTCGGGGGGCCAGTCGGGCCATCCGGCCTGGACCCGGGTGACGCTCTGGTGGAACAGGCGGAACTGGGACGCGTCGTCGTTGAGCTCCTCCAGCTTCACCAGCATCCCCCCGGTCTTGCCGTTCAGGGGATCGGTCGGGCTGCTCGCGATAGTGAGCTTGATGTCCGCCCACTCGCCCTCCGTGAGGTCCGCCGCGGCCTGGCTGCCGTCCTTCGCGGCGGACTGGGGGGCGAGCAGGGCGTGGTCGTAGTTGGTCGTGTCGTCGTCGGAGGAATCGTAGATGTAGACGTCGTGGCTGTACTCCGTCTTCACGACGCCGAAGTCGCGGACGATCATCAGGGTCTCGAGCGCCGGGCTGAAGGACGGAGGGACGTTCGTCCAGCCCACCGCGGGGACGAGGTCGTTGACGTCGTAGTCCAGGCCGAACGCCGCGATGAAGTCAGGGTCGTCCTCGGGACGCTCGTAGTTCGTGGTGACGCCTCGGGAGGAGCGGAAGTTGCGGAAGTCGATCCAGGGCCCGGTCATGGTGCTCCGTCGGGCGCCCACCCATTCCACGGAAGCAACTCGCTTGCCGGCGCGCTCGGCGGCCGCCATCAGGGTGTCCGCTTGCAGGACACCGGCGTCGGCGAAGCCGGTCCTCGACGACCACGTCGCGCCGTTCCTGTGGAAGGTGTTGTTCGTGGACCCGTGGGCGTTGGCTCCGGCCCCGGTGGCCAGCGTGTACCAGCCCACCCCGGTGTTGTTCGGGAGGGCCGGGGTAAGGCCGTTCGCCCCACGGGCGCCCCGCAGGATCATCTGCCTGAACGTCGGCATGGCCCCCTGCGAGGCGTAGCGCTCCACCAGGTCGGGGCGCAGTCCGTCCGACGCGAACACCACCGCTGTCGCGGTGGTCCGGTGGGCGGCGTTCGATACCGACGGGCTCCCCAGCGGGACGAGGGAAGCGATAAGGGCGAAGCTGACGGCGATGGCGAGACGGGTGCGTCGAAGCACGGCGACCTCCTCGTGTATGGCCAGGTCCGAGTACGACCCGAGGGAAGGATGTCCCCACGGGAGCAGGACTGTCCTATCGCCCGGAGTGCTGAACGGTCAAGCAGAGGAGGGCGCCGAACCGGGCGTTTCACCGCCAATGGGACGGAAAACTGCCCGGAAGGACTAGGAAGGATGGGAGGGGTCGTCAGCCTTCGCTCTCGCCGTCACCCGGGGACGTGGGGGACGGGGACGGCTTGGGAGACGGCTCTGGCTTGGGCGGCTTCGGCTTCTCCTTTGGCTTGTCGTCCCGGGGCTTCGGTTCGAGAGAAGGCGAAGGCGACGGCGACGGGGCCCTGCGGATGACCTCCCCGGTGAGCTGCGGGGTTGGGAATCCCGCGAGGTCCCGCCCTCCGAGGGCCGCGGCCATGAAGTCGTGCCAGATGCGAGCGGGATACGAGCCGCCCGTCACGTTGATCCCATGGAGGCCCGCCATGGAAACCCGTCCCTGCGGGTAGCCCATCTGCACGCATGTCACCAGCACCACCGTGCCCCCGCAGAACCAGGCATCCGACCAGTCGTCCGTGGTTCCGGTCTTGCCGAAGATCGGCGGACCGAAGTTCGCCGCCGTCCCCGTCCCGCAACACACCACCCGCTGGAGCGCGTAGACGACCTGCCAGGCGTCGTTGGCGTCCATCACCCGCTTGCCCTTGGGGTTGTGGCGGTACACCACCCTCCCGTCCGTGGTCTTGATCACGCGGACGGCCGTGAGAGGCATCCGAAGACCGCCCGAGGCGAGCGTTGAGAACGCGTGGGTCATCTCCAGGGTGGAGACCTCCTCGACGCCAAGGGTGATCGAGCACACCGCGTCGAGCTTGCTGCGGATCCCCAAGCGGTGGGCCACGTCCACGACGTTCTCTGGTCCCACCTCCACCACGAGCTGGGCGAAGATCGTGTTGACCGAGTTGGCCGTGGCCGAGACAAGGTCCATCGTCCCGAACCCCGAGTCGGAGTAGTTCGACGGCGACCACAGCCCGGTCGGCCCCATGCACCGCGGGTCCTTGATCGTGATCCGGCCGGGGCCACCGAACGTCGAGTTCAGGGAGATGCCTTTCTCCACGGCCGCCGCGACGGTGAACATCTTGAACGCGGAGCCCGTCTGCCGGCCGGTGCCGCCCTGGCCGGTGGCCAGGTTCACCTTCGAGTAGCGATCCACCTTCTTGGGGGCGAAGAAATCGCGTCCCCCCACCATGGCCTTGATCTGGCCGTTGCGCGGGTCGATCGCCACCAATGAGACGTAGGGATCGGTCACGGAGGGCAGATGGTTCTGGATCGCCCGCTCGGCCGCCCGCTGCATCCGGAGGTCGACGGTGGAATAGACGCGCAGGCCTCCCTCGAACACCTTCCGGTATCGTTGTCGCGCGGTCTTGCCAAGCTGGCGGTCGTGCAAGAGCCGGCGCTTGAGATAGTCGACGAAGTACGGCGCGGGATAGGCCTGGAACCGCTGGCGGAACCTGATCCCGAGCTTCCGCTCGGCGGCCTGCCCGAACTCCTCCCGATCGATCATCCCCAGCTCGAACATCTTGTCCAGGACGACCTCCCGTCGGGCCCGGGCGTCCTTCGGCCGGTCCACCGGGTCGTAGCGGTCGGGGTTGCGGATGAGCCCCGCGAGGAGAGCCGCCTGAGTGAGCCCGAGCTTGGACGCGGGAACGCCGAAGAAGCGCTTCGCCGCAGCCTGGATCCCGTAGGCGCCCTTCCCGAAGTACACGGTGTTCAGGTAGAGCTCGAGGATCTGCTCCTTCGAGAGCTTCTCTTCGAGCTGCCAGGCCAGGGAGGCTTCCTTGAGCTTTCGCTCGAGGGTCTGCTCGTCCCCGACGATGGTCTGCTTCACGTATTGCTGGGTGATGGTCGAGCCGCCCTCGGCGATCCCCCCCGTCTTCGCGTTCACGTACGCGGCCCGGAGGATGGCCTTCACGTCGATCCCGCGGTGCGACCAGAACCGCTCGTCCTCGATGGCTACGACGGCGTCCTGGACCACCTTGGGGATCCGCCCGAGGGGCACGACCACCCGGTCGATCTCCGCGTGGAGCCGGGTGATGGGCGTGCCGTCCGCCCCGTAGACGATGGAGGTCTGCTCGAGCGGCCGGGAGTTCTTCGTCTCTTCCTCCAGCTTGGGCAGCTGGCACGCCGCTGCGGCCATGGCCATCGCGGCCATGGCGGCCACGAAACGAGGTCGAAGAGACGGAGGTGCCCGCATGGCTCCGACTATACCCGCCCGACGCCCTGACCAGGCAAGGGAATGCGGGTTCGGCTCAGCCGAGGGCCTGTTGCAGGTCGGCCACGAGATCGTCGGGATGCTCGATGCCGACCGACAACCGAACCAGGGCTGCCGGAACCTCCAGAGGAGAGCCCGCCACGCTGGCGTGGGTCATGGGGCCCGGGACCTCGATGAGGGACTCCACCCCTCCCAGCGACTCGCCCAGGAAGAACAGCCGGGTGGCCTCGGCCACCCGGATGGCCTCTTCCGGGCTGTCCATCTCGAACGAAAGCATCCCGCCGAAGCCGTCCATCTGGCGGGCGGCGACCTCATTGCCGGGGTGTCCGGCGAGGCCGGGGTAATGGACCCTGGCTACCTTGGGGTGACCAGCCAGGAACTCCGCCACCCGGCGGGCCCCCCGGCAGTGGGCCTCCATCCGGACGGCCAACGTCTTCAACCCGCGAAGCGCCAGGTAGCAGTCCATCGGGCCGGGCACGGCCCCCACCGAGTTCTGGAGGAACGCCAGCCGCTCGGCGAGCTCCTCTTCCCGGACGACGACGGCCCCTCCGACGAGGTCGGAGTGGCCGCCGATGTACTTGGTGACGGAATGGACCACCACGTCCGCCCCCAGCTCGAGGGGCCGCTGGAGGTAGGGGGTGGCGAAGGTGTTGTCGACCACGCACCACGCCCCGGCGCGGTGGGCGATCTCGGCGGTGAGGGCGATGTCCGCCACCTTGAGGAGCGGATTCGACGGGGACTCGACCCACACGACCCGGGTCTCCTCGCGGACCGCCTTCCGAAGCGCGTCGGGGTCGGTCATGTCGACCGTATCGAAGGAGAGGCCCCACCCGCCGAGGACCCGTGCCAGAAGACGATAGGTCCCCCCGTAGACGTCGTCGGGAAGGAGGACGTGGTCTCCCGGCCGGAGCAGCAACAGCAGCGTGGACTCCGCTGCCATCCCCGAGGCGAAGCACAGCGCCCTGGTGCCGGCCTCGAGCGACGCGAGCACGCTCTGGAGGGCCTCCCGGGTCGGGTTCCCGCCTCGAGCGTAGTCGTAGACCTTCGGCTTCCCCACGCCCTCCTGGACGTACGTGGATGTCTGAAAGATGGGAACGTTCACCGCCCCGTAGAGCGGCTCGGGATCCTGGCCCACGTGGATGGCCCGGGTCTCGAACCTCATGGCCTCGTCGTGTTCACGATCCGGCATGCACCTACTCCCCGACGCGCTGCCGGTGGGCCAGGAACTCGAGGAGGTCGGTGCGGGTGAGGACCCCAAGGGCTCTCCCGTCCTTGCTCACCACCACCGCCGGTTGGCTCTGGAGGTGCTCGAAGGCCACCTCGATGGGATCGTCCGTCTCCACCAGCGGGAGCGGCCCCTCCATCACCTGCGCCACGTCGGCCTGGAGCGAGTCGGGGTCCCGGAAGATCCGGTCGAGCAGGGTGCGCTCCCGGATGCTACCGACGAGCGACGTCACCTCGTCGCTTCGGCCCCGGGCCACCGGTGCCTGAGAGATGCCGTACTCGTGGAGCAGGTCGATGGCCTGGCGGACCTTCCCGTGGGCGTCCACGGAGACGATCGGTGGGAGGCCGGCGAGCTTGGTCGAGAGGACCTCTTCGACCCGCACGACGGCCCGCCGTTCGAGGAACCCGTACTGGAGCATCCAGGTGTCCGAGTACAGCTTGGAGAGGTAGTTCCGCCCAGTGTCGGGGAAGATCACGACCACGACGGCGTCGGCGTCGAGCTCCCTGGAGACCGCCAGCGCCGCGTACAGGGCGGTCCCTGAGGATCCACCGACCAGGATGCCCTCTTCCCGAGTGATGGCCCGCGCCGTGAGCAAGGAGTCCCGGTCGGACACGCGCACGTACCGGTCCACCACCTTGGGGTCGAAGGTCTCGGGCCAGAAGTCTTCCCCGATCCCCTCTACGAGGTAGGGGCGCGGATCCTCGTCCGGGGCGGAGAACACCGACCCTTCGGGGTCCGCTCCCACCACGACCAGATCCGGCTTCTGCTCCTTCAGGTACCGCCCGGCGCCGGTGATGGTACCGCCGGTTCCGACCCCCGCCACCAGCACGTCGATCTTCCCTGCGGTCTGCTCCCAGATCTCCGGCCCCGTGGTCTCGTAGTGAGCCTTGGGGTTCTCCGGATTGAAGTACTGGTTGGGCTGGAAGGCTCCGGGGATCTCTTCGGTCAGCCGGTCGGCGACGCGGTAGTAGGACTCGGGGTTCTCCGGAGCTACCGCGGTGGGGGTGATGACCACCTCGGCGCCGTAGGCGCGGAGCAGAGCCACCTTCTCCTGGCTCATCTTGTCGGGCATCACGAAGATGCATCGGTAGCCGCGGATGGCTGCCGCGATGGCCAGTCCGTGCCCGGTGTTGCCGGAGGTCGGCTCCACGATGGTCCCGCCCGGTTTGAGCAGGCCGGCACGCTCGGCCGCTTCGATCATCCGCAGGCCGATGCGGTCCTTCACGCTGCCGCCCGGGTTCAGCATCTCGAGCTTCGCGAGGACGCTCGGCCGAACTCCCCTGGTGACGCGGCGCAACCGCACCAGCGGCGTTTGCCCCGTGGCGTCGAGGAACGAATCGAGTATGGGCATCACGCTTTCCTGGCCGCTCGGCCTATTCTCCCTTGCCCGCCCGGTTGGCGAAACGTGGGTTCAGACCCGCACCAGCCGGTAGATGCCGTTCGGATCGCTGAAGAAGACTCGCCCGCCGGGGCGGGTCTCCACGGCCAGGACGCCGGCAGCGTTGTCGTACAAGAGGCCCCGGCCGACCACGTCGTTGCGATCGGAGTCGAGCGTCAGTCGGCGGATCCTACTGTCGTTCCACGACCCCACCAGCAACCGGCCCCGGCTCAGCCGGCCGAGCAGGCACCCTTCGCAGAAGGTTGCCCCCGTGGGCGCAACGACGGGGTTCCATACCGTCTCGGGCTGCACCGGGCTGGGACCGCTCTCGCTGGTGCCCGGGCAGTCCGAGCTCGGGCCCCATCCGTAGTTCATCCCCACCCGAGCATGGTTCACTTCATCGTCGCACTCGGGCCCGTTCTCCGTCTGCCAGACCCGGTCCGTCTGAGGGTCGAAGGTGAACCCGAACGAGTTGCGGTGGCCGTACGAGAAGGCGTATTCGCCCGCGAATGGATTGGCGCCTGGCACCTTTCCGCCCCGGGTCAGGCGAAGGATCTTTCCGGCGTTGCCCCCGGTGTTCTGGGAGCGGGACGGGTCGCCCGCGTCCCCCGTCACGGCGTAGAGGAAGCCGTCCGGACCGAAGTGAACCACCCCGCCGTTGTGGATGGAGTTGGCGCGGATCCTCAGGAGGACGGTGGTGAAGGGAGTTCCGTCGTCGTCCCACCGGAGCTTGACGATCCGGTTCTCCCGGGGCTTCCCGTGCGTGTAGTAGACGTAGAGACGTCGGACCCCCGGCCACCGCGGGTCGACGGCGATGCCCAGGACACCTTGCTCCCCGGTGGTCCCCAGGTTCGTGATCCTCCCCCATAGCTGGTTGGTCCCCGACTCGAATCGGTAGGACCGGATCTCGCCGCTGAACCGCTCGACGTAGAACATCCGTCCACCGCCCGGCGTGAACGCCAGGGCGGTCGGCCAGCACCCGCCGCACGTGATCACCCGCCGGCGGGCGATGGTCGCCGACGACGGCGCAGAGGCGAGGGGGGACAGGGCCACGAGCAGGGCGGTGAGGGCCAGAAGGGAGGCGATCCGTCGCATGGGCATGCTCCTTCTTGTCGGCTGGTCCCGGCTGGGGACTCTACCGTCCGAAGCGGGTCACCGTCCGCTGATCCGCTCGCCGGCCACGAAGACGTCGAGGACCGGATCGTGCCCTGGCCGGTACGGCACCATCCGGAAGTCGTGGCCCTCGAGGACCAGGAAGTCGGCGCGCTTGCCGGGTTCCAGGGATCCCACCCGTTCCTGCAGTCCCAGGACCCAGGCGGGATTGGCGGTCGCCGCTACCAGGGCGGCGCCTGGAGAGAGCCCGTAGAGGGCGCAGCCCAACGAGACGGCAAGGGGCATGGAGAGCACCGCGGACGTCCCCGGGTTGAAGTCGGTGGCCACGGCCAGGGCGGTGCCTGCCGCGGCGAGCGCGCTCACCGGGGGCGGTTGAGCTCCCAGCATCAGCGTGGAGGCCGGCAGCAGCACGGCGACGGTCCCCGCCCCGGCCAGGGCCGCGCCCGCGTCGGACCCCGCGTGGTTCAGGTGGTCCGCGCTGCGGGCTCCGAGGGAAGCGGCGGCCGCCGCCGCCCCGGAAGGGCCTAACTGGTCCGCGTGGCACCGGAGCGACAGCCGGGCGGCGGCCGCCGCTTCGGCCACCCGCCGGAGATCCTCCACCGAGAACGCGATGTCCTCCACGTAGACATCCACCGCGTCCACCAGACCTTCCCGGGCCGCCCGGGGGATCAGCTCGGCGCATACGGTGTCGACCCATCCCTCGCGGGTGATGTCCGGGGGCACGGCGTGACAGGCCAGGAGGGTCACCGTGGCCGTCTGAGGCGCTTCCTCGGCAAGCCGTCGGGCCAGCCGGGCCTGTCGGAGCTCGGCCTCCACCGAGAGTCCGTACCCCGTCTTCAACTCGAGGGCGGTGGTTCCCTGGGCCAGCATCTCCGAGAGGAGCGGGCGGCAGAACGCCAGGACCTCGTCGTCGCTCGCCTGTGCCAGCATCCGGGCGCTGCGGGAGATCCCACCCTCCTCGTGCAGCTCGCGGTAGGTGCGGCCGTGCAGCCGGCCCTCGAATTCGTCGTCCCGCCATCCCATGAACGGCAGATGCGTGTGGCAGTCCACGAACCCCGGCACCACCGTGCAGCCGTCACGCGCCTCGTCGATGTCGCCGTCCCAGCCCGTCCGGCTCCCCGCATAGACGACGGCGTCTCCGTCCCACGCCACCACCCCGTCATGGACCGGATCCGCCTCGAGGCCCCCGCCGGCGGGGAGCGACTCCACCGCGCAGGTCACCAAGGTGGAGCAGGAGACGGCGCGCACGGCGAGGTCATACCACACCGGCTAGACTGCCCGGTCGTGAAGACCGAGGTCATCGAGGAGATCGTCGAGCGACTCTCCCGGCGGGACCGCTTCGACTGGGTCGGCGTCTACCTGCTCGAGGGCGACACTCTGGTCCTGGGGCCGTATCGGGGCCCGAACCCGGCCGGGCACGAGCGCATCCCCTTCGGGGAGGGCGTCTGCGGGGACGTCGCGGCGAAGGGGGAGACCGAGGTGGCGCCCGACGTGAACGCCCGCCCTGGCCACATCCAGTGCTTCCTGACCACCAAGTCGGAGGTGGTGGCGCCCATCGTCAGGGACGGCCGTGGTGGGAGTGCTCGACGTCGACTCCGATACCCCCGACGCATTCGGGGATCGAGAGATCGAGATGGTGGAGGCCGCCGCCGCGGAGATCGCTGCGGGAGGCTGATCGACCCTACCGGGCCCTGGTCCGGGATTCCTCGGACGCGGAGACGTGGCCGTTCCCGTTCCCGTTCCCCCCGCCGTTCACCGCCGGCGTCTGGATCGGGGCGAGGGCCGTGCGCCTGGCGGTCTTCCCGTTGCCGTGGCCGTTCCCGCTTTCGGGACCGTTCACAGCGGCCAGCCAGGTGGTCAGCTCGGGCGCGGCGACCGGCTCCCGGAGGAAGAAGCCCTGGGCCATGTCACAGCCCAGGCCGGCCAGCCGCTCGAACGTGTCCGCCGTCTCCACGCCTTCGGCCACCACCTGAAGTCCGAGGTTCCGGGCCAGCTCGATCGTGGACCGGACGATGATGTCGTCGTCATGGTCGATCACCATGTTCACGATGAAGGACTTGTCGATCTTCACTTGACGGACCGGGAGCCTCTTCAGCGAGGCCAGCGAGGTGTAGCCGGTCCCGAAGTCATCGAGCGAGAGCCTCACGCCCATCCCGGTGAGTTTTCCCAGGACCGCCAGGGCCCGAGTGGGGTCCACCACGATGGCGCTCTCGGTGATCTCGAGCTCGAGGAGCTCCGGGTCCACCCCGTTCTTCCGGAGCAGCTCGCCGACCTGGTCCGGGAACCCCACGTCCTGCAGGTTCCGAACGGAGAGATTCACCGCCACCGGCACCTCCAGCCCCATCTCCTGCCACTGCCGACACTGGGCCAGGGCCCGGTCCAGCACGTGCAGGGTGAGCGGCTTGATGAGCCCGGTGTGCTCGGCCAGGGGGATGAACTCGTCCGGCTGCATCAGGCCGTGTCGGGGGTGGTCCCACCGGACCAGCGCTTCCACGCCTCCCACCCGGCGGGTGCGCATGTCGATCACGGGCTGGTAGTGCAGCAGGAACTGGCCCCGGTCGATGGCCCGTCGCAGTTCGCCGAGGAGCGCCAGGCGCCGAGTGCTGTTGCGGTCTCGCTCCGCCGTGTACAGCTCGCAGCTCGTGTGAGCCTCCTTGGCCACGTACATGGCGATGTCGGCCCGCTGCAACAGCGTGTGCCCGTCGAGGCCGTGATCCGGGTACAGGGCGATCCCGATGCTCGCGTCGACGTCCAGGGATATGCCGTCGAGCACGAACGGCGCCTCGAAGGACCTGAGGATCTTGTCGGCGACCTGGATGGCTGCCGCGGCGTCCGGAACCTCGGGGAGGAGGACGGCGAACTCGTCGCCGCCCAGCCGGGCGATGGTGTCGGTCTCCCGGAGCAAACCGGCGAGCCGACCCCCGATCTCTCGGAGCACGATGTCCCCGGTGCGGTGCCCCAGGGTGTCGTTGATCTCCTTGAACCGGTCGAGGTCGATGAGCATGACCGCGAGGGGGCGACCCGACCTCCTGCCACCCATGATGGCCTGGCCGATCCGGTCGTGGAGCAACCGGCGATTGGGGAGCCCCGTAAGGGGGTCGTGCAACGCCTGGTGCTCCTTGTACTGCTTCTCCAGCCACACCGTGGTGCTCCGGTAGACCGAGAGCATCGGGAGGGCCAGGAGCGGTACCAGCCACAGGCTCTGTTCCGCTGCCACCAAGGCGATTGGTGACAGGAAGAGCATCAGGAAGGCTGTGGAAGCCTGGAACGTGAAGTCGCTGCGGATGTTCGGGACGATGGCCAGCCCCTGAGCGAGGGCGATGGCCACTTGGGTGAGGGTGTGGTTCACCAGGAAGAAGACGGCGCCGGCGGTGAGGATGCCGGGGATGTCCGCCGGCCCGAACGCGGGGCTCATGCCTTCGTGCGGCACGCCGGTGAGTGCCAGAACGCTGCCCGCGGCGGCCACCGATACGGCGTACTGCGAAGCGTTGAACCCGGCTTTCCACCAGGGCTTCCTGCGAGCGAGGTCGGCCACCAGGGTGGCCAGACCGTGCGCGACGACGGCCGCGGCGGGCCCGAACCCCACCAGGAGCGCGAACCCGAAGGTAGCGGCGGTGCTGATCTCGATGTCTTCGTTCCACCGGGGGACCTTCACCGGGACCATCTCGCCGAGGACCAGGAACGCCACGAACAGCCAGAACTGGCCGGGCGCTCTCTGGATATGCGTCAAGCCCTGGGTCGCCGGAAGGGCGACGACCAGGGCCAGCCCGATGGCCGATACGGCCGCCACGTACCAATGGATCGGCCGGATGCTATGTAGTCGCATGGAGCCCTCGTGACCTAGGCGTGACCAGCCGGAGGGGGCGCCCCGGGCT
>JBOGWB010000063.1:0-17303 GCA_050693035.1 Actinomycetota bacterium
CGGCGTCGGGAGTGAAGCCACCCACCGGATGCACCCACAGCGACTCCACCATGGCCCCGGCGAGCGAAGGGGCCAGCGCTCTCCACCCGGAGAACTTCAGCGCCCGGATCGCCCGGGCCATCGGGCCCTCGTACACGAAGGGCGCGCGGGCCGCGTGGATCGGACGCGGGGGGCAGTCGGCACACGAGCGGAGGGGTTCCTCCCACGGCCGTCCACACCGCCCGCAGGCCGGAGGAGTGACCACTGCCACGCGGTCCGCGCACCGCCGGCACAACGGCCAGCTGCCGGTTCCGCAGGACGCGCACCGCGGTGGAAACAACAGGTCGAACAGCGCCGCCACGGGCGGATGGTAGGGACTCGGACCGACAGGGTCAGCGCAGCTCGAGCTGCGCCGACCAGGGTCCCCGCTCGGGGGGCTGGCCCGGCCAGTTCCTCCGGTCGAGCTGGAAGGTAAGCGTGCGGTGGTGGGCGAGCACCGGGTAGACCACCGTCGTCCGGGCACCGGCAGACGGCTCGGAGGAGCCCTCCAACGCGGGGAGTCGCCTTCCGTCGGCAAGGACCGCCAGGTCCTCGAACTCGGCCGGGACGCCGGACTCTCCCGGCTCCTGGTGCCACCTGACCACGGTGCGATCTCCTTTGCACTCGACCCGGTCCACGTCGGCCCCCTTGCTGCCGGGCACCTCGATCTTGAGACCGGCCTCGAGGATGCCCCTGCGTACCTTCCCCCTGGGCCAGGGAACCAGGAACCTCCGGATGTGCTCCCCCGGCCCGGTGACCGTCTGCACCCCGTCCACGACCACCTCGGCCATCACGCCGTACCACCCGGGATCCAACCCCGCCAGCGGGATCTCGAACGGGAACAACACCTCTCGTCGCGGAGCGATGTCCACCGTGGCCTGCTGGACCGACACGTCACGGACGGGGCGGGTCGGGGCTCCGAGCTCCACCACCGCCGCCCCGGAGAGCGCTACCTGATGGGGATCCGGGTCGGCCCCGAGAACGGCCACCGCACCGCGCACCGACGCCGGGAATCGCTCGAAGACAGTGCGAACGGCCACCGGCGGTTCGTTCATCCGGCCATCACCGTCGCCACGGCCCCACCAGGGTCAGGTCCCGAGCTCCCAGGAGCGGAGGTACTGCTCCTGCTCGGAAGTGAGCGTGTCGATCTCGATCCCCATGGCCTGAAGCTTGAGCCGCGCCACCTCGGCATCGATCTCCTCGGGCACCGGGTACACCTCCGGGACCAGCGTCCCGCGCTGCTTGACGATCCATTCCGCGGCCAACGCCTGGTTGGCGAAGGACATGTCCATCACCGCGGCGGGGTGTCCCTCTCCCGCGCTGAGGTTCACCAGCCGGCCTTCGGCCAGGAGGCTCACCCGCCGCCCGTCCGCCAGGCGATACTCGTCGACGAACTCGCGGATGCGGCGTTGCTCGACGGCGAGCTCATCCAGTGCGGCCTTATCGATCTCCACGTCGAAGTGTCCCGAGTTCGCCAGAACCGCGCCGTCCTTCATCGTCTCGATGTGCTCCCGGCGGATCACCTTGGTGTCCCCCGTCACCGTGATGAAGACATCCCCGACGCGGGCCGCCTCCGCCAGGGGCATCACTCGGAAGCCCTCCATGGCGGCTTCCAGCGCCGCCAGCGGCGACACCTCGGTGATCACCACCTGGGCCCCGAGGCCCCGGGCCCGCGACGCCACGCCCTTGCCGCACATCCCGTAACCGCACACCACGAACACCTTGCCGGCCAACAGGCGATTGGTGGCGCGCATGATCGCGTCGATGGTCGATTGCCCGGTCCCGAAACGATTGTCGAACCAGTGCTTCGTCTTGGCGTCGTTGACGGAAACGATCGGGTACGCGAGCACCCCGTTCGCCGCCATCGACCGAAGCCGGATGACCCCGGTCGTCGTCTCCTCGGTGCCGCCGAACACCTCGGACGCCTGCTCCGGGCGCTCCTTCAGCAACGTCGTCACCAGGTCGGCGCCGTCGTCCATGGTGATGTGGGGACGATGGTCGAGAACCGCGCGGATGTGGCGGTAGTAGGTCTCCTGGTCCTCTCCCTTGATGGCGTAGGCGTTGATGTCGTCCTGCTCGCACAGCGCCGCGGCGACGTCGTCCTGGGTCGAGAGCGGGTTCGACGCGCACACCGCCACGTCGGCGCCGCCGGCAGCAAGCGTCTCAAGCAGGTTGGCGGTCTCGGTGGTCACGTGGAGGCACGCCCCGATGCGGATCCCGTCCAGAGGCCGTTCCTTCTCGAACCGCTCCCTGATCAGGGCCATGACGGGCATCTCGCGGGACGCCCAATCGATCCGCCCCCTCCCCTTGTCCGCGAGCCCCAGGTCTTTCACGTCACAGTCCATCCGCTCTCCTCTCTTCTTCCCTCCTGGACTCCCTCGTCCTGGCGGTCACCGGCGGTCCGCGAGCCGGGCCTTGACCCTACCGATGGCCTCGATCGGAGCGGGGTCGATCCCCCGGGCCAGCGCGTGGTAGGCGCTGGCGCAGTCGCCGAGCATCATCAGGGTGAGGGCTGCGGCGATGGGCGTGCCGGCCGGGGCGTGCACTTCCCTGGTCTCCAAGCCCGAGCCATCGATCGCTTCCAAGGTCGCCTGGACCCTGGGGCCGACGCTCTCGTGCTCGGCCTCGTGCCGCAGCACCACCAGGCGGAATCCCCCGCCCCACCCTTCGGACCACCCCTCCACCTCGTGATGGTCGAGCTCGGGAAGGGCCGAGGCGAACGCGGGGATCTTGGCGTTCTCGTTGAAGGCGGCCTTCCAGCGCACCGCCGCCGCCTCGCTGACTCCCTCGGAGCCCCACACGACCGGGATGCGGTCGCCGAGCCAGGACACGATGCTCTTGGCCGGATTGCGGATGGAGTCGATCCCCGGACCGAGCCGCTCCGCCACGGACGACACCGATTCGGCCGCCGCCTCGATCTCTCCCTCTGTGGGAACGAGGCCGCGCAGGCCTCCCAGGACCGCGCCCACGAGGGCGCCGAGCGCGGCGCGAGGTTGCCGTGCGCTGTTCGGAACCAGCACCGCGGGCATCCCGTCGGCGCCGGCTCGATCGGCCAGCTCACCGCCCGCGGAGATCGCGAGGACGCGGCAGCCCCGACCCACCGCCTCCGCGTAGGCGGAAAGGGTCTCTTCCGTGTTGCCGGAGTATGAGACGCACACGACCAGGTCGTCCGGACCGCAGTGAGCCGGCAGGACGTATCCCCGGACCGTGGACATTGGGACGGGGAGGCCTTCCCGGTACGCTCCGGCCACGACGTCGCCGGCGGCCGCCGATCCGCCCATGGCACAAAAGGTCACCGACGCGGCGCCGGCCACCGGTGGGGCTTGGTCAACCGCTGCTCGGTACGCCGCCGAGAGTTGCCCGGCCGTCCGTAGGTAGGCGTCGAGCAACCCTTGGCGATCCGCTCCCCGAAGGGCTTCCTCGTCGTCCAGGATCGCCGCGGGGTCTCGCATGGGAGGTTCGCCGGCGCTCACGACGGCTAGGGCTCGGGTTTCTCGGCCTCGTCGATCAACATCACCGGGATGCCGTCGCGGACCGGGTACTTGTACCCGCAGCGGCCGAGGCAAACGATCAATCCTTCGTTCTCCCGGTACTCGACGTCGCCCCGGCAGTTCGGACAGGCCAGGATGTCCAAGAGCTCCTTGTCCACGCTCACGGCTTCTCACCCCTGATCACGGCCAGCACTTCGGACTTCTTCTCTTCGAGGAGATCTTGCGTTCTGGCTTCCACGTTCAGCCGGAGCAGCGGCTCGGTGTTGGAGGGCCGGACGTTGAACCACCAGTCGTCGTACTCCACGGTCAGGCCGTCGGTCCGGTCCTCCCTGCCGTCCGAGAAGACCGAGGCGATCCGCTCGATGGTCCCGAGCTGGTCCTGCACCTCCGAGTTGATCTCCCCCGAGGCGTGGTAGCGCCGGTAGGGCTCGAGCAGCTCGGACAACGCCCCACCCGCCCCGGACAGCCGGTCGAGAACCATCAGGGCGGCGATCAGTCCGGAGTCGGCGCGATAGTGGTCGCGGAAGTAGTAGTGGCCGGAGTGCTCTCCCCCGAAGATGGCACCGGTCTCGGCCATCACCTTCTTGATGAAGGAGTGGCCGACGCGCGTGCGGATCGGCTCACCGCCGCGCTCCCTGATGACCTCGGACACCACCCAGGAGCAGATCAGGTTGTGGATGACCTTCGCTCCCGGCTCCCGATCCAGCATGGCCTCGGCCACCAGGGCGGTGATCAGGGACCCCGACACCCCCTGGGCTCGCTCGTCCACGACGAACACCCGGTCGGCGTCGCCGTCGAATGCCAGGCCGATGTCGGCGCCGTGTTCGATGACGGCTCTCCGGAGATCCTCCTGGTTCTCGGGCTGGATCGGATCGGCCGGATGGTTGGGGAACGTGCCGTCGAGCTCGAGGTACAGCCCGACCAGCTTGCAGGGCAACCGCTCGAAGATCGGCGGGAGCACCAGGCCCGCCATCCCGTTGGCCGCGTCGGCCACCACGACGAGCGGCGCCATGGCGTTCGGGTTGACGAAGGATACGACGTGATCGACGTAGTCCTCGACCATGTCCCGAGTCTGCACACTCCCTCGGCTGGAGGAGGCGGAGCCGGAGCCACGCTCCGCCAGAGCGCGCACCTCCAACAGTCCCGAGTCTTCCCCCACCGGGGCGGCTCCCTCCCTGCACAGCTTCAACCCGTTGTATCGGGGCGGATTGTGGCTGGCGGTGAACATGGCCCCGGGCAGGTCGAGGCGCCCGGAGGCGAAGTACAGCAGGTCGGTCGTGGCGAGCCCGATGTCCACCACGTCGGTCCCCCCCGCCGTCACGCCGGCGGTGAATGCCTCGACCAGGGGCGGGGAAGAGGGCCGGCAGTCTCGGCCGACCACGATCGAGCGAGCCCCGGTGAACTCGGCGAACGCCGCGCCGATCCGCCGCGCGGCGTCCTCATCGAGCTCGTCGGGATAGACGCCGCGGATGTCGTACGCCTTGAAGATCACGTCGAGGGCCATCCGCCGGCGATTCTATCCCCTCCGTTCGGTGGGCCTGTTCCCAGGCACGGGCGGTGGGACCGGGGAAGCCGAGGCCGCCGGGGGTTCGCTCGGCGGGTATGCGCGGCTAGCGGCGGGGAACGAGGGTGAGGATCGACTTCAGCGAGACGGGCGAACCCTCCCGCTCCCACCACTTCGACTCGCAGGCGTGGCAGCTGCCGAATCGAACGGCGTCCTCGTCGAGGCTCATGGCGATGGACATGACTTCGGTCGATCCGCAGGCGGGACAGATCCTCGTTTCGTGGGCCGTTCTCATATCTTCCTCTTCGGCAGCGCGGGCTTCCTGGGAGCATGGCCCGCCGTCGGCATTTTCCCTGGTCAGACTGGTGGGGCCCGGGTAGCCCCATCGGGCTAGGTCTCCGTGGCCCGGCGGTGCCATGCCCCGGCCCTACGGGGGCGTCGGCGACCCGGGGACCTCGGGAAGCCGCTTCCCGATGTAGCGGGACCTGAGCCTGCCGCCCTCCCGCCAATAGGCATACCAGTACGGCCCGTGGGGGCATCGCGTGCAGGTGGTCCGCCCGCACCGCACCATCTCCTGGCGGAACGTCACCTTGCCGCGGGGCCTCGACTCGGCTCCCCCGGCATCGAGGTCCGTCCCCAGGCGAGAGACCAACAGGCCTCGAGCGAAGATGAGCAGGCGACGCAAGTCGTACTCGTCGAGCGCCCTCACCTGCCGGATCAGGTCGCGGTCCAGGGGCATCTTGGGTACGAGCGTACCCAAGGACCGGGCGGTGTCAAGGCGACCGGGAGGGCATCCGGAACGGAAAGCGCGCCCGGCCGGGGCACCCCGGCCAGGCGCTCGGGCGAGCTGACTCAGGCGGGCAGGCGGTCGGCCACCGTCACGGGCTGCGGCACCCCGGCGCCCTCGGCCCCGGCCGAGACCTCGTGATCGCTGCGCTCGTCGAGGAGCCGCCACCTGAGGGGCGGCGTCAAGCGACTCGCGTGCGAGACGCAGAGGTCCAGGAGATTCGGGTCGCGCTGAGGAAGGAGGTCGCGGATCCACACGACCCGCTCGGCATACCGGAGGGCCACGGTGGCCACGGCGCGCTCCTCGCACCGCATCTTGGCGCACTGGCGCATGCGGGCAGCATAAATGACACACGTGTCATTCGCAAGGACGCGCCGGAAGCCCGATCGCCCGGTCCGACCCGGGAGCCCCCGTTTGGGTAACGCCAACCGTACATAAGAAGAGCAGGATATTTGCGGATGGAACTGGGTCTTCCCGGACCCCGAAAGGTCCCCGAAAGCACAGGAAGAGGCCCCTGCGGGACCTCTTCCGCCAAAAAGCGTACTCCGAAGTTGCCGCCCGGGTTTCCCCTTCTGGCCTCTCCGGAGTACTCGACTATCGTACCGCGCCCTCGCCGCGCGCGCAAGCGTCCCAGGCGGTTCTTGGGCGGTTCTTGTCGCACTTTCCCGGCCGGGGGCGGACGCGCCCGCTCTGTGCGCTCCGGCCGGAGGGGCGGGGCTACCAGTAGACGTAGGCAGGGGTTCCCACGGGGACGATGGAGAACAGCTCCTCCACGTCGTCGAGGTACATCCGGACGCACCCGTGGGAGGCGTACGTGCCGATCGAGCTGGACGAGTAGGTTCCGTGGATCCGGATCCCCGGGGCGTCGAGGTACAGGGCGTGCGTGCCCAGGGGATTCCCCGGGCCCGGGCCGATGACCTTGGGCATGTCCGCGCCCCACCCCTCCGGATCGGGGTTGACCCAGGTGGGATTCTCCGCCTTGCCCACGACCTCCCAGTTGCCCTGGGGGGTGGGGTACGCGGGCTGTCCCGCCGCCACGGGATAGGTCTTGACCAGCTTGACGCCCTCGTAGAGGGACAGCTTGAGCTCCGACAGGCGGACCACGATCGTGTAGCCGAGGTCGCCCACCCCCACGGCGGGCTTCAGGGAACGGACGGCGAACTTGACGATCTCGCTGTCTCGCCGGTCCAGGGCCTCCATCAGGATCCGCCGGGCCTTCCGAACCGACAGTTCGTGACCGGTCTTGGGCTTCCGCAGGCGGAGCTTTCCGTCCTCGAACGTCACCTCCGCGTTGCTCGGATCGACGTTGACGGCGCGGGCCACCGAAGCCAGGAACCTCTTCACGCCCTTCTTCGAGTGCGTGTACTCGAGGTCGTGAGCCTGGCGGAGGGGCCGATCGAGCAACCGATGGAACACCCGAACCGGCCAGGAAAGGGATCCCTCGATCCCCAGGGCCCGGTCCACCTTCGCTTCCACGTCGGCGGTCGTGCCGAGCTCCGCCGGCGTGACGTGCCAGGTCTCCTTGCGGGCCCGGACTTCGACCTCCTGGTCGAGGTACTGGGAGGAGGCCGCGGCCTGCACCGCCGCGATGGCCTCGGACCGGGTCATCCCTGCGATGTTGACTCCGGCCACCTCCACGCCCGGGAGAGCACGGCCCGCCATGGCCTGGTCGTACCGGTACGCCGCGTAGGCGGAGCCGCCTCCGAGGATCAGGAGGGCCAGGACGACGACCATCGCCACACGGATGCTTCCCCGTGTCCTCGATGCGGCGTGACGTCTCGACCTGCTCATCGCGTGATCCTCATGATACGGCGTTCCTCATCTGCTCAGAAGACCCGGCAGCGGAATCCCCGCGGAAACCGCGTACCCTTCCGAAGAGATAGACTCCTGCGCCGGCACCAGCGTTCCATCCATCACTTCGACAACTGCGGCCACCGGCCTGAGCCCCGCGATCGAAGACAGGTCCACCACCAGGATGCGGCCCGGTTCGAGGGTCACGTCCTGGAGCGAGGGCGCGTCCACCGGCCCCGTGTCCGACAGGAGCGTCACCCGGGCCCTGGCCGTGCGGCCTCCCGGGTTGACCAGGAGCAACCGAGCGCCCGCTCCTCCCGGCCTCGACGCTGGCAGGGCCAGCCACCGCGTCGCCGACGGGACCGCCCCAGCGGTCAGGGCGCCGTCGCCGGCGTCGGTCGAGCCGGTCCGGCGTGAGGCGACGAAGGGCTTCGCCCCAGCCGCTTCGACCACCAGGCCGGCCTGATCCACCTCCAGCTCGAACTTCTCCGCGAAGCCTCCGGCCACCGAGGCCTCGTCGAGGACCGGACCTTGCCCGTCCACGCGCTGAGCCCGCACCCGGAACGGGGCCTCCTCGCGCCCGGGGACGAAGACCTGAAGATCCGTCATTCCGTCGTCGGCGATCCCCGGGAGCACCCAGGCTCGGGCCGGGGCCGGGACGCCGATCGCCGCCCGTACCCCCTCGGTCGAGATCCCCACGGCCCCGGCCACGACCCGACCCAGCGTGGCCCGGACCGAGGCGGCCACGGCACCCTCACCGAGGGCGAACCGGTTGAGATCGATCGATGCGGAACGCCTCGGCGGGAGCACCAGACCCCGCAGGGCGCCCGGGCGGACCAGCCGGCGGGCCGCAGCGAGGGAAACGTCCACGGTTGCCGCGGTGGAGAAGGGGTTCATGATCACCAGACGGGCCCGCTGTCCGCGGATGGTCGTTCCCCCCGGAATGAGCCACTCACGGGAGGCCGCTGCCGCGCAGGGGTCCGCCGCCACGCCAGCTCGATCGGGCAGCGTGATCACCATCCCCGCCCCGATGGGGGCGCCGAAGAACTCCACCGTCGAAGCCGCCGGCGCCCGATCGGCGGGGACCTCGACGTAGGCCACTGTCTCCGGTGCGACCTCGGCGGGCGTCTCCACCCTGCCGCCCGCCACGCCCACGGTGCTCACCCGAAGCGCAGCGGTCCGGTCGGAGGGGTTGGCGACGGCGATCCACGCGCGCCAGCCCTCGCCTCCCCCGTGGGGGCAGAACCACGAGCCCGACAGGTCCGCCGTCGCGGGAGGCTCGGCTCCCGAGGATGTGGCCCCCTCCGCCGGCTCCGCCGGGCCCACCAGACGATCCAACGCCACCAGGCCCGCGGACAGGAGCACCGCCAGGGAGAGGGCGACCGCGATCCGGAACCTCACGGCGCCGCCTGCACGGGCTGGCGCGCGGGACGTTCCGGTTCCGCGGGGCCCGGCGGAGCCGGCGCCGGCCTGCCCGTGGTCCGGATGCGCGTGATCCACAGGGCCAGGGCCCACAGGACGCCGAGGACCGCGATCTCGAGCGCCCGGATCCAACCATCCTGGTATTCGACCCTCACCAGATCGGCGGGGAACGTGGTCCGGAACCCCTGGGCCCATCCGAAGGCCGGGAAGGCGGGCGCGACCTGGCCGTCCGCCGAGAGCCTCCAGCGCGAGTCGAATGGGGTGGAGAAGAGGACCGCCCCGGACCCTTCCAGCGAAACCGGCCCCTGCCACGCGCCCTCGTCAGGGGCCAGGACGGCTCGCTCGGCCCGGACCACCTCCGCCAGCGCCTGCGCCTCAGTGGACTCGACCGCCCGGGCCGCCTCGGGACCGACCCCCACCGCCAGGGGGAGCGGCCGCCCCACCTCGTAGATCGACAGACCCCCGGCGGTCTGGATGAGATCCATGTCCGTCTGCTGCACCAGTTGGGCCTGGGCCCCGGGAGGAAGGTCCCCGGCGCCGGCAACCACGAACCGGATTCCGAACGGCGAGAGGAGCGCGCCGCCGTGTCGCACCCGGCCGTCCAGCACGGCGATGAGCGCGCGCTCCAGGGCCGGGTACGCCGGGCCGTCGGGGGGCAATCCCAGTTCCAGCACGGTGTTCCCAGCCCGGGCGGTCACCCCGTACCGAAGAGAGCCCTCCTCGCCCACCACCACGCCATCCGGGGCACCTCCGGGGGGCGGGAAGGGGTCGAGCCCGGGATGACCCAGCCACAGGACCCGGAACGGCGGCCCATCCGCGGTGGCCACGACCGGCCAGGCTGGGGGGATGCGCCCCCTTCCGACCGCCCAGGCGCCCCGCGCCGCGTCCGCGGATTGGCCCAGCAACCCGAGGCCCACCACCGCGGTGAGGGCTCCCACGGCGACCTGGCGGTATCCGAACGCCTCCTTGGACAGACCGAGGAGGAGGGCCCGAACCCCCAGTCCCACCAGCAGGCTCATCGCCGCGGCAGCGACTCCCAGAAAGGCCAGAGGGTTGGCCACGGTGTCGGGTAGGCGCCCCGCCGCGGCCAGCCACGCCAGGGGGAGCGCTGCCGCCACGGTGAGTGCGGCCCGCCATGCCCACCGCCGGTCGTCCGCCAGCGGGAACGACACCACCGCCGCCACCGGGAGGAACAGCGCGGTGAGGAACCCGCCGGGAGCGGCGCCGGGAGCGAGCCGAAGCACCGCTCCTGCATCGGCGGCGCCGGCCGCCCCCACCGCTGCCCCTCCACCGGCGTCCATCAGCTCGAGGACGAACGGGAAGACCAGAGCGGCTCCAGCGAACGCGCCCAGGACCACCAGCCCGACGCCGCGGGGAACGGCCCGCCATCTCCCCGGCGCCAGGAAGGTCACGCCGAGCACGAGGGTTCCTCCCACCCACACGGCCGGGTAGAAGGACGCCGCCACGGCGAGGCCCATCCCCGTGCCCACCATCCACCGACGGGACCGGACCCGGCGGGCGGCCTCGAACGCCTCCCCCACCCGTACCAGCAACCAGGGCGCCGCGACCAGGAATGCTCCCGCGGACAGGCTTCCCTCAGATGCGGCCCACAGCACCGGGGCGGAGAGGGCGAAGCAGGCCGCGGCGACGACCGCGGGCGCCGGTTGCCTGGTCCGGCGAAGGACGGCGCGGTAGCAGGATGCCCCCGCCAGAACGGGGATCGCCGCGACCAGCAGCCGAGCAAGGACACGGGCGTCTCCGAGGGTCAGGTACCCGAGGACAGAGAGGGGAACGAGCGCGGGACTCGGCCCGCCCGGACCGCCGAGGGTCGTGGTCCGCCAACCGTCGGCGAACGCCGAGAGGAGCTCCCCCGGCCGCTCGGGGAACACCGGCAGGACGCCGCCCTCGACGGGCCCCGCGAAGAGGACCTCACGGAACGACACCACCGAGAGGAACGCCGCCGCCACCGAAGCGAGGGCGACGGGATGCTCCAGAGCCATCCGCGCCAGGCGGCGGCCGAGGGTCGTGGAGACGAGCTCCTCGTCGGGCTCCATGTGGCCCACGCCACCGGCGATGGGGGCGGTCGCCTGGAGGAACCACCGACGCAGACGGGCTCCGGCCGGGACCATGAGCCGAACGACCTCCCGATCGGAGACCGTCCGCACGGCCTGGGCGCGAGCCCGGCGACGGATCGTCCCCATGAAGTGGAGGGCGTTCCACCCCCACGCCATGACCACGTGTCCCGCGGCGGCGAACCTCCGGGTGGCCAGGAGCGTGGCCACCCTGGCCAGGCCAACCGCGACGGAGACGGGAAGGATCCACAGGAGCGAAAGGAAGCCGTAGTTCTTGAGCACGGCGGCGAGCGCGGCCCGTTCGGCATGGAAGCGAACGCGCTCGGGGCTCGAGCCTGGGCGCTCGGCTCGCGACCCCGCCCCGCGATGGAGCACGTTCGCCCGCGGCTGGACGAGCACCCGGAACCCGGCGAGTCGAGCCCGCCAGCAGAAGTCGAGGTCGGCGTGAGCCGGGCCAAGCCGCCCGTCGGGAGGCCCCACTCGGGTCCACACGTCCCGAGACACGAGCATCGCGGCCGAGGTCACGAACATCACTTCGCGATGGCCATCGTGTTGTCCCTGATCGATCTCGCCCTCCTCGAGGGGGGAGTGCGGATAGCCGAATCGGTCGATGGCCATCCCGACCTCGCGCAGCATCCTCGGCTCGTCCCAGTCGAGCACCTTGGGGCCAACGACTCCCACGCCGGGCGCGGACCGTGCCGCCTCGATCAGCTGGGCCACGGCATCCGGAGCGAGCGCCGTATCGTCGTGCAGGAAGAGGACGTAATCGGCCTTCCTCGCCACCGGGGCGTCCAGGCCCCGCGCGAGGGCGGCCGGGAATCCCTCGTTGCGCTCCAGCCGGATCACCCGATCCGCGGTAAGCGCGGAGACCAACATGTCGGCCGAGCCGTCGGTGGACGCGTTGTCCACGGCGACCACGCCAAGCCGGGGATGGGTCTGCCGGGCCAAGGAGGCCAGTGACCGCGCGAGCCAGGCGGCCCCGTCCTTGACCACGAGGATGACCAGGACGCTGGGGGTAGCGTTCTCCATGTCGATGAGGGGCGCCCGGAGAGCGGGGAGGCGTGCCCACCCCGCCGAGGCGCCCGCGCAGCGGGCCGCCGGGGAGCATATCGCGCGGGCGTGGCTGGTGAAACCTCGGAAGGCGGAAGGGGGGCACGCTGGCCCCCCTTCCGAGAACGGTGGTGACGACCTCCCTAGCTCTTCCTTCTTCTTCTTCGAGTGGTCGTCCGCTTGGCCGTCGACCGACGGGTGGTGGACTTCCGGGCGGCAGGCTTGCGCGCCGCCGAAGTCTTCTTCCTAGCCGTCGACCTTCGAGCCGTCTTGCGGGCGGTCGTCTTGCGACGCGACGTCTTGCGCGCCGTTGTCTTCTTCCGCGCGGTCGTCTTCCTGGCTGTGGTCTTCTTCCTGGCGGAGGTCTTCCTCCTGGCCGTGGTCCTCTTCCTGGCCGGGGCCCTCTTCGCCGTCGTCCGCTTACGCGCGGTCGTCTTCCTGGCGCCCGACGTCCTCTTCCTTGCCGACGTCTTCTTGGCGGCAGACTTCTTACGCGCTGGTGGCATCCTTCACCTCCTTTCCAGCCGTCAGGACGCCATGCGCTTCAGGCGTCGTCTCTCCCGCTCGCTCATGCCTCCCCACACGCCGTATCGCTCGTCCCGGCGCAGCGCGTAGTTGAGGCACTCGATCTTCACCTCGCAGTCGGCGCAGATGCGTTTCGCCTCGCGCGAGGATCCACCCTTTTCGGGGAAGAACACTTCCGGATCGAATTCCCGGCACCTTGCTCTCTCCTGCCATGGCATGTAGTGGTGCACGGCACCTCCCCCAAAATCACAACTGTGTAATTCTGGAACGGATGCCGTACCTTTGTCCAGTCTCGATGATGACTTTTTTTTCAAGCGAAATCGAGCGTTGTGGAAAACTTTTTTCGCGGCGTATCGCCGAGTCGCGCCGTCAGTGCGTCGACACGACGCGACCTTCTTCGCGGATGACGCGACCGTACGTCGTGGTTCGCTCCGCTGGGACGCGTCCGATCGATCGGATCGCCTCCTCGATCTCTTCCGGTTCCTTGCGGATCCCCCACTCCGCCCCGGCCATGCGAGAGATCGTCTCCTCCATCAGCGTCCCGCCGAAGTCGTTGGCCCCGCCTTCGAGGATGAGCTTGCAGGCATCGATCCCCATCTTCACCCACGACACCTGCACGTTGGGGATGCGGCCCTGCAACAGGATGCGCGCGATGGCGTGCATCCGACGGTTGTCCTCGAACGTCGGGCCGGGACGAGCCTTGCCGGCCAGGTAGATCGGCGCGTTCTGGTGGACGAAGGGAAGCGGCACGAACTCCGTGAAGCCTCCCGTCTCGTCCTGCATCCGCCCCAGCCTTCGCAGGTGCGCCACCCAATGCGGAGGAGCGTCGACGTGCCCGTACATGATGGTGGAAGACGAGCGGATGCCGAGCGAATGCGCCGTCTTGACGATCTCCTCCCACGTGTCCGCGGGGAGCTTGCCCTTGGTCAGGACCCACCGCACCTCGTCGTCGAGGATCTCCGCCGCGGTGCCGGGGATGGTCCCGAGGCCGCGGTCCCGGCACTCCTCGAGGAACTCGCGGAACGAGATCCCCAGACGAGCCGAGCCGTTCAGCACCTCCATCGGGCTGAACGCGTGGATGTGGATGCCCGGGACCCGGGCCTTCACGGCCTCCAGGAGCTGGAAGTAGAACTCGCCCGGGAGGCTCGGGTGGAGGCCTCCCTGCATACAGATCTCGGTGGCCCCGTAGGTCCACGCTTCCGCGGCCCGGTCCGCCACCTCGCCCAGGGTGAGGGTGTAGGACTCCGGATCCACCTCGCGCTGGGCGAAGGCGCAGAAGCGGCACCCCGTGTAGCAGACGTTCGTGAAGTTGACGTTGCGATTGATGACGTAGGTGACCTCGTCGCCGACCGCCTCACGGCGCAGTTCGTCGGCCACCCGGCACAGGGTTTCGAGGGCGTCTCCCTGCGCCTGGAACAGCGCCAGGGCCTCGTCATCGCTGATGTCGTCGGGACGGCCGGCCTCGGCCTTCCGCAGCCCAGAACTCACGTCGGCGTCGAGCCGCACGGGGTCGACCCGTCGCTGCGACCACCATCGGGTGGCCTCCACCTCGATGGCATCCCACTCCCCGTGGACGTCGAGCGTGTCCGGGCGGAGACCGTCGCCGTCGCGCTTGGCGAACGTGAGCGGGATCAGCCGAGGCTTCCACTGGACGTCGGGGTCCTGCCACGGGATCGGGTCGGGGCGCTGGCCGTTTCGGGCCAGACCATCCTCGGCGAGGAGCACGGCCACCGGCTTCTGCATCTTCCCGGCGAGCCACGGGTCGGGCCGCGTCGCGTACTCCGGGTACACGCACAACCGCTCCCGGAGCTCGAAGCCCTTCTCCTCGGTGCGCCGCCGAAGGTCGTCGAGCTTCGGCCAAGGAGCCTCCGGGTTGACGTGATCGGGCGTCACCGGCGACACACCGCCCCAGTCGTTGATGCCGGCGTCGAGGAGCCGCGGGTACCCTGGGTCTGACAGGTTCGGCGGCGCCTGCACGTTGACCCGCGGTCCCATCACGACCCGGGCCGTCGCCACGGCGGCGAGGAACTCCTCCTCTTCAGGCTCGGGATGGCGATGCATCGCCGTCCGCGGCTTCGCCCTGAAGTTCTGGACGATCACCTCCTGCACGTGGCGGTACTTCCGATGGAGCTCCCGGATGGCGAACAGCGACTCGGCGCGTTCGCGGAGCGTCTCCCCGATGCCCACCAGGATCCCCGTGGTGAACGGGATCGACAGTCGCCCGGCGTCCTCCATTGTTCGCAACCGGACCGCGGGGTCCTTGTCGGGCGAACCGAAGTGAGCCATGCCCTTCTCCATCAGCCGAGGCGTGGCGTGCTCCAGCATGAGGCCCATGGACGCCGAGACGTGCTTGAGCCGCGCCATGTCCTCCCACGTCATGACCCCGGGGTTGAGGTGTGGCAGGAGTCCGGTCTCTTCGATGACCCGGATCGACATCGCTCGCACGTAGTCGAGGGTCGAGTGGTAGCCCCGTTCCGCCAGCCAGGCCCGCGCCACCGGGTAACGGTCCTCGGGCTTGTCGCCCAGCGTGAACAGGGCTTCCTTGCATCCTGCGCTCCGCCCCGCTTCGACGATCCCCACGACGTCCTCGGGAGTGAGGAACGGCTTCTCCAGGCGGGCCGGAGGCTTGGCGAACGTGCAGTAGTGACAATGATCGCGGCACAGCATCGTCAGGGGGACGAACACCTTCCGCGAGTACGTGATGGTGCGGCCGTGGCCGAGGTCACGGAACGTCGAGGCTATCGAAAGGAGCTCCTCGAGGTGAGCGCCGCGCGCCGCCATCAGTGCGGTTGCCTCGTCGAGAGAGAGAGATTTGCCGGCGGTCGCACGCTTCAGCGCCCGCGGGATCGCCCGCTCGATGACCATCGCGGGCCAGCCTACGACAAACCACCTGCTTCGGAGGGACTGCCGGGCAGCGGGATGTCACGGCCCCCCACCCGCGAGCGTCGGGCCACCACCCAGGCCAGCAGCTCCTCGCGCGACAGGAAGTTGAGCACCCGCTCGCGGGGGAACCCGGTGAGGATCACCGTGGCCACGCCGATCTCGATGAACCGAAGCTCCTCGGGACGGTGGGCGTCGGTACCCACCGACACCCACGCCCCCGCGTCCCGAGCCACCGCCAGGAGCTCGACATCGAGGTCCTGCCGGTCCGCGAACGCGTCGACCTCGACGGCCACGCCCAACTCCGCCGCGGCGGCCATCACCCGCGGCCAGTCGGCCCGGAGCCCGAGCCGCTGGTTGAACTTCCGTCCTCGCGGGTGGGCCAGGACGTCGATGGCCCCACCGCGGAGGGCCGCAAGGTAGCGCTCGGTCTGGTCGTCCGTCTCTCGCAGCTTCGAGTGGAAGGCGCCCAGGACGAGCTCTCGCTGCCGGAGCCACGAGGGCTCCATATCGGGCTTCCCTTCTGGAGAGAGGTTCGCCTCGATCGCCCGCAGCGCTCGGATGCTCCGTCCGCGAGCCGCGAGTTCGGCGTTCAGGGACTCGATCTCGCGGTCCTGCCCCGCGAACCCCTGCTCGTCCATGCCCCGGGCGATCCGGAGTCCCTTCGAATGGTCGGTGATGGCGACGTGGCTGTGGCCGTGCTCTTCCGCCGCGGACACCATCTCGGACAGCGAGGCGCGGCCGTCGCTGAACGTGGTGTGCATCTGGAGGTCGCCCCGCAACGCGTCTCGGAGCTCCGGGCGGTCGGCCACGAGGCGTCGAGCATGCGCCAGCGACAGGAACCCATGGCGGAGCGGCGGAGGATCGGCTGTCTCCGGCGGATCCTCCAGAAAGGCTTCGATCCGAGCCGCCACCCAGGGTCCCACGGCCCGCAGCTCCGTCAGCCGGCCTTGCTCCGCGAGCACCGTGGCTTCCTCGTCCCACGACAGCGCGTACCAGGCGGCACGGCGGAGCGACCGGGCCCGGTGTCCCTCTTCCTCCTCCGACGCTAGCGCCAGCAGCTCTGCCAGCCGTGCGTTCTCAACCGGCGGTTCGTGCACGGAGGGATGCTATCGCCCGGGGGAATGGGCTTCTGGGTAGGCTTTCGCTATGCGCGTGGTGGCCCTGGCCGGAGGGGTTGGCGCCGGGAAGTTCCTCCGAGGGCTGGTCCGGGTGGTCCCGCCCGAGGACGTCACCGTGCTGGTCAATACGGGCGACGACCTGTCTCTCCACGGTCTGCACATCTCGCCCGACCTGGACTCGGTGCTCTACTGGCTTGCCGGTGTGGCGGATCGCGAGCGCGGGTGGGGACGAGCGGACGAGACGTTCCGGACCCGCGACGAGCTGGCCAGGATCGGCGGCCACGCGTGGTTCGCGCTGGGGGACCTCGACCTGGCCACCCACCTGTTCAGGCGACAGCTCCTCGCCGAGGGGCGGACGCTGTCGGACGCGACCGAAGCCCTGCGCGAGGCGTTCGGGGTGCGGTCCCGACTCCTCCCGATGTCGGACGAGCCGGTGGCCACGCGGGTTCACGCCGTCGACTCCTCGGGGACCGCCCTCGACCTCCACTTCCAGGAGTACTGGGTGGCCCGAGGCGCCAGGGACGAGGTGAAAGGAGTCGGATACGCCGGCGCGGCCGCCGCCCGCCCGGCGCCGGGCGCCATCCAGGCGATCGTCGAGGCGGACGCGGTCCTGCTGTGCCCGTCGAACCCCGTGGCCAGCAT
>JBOGWB010000064.1:0-12669 GCA_050693035.1 Actinomycetota bacterium
CGCATGAAGGACGGAACGGAGATTGAGTTTGGCCCAGGGGAGATCGGAGTGATCGACCCCGGGCACGATGCATGGGTCGTTGGTGATGAACCCTGCGCTTTCGTCGACTTCGCTGAGGTCGTGAGACTGGCAAGCGGCCAAACGTAGTGCTGCGACCCGTCCATGCAGGCAGATCCGGTTCGTCTCGCCAAGGCCGAATCGAAGAAACGGGGAACTTCACGAGCCGTTGCGGACCACGATCGCGGTTCGTCAGACCGCTCACCGATTGAGGGCTATTGAGCTACCCTCCAAGGCTGAGTTGCTTGGGCGGTTCGCGCACCCTTCCTTCCAGACCACCGGCAAGAGTCCTGGTAGAGGTGGCCTTTCCTTCCGGGTGAACCGAATGACCCGTTTGAGTCGAATACGCAGGTGGGCTGTATGCGGCGGCAACCGCAGCCCGAGTCTGACGGACCCTTTGCCGTCCGGAAGGAGGGGAGGAGCCATGCGGAAAGCCTTCGTCCTTATGACGCTCTTCGCAGTGGTGGTGTTCGGACTTGGACCCGCCTCGGCGGGACCGATGTCCACGACGGCGGTGACCCAGGTCTCGGGCACCAGTCTGTTCTCTGGGTGCGTCGCGGACCACGTGGCCGGTCAGACGGGGACGGTCTTCCACGACAGCGAGGTCGAGCCGTGGATCGACGTCAACCCGACGAACCCGGACAACATCGTGGGCATCTGGCAGCAGGACCGCTGGTCGAACGGCGGCGCCAGAGGAACCGTCGCCGGCGTGACCTTGGACGGCGGATCCACATGGGCGGAGTCCATCATCCCCGGGGTCTCGAAGTGCTCTGGCGGCATCTACGACCGCTCCACCGACCCGTGGTTGTCGTTCTCACCCAACGGGAGGGTCCATCAGCTCGCGCTCTCGTTCAACGACGTCCAGGAGCCATTCGTGGAAGGCGAGGGAGGCGACTTCGACCACGCGCTGCTCGCGAGCTTCTCCGACAACGGCGGGCTGACCTGGACCGAGCCGGTCGAGGTCATCAGGGACCTCGATGCCAACGTCTTCAACGACAAGCAGACCATCACTGCCGATCCGCACGACTCCGACTTCGTGTACGGAGTGTGGGACCGGCTCATCTTCCCCCCCAGTGAGCGAGCCAGCGTGATCTCCGGGTTCGTGACAGCCGCATTCCGCGGCCCGGCCTGGTTCGCCCGGACGACCGACGGCGGGGAGACCTGGGAGCCGGCGCGTCAGATCTTCGACCCTGGCCAGAACAGCCAGACGATCGCCAACCAGATCGCGGTTCTGCCGGACGGGGACCTGGTGAACCTATTCACGCTCATCACCTTGAGAGGGGGTACGTTCCCGAAGGGTGAGCTCTTCACCGCGTCCGTGATCCGGTCGGAAGACCGCGGCGTCACCTGGGGTCCTCGGGCCCGGAGCGGGAAGATCACCCCCATCCGGATCAGCCCGATGCGAACGATCGGCGTCGAAGACCCGGACACGGGCGAGCCGCACCGCACGGGCGACATCATCCCCGACATCGCCGTCGATATGGAGAGCGGCAACCTCTACGCCGTCTGGCAGGATGCCCGGTTCAATAACATGCAGGCGGACGCCATCGCTTTCTCCCAGTCCACCGACGGCGGGTTTACGTGGTCGGCGCCGATCAAGGTGAACAAGACCCCCACGGACATCGCCATCGAGAACCAGCAGGCCTGGACGGCCTCGGTCCATGTAGCTGACGACGGGACGGTGGGTGTCACCTACTACGACTTCCGCAACAACACCGCTGCGGGCGGCACCGACACCGACCACTGGCTGGTCCACTGCCATGGGGACTGCACGGAGCCGGCAAACTGGTCCGAGAACCATGTGGCCGGGCCGTTCGACAGCCGCCAGGCTCCGGTGGCCCTAGGATTCTTCCTTGGTGACTACGTCGGCCTGGACAACGTGGAGAACACCTTCACCCCGTTCTTCACCCAGACGACAGCCACTGACCCGGCGAACGAGTACTACGCGGAGGTCTCCCCCTAGACGAGGCTCCCAGGAGACAGCCGGCCGCCCTCCCGTGGGCGGCCGGAGGTCTTTTCGGAGAGCGTTCAGCAGCTGCCCGCGGTTCGCACATCCTCGCGCCACCTCGACCAGCCGAGAAGCAGGGCAATCGAGCGGCTTCGCGGAAACTCGATAGCATGGAGATTCACCGATCTCCGAGAGGAGGACCCATGACCGAAGCCACGTGGTACAGCCAGGGCGCGTTCTGCTGGGCAGAGCTGGCCACCACGGACACCGACCGAGCCAAGGCCTTCTACCAGCAGGTCTTCGGGCTCGACGTCGAGGACACCTCCATCCCCGGCGGCACGTACTCCCAGTTCGTCAAGAACGGCAAGTACGTGGCCGGCCTGGCGGAGCAGCAGGAGCAGGAGCGGGAGCAGGGCATCCCGCCGCACTGGAACACCTACATCTCGGTGGAGGACGCGGAGCTCACCTCCAAGGAAGCGGAGCGGCTCGGCGGGACCATCGTCGCACCGGCGTTCGATGTGCTGGAGAGCGGGCGGATGTCCGTCGTGTTCGACCCGACGGGCGCTGCGATCGGCTTCTGGCAGGCGAAGGACCACATCGGCGCGCAGGTCTACGCCGAGGAGGGCACCATCACCTGGTGGGAGCTGATAACCCCGGACCCCAGGCGAGCTGTCGAGTTCTACACCGAGCTGTTCGGCTACGGCACGGAGGACTTCCCGGTCCAGCAGGGGACCTACACCATGCTGCAGCACAGGGGCGAGAACGCCGCCGGAGTGATGCCCGCTCCCCAGCCCGAGATCCCCGCGGCGTGGACGCCGTACTTCCACGTGGCCGACGTGGATGCCGCGCTCGACAGGGCCACCGGCCTCGGGGCCACGGCGATGATGCCCGTCACCGAAGCGGAAGGAGTGGGGCGTTTCAGCTGGATCACCGATCCGCAGGGCGCGGTCATCGCGTTCATCCAGCCGGCGCCGCGGTCACAGCGGTAGCCGAAGTTCCCGGCCCGGGCGCCGGGCGGCTGGACTGCCGTCTCAGCCGGAGGAGTGCTCGCTGAGCGTCGCCACCAGGTTCTTGGGCGCGACCCTGCGGTAGCTCTCCTCGACCCAGTCCTTCAGGACCGCGAGCGGCGGGGTGGTGTCGCGGAACGGGATCGTGACCCACCCCGCTCGCCCGAGGCCGTAGCCGGTGGGTTCGGCGCCCGGGACCGCGAGGGCCTGCTCGAGCGACTCGTCGAGCTTGACGGTCATCGCCAGCTCCGAGGAGTCCTCGATACCGAGGAAGACGAAGATCTTCTTGCCCACCTTGACCACGTCCTCCTCCCAGGGGTGGTCCTCCCAGGCGCCGGGCAACCCGAGCGCGTAGGCCAACACCTGTCGTCGAGTGGCTCGCGGCCGAGTCATCGGGTCTCCGTCCCCTTGTGGGCGTACGCGGCGCGATCCATACCGTGTCGGTAGGCCAGGCTGATCCGGGGTCCGGCATGCGCCACCTTGGGGACGCTGTGCTCCCAGTCTCGCTGGGTCCTGCCTCCGGTGACCAGGAGGTCACCTCGCTCGGGCAGGAATGCCCGCGACGTGCCCCCGCCCTTCGGTCGAAGCAGGAACCTCCGCGGTTCTCCAAGGGAGAGGAGCGCCACGACCGGGTCCTCGATCGCTTCCTCTATGCGGTCCGCGTGCCACGCGACGCTGTCGCGGCCGTCGCGGTAGAGGTTGAATCCGACAGAGTCGAACTCGCGCCCGTAGTGTTCCGACAGGGCCAACCTGATCTCCTCCAGTACCGGGGGATCGAGGGGCTCCCCCGACTCCGCGGACCAGGGAGCCGTGAGGCGTGGCTCATCGACCCGCTGGTCGTAAATCCGCCGGGACCGTTGCTGCCACTGCCGGGTATCCAGGATGACCTCGAATAGCTGGTCGGCTCCGGAAAGCCATCCCGGGACGTGATCAACCCACGAGCGTTCAGCGAGCTGTATCCGACGCAGCCGCGAGAAGGATCGATCGACCCCGATGGTCTCGATCGTGGAGAAGAGAGACGGCTGCCACGTTAGGGAAGGGGAAGACGACATCGTCCCCAGTGTAGGTCACCACACGATGACGGAATCGCTCAGCACTGGTCTTCGACGTCCACGGCCCGGTCCGCAGCAAGTCCGCGCCCGCCGACCCGCTCCACCTCGGTATCCATCACGGCGCGGAACTCCGCGGCGAGGGCGTCCAGCTCCGCCACGAGCTGAGGGAACGGCAGGTCGCTCCCTGCGAGCGAGGCTGCTTCGGCGCGGATGTCGGACACCGTCTGCTGGCCTTCTGGAGTGAGGCGGACCGGGCCACCGGTGGAGATCACGTACTGCCACGCGTAGGCGAGGGTCTGGCACCGCGTGCAGTTCTCGTTCACCGCCACCGCGGCGTTCCGGGGCGAGGCGTAGCTCGGGTTGCTCGTGATGACGACCGACTGGAGCGCCACCGCCACGGTCCGGCAGTCGGTGCAGCTCGCTCTGGCGCTGGCCAGGTTCTCGGGGACGACGGAGGGCCCGGCGGCGTGTCCCATCATGACGCCAGAGCGTCCCACGGTCCGGCCGTCGGTCTCGTTGATGGCGATGACCAGGTTCTTGCCGCCCGAGCCCTCCTGGGCATGTATCCCGCCGGACGGAGTGACGAAGACGGCGAGCGAGATCGCGATCGCGCCCAGGATCCGGCGCCACCGAAGGCCCCGTCTCCTCCGTCGCTTCCCGGGGGCCGCCAAAGGAAGTGCCGAAGGCAGGATGGTGCCTGCCGTGGGCGACGGAGTCGGCGAGGTCGAGGGAGACGGCTCGGGCGAGGTCGGGTCGGGAGACGGCTCCGATGGACTCGGGGAGGACGGCGACCCGACGGTGACGCTCTGCTGAGCGGGGCTCGGTGCGGGGTCGCTGGCCACGGAGGCGACGAGCTCGTAGGAGCCCGTCTCGACGGGAAGC
The DNA here is from genome assembly GCA_050693035.1 of Actinomycetota bacterium. Classification (GTDB taxonomy): domain Bacteria; phylum Actinomycetota; class UBA4738; order UBA4738; family CALAEC01; genus DASYVD01. The sequence goes on from JBOGWB010000064.1 coordinate 4,947, forward strand.
GTGTCGTCGAGCGTGAAGCTGAAGGATTCGCCGGCCGCCAGTTCCTCGTTCCGTATCGCCTGGGTGAAGAACTGGCCCTCGCTCCAACGGTACTTCTCCTGGCCTCCCTGGAGCAGAACAACGTCGCCGTTCTGACCCGAATTGAACGTCAACGTGACGGCTTCCTGGGACACGTTCGTCACGGTGAAGTCCCACGCCACCGGAGCCTCGGGCTGGAGGGGGTCGGGACGAAAACCAAAGTCGAGTGACAGTTCCTCGTCTCCTTCAGCCGGGGTCGAGCCGGAAGGCGACGGAGAAGCCGCAACGGCGGGGCCGGGGGCGCACTCTCCGGAGGCGAAGAACGGGGCATCCCCCTGGACCGCCCAGGCCCCCAGGTAGGCCAAGGCGACGAGCGGGGCCACCGTGAGGGCAACCGGCGTGCGGAACCAGCGTTGGAGGGAGGAGAGCTCCACGTACCGGCCATACCCGAGGCCGCAGGACGCCAAACGGTCGGGCCACCGACGGGGTCCGGAGACGCCGGGCGATCACCGGACGGTGACGGCGACTTCCTGCACGAGGTTGTTTCCCATGCCCTGCTGGTTCCAGGGCTGCTTCTCCGGTTGGACGTTGCCGTCGGCGTCGGTCGCCCGGCACGCGAGGACGTGCTCGCCGGGGGTCGCGCTCCAGTCGAACGTCCAGCCGCGCCATGCCCACTCGCCGAGCGGGTCGTCGAGCTTGGCGTCCTCCCACGCCCCGTCCACCCCGACCTCGACCCGCTCCACGGGCGCCGTACCGCTCCAGGCCCGGCCGCGCAGGGTCACCGGTCCCGCGTCGACGAAGCGCCGGCGGGTGAAGAAATCGGGGATCCCCGGAGGGATCATGAGCGCGCGAACCCGGATGCGATCCACCGGCTCACCGGGGTCCTCGTCCGCCTGGACGTACCGATACGCCTCGGCCTGCTGGTACCCGGCGAACGGTTCGGTGACGGCGTCGATGCGTCCCAGCCACTTCACGCTGGTCATCCCGTACCATCCCGGCACCAGGAGGCGGAGGGGGAACCCGTGCTGCGGCTCGAGCGGCTGCCCGTTCATCTCGTAGGCCAGGAGCACCTCCGGCCGGATGGCCTCCGCCACCGGCAGGCTTCGCGCGTAGTCTTGCTCGACCTCGCCCTGGACGCCGCGGTCCGCTCCGGTGAAGACGATCTCCACGGTCCCCGGCTCGAGCCCGGCGTCCTCGAGCACGCCGGCCAGGGGTGTGCCGGTCCATTCCGCGGTCCCGATGGCCTCCACCAGCCACGGCTGGCTGAGCGGCCGCGGCTCGAGCCGGGCCCGCCCGTTACCGGCGCATTCCATCGTCACCGCGATCGTGCGGGCCGGACGGGATCGGATGTCCTCGAGGGTCAATGACGCCGGAGTGCGTACGTTGCCGCCCACCTGGAGCTGCCACGTCGCGGGGTCGATGGCCGGGATGTCGAAGTGAACCAGGATGTAATGCATGCCTGTCGGCGTGAGCTCGTACCGAAGCCCTTCCAGGGGCATCCCGCCATTCCGCGTGGCCAGCTGGAGCTCCTCGAACGTGATGCCCTGGCCCGGTTCTGCGAGCTCGGTCACGGAAGGAAGTCTGCCACGGCCCGGCTGGCCGCACCAACGGGGGCCGGACTCAGTACTCGATCATGAAGTTGCCCCAGCAGTCCGCGTTGGTCAGAGCGGTGGCCGGGGCAAGCGTGGTGGTGTCCTTGTGGTTGTAGTACTCGACGTCGGTGGTCCCGATGATCTCGTGCGAGATCTCGTGGACCCACGTGGAAGCGAGGTCCCAGGGGTCGTTGAAGAGGTTGCTCACGCTCCGCTGCGTGTCGCAGAAGAAGACGTTCACCGGAGCTCCCGCGTACACGTAGGCGTAGTCTCCGTCCCGGCACTCCGTGCCCCCGCAGGACACGTTGTCGATCCCCACGACCATCGTTCGCAGGATCTGCCGGTAGCCGTCCGCGAGGGTCCGGGCCATGGAGAGCTGCTGGGCCCGGTCGGTGAGGGGAACGCCGAAGTGCCGGAGGAGCTTCCGCTTGTAGTTGCGGCTCCGGAGCCCGGTACGGGCCACGATCTCCAAGATCGGCACGTTCTGCACGAGCTTCGCCGTGGCCATGGCCCACGTCGTGAAGGCCAGAGCGCGGTCGCCGATCCCGCAGGGGCGGACAGCCTCGGTCTCGCCGCTCGGGCCGGGCGCGGTATTGCCGCCGATCTGGCGCTGAAGGAGGAGGCGGCTGAGGGTCGCGGGCCGTGCCTCGGCCGAGTCGTGCCCTCCGTGACATCCGCACGTGTCCGGGGAGGTGCCGCCGCAGCGCTGGATGAGTTGGCCCTCGGGGGCGGTGGCGACGTGGAGGCGGGGCGTGTGGACCCCGGGGCGTCGGAACAGCTCCCGGGTGGCCCGGTTTCCCATGGACCCCTGGAGGTCGAGCGCCACGGAGGAGAGTGCCCTGGGGTCCGTCTCCTGGGCCACGGCCCGCTGGAGGGCGGCGTTCCCCAGGTGCGCAAGGGCACCCGCGGGTCCGGATCTCGATCCGGCGCGGCGGGCGACACGCAGTGTGTCTTCTCGCCGACGCGCTGGGCGTGAGGGGCGCATGCTTCCCTCCTTGGGCTTCCCCTCCTGAAGGTACGGGCTCACCGGTTCGCGAGAAAGGTCGTCCGGCACATCCCTTTGGGCAACCGTGGATGCCCGAAGGGGCAATCCGAGAGCGGATGACGGAGCATATACTCGCCCGCGGAGGTGTCCCTATGGCACGCATGGTGGAGTTTCCCGGACCGAAGGGCAGGGTCCGCGGCTACGTGGCGAAGCCGGAGAAGCCGGCCCCCGGAGTCCTGATCCTCCATCCCGGCAAGCTGGAGGATCTGGAGGCCTTCTCCGAGCGGATCTCCGCAGAGGGCTTCGTGGCGCTGGTCCCGGACCTCACGTACGGGCAGCCCCCGGTGAGGGACGCGTCGTCGCTCGACGGGCAGACCGCCGTCGACGTGGCGGCGTCCGCGGCCGGGCTCCTCTTGGGTCAATCCGGCCTGGAGGGGAACCGCATCGGCATCATGGCCTTCGGATCCGCGGTGCCGGTCGCGACCACGTTGGCGGGGTTGACCCCCCAGACGATCGGAGCGATGGTCGTGTTCTCGGAGACAGCGGAGGCCGCGGACCTCGAACACCTGGAGATCCCGGCGCAAGCCCAGCAGGCCGCGGTGGATCCCACGAGGCGCGAGACCCTCGAGGACGACCCGGCGGACAAGGCGCTCCGCGGAGCACTGGACTTCTTCCGGGAGCACCTCACCGCGTCCTAGCTCAACCGGGAGGGAGGCCCACGATGCCCTGTGCGAGGTGCGGCTCCGAGCCGGACGCCGACCTGGTCCGGTACTCGACGCACGAAGGAGAAGGAGAGGAGGAAGTCTCGAGCCTCCTCCTGTGCCCGTCGTGCAGCTACGGGCTCAACACGCTGTTGGCCGCGTACGTCGCGAATCGCGACGTCGGCGTAGCGCCGGCCTGAGCTGCCCGCCGGCCCTCTGGGGCTGTCGCGGCGCCTATGCCCGGGTGGCCTGCCCTCCGTGGGCCTGGCTCGGTGCCTCGAGCCAGGCGTACGCCTCGGCCAGGTGAAGAAGAAGCGCGGGGTTGATCCCCGACCTCGTGAGCTCGGTGATCTTCTCGAGGACCGCTTCCTTGGCCTGTTCCCGGAGCTCCTGGGCTCCCATGGGCAACCTCCTCCTTGCTCTGATCTTCGGCCATGGTACGGGCCTGGCCCCCCGATTGGAACGAAGCTCGGTGAACCAGCCGGCCCCGGTGCGCGTCAGAACAGCGGACCGGAACCGAACCGGGAGGTCGAGATGCTTCGTCGGACCATCGTGGTGTTCGCGGCGGCGGTGTTCGCGTTCCCGACCATGCTGAGCGGGGCGACGGCAGGCGGCATGTCGTCATTCGACTTCGACCGCCGGTACTACGTGGTGGGTGATCGGGCTGTGGGGCAGACGGAATTCTGGATCTCCCGCAAGGATCGCCACCTTCTCGACCGAACCTTCTACGCGTACCTGATCCCCGACTCGCGGTGGATCGATCCCCCGAGGATCCCGTCGGAGGCGGTGTCCCTGGGGCCGATCGCCCTGGGAGGAATGGCCCGGATCTCCTTCACCGTCCCCGAGGTTGCGCCCGGCGGATACACCGTGGGCATCTGCGACCGGCCGTGCCGGAACTCATACGTGGGGGACCTGGGCGGAGGTTGGATCAACGTGACGGGAAGCCCCGAGGAAGCACGGCTGCTTCCGGTCATCGACCGGCTCGAGCTGCGGCTCGATCAGGCTCGGTGGGACGCGTCCCGCAAGGCCCGGAAGAGCCAGCGCCGCGTCGCGGAGCTGCGCGCCGGCTTGGAGGCGCTCGAGGCCGATCTCGACCAGGCCCGGAAGGACCTCGCCACCAGGCTCGTGGCGGTGGAGGCGCGCCCGCCGGCGGCGCCGGGCGCCTTCGACCGGGCAGGCTGGGCGGTCGCCGCTCTGACCGCTGCCGCTCTGGCCTTCGTGGCGGCCCGCCGGCGCACGCCGCCGCTCCTTGGCCGTCCGGCTTCCCCCGAGGAGCCACCGGTGGGGAACGAGGTGCTCTCAGACGACGCCTCGACGGTGCTGGAGCCCGGTGACCTCGGGTGGAAGATCGAGGCCGCTGAGATCGAGGACCGCCGAACGCCGGTGAGAACGGGCCGAAACTAGCTCCGTTGCCGTTCTCCGGACCCTAGATCATCCGGCCGGAGAAGAGCAGTCCCACCGGCAGGAGGAACAGGCCGGCCACGAAGACGACGAGCCGCGGCGTCGTCGCCACGATCCACTCGTCCAGGGCCATCACCGACCGCTGGAGGGGGCGGTACAGGAAGGCCAGCAGGACCATCGTGATGAGGGCGACCGCCACGGCCTCCGCCAGCACCACCTGGACGCCGACGGGGTTCCCCAGGATCATCGCCGCCACCAGGGTGTCCGCCAGGGTGGTGATGTTGGCCCCGGCGATGTACGGGATGGCCTCCTCCCTCTTGATGTAGCCCTTGCTGGCCAGGGGGACCAGGATGGTGAGCGCCACGGAGACGGAGAGCGTCAGCAAGGCAGCCAGCATCCCGGCGGCGAACATGGGCCAGGGCTTGCGGAGCCAGTGGGCCCTCGCCTCCGCTTGCCGCTCCCCGTCGAGCGAAGGAAGGACCAGGTCCAGCAGCTTGAACGAGCCCAATATCACCGCCAGTCCCAGGGGGAAGAGCAGCGGGCCGGGCAGGAAGGCGTCCGCACTCCGGACGAGGGGGCCCCACACCGCGTCGATCACGCCGTTGATCTCGCTCGACGCGTGCCACTGCACTCCGTCGAACAGCCCCGTCTTGAGCATCCCGTAGCCCAGGAACATCCCCGGCACGTACACCACCGCGGTCATGGACAGGGCCAGGACACCCATCCCGATGCTCTCCCGGCGATTCTTGCTCCTCACGGCGTAGAGGAACCCCACCAGAAGGACGATGAACGAGGCGCCCAGGCGAGACCCAGTGAGCATGGTGAAGGTCTGCAGCCGGTTGGTGGCTCCCGCGGCGAACAGGGCCAGGGCGGCGGCGGCCACGGGGGAGCCCGAGAGCACCAGGTAGGCACCGAGCCAGCCCAGCCCCAGCGTGCTGACCATGTTGTCGACGGGGAAGCTGCCCTGGAGGCGCGGGGCAACCGCCTGGGCGCCCCGCTTCATCAGCTGGATGGCCAGGATGAACAGGAACATCGCCGCCACGAAGTGGAGCGCCTTGGAGAGGATGACGCGCACGTCCCTCTTCGCTTCGACCGGTCGCGCGGGGGGTTCGGCGGGTGGGACGGAAGCCTCGCGAGCCTGGTCGCCGTTCGGGTTGAGGCCCTCTCGGGCCCGCTTGGTTCGCCGTTCGGTGCGGCGGATGGCCGGGTTTTCCTTCCCCATGTGGAATCAGGGCCCGCGAAGGGCCCGGAGCGCCCTACGATATCTGGAGCGGGCGGTCAGTGGCAAACTTGGTTGCGGGACCACCCTGCGTTCCTTACCCTGCGGGAACACTCTCATGCGCCAGTACCACCCTCGCGAGATCGAGCCCAAGTGGCAGCGGATCTGGGAAGAAGAGGAGCTCTACCGGGCCTCCGACGACCCGGATGATCCGAGGCCGCGATTCTACGCGCTCGACATGTTTCCGTATCCCTCCGGCGACCTTCACCTGGGCCACGCCGAGGCCTTCTCCGGTGGCGATGCGGTGGCCCGCTTCGCCTGGATGCGCGGGCACAACGTCCTTCATCCGATCGGATGGGACGCGTTCGGCCTGCCCGCCGAGAACGCGGCGATCAAACGGGGCACCCACCCCAAGGAATGGACCCACGCCAACATCGACCAGCAGCGACGATCGTTCAAGCGGATGGGGATGTCCTTCGACTGGACCCGCCAGTTCAACACGTGCGATCCCGAGTACTACCGGTGGACCCAATGGCTGTTCCTGAAGCTGTACGAGCGCGGCCTCGCCGACCGCCGGCTGGCCCCCACGAACTGGTGTCCGAAGGACCAGACGGTGCTGGCGAACGAGCAGGTGATCAACGGGGCCTGCGAGCGGTGCGGCACCTCCGTGGTCCGGAAGGACCTGGTCCAGTGGTTCTTCAAGATCACCGAGTACGCGCAGAGGCTGCTCGACGACGTCGACCAGCTGGTCGACTGGCCCGAGCGCGTGGTCACCATGCAGCGGAACTGGATCGGCCGCTCGGAGGGGGCACAGGTCGAGTTCGAGATCGCCGAGACCGGGGACCGCGTCGAGGTCTTCACCACCCGCCCGGACACCCTGTGGGGCGTCACCTTCTTCGTCTTCGCTCCGGAGCACTCCCTGGTCGCGAAGCTGGCAGAGGCGGGAGGCGTGGCCGAAGAGGCGAAGGCCCTGATCGACCGGCTCCAGGTCACGCCGCTGACGAACCGGGAGCAGGCCGAGAGCCGCGAAGGCGTCAACCTGGGTGTGCATGCCGTCAACCCGGTGAGCGGCGAGAAGGTGGCCTGCTTCGTGGCGCCCTACGTATTGATGGAATACGGCACCGGAGCGGTGATGGGGGTGCCCGGGCACGACCAGCGCGACTTCGCGTTCGCCCGGGCCCACGGCCTGCCGATCCGCGTGGTGATCGCCCCGGGGGACGCCGACCTGGCCCCCGACACCATGACCGAGGCCTGGCCGCACGCAGGGGTCATGGTGAACTCGGGTCCCTTCGACGGCACCCCTTCACCGGAGAGCATCGAAGCGGTGACCAGGTGGCTGAAGGAGCAGGGGAAGGGCCGCCACGCCGTCACCTATCGGCTTCGTGACTGGCTGATCTCCCGGCAGCGGTATTGGGGCGCGCCCATCCCCATCGTCCACTGCCCCGAGTGCGGCGAGGTGCCGGTACCCGAGGGCGAGCTGCCGGTGCTGCTGCCCGACGACGTCGACTTCCGCCCGGGCGGTGAGTCGCCGCTTGCCCGACACCCCGGCTTCGCCAAGGTGCCGTGCCCCCGATGCGGGCGGGAGGACGCTCGCCGCGACAGCGACACCATGGACACGTTCGTCGACTCCTCCTGGTACTACTTCCGTTACTGCTCCCCGCGAGAGACCGATCGGGCCTTCGACCCGGAGAAGGTGGTCCTGTGGATGCCGGTCTCCCAGTACACCGGGGGTGTGGAGCATGCCATCCTTCACTTGCTGTACTCGCGGTTCTTCACCAAGGCCCTCCACGACATGGGTCTCATCACG
>JBOGWB010000065.1:0-22362 GCA_050693035.1 Actinomycetota bacterium
TCCCTCGCCTTCGACACGATCTACGCCGAGGGACAGCGCCGGTACGTCGAGAGCCTGAGCTCCTACGCCCGCCAGTTCCTCGGCCAGATGGACAAGCCGGACGTCGACTTCATCGAGGGCCTCAGTCCGGCCATCTCGATCGACCAGAAGTCCGGATCGAGGAACCCCCGGTCCACCGTGGGGACCATCACCGAGATCTACGACTACCTGCGGGTCCTGTACGCGCGCATAGGCAAGCCCCACTGTCCCAAGTGCGGCCGGCCCATCGGGCGACAGACCCCCGACCAGATCGTCGACCAGGTGATGAGCCTCCCGGAGGGAACCCGGTTCCAGGTCCTGGCCCCGGTGGTGCGCGGCCGCAAGGGGGAGTATGAGCGCCTGCTGAAGGACCTGGCCGGGAAGGGGTTCGCCAGGGCGCGGATCGACGGAGTGGTCCGGGATCTCTCCGACCCGATCCGCCTGGACCGGTACTACAAGCACGACATCGAGGTGGTGGTGGACCGGCTCGTAGCCAAGCCGGACATCCGGCGGCGGGTGGCCGACTCCGTGGAGACCGCGCTGAACCTCTCGGAAGGTCTGGCGGCGCTGGCGGTGCAGACCGACAGCAAGGAGGAGATCGTCACCTTCTCGGAGAAGCTGGCGTGCACGTTCGATGGCCTCTCGTTCGAAGAGCTCCAGCCGCGGAACTTCTCGTTCAACTCGCCCTACGGAGCCTGCACGACCTGCGACGGACTCGGGATCCGACTGGAAGTCGACCCCGAGCTCGTGGTCCCCGATCCAGACCTCTCCATCCGCGAGGGTGCCATCACGCCGTTCGCCTCGACCCGGCTCGAGTATTGGAACCGCGTGCTCGAAGCCACCGCCGAGGCCCACGGCTTCTCGCTCGACACGCCCTGGAGGAAGCTCTCCTCCCGGGCGCAGGAGATCATCCTGTACGGGTCCGACCGGGACATCTACATCCGGTATCGGAACCGGTACGGACGACAGCGCGCCTACTACACCACGTACGAAGGGGCCCTTCCGGTGGTCGAGCGGCGCCACGACGAGACCGACTCGGACTACGCCCGGGCTCGCTACGAGCAGTACATGCGCGAGGTGCCCTGCCGGGCTTGCAAGGGGGCCCGGCTCCGTCCCGAGTCCCTGGCCGTCACCGTGGCCAGTCGCAACATCGCCGAATTGACCGCGCTCTCCGTGGAGGAGGCCCTTCGATTCCTCGATGACCTCCCAACGAAGCTCTCCGACCGCGAGCGGATGATCTCGGAGCGGCTGGTGAAGGAGATCCGGGCCAGGCTGGGGTTCCTCGTCGACGTAGGCCTGGACTACCTGACCCTCGATCGCGCCTCCGCCACCCTCGCCGGCGGGGAAGCACAGCGGATCCGGCTGGCCACCCAGATCGGGTCGGGCCTCGTGGGGGTGCTGTACATCCTCGACGAGCCATCGATCGGGCTTCACCAGCGGGACAACCAGCGGCTCATCGACACCCTGGTCCGGCTGCGCGACCTGGGGAACACCCTGATCGTGGTGGAGCACGACGAGGCCACCATCCGCGCAGCCGACTGGATCGTGGACATCGGGCCTGGTGCCGGAGAGGCGGGTGGCGAGATCGTGTACTCGGGTCCGGTGGAAGCGATCACCGAGGACGAGGGCTCGGTCACCGGTGCGTACCTCGCCGGACGCCGGAAGATCCCCACGCCGCTGGTGAGGCGGTTGCCCGAGGGACGGTGGCTTCAGGTGAAGGGCGCCGCCGAGCACAACCTCAAGCGGATCGATGTGGCCATTCCACTGGGGAGCTTCGTGTGCGTCACCGGCGTATCCGGGTCCGGAAAGTCCACGCTGGTGCAGGACGTGCTGTCGCGCGCCCTCCAGGCCAAGGTGAACCGGTCCCGGGTGGTTCCCGGGAAGCACCGGAGGCTGGTCGGATGGGAGGAGATCGACAAGCTCGTGGTGGTGGACCAGTCACCGATCGGCCGGACTCCTCGCTCGAACGCCGCCACCTACACCGGGGTGTTCGACCACATCCGGCGGCTGTTCTCGCAGGTTCCCGAAGCCCGGGTTCGCGGGTATCAGCCCGGACGATTCTCCTTCAACGTTCGCGGTGGCCGGTGTGAGGCGTGCGCGGGAGAGGGCCAGATCAAGATCGAGATGCACTTCCTCCCGGACGTGTGGGTGACCTGCGAGCAGTGCAAGGGCCGCCGGTACAACCGCGAGACGCTGGAGGTCCGGTACAAGGGGAAGAACATCTCCGACATCCTCGCCATGAGTGTCGACGAGGGCGTGGAGTTCTTCCGGAACATCCCGGTCATCGCCCGGCACATGCAGACGCTGTCCGATGTGGGGCTGGGCTACATCAAGCTTGGTCAGCCGGCGCCGACGCTGTCCGGCGGCGAGGCACAGCGGGTCAAGCTCGCGTCCGAGCTCTCCCGGCGTGCCACCGGCCGCACGTTCTACATCCTCGACGAGCCCACCACGGGCCTGCACTTCGACGACATCCGGAAGCTGCTCGCGGTGCTGGAGCGACTGGTCGCGGCGGGGAACACCGTCCTGGTCATCGAGCACCAGCTCGACGTGGTCAAGACGGCGGACTGGATCATCGACCTCGGCCCCGAGGGCGGCGACGCGGGAGGCGAGGTCGTCGCGGCCGGCCCGCCCGAGGAGGTGGCCGCCAGCGCCCGCTCCTACACCGGACGGTTCTTGCGGGAGATGCTGGACGCCCCGCAGGACGCCCGGGCCGGAGCACGGGCCTGAGGATGTCGAGAGGCGTCCGGGCCCTCCTGAGGATTCGCCGGTCCGATGACCGGCGTGATAGAAACGACGGCGCTGTGCGGCGCACGACCCTCCCCCTGATCGCGGCCCTTACGGTCGCCGCCGCGGCCTGCGGCGGCCCGGGCGTCGAGGTGCGGTCCGGTCCCACCGACCAGGTCTTCGTCCCCCAGGTCGTGGACTTCGAAGGCGACGTGGGAGGAGGCGTATCGCTCACGACCGACGCCGACGGCAATCCCCACCTCGCCTACCTGGCGTTCGAGGAGAGGCCACAGCCTGGGGCGACGCCTCCACCGGAGGATCCCACGGCCCCGCAGCTCCCAGGGATCAAGCACGCCCACCTGGTGCAGAACATCTGGACCCGGAGCGTGGTCGCCGAGGACCAGCCTGATCTCGAAGCCGGGGACCAGACGGCCATCGCAGTCGACGAGGATGGCGTCCATCACATCGCCTGGACCGCCGGAGGGACCCTCTTCTACTCGAACAACGCCGAGGGCGAGTTCTCGGAACCACAGGAGGTTGCTTCCGATGTCATCGGGGGGCTGTCCGTCGCCACCGGAGGTGGCCGGGTCGCTGCCTCTTTCTTCCAGGGCGGGGGGGGAGCCGAGGGTCCCGGCTCCCTGGTGCGGGTGGCGGTGCGAGAGGGCGAGAACTGGACCGTGGAGACCGCCGCCGAGGCAGGGGCGGAGGAGGCGCCCGCCTCAGGCATCGGCTTCGACGGCGACACCATCCTCGTCGCATTCGGGGACTCCGGCCGGACCATGCTGGCGCGCTCCGGGCCAACCTGGGTCTCGGAAGCGGTCGGCGGCGGCGGTCCAGATGGTTTCCGGGTCGCCGACACCGGCGGCCTCTCCGTCAGCATGGACGTCGACGCCGATGGAAACCCCCACCTCGCCTACGCCAACGCAGCCGGGCAGGTGAAGCACGCCCACTCCATCGGCGGGGGTCCCTGGGAGGTGAGCGAGGTCGGCCAGGGCGCCGACGGGCCCTCCTCCATTGCCGTGGACGACCAGGGTGTCCATCACGTGGCCTGGCAGACCGGAGAGGGCATCTCCTACGCCAGCAACCAGGAGGGCCAGTTCGCCGCAGAGCCGGTCCCGGGGTCCGAGGGGGGCGCCATGCCCCGTCTCGGCGCGGGGGCGGAGGGCGTCCTGTACCTGGCCTGGTACGACACGGGTGACACCGAACTGGTCATGGCGGTGCGGTCCGACCGGGAGCCGTTGCTGGCGGTGCCCTCGCCCACCGCACCCACCGGAGCCCCCACCGGGCCACCCACGGGGCCGCCGCCGTGCCGGCCCAGTGGCACCGCCCTGACCATCGCTGCCCCACCGGGCGCCGCCGGGAACGGGTTCGACACGGACTGCCTGGCCGCCCTGACCGGTGAGGCGTTCACTATCGAGTTCGACAACAGCGACACGGGCCAGATCCACAACGTCGGCATCTACGAGGCTCCGGGAGGCGAGCCGTTCTTCCAAGGTGACACCATCACCGCTCCCGACACGATCACGTACGACGTGGATCCAATCGACGAGCCGGGCCAATACCATTTCCAGTGCGACGTCCATCCCACCACGATGACCGGGACCTTCGTGGTGGAATGAGGCCGTTCACGCCTCGATAGCCCCCCGTTTTCGCCTGCGGGCACTTGCCACTCGCCTACAATGGAGTCCCGATGGGCTTGGTGGCACGCCCCGATCTCGGTTCTGTCCCCGATTCCCCCGGCGCCTACCTCTTCCGTGATGCCGAGGAACGGGTGATCTACGTCGGCAAGGCCAAATCGATCAAGAAGCGCCTGCCGGCCTACTGGTCCCGGCCCCTCCATCCCCGGACCGAAGCCATGATGGCCCAGGCGGAGAAGGTGGAGTGGATCGTGGCATCGGGCGAAGTGGACGCCCTGATGCTCGAGTACAACCTGATCAAGCAGCACCGGCCCCGGTTCAACGTCCGGTACCGGGACGACAAGTCCTACCCCTACCTGGCGGTGACGGTGGGGGAACGGTGGCCGCGAGCTCATGTGATGCGGGGGCGTCGGCGGAAGGGGGTCCGGTTCTTCGGTCCGTTCGGCCACGCCTACGCCATCCGAAAGACACTCGACTCGCTCACCCGGGTCTTCCCCATCCGAACCTGTTCGGACGGATTCTTCGAGCAGCGCCGGAGGGCCCGCAGGCCGTGCCTCTACTACGACATCGGGCGATGCGCGGGGCCGTGCGTGCCCGAGAAGACCGGCGTGACCGAGGAGGGCTACCGCCGGATCGTGGACGGCCTGGTGGACTACCTGGCTGGGAACCACCGGCCGGTCCTGCGCGAACTGGAATCGGAGATGCGCTCCGCTTCCGAGGCCCAGGAGTACGAGCTCGCCGCCCGGTACCGCGACCGGCTCCAGGCCGCCCACAAGGCCCTCGAGCAGCAGGAGATGGCCTTCCCTCGTCCCGAGGATCTGGACGTGGTGGGCCTGGCCGAGGACGATCTCGAGGCGGCGTTCCAGGTCTTCTTCGTTCGGCGCGGGAGGGTCACCGGGCGACGGGGCTGGGTGGTGGACAAGGTGGAGGCCCTCGACACGCCTCAGCTCGTTTCATCGTTCCTGCGCGAGCTGTACATGGACCGAGACGAGGTCCCGCCCAGGGTGCTCGTCCCGGCCTGGCCCCTGGACCGGGGGGTGCTGGAGGAGTGGCTGGCGGCCCGGCGGGGTGGACGGGTGTCGATCGGCGTCCCCGCCCGCGGCGACAAGCGACGGCTCCTCGAGGTGGTGGCGACGAACGCCAAGGAGGCCTTCATCCGCCACAAGCTCCGGCGAGCGCAGGACTTCGCGGCACGATCGCGGGCCCTGGCCGAGTTGGGAGTGACCCTGGGTCTCGCCGAGCCCCCCCTCCGGATCGAGGCCTTCGACATCTCCAACCTGGGCCCGGCGGCGATCGTCGGCTCGATGGTGGTCTTCGAGGATGGGCTGCCGAAACGGTCGGATTACCGGCGCTTCGAGATCAAGGGGGTCCCGGGACAGGACGATTTCGCCAGCATGGAGGAGATGCTCCGACGACGGTTCGCCCGGTACCTGAACGAGCGGGCCGAGCCAGTGGGGAAGCGGAGACGGTTCGCCTATCCGCCGGCTCTGGTCGTCGTGGACGGGGGACGTGGTCAGCTCAACGTGGCCATCCGCGTCCTCTCCGACCTCGGCCTGGACATCCCTGCCATCGGGTTGGCCAAGCGGCTGGAGGAGGTGTACCTGCCAGGGCAGCCCGAACCCCTCGAGATCCCCCGGGGCGCCGAGGCCCTGTTCCTTCTGCAGCATGTTCGGGACGAGGCCCACCGATTCGCCGTCGAATATCACCGCAAGAAGCGGGCCCGCCGGGCCCTGGCCTCGCCCCTGGACGACGTGCCGGGGGTCGGCCCCGCCCGCAAGAAGGCCCTCCTGCGCCGGTTCGGCTCCCTGGCGAGGCTGGCGGCTGCGACCGAGGACGAGATCGCTGCCACCCATGGTGTGGGTCCGGGGCTGGCCCGGGAAATCCTGGCCAGGCTCCAGGGTTCACGGCAGGGCGTCGAGAACACTGCGAGGGAGGCCAGGCCAGCATGAGGACACACGGGGTTCGGGCATGACCGCGGAGCCTGCCGGCTCACAGGAACGCCGGGGGAAGGCGGCGGATCGCCGTCGCGGCCCCCGCGACCGGCGGCGGACCAAGCCGGCAAAGGGGCCGGAGTTCATCGTGATCACCGGACTGTCCGGGGCGGGCCGCTCCGAGGCAGCGAAGAGTCTCGAGGACCTGGACTACTTCGTGATCGACAACATGCCGCCGGCTCTGGTGGGCCGCGTGGCCGAGCTGGCCGCGACCTCGGGCGGGCCTCGTCGCGTGGGCATCGTGGTCGACGCCCGAGGCGGGAAGTTCTTCGACGACCTGCACAAGGGGCTCGACGAGCTGCGGGAAGGCCAGGTTCCCTACCGCATCGTGTTCCTCGAGGCTTCCGACGAGACGCTGGTGCGTCGGTTCAGCACCACCCGGCGGCGCCACCCGCTGGCGCCCGACGGGCGGGTCGACGAGGGCATCCGGAAGGAGCGGCTCGTCATGGACTCGCTTCGGGCCCAGGCCGATCTGGTGATCGACACGACCGAGTTCACTCCCCACGACCTCCGCGACCGCATCCGCGAGACCTTCGCCTCGGCCGAGCCTCGGGGCGACATCCAGGTGACCGTGCTGTCGTTCTCGTACAAGCACGGTGTGCCCCGGGATGCGGACCTCGTCCTGGACGTCAGGTTCCTGCCTAACCCACACTGGGTGGAGGAGCTTCGCGCCCTTCGGGGGACGGACAAGCGCGTTCGGAACTACGTCCTGCGCCAGCAGTCCTTCGGTGAGTTCAAGCGAAGGCTCGTTCGCCTGCTGGACTTCGTGATCCCCGGCTACATCTCGGAGGGAAAGTCCTTCCTCACGGTGGCCGTCGGCTGCACCGGCGGGCGGCACCGATCTGTCGTGGTGGCCGAGGAACTGGCCGAGTACTTCCGCAACCGCCGGCTTCCCGTGGTGCTCGAACACCGCGACGTCGATCGCGAGTAGCGCTTCGACCAGGGCTCGGGCCGTCCTCCACCGGGTAATAGGATGAAGGCAGAACCAAGGACCGAGGAGGGAATCCACCATGAGCGTGAACGTTGGCATCAACGGCTTCGGCCGGATCGGCCGGAACTTCTTCCGGGCCGCCCTGAAGAAGGGGGCGGACATCGACCTCGCGGCGGTCAATGACATCACCGATGCGGGGACCCTGGCCCATCTCCTGAAATACGACTCAGTGCTGGGGGTCCTGGACGCCGAGATCGCGACCTCCGCCGAGGGGATCGCGGTGAACGGCGACGAGTTCAAGGTGCTGTCCGAGAGGGATCCCGCCAACCTTCCCTGGAAGGAGCTCGGCGTCGACGTTGTCGTGGAGTCCACGGGCCTGTTCACAGACCGCGAGAGCGCTGAGAAGCACATCGCGGCGGGAGGCCAGAAGGTCATCATCAGCGCCCCATCCAAGGGCGAGGACGTGACCATCGTCCTCGGGGTGAACGACGATGCCTACGACCCGGCGACCCACAACATCATCTCCAACGCCTCGTGCACCACGAACTCGGTGGTTCCGATGGCCAAGGTGCTTCAGGACGCCTTCGGGATCGACCGGGCGTTCCTCACCACGATCCACGCGTACACGAACGACCAGCGCATCCTGGACCTGCCCCATCCGGACCTCAGGCGAGCTCGGGCCGCGGCGATCAACATCATCCCCACCTCCACCGGCGCCGCCAAGGCCACCTCGCTGGCTATCCCGGAGCTCAAGGGGAAGATGGACGGCATCGCCATGCGGGTGCCGGTCCCGGACGGCTCGATCTCCGACCTCGTGGCCATCGTGGGCCGAGACGTCACCGTGGACGAGGTCAACGAGGCCTTCCGCAACGCAGCGGCCGGCGGGCCGCTTCAAGGGATCATCCGGTACACGGAGGACCCCATCGTGTCCCAGGACATCGTGGGGGACCCACACTCCTGCATCTTCGACGCCCAGTCCACGTTCGCCATCGGAAACCTGGTCAAGGTGCTGGGCTGGTACGACAACGAGTGGGGGTACTCGAACCGGCTGGTGGATCTGGTCGAGCTGGTCGGCTCGAAGCTGGGGGGCCAGGGGGGGTAGCTCGCCCTGGGTGGCGCGGTGATGAGGGCTCCGGACGAGCGGACCCCCCGGACGGAATGAGACCGGTGAGGCGGCTCCGGACCATCGACGACCTCGGCGACCTCCAGGGGCGCCGGGTCTTCGTCCGAGTCGACTTCAACGTCCCACTCGAGGACGGCAAGGTTGCCGACGACCTCCGGATCGCCGCGACCATCCCGACCATCGAGACCCTCCGGAGCGAGGGGGCGGCCCTGGTACTCGCCAGCCACCTCGGGCGCCCCGAAGGGAAACCCGTCGAGGATCTGCGCATGGATCCCGTGGCGGAGCGGCTCGAGGAGGCGGCCGGGTTCCACGTCCGGAAGCTGGACGAGGTCGTCGGGGAGACCGTTCGCGACGCCTGCGCCGGCCTCCAACCCACGGATGTGGCCCTCTTGGAGAATCTGCGGTTCCACCCGGGAGAGGAGGCGAACGACCCTGCGTTCGCGGACGCCCTGGCGTCCCTGGCGGACGCCTACGTGGACGACGCGTTCGGGGCCGCCCACCGGGCCCACGCCTCGGTCGTGGGCCTGGCCGAGCGGCTCCCGGCAGCCGCCGGCGTCCTCATGGAGAAGGAAGTCAAGGTCCTCTCGCGCCTCCTCGAGAGCCCGGACGCTCCGTTCGTGGCCGTCCTCGGCGGAGCCAAGGTCGCGGACAAGCTGGGAGTGGTGCGGTCCCTCCTCGAGCGGGTCGACGCCCTGCTCGTCGGGGGGGCCATGGCCTTCACGTTCCTGGCCGCTCAAGGGGCGGAGGTGGGCGATTCCCTGGTCGAGGCGGACCGCCTCGACCAGGTTCGGGAGACCCTGAAGCTCGCCGAAGAGAAAGGAGTCCTGGTCGTTCTGCCCGAGGACGCCGTGGTCGCTCCGGAGGCGGACGCCTCGGCCCGGAAGGAGACCGTCCCCGCCGACCGCATCCCTCGGGGCCTCAAGGGACTGGACGTCGGTCCACGCACGGTGGAGGAGTTCACCCGGGTGCTGGCCGACGCGCGGACGGTGTTCTGGAACGGGCCCATGGGAGTCTTCGAGCTGGAGCCCTTCGCCCTGGGGACGCGGGGGGTGGCGCAGGCCGTGGCCGGCGCCAGGGCGTTCACCGTGGTCGGCGGGGGCGACAGCGTGGCCGCGATCCGCAAGCTCGGTTTCGAGGACGCGGTCGACCACCTGTCCACCGGCGGAGGCGCCTCCCTCGAGTTCCTGGAGGGCAAGGAGCTCCCCGGCGTGGCCGTGCTCATGGAGGAGGGGGGGGTCCGGGGGGATAGCTGGCCCGGAGCGCCACAGAGCAGGGGAGTCCGGCCAGCGGACCCCCCGGAGGGATAGGCATGGCCGCGGGAACCAGGCGGCCCATCGTGGCCGCGAACTGGAAGATGCACAAGACCCACCTGGAGGCGATCCAGACGGTTCAGAAGCTCAGCTACCTCCTGGACGCTGCGGACACGGACCGGGTCGAGGTCGTCCTCTGTCCGCCGTTCACGGCCCTGCGGAGCGTGCAGACCTTGATCCAGGCCGACAAGCTGTCCTTCGGGCTGGGGGCCCAGGACGTCCACTGGGAGGAGAAGGGGGCCTTCACCGGCGAGATCTCCGCCCTCATGCTGGCCGCCCTCGACATCACCTACGTGATCGTGGGGCACTCGGAGCGACGGGAGCACTTCGGGGAGAGCGACGACCACGTGGCCAGAAAGGTCCGTGCCGTATTCGACCACGGCATGACGCCCATCCTGTGCGTTGGGGAGACCCTGGAGGACCGGGAGGGCGGCCGGACCGAGGAGAAGGTGGTCGGCCAGGTCCAGGCGGGGCTCCGGAAGGTCGGGCCCGAGGAGGCCGGCCGCCTGGTGGTGGCGTACGAGCCCGTCTGGGCCATCGGGACGGGTCGGCCGTGCAACCCGGCGGACGCAGGGGGGGTGATCCGGACCGTTCGGGACACCGTGGAGACGGCCTACTCCCCCGACGTGGCGGCGACCATGCGGGCCCAGTACGGGGGCAGCGTGAAGGCGGGGAACATCCGAGAGTTCATGGCCCATCCGGACATCGACGGCGCCCTGGTCGGCGGGGCGAGCCTCGACCCGGAGGAGCTCGCCCTCATCGTCAAACACTAGCCAGGCAGCCGGGACGCCATCCGGACCAATCCCACTAGGCAGTCCAGGACGTATACATCGTTGAGGGAACTGGCCCTCGTTGCCTCCGAATAGGGGCAGCGGCTAATATCCCGTCTGCCCGGCGGGGCCCCTCGGCGGAAGGGAAGCATTGGCGCAGGTCGCTAGCGAACCGATCACTGGTACCGGGCTCGGACCGGAGGGAGCGGTCGGCGAGCCCAGCGCCCAGGTCGTCGGGCGGAGCCCGTGGCAGTTGTTCTGGCGGCGGTTCCGCCAGGACAAGTTCGCGTTTGCCGGCATCGTGGTCATCGTCCTGATGATCGGCCTGGCCTTCGCCGCCCCCCTGATCGCCAGGCTCGCGGGACACGGTCCCAACGATCTCTTCCTCTACGAGAATCTCGACGAGTTCGGCTTGCCCACCGGCCCCAGCGGGGACTTCTGGTTCGGGGCCGACACCGCCGGCCGCGACCTGTTCGTGCGGGTGGTCTATGGGGCCCGGACCTCCCTGGTGGTGGCCTTCTTCGCCACCGGGATCTCCGTGACCATCGGGGTGATCCTTGGTCTCGTGGCCGGCTACTACCGGGGGAAGGTCGATACGTTCGTTTCGCGAGTCATCGACATCGTCATGTCGCTCCCCATCCTCCTGCTCGCCTTGGGGCTGGTGGCGGCGTGTGGGGCCAGCAAGGCTGGGTGCCTCGGAGGTCTGATCAAGCCGGGGCTCCTCCTGGTGAGCTACGTGATCGCCCTGTTCAACTGGCCGTACATCGCCCGGATCGTTCGGGGACAGGTCCTGTCCCTGCGGGAGAAGGAGTTCGTGGAGGCGGCCAGGGCCCAGGGCTCCGGGGACCCCCGGATCATGTTCCGGGAAGTCCTGCCCAACGTGGTGGCCCCGATCATCGTCTACAGCACCCTGATCATCCCCAATAACATCCTGTTCGAGGCGGCCCTGTCCTTCCTGGGGATCGGGGTGCCTCTCAACGTGCCGTCGTGGGGAAGGATGCTCGCCGAGGCGGGGCAGGGCATCTTCGTGGTGGCCTGGTGGCTGATGGTCTTCCCTGGTCTGTTCCTGTTCTTCACCACGCTCGCGTTCAATCTCGTGGGGGACGGGCTGCGTGACGCCCTCGACCCCCGTACGGGGAGATAAGAGTCTTGGCTTTGAGAGGAGGTGCCACACGATCGCGGAAAAGTTCGTGGTTCGTTCATGGGTAGAGAGGGGGAATTCGTGAGGCGATATACGAAGCTCCTGGCACTGGTGTCAGTGCTCGGGATCATTGCCACGGCGTGTGCCCGTGGAGACGATACGGTGCAGCAGCCCGATGAGGACCTGCAGCCGGGCGGCACCCTGGAGTTGAACCTCCTGGGCGACGTGTCCGCGGCATTCGACCCGCAGAAGGAGTACTACTCGGTGACCTGGGAGTTCTACCGGTGCTGTCTGCTGCGAACGCTGATGAGCTACCGGGGGCTTCCCACCGAGGAGGGCGGGACGGAGATCGTGCCCGACCTGGCGGCGGACATGCCCACAGTCTCGGATGACGGCGTGACCTGGACCTTCACCTTGAAGGAGGGCCTCACGTACGCGCCTCCCTTCGAGGACGTCCCGATCACGGCCGGGGACTTCGTCACGGCCATGCGCCGGGAGGCCGATCCCGAAGGCTCGTCCGGCGGGTACAACTTCTACTACTCGATCATCGAGGGCTTCGACGAGTACGCGGCCGGGGACGCCGACGAGATCTCCGGGATGACCGCGGTCGATGACACGACCCTCGAGGTCAGGCTGACCCGGGAGGCGGGTGACTTCGGCTATCGGATGGCCATGCACGCCACCGCGCCGATCCCGCCGCACCCCACGGACGCGGACGCTCCGATGGGTGCGGCGCAGGGACACGACCGGGACTACGGTCGGTTCCTCGTGGCCTCCGGTCCGTACATGTTCGAGGGGTCGGAGAACCTGGACTTCTCCGCGCCGCCCCGGCAGCAGGACCCGGTCACCGGATACGAGCCCGGCGCGTCGATCACGATGGTCAGGAATCCTTCGTGGTCGGCGGAAACCGACGAGAACCGTCCGGCGTACGTCGACCGGATCGAGATCTCGATCGGGGGGACCGAGGAGGACAACGCCAACCAGGTCGACCAGGGTATCCTGGACATGCAGTTCGACGGCGTCGCTCCTCCCCAGCAGGTTCGCCAGTACCAGCAGGACCCGAACCTGTCGGACCAGATCTTCATCAACCCGTCCGACGCGGTACGGTACCTGTCGTTCAACATCGCCCGTCCGCCCTTCGACGACATCAACGTCCGCAAGGCAGTCAACCTCGCGATCGACAAGGAGGGCATGCGGCGGATCCGGGGCGGACCGCTGGTCGGGGAGATCGCCAACCACATCATGGTGGACTCCCTTCAGAACAACCTCTTGAGGGACTACAACCCTTATCCGTCTCCCAACAACCAGGGGGACCTCGAGGCGGCCCAGGCAGCGATGGCGGCGTCGAAGTACGACACCAATGGTGACGGTGTTTGCGACGACCCCTCTTGCCAGGACGTCCTCTCGGTGACGGACGAGGCCGACCCCTACCCGGACCAGGCCGCGCTCATCTCGAGCAACCTGGAGCCGTTGGGGATCACCCTGGACATCAGGTCCTTCGAGCGCACCACGATGTACGACCGGTGCAACGACATCGGCGCCGACACGGCGTTCTGCCTGGCCCCGGGATGGGGCAAGGACTACGCCGACGGCACCACCTTCGGTGAGCCGCTGTTCGGGTCCGGGTCCATCGGCCCCGACGCGTGCTGCAACTACGCCCTGGTGGGCGCGTCTCCCGACCAGCTGCGTGAGGCTGGCTACGAGACGACCGAGGTGCCGAACGTCGACGAGATGCTCACGACGTGCGACGAGACTCCGGCCGGCGACGAGCGGGTGCAGTGCTGGGCCGACGTCGACCAGGAGCTGATGGAGAACGTCGTTCCGTGGGTGCCGTACCTGTTCGACAACTACGTGCGAACCGTCTCCGAGCGAGTGCAGAACTACACCTTCGACCAGTTCGCCGGCCTGCCGGCGCTGGAGAAGATCGCCCTCGCGGGAGGGGGCTCCGCCTAAGAGGACGGGGCGCGTAGCTGAGAGGGTTGAGAGGGGGCCGGGGCCCCCTCTCACCTTCACCGCCTCCCAGACGTAGGGGAGTAAGATGCAGCATCGTCGCAGCCACTGATCCGAGGACGACATGGGACGCTATCTGATCCGTCGGACCCTCTTCCTGATCCTCGTCCTGTTCATCATCTCCGCGCTGACGTTCGTGATCTTCCTGAAGCTTCCCGCCGGAGACCCCGCTCGCCGGGCGGCGGGCCGGCGGGTCACCCCCGCAATCCTCCAGCAGGTTCGGACAAACCTCGGCCTGGACAAACCCTGGTACATCCAGTACGGCCGGTTCGCCAAGGGCCTCATCCCGTGGCCGGGATTCTTCCTGAACGAGCAGGTGTACTTCTCGTACTTCAACAACGTTCCGGTGAAGGAGCAGATCTACGCGCGGATCCCCTATACGGCGGTGCTCGCGCTGGGCGGGGCCGCGACCTGGCTCCTGTTGGGGATCCCCATCGGCATCGTCTCCGCCATCCGCCGAAGATCCCTGGTCGACCGGGCCGGGATGGTGTTCGCCCTGTTCGGTGTGTCCGCCCCCGTGTTCTGGCTCGGGTTCCTGTTCCTCTTCTTCTTCTGGTTCAAGTTCAACCAGTGGTTCGGATGGGGGTTCCCACCGAGCGGCATCCCCACCGAGGAGAGCCTGGGGACGGCGGTCTTGAAGGGAAGATTCCTGTTGCCCTGGCTGGTGTTGTCGTTCACGTTCGCGGCGTTCTACGCCCGGATGGTCCGAGGCAACCTCATCGAGACCATGGGTGAGGACTACATCCGGACGGCCCGGGCCAAGGGCCTGTCCGAGCGACGGGTCATCTTCAAGCACGGCCTCCGGGCAGCCCTGACACCGGTCGTTACGATGTTCGGGATGGATATGGGATACCTCCTCGGCGGAGCGATCATCACGGAGACGGTCTTCCGGATCCACGGGCTGGGGGACTACGCGATCCGATCGTTGTTCACGAACGACTTTCCCGCGGTGATGGGGGTGACCATCTTCGCCTCGTTCTTCATCGTGGTGGCCAACCTCTTGGTCGACGTCGCCTACGCGTTCCTGGACCCGCGGGTGAGGTACCAGTGACCAACGGCACTCGCCCGCGCGTGCCGGAGGAACCGAGTGGCTGAACCTCTCCTCGAGGTCCGGGACCTCAAGGTCCACTTCCCAACCGAGGACGGCCTGGTGAAGGCGGTGGACGGAGTATCCCTGACGCTGGGCGAAGGCGAGACCCTGGGCGTGGTGGGGGAGTCCGGTTCGGGCAAGAGCGTGACCTTCCTCACGGTGATGGGACTCATCACCAAGAAGCAGGCCCGCATCGAGGGCGAGATCATCTTCCGGGGACAGAACCTGCTTGATCTTCCGGCGGAGGAGATGAGGAACATCCGGGGGGCCGGGATGAGCATGGTCTTCCAGGACCCCATGACCTCGCTGCACCCCTACTACCGCGTGGGTGATCAGATCATCGAGGCCATCCGGGCCCACCAGCCCATCTCCAAGAGGGACGCCTTCAAGCAGGCCGTGGAGATGCTGAAGCGGGTGGGGATCCCCCGGCCGGAGGAGCGAGCCCGGCAGTTCCCTCACGAGTTCTCCGGAGGGATGCGCCAGCGGGCCATGATAGCCATGGCCCTGTCCCTGAACCCGGACCTCCTGATCGCGGACGAGCCCACCACGGCCCTGGACGTCACGGTGCAGGCGCAGATCCTCGACCTCATCGATCGCCTGCGGGAGGAGTTCAACGCCTCCGTGGTGATCATCACCCACGACCTGGGCGTGGTCGCGGAGCACTGCCACGACATCATGGTGATGTACGCGGGGAAGGTTGCCGAGTACGGCGATCGGGGCAACATCTATCATGGCGCCCACCACCCGTACACGTGGGGGTTGCTCCAGTCGATCACTCGGGTCGATCAGCCCAAGACCGAGCGTCTCCGCCCCATCAAGGGGCTGCCTCCCTCGCTGATCTTCGTGCCCCCGGGGTGTCCGTTCCATCCCCGGTGTCCCTACGTGATGCAGGTGTGCAAGGTGGAGGTGCCTCCTCTCCTTTCGGCCGACGGCAGGCACGCCTCGGCGTGTCACCTGCCCCTGGCGGACAAGGAGCGGATCTTCGAGGAGGAGGTGGAGGTCCGCACATGACCACTCCGGACACCGCCGCCGCCACCGCTCCCCCCGGCCGGCGTGGGCAGACCCCTCTCGTGAAGCTGGTCGGGGTGAAGAAGTACTTCCCGATCACCAGGGGGATCCTCATCCAGCGGAAGATCGGCCAGGTGCACGCGGTCGACGGAATCGATCTCGAGGTGTACCCGGGGGAAACCCTCGGCCTGGTGGGTGAGACCGGCTGCGGCAAATCGACCCTGGCCCGGTGCATCACTCGGCTATTCGACATCACGGAAGGCCAGGTGTTCTTCGACGGGCAGGACATCACTCGCCACAATCGCAGGAAGATGCGGCCTCTCCGCCGAGAGATCCAGATGATCTTCCAGGACCCCTATGCCTCCCTGAATCCCCGGAAGACGGTGGGGACCATCATCGGAGATCCGTTCCGGGTCCATGGGACGCTTCCCCGAGACAAGGTCAAGAGCGAGGTCCAACAGCTCATGGAGCTCGTGGGCCTGAACCCCGAGCACTACAACCGATATCCTCACGAGTTCTCGGGGGGGCAGCGACAGCGGATCGGTGTGGCCAGGTCGCTCGCCCTGCGGCCCCGCCTGATCGTCTGCGACGAGCCCGTGTCCGCCCTCGACGTCTCCGTCCAGGCCCAGATCCTCAACCTGCTGGAGGACCTCCAGGAGGAGTTCAACCTGACCTACGTCTTCATCGCCCACGACCTGTCCGTGGTGAAGCACATGAGCGACCGCGTGGCCGTCATGTACCTCGGCAGGGTCGTCGAGATCGCCCCTGGGGACACCCTGTACGAGAACCCCAAGCACCCCTACACCGGGGCCCTCCTCTCGGCGGTGCCGATCCCCGATCCGGTCCTGGCGGCGCACAAGCGCCGGATCGTCCTCGAGGGCGACGTGCCGTCGCCGATCGACCCTCCGTCCGGGTGCCGATTCCACCCGCGCTGCCCCAAGGCGCAGTTCCCCACGTGTAAGGAAGACGACCCGGTGCTCAGACCCCACCATCCGGGCCAGGTGGCGGCGTGCCACTTCCCATTGGAGGATCACGCCGTGATCGAGGAGGTCGCCCAGTGAAGAAGGAGCCAGCCCGAGCATGCTGAACGCGATCCTCATCGTGGTGCACGTCCTGGCCGGAATCCTGCTGATCCTGTTCGTCCTGCTCCATGCGGGGAAGGGTGGCGGGCTCTCCGACATCTTCGGCGGCGGTGCCGGTCTCTCCGGGGGCACGGCCGTGGAGAAGAACCTCGACCGGATCACCGTCGTGACGGCGCTCATCTTCACCGCCACCACCTTCTGGCTTGCCTGGAAGTGGACCTAGGGACGGGCGCCGGATCGGCCCCGCCCTCCGCACGATCCACGTCGCCCTGGCCCTGAGCCTCGCGGCGGTGGCGTGCACCATGCCACCTCCGGTGGACGACCGGCCCACGGGGCCGATCGTCGGGCCCACCGTCGGCCCCACTCCCATAGGACCCGGGGTCCTCCGGATCGCCATCACGTCGCTCCCCGCCGCCGATCCCCGGGCCCTGGACACGCCTGACGGCCTGTTCCTGGCCTCCATGATGTTCGACGGCCTGGTCGACTACGACGCCCGCACCCAGGAGGCCGTCCCGGCGGCGGCCCAGAGGTGGCAGGTCCTGGAAGGGGGCAGGCTGTTCGTGTTCCGGCTCAGGAACGGGGTGCAGTTCCACGACGGCACGCCGGTCCGGGCCCAGGACTTCGTGGCGGCCTGGAACCGCCTGGCCGACCCGTTCCGGCCCTCACCCTTCGCCTTCCTGCTGGAACGGGTGGACGGGTTCGATGAGTACAACGTCACGCTGGACCAGGATCACATCACCGGCGTGATCGCCCGGGACGACCTGACCCTGGAGGTCCGGCTGACCGACCCGTGGCCCGACTTCGTGTCCCTCCTCGGCCACCCGGCCCTCTCGCCGGTCCCCGAGGCGGCCGCCTTCCCCGGGTACTCGGCTCGCCCGGTGGGGAACGGGCCGTACCAGCTGACCGGTGAGCTCGCTCCGGGTGCGCCGATCGCCCTCACGGCGTTCCCGGCGTACCACGGAGGACCCTCCGGCGAGGCTGGGGTCGAGCTCGCCGTATATGGCGACCCCGAGGCGGCGTGGCCCGACTTCGTGGCCGGGGACCTGGAGGTCTCGCCCATCCCTGCCGGCCTGGTCTCCGAGGCCGAGGCCCAGTTCGGCTCGGAGGGAGTGGTGACGCTGGCCCGCCTGGTGCACTGCGGGTTCAACCTGCGGGACCCGCGGCTGCGCAGCCCGGCGCTCCGGCGGGCCGTGGCCCTGGCGATCGACAGGAACCGGCTCGTCGATCGCGTGTACGGGACGGTTGCGGTCGCCGCCGACGGCGTGGTGCCTCCCACCCTCCCGGGGTACGGCCGGGGCGCCTGCGGGCCGCTGTGCCGCCAGGATCTCGCCGAGGCGGCAGCGCTGGTGGCAGGGCTGCCCCCTCGATCGCGCTCGTTCGCCCTGGACTATGCGGCGTCGCCGGTGGGGGATCGCCTGGCCCGCGAGCTGGCCTCCCAGCTCGGAGAGGTCGGCCTGGAGGCCAGGCCCCGGGCCCACCAGGAGCGGGAGTACCGGGAGCTCCTGGAGCGGGACGGCCAGCGGTTCTTCTGCCTGGTCTCGGTGGCGGATTACCCTCGCCAGCAGGCCCTCCTGGAGCCCCTGCTGCTATCGACCTCTCCCGACAACCACACCGGCCTGGAGGACGCCCGGCTCGACTCGCTGCTCGAACGGGCTCGGGAGGCACGGGATGCCGGCGACCGCGAGCGCCTGTACCGGCAAGCCGAACGCCGGGGGCTGTCCCTGGCCCCCCTGGTCCCCCTGGCCTGGTTCCGGTCGCGGCTGGCCGCCGGGACGGACGTCGAGGGGCTCGCCGTCAACCCCCTGGGTGGATTCGATGCCGCTGCGCTCTCGGTCCAGCTGTAGCGCCGCCCGGCCGGGGGCCCGCCGAGTCGCCGGCCTGGCGCTCGCCGTTGCCCTTGCGGCCGGTGGGTGCACCCCGAGCGAGGACGCCGTTCCTCGGCCCACGGAACCGCCGGAGCGGCCACCGCTCGCCGGTTCCCTCCGCCTCGGGTACCCCGAGGAGCCCGTCAACCTGAACCCGATCCGTGCGGGGTCGGCGGCGCCCCGCGACATCCTGCGCGCCGTGCTTCCCTCCTTCTTCGTGGTCTCGCCGGATCTCCGGTATCGCCCGTACCTCCTGGCCGAGGAGCCGGAGGTCGACGTGTCCGGCGACCGGATGACGGTTTCGTTCGTGATTCAGGCCGAAGCCCGATGGAGCGACGGAAGGCCGGTGACTGTGGACGACGTCGAGTTCACCTGGAGAGTGATGACCGACCCGCGGCTTCCGGTGGCCATCCGAGACGGGTTCGACCACCTCGTTGCGGTGCGGGAGTCGTCCGACAAGGAGGGCAGCCTGGTGCTCTCTCCGCCCTTCGCGCGGTGGCGCGATCTCTTCTCGGCCGGGCGGTTCGTCCTGCCTGCCCATGCGGGGACCCGCCGGGAGGTGGCCGGCTGGAACCGGGGCCCTCCCGTCAGCGCGGGACCGTTCCGTCTCGGCCCCTGGGTGGGAGGCCGCTCCATCACGCTGGTGGCCGACCCGTCGTTCTGGGGCCCCCGCCCCCTGCTCCGCCGGGTGGAAGTGGCGTTCGTCCCCGACCCGACCACCGCGATCCTCCTGCTGCGGGAGGGACGGCTCGATGCGGTCGCGCCCATGCCCGGCGTGTCGTGGGGCCGGCGGCTGGCCGCCATCCCGGGGGTGGAGGTGTCCGAGGCGTACGGGCCCGAGCTCGTCCACCTGGCCATCAACACCGAGGAGCTCGCCCGAGCGCGGCTGCGGAGGCGGATCGCCGACGCCGTCGGTCGGGACCGGTTCGTCGAGGTGCTTCTCCGAGGGGAAGGGAGGAAGGCCGACGGGGCGCTGGCTCCCGAACAGGCCGGTGCCAACCCGGCGTGGGCCCGGTACGGGCGGGGGGGCAGAGTGGACGTGGGCGTGGAGGATGAGCTCACGCTGGCGTACCCGAGGGGCGAGATCCTCGACCTCCTCGCCAAGTACGTCCGTGCGGAGCTGGGCCGCTCGGGCGTGGACGTCGAGCTCGTCTCGCTCGACGCCGAGATCTTCCACCACACCTGGCTGCCGGAGCGGCGGTTCGACCTGGCGCTCTGGAGGGTTCGGAGCGGGCCCTCGTCATGGCTGTCGCGGTGGTTCGGCTCCTCGGGAGGGGAGTCCGCCACCGGACTGCGCGACCGGGCGCTCGATGCTCTGCTGGCCCGGGCCGATCGGGGAGGAGAGGACGGCGCCAGGGCACTCCGGCAGGCGCAGGAACGCCTGGCGGGACTGGCTCCCGTGCTTCCCCTGTTCCAGCCCCAGGTGACGGTGGCGTGGCGACCGGGCGTGGGAGGCCTCCGGGCCAATCCCACCGTGGACGGGGTGTTGTGGAACGCCTGGAACTGGTCTGTGACCGAAGAGGCCGATTTGGCCGCCTGAGGTGTCGGGCCTCACCCGAGCGGGAAGAACCCCTCTGTCGCTGACCGGAGGAGGAGCCATGGACGGGATCGAGATGCTGGAAGAGGACCACCGTCGGGTGAAGAAGCTGTTCGATGAGTTCGAGGGCGCAGGGGACCGGGCCTTCAAGACCAAGCGGGAAATCGTGGATCGGATCATCGAGGAGCTCACCATCCACTCGGAGATGGAGGAGCAGGTCCTCTACCCGGCCGCCCGGGACGAGGTGCAGAGCGCCGAAGAGGTCGTGCTCGAGTCCTTCGAGGAGCACGCGGTGGTGGAGAACCTCATGGAAGAGCTGAAGGGGGTGGACCCGGAGGACGAGACCTTCGAGGCCAAGACCACCGTGCTGATCGAGAACATCCGCCACCACATCGAGGAGGAGGAGGGCGAGCTGTTCCCGAAGATCCGCAAGTCGCTGGGCGACGAGCGGGTGGAGGAGCTGGGGCAGCAGATGGAGGAGATCAAGCAGCGGTACCAGGCCTAGGCCTGGGAGCAGCCGGACGTGCGGGCCGGGGCGAGGTTGCCCCGGCCCCAGCCCGTATACTGGACCCCGCGTCGGAGTGGCGGAACTTGGCAGACGCGCTAGGTTGAGGGCCTAGTGGGCGATAAGCCCGTGAGGGTTCAAATCCCTCCTCCGACACCCTCTGACCAGGCAAGACGTCGCCGCCCTTTTGCCAGGTTCCATTCGAGGCTCTGGCCGTGTCACACTTCGTGTCACACTCCAGGTCCAAAACGCGTGCGGGAGCCCCGATTTCTTACCCAGCGGAAATTACCCAAGACGCTCTTGCGCTGTCGGAACGACGAGGTGTAGAAAGGGCACGGAACCGCTGGAGTCTTCGGACTCTGGCGGTTCCATTTTATGTATGGGCCCCTCCTGGCTGTCTCTGGCGAGACCACACCCCATGCTGCATTCCCGGATGCAAATGGGGGGACGCACCTGCCCCGCGGGCTGGTTCGATCGCCATGGGCTCGTGAGGAGCTAAGAACACCAGCGCGACCCTCGCCACGCTGGTGTGAGCGGCTCGTCATTCGTAGTGCAGCGCGTCCGGCGAGATGCCCCTGGCTGCGGACGGGAAGGCGAGCAGCGTAGCCATGATTCCGGCGAGGACGGCGAACGCGACGATCGGCAGGATGGGCAGGATGGGCGCGATCACTCGCGAGGTGTCCGCCGCTTCTCTGGCCGTCGACGCAACGACTACCATGGCTGCGCTGGCCGCGAGCAGCGTGCCAGCGAGCAGCGGGGCCATCGTTTGCACCGCGACTGACCAACGGAGGGCCCGCATCGGAACGCCGATGGCCGCGAGGGCGGCCAGCGGCCTCCGTCGCTCCTGCATAGCGCCGATCGTGGAGATCAGCATGCTTACGGCGGCGACCGCAAGCGCGATGATCGTCCCGATCCGGACCGCGGTGGCGACTCCGCCGCCGCCGCCGCCCTCCAGCTCCGCGAGCATGGCTCTCGTCGAGACGGACGAGTAGCCGGCAGGTACCAGTAGGGCGAGCGCCTCGCGGATCTGCTCGATCGTCTCGGGGCGGCCATCCGTCTGCACGAGCAGCCTCGAGACCGGGGCCGCCGACAGGGTCTTGCGGGAGACCGCGGCCTCGTCGATCAGGAGTTGCGTGAACGGAAGAACCGGAAGCTCGGTGATCTTCGGTTTGGCGGGGATGTGTATGGTGCCCACGCGGTCGTCCTCCTGCGTTCGGAGTCGCACCTCCGTCCCGGGCCGCAACCCCCCGCCGCCATCCTCCAGGGGTTTGAGGACCCAGTCTCCGTTCACGAGCACGGCCCCGGGTGTGCAACCGGTGGGTGTGGTCCGCAGAACGGAGCCCAGTTGTGAGCAGGGGAGGAGCGCAACGTCATGCGGACCGTGCGCACGGCCAACCAGATACCTCATCGGGACCGTTGTGCCAACCCCTTCGACGGATGAGACGGCCTCGGTGGTCGACGAGGGGGCCCCAAAATCGAAGAGGTCGACGGACACCACCCCATCGCTCAGGGTCTCCGAAGCACCGCCGGAGCGGACACCGCCGAGGAGTGGCAGGTAGCCCAGTGTGACGCTCGCCGCGAAGACGATCACCACGACCCCTGCGGAGACCCGACCAGCCG
>JBOGWB010000066.1:0-14164 GCA_050693035.1 Actinomycetota bacterium
TTCATCCAGGGCGCAGTCCGCGAGCTCCGCGACCGGCTGCCGGGCATGATGACGCTCATCGCCCTGGCCATCACGGTGGCATTCGCCTTTAGCGCCGCTGTTACGCTGGGCTACCCGGGGATGCCGCTATGGGAGGAGCTGGCCACGCTCGTGACGATCATGCTCCTCGGGCACTGGATCGAGATGCGCTCGATCGGACGAGCCGGGGAGGCCCTGGCCGAGCTGGCGAAGCTTCTCCCCGACACCGCGGAGCGTGTCGTCGATGGCGACATCGAAGAGGTTCCCATCGCGGAGCTGTCGCCAGGCGACGTCGTCCTGGTCCGTCCGGGAGCACGGGTGCCCGCCGATGGGACGGTGGCGGCAGGCGAGTCCCACGTCAACGAGGCCATGCTCACCGGGGAGTCCCGTCCGATCGGCAAGGGCCCGAACGATCGAGTCATCGCGGGCAGCGTGAACGAGCAGGGCTCGCTCCGGGTGAAGGTGTCGAAGACCGGAGAGGACACCGCTCTCGCCGGGATCATGCGGCTGGTCCAGGAGGCCCAGGCCTCGAAATCGCGAGCCCAAGACGTTGCCGACCGGGCGGCCATGTGGCTCTTCTACGTTGCCGTCGCCGCCGGGACCTTGACCGCGCTCGCCTGGGGTGTGTTCGCGGCCGGCCGGGGAGCGG
This sequence comes from Actinomycetota bacterium, assembly GCA_050693035.1. Taxonomy (GTDB): domain Bacteria; phylum Actinomycetota; class UBA4738; order UBA4738; family CALAEC01; genus DASYVD01. The sequence goes on from JBOGWB010000066.1 coordinate 668, forward strand.
ACTTCGTCGTCGAGCGGGCCGTGACGGTGGTGGTCATCGCGTGCCCCCACGCCCTCGGGCTGGCCGTCCCGCTCGTCATCGCCATCTCCACGAGCCTGTCGGCCCGCAGCGGCGTTCTGGTGAGGAACCGACTGGCCCTGGAGCAGGCTCGAGATCTCGACGTGGTGGTGTTCGACAAGACCGGCACCCTGACGCGCGGAGAGCTGGGGGTGGTCGGCGTCGCCACCTCCGACGGGAGGACCGAAGAGGAGGCCCTCGCCCTGGCCGCGGGACTCGAGGCGGACAGCGAGCACGCCCTCGCGCGGGCCATCGTCGCCGAGGCCCGGCGGCGAGGCGTACAGCCCCGTGCGGTGCGATCCTTCGAGGCGCTGAAGGGGCGAGGGATCAGAGGCACGGTCGACTCTCACCAGGTCCACCTGGGTGGTCCCCGTTTGCTCGACTCGCTCGGGACCGCTCCGGTCGGGGACCTCCGCGAAGCGGCCGAACGATGGTCGAGCGAGGGCAAGACGGTCGTGAGCCTGGTGGAGGAGGGAAAGGTATCCGCGGTGTTCGCCCTGGCCGACGTGATCCGGGACGAGTCCAGGGAGGCCGTCTCCCGTCTCGGCAAGATGGGGATCCGGGTCGCCATGATCACGGGGGACTCGGAGGACGTGGCTCGCTGGGTCGCCCGGGAGCTGGGGATCGCCGAGTACTTCGCGGAGGTGCTTCCCGAGCACAAGGCCATGCGGGTGAAGGAGCTCCACGCCCAGGGCAACGTGGTGGCGATGGTCGGCGACGGGGTGAATGACGCGCCGGCCCTGGTGCAGGCGGACGTCGGGATCGCCATCGGCGCGGGCACCGATGTGGCCATCGAGTCGGCCGACGTGATCCTGGTTCGCGACGATCCGCGTGACGTGGCCCGGGTGGTGGAGCTGTCGCGCGCGAGCTATCGGAAGATGATCCAGAACCTCGTCTGGGCCACCGGCTACAACGCCGCGGCGCTGCCCTTGGCGGCGGGCGTGCTTGCCCCGTGGGGCATCTTGCTGCCCCCCGCGGTGGGAGCCCTCCTGATGTCGGTGAGCACGGTGGTGGTCGCGTTCAACGCGCAACTGCTTCGGAGGGATCGCCGGCTGCGGGCCGGCGGGTCGGCCCAGGCGAGGGATCCGGAAGCTTCCGTGCGGATGAACTAGAAACGTCGCACCGAGCGGCGTATCCTGCGCCCTCGTGGTTCCCATAGCCCGCACCGGGCGGCGAAGGATGGCCGCCCGGATCTTCGTGGCCCTCGTCTTCCTGTTCCCGACGTTCGTCGCATCGTCGGGCGTCTCGCTGATCGCGCCGGGGGTGGAGGCCGTCATCCAGTGCGGCGGACAGCCGGCGACCATGGTGGGCACCGATGGACGGGACGTGCTCATCGGGACGACGGGCCCGGACATCATCACCACGGGCGAGGGCGCGGACGTGGTCCGCGCTCGCGGGGGAGACGATCTCGTCTGCGGCGGTCCCGGTTCGGACGTGCTCCACGGCGGGGCAGGGGACGACACCCTGCTTGGCGGCGACGGAAGGGACAGCCTGTTCGGCGGCGACGGCGCCGACGATCTCTTCGGAGGATGGGGCGACGACGGTTGCCTCCAGGGAGAGGGGATCGGAACCAAGGTCAGTTGCGCGGTCCGGATCGCCGCGGCCGGCGACATCGCCTGTGCGCCCGGGCAACCAACCTCTCGGTCGCAGTGCTGGATGGAGGCTACCTCCGACCTTCTCCTCCGAAGCGGAGTCGTCGCCGTCCTCGCGCTCGGCGACAACCAGTACGAGGACGGATCGCTGTGGAGGTTCCGGGCGTCCTACGGGCCGACCTGGGGAAGGCTCAAGGGGATCACTCGGCCGGCGCTCGGGAACCACGAGTACCACACTCCCGGGGCCACGGGCTACTTCGACTATTTCGGCGAGGCCGCCGGGCGCCGCGGATACTACGGCTTCCACCTCGACGAGTGGCAGGTGGTGGTGCTCAATTCGGTGTGCTTCGCCGTCGGGGGATGCGGCAAGGGATCGCCCCAACGGCGGTGGCTCCGGGACCGGCTCGACTCCGACGGCTCGTCCTGCACGCTGGCGGCCTGGCACCATCCTCGATTCAGCTCCGGGCTCCACGGGAACGACCGGTCCTACGAGCCGTTCTGGCGCGGTCTGTACCGGGACGGCGCCGAGATCGTGCTGAACGGCCACGACCACCACTACGAGCGGTTCGCTCCACAGACCCCCGGGCGGAGAGCCGACCGTGAGCGGGGGATCCGGGAGTTCGTGGTGGGAACGGGCGGGCGCAACCTCTACCCCATCGTCCGGGTCCGCGCGAACAGCGTGGTCAGGCGGGCGAACGTCTTCGGCGTGCTCTTCCTGACCCTCCACCCCGACCGGTACGACTGGGAGTTCGTGGGGATCGGGGGGCGGACCCTCGATTCGGGCACCACGACCTGCCACTGAAGCGCTCTCTCCTCAGGAGGGACGGGCGGCCTCGCCACCAGCCTCAAGGGCCCTCTGGGCACGGTCGATAACTTGGGAGGCGGGAACTCCCGCCGAGGGGAGGTGACGGGATGAAGGCTCGCCTCTTCAGGCTGAGCATCACGCTTGGCTCGCTGGCGGCACTCGTGTACGTGCTCGGCGCCGCGCGCAAGTGGTGAACCACCGTTGCCATCCTTCGGGGTGCCTCCGGGGCACCTCCGGGACTCCCGGTCGATATCGGAGCCCTTCCAACTAGCAAAGAAAACTCGATGCGGTTGCGCGCGATCCCGCCCGTGTTCCTCTACGTGGCGGCGGTGACCTCCGTCGGCCTCGCGTTGCTCTGTGCTCTCGTTCTGCTCGCGCCGCCAACCGACATCGACCTGCGCTCCGTGGCCCTGTGGCTGTTCGTCTCGTTCGCCGTCCTCGGCGAGCTGTTCCCCATCAAGGTGGCCCGGGACGACGAGGAAGAGGAGATCACGACGTCGACGACGTTCGTGTTCGCTCTCCTTCTCTCGGTGGGGACCGTGGCCGCCGTCGTGGCACAGGCTGTTGCTTCCCTCATCGGAGACATCACCCGTAGAAAGCCCCTGTGGAAGGCGGCGTTCAACATCTCGCAGACGACGATGTCGTTCGCAGCGGCCGGCGCGGTCCTGGATTGGATCGCCGGCGTCCCGCCGATCTTCGGTCCGGCCTTTCGCATGAGCGACATCCCGGCCATCCTGCTGTCGGCGGCGGTGTTCTTCCTCACGAACAACTTCCTGGCCGGAGCGGCTCTGGCCCTGGCCCAGCGGATACCGATCGTCCGTTACCTTCGACACGACTTCGCCTTTCAGGCCCTGACGAGTGGCGTGCTGTTGGCGCTCGCGCTGGCGCTGGTCGTGGTGGCCGAGTTCAGCCCGCTCCTGGTGCCGGTGCTCACGCTCCCGGTGGTGGCGGTGTACCGCAGCGCCAGCACCTCGCTGGAGAACGCCAGGCTGGTGTCACGCCTGGAGCAATCCCTCGTCCAGCTTACCGAGCAGTCGGCCAAGAACCAGTACCAGGCCCTCCACGATGCCCTGACCGACCTGCCGAACCGGTTGCTGTTCCACGACCGCTTGCAACAGGCCATCCGGGCGAGTCAGCGAGAGCGCTCCTCGGTGGCCGTGATGATCATGGACCTGGATCACTTCAAGGAGATCAACGACACCCTCGGTCACCACAACGGCGATCGGTTGCTCCAGCAGGTCGGCCTGCGACTCCGCGGCGTCCTTCGCGAGAGCGACACCGTGGCGCGGCTGGGCGGGGACGAGTTCGGCATCCTCCTCCCACACGTCCCGGATACGGCGACCGCCACCGCCGTGGCGGCGAAGGTTCTGAAGGGCCTGGAGGAACCGCTGATGGTGGAAGGCCTGGCCCTCGACGTCACGGCGAGCATCGGCATCGCCATCTGCCCTCAGCACGGCGAGGACGTGGACGTTCTCCTGCGGCGGGCCGACGTGGCCATGTACGTGGCGAAGGCCGCCCACAGCGGCTACGAGATCTACACAGTCAGGCGGGACCGGTACAGTCCCGGGCGTCTGGCCCTCGCCGGGGAGCTGCGCAGAGCACTCCGAGAAGACGAGTTGGTGCTTCACTACCAACCCAAGGCGGAGCTGAGCTCCGGGCGGGTGACCGGCGTGGAGGCGCTCCTCCGGTGGCGCCATCCGCGGCGCGGGCTGCTTCCGCCGGACGAGTTCGTTCCTCTCGCGGAGCACACCGGGCTCATGCGGCCGCTCACCCTGCACGTGCTCGATGCGGCCCTCGGCGAGTGCCGGACCCTGCACGACCTCGGTCTCCCGGTGTCGATGTCGGTGAACCTGTCGGCGAGGAACCTCTCGGACCTCGGTCTCCCGGACGAGGTGGTCCGACTGCTGCACAAGTGGGACATCGAACCCCGGTTCCTGGAGCTCGAGATCACCGAAACGAGCATCATGGCGGACCCGGCTCGGGCGATGGACGTGCTCGCCCGGCTCTCGGCCCGCCGCCTGCGCCTCTCGATCGACGACTTCGGGACGGGATACTCCTCCCTGGCCTTCCTGCGGCAGCTGCCCGTGGACGAGATCAAGATCGACAAGTCGTTCGTCATGAACATGCTTTCGGACGAGAACGACGCCGTGATCGTGCGTTCCACGATCGATCTCGGACGGAACCTGGGCCTCCGGGTCGTGGCCGAGGGGGTGCAGTCCGAGGAGATCTGGAGCCTGCTCGCCATCATGGGCTGCGACCTTGCCCAGGGGAACTACCTGGCCGAGCCGATGCCCCCGGAACCACTGGCGGCGTGGCTCCACGACACGGCGGGGGAACTCGGCCCCCGGCCCGACCCCTCCATCCTCCCTCGCCAGTGAGACCCTGGGTCCCCCGAACGGGGGACGCCGTCTCCGGGCGACTAGGCGGTTCGGGCCATGAAGGGTCCCCCCCAACGCGCCGATACCAGAGTCGTGAAGAGGGCTCTCCCCAAACTCAGCCTCGTCCAGCAGTTCGGCCTCCTGAGCCTGGCGGCATTCGCGTTGCTCGGTCTCGCCCTGGCCTACACCCTCCGCGCGCAGGTCCGGGCAGAGGCCACGGCGAGCGCGGCGCAGGCCGCGGAGCTCGTGGCCCGGCTGGGCATCCAGCCTCATCTCCGGCCGGATGACCTGCGGAACGGACTGACCCGGGCCCGGGTAGCCGAGCTCGATCGTCTGTTGGAAGGGGGCCGGCTCGGTGAGCAGGTGGTGCGGCTCAAGATCTGGAGCCGTGACTCTCGCGTCGTGTACTCGGATGACCCGCGGCTGATCGGACGGAGCTATCCGCCGTCGGATGACCTCCGCGAGGCACTGGAAGGAGAGGTGGCGGCGGAGATCTCGGGGCTCGATGAGGCCGAAGACTCGACCGAGCGCGGTCGGGGGCCGCTCCTCGAGGTGTACGTTCCGCTTCGGTTCGGCTCTGCCACATCTCCGGCCGGTGCGTTCGAGGTCTACATCCCGTACACGCCGGTGGCGGAGGCGATCAGCCGTGATACGACCCGGCTCTCGTTGATCCTCGTTGCGGGGCTGGCCCTCCTGTGGGCGGCGCTGTTCCGCCTCGTGGCGGCGGCCTCTCGCCACCTCCAGCAGCAGGCCGAGGAGAACCGGCACCAGGCCCTCCACGACACGCTGACCGGACTTCCCAACCGCACCCTGTTCCACGATCGCGTCCATCAGGCTCTGCTGACCGCCCGGCGGGACGGCCTCCGGCTGGCCGTCATGATCATGGACGTCGACCGGTTCAAAGAGATCAACGAGACGTTGGGTCACCAGAACGGGGACCGGCTGCTCCGGCTGATCGCCCTGCGGCTCAAGGGAAGCCTCCGCGAGAGCGATACGATCGCCCGCCTGGGGGGAGACGAATTCGGCCTGCTCCTCCAACGGGTGGAGCAGCCGGGCGCAGCGGCTCAGGTCGCCCGGAAGGTCATCAAGGCCCTCAAGGACCAGCCGCTCGTGGTGGGCGGCCTGACCCTCGACATCGGTGCGAGCCTCGGGATCGCTCAGTTTCCCGAACACGGCGAGGACGTGGACGCGCTCCTCCAGCGGGCCGACGTCGCCATGTACGCGGCCAAGGAAAGCCTGGCGGGCTACGAGACCTACCGGGAGGATCACAACCGCTACAGCCCGAGCCGTCTCGCGCTGGCCGGAGAGCTCCGCCGGGCCATCGAGGAGCGGGCGCTCATCCTTCATTACCAGCCCAAGGCCGAGCTCGGCTCGGGTCGGATCCGAGGAGTCGAGGCTCTGGTGCGCTGGCACCACCCGACGCGAGGCTTGCTCACGGCGGAGGAGTTCGTCCCGCTGGCCGAGAGCACCGGACTCATCAAGGGTCTTACCCTTCTGGTGCTCGAGGCGGGGCTCCGGCAGCTCCGGACGTGGCGGCGCTCGGGGATGGAGATCACGGTGGCGGTGAACATCTCCGCCGCGAATCTGCACGACCCGCGGTTCCCACGCGAGGTGAAGCAACTGCTGCGAAGGTGGAAGGTCGATCCCTCGTGGCTCGAGCTCGAGATCACCGAGAGCTCGATCATGAAGGACTCGGCGCGGGCCCTGGAGGTCCTGGCCGAGCTATCCGCGATGGGGGTGCGCCTGTCGATCGACGATTTCGGGACGGGATACTCATCGCTGGCCTACCTGCAGCAGCTCCCCGTGCAGGAGATCAAGATCGACAAGTCCTTCGTGCTCGGGCTGGTCGCCGATCCGAGCGCCGCGATGATCGTTCGTTCCGTGATCGACCTCGGGAGGAACCTGGGCCTTTCGGTGGTGGCCGAGGGCGTCGAGACGGAGGCCATCTGGCGCCAGCTGAATGACCTCGGAGCAGACCTGGCCCAGGGGTTCTACCTGGGCAAGCCCGCGCCATCCGATGAGACCGGCCGGTTGCTGGCGGGCATCAAGGTGCCGGTGAGCGGGGTCCGCCGGCCCAAGCGCTCGCAGAAGAGCGCCGCCCGGACCTGACAGCCGGCACCCGGGGCGCTCGGTCACCTCGGGGGGGATATCCTGCCCCCATGCGCGACGAAGTGCGGCTCACGAAGTTCAGCCACGGCGCCGGGTGAGCGTGCAAGCTGGGTCCTGAGGACCTTGCCCAGGTGCTGGGCGAACTCACTCAAGCTTCAGCCGAAGGCGTCGTGGTGGCCACCGAGACCGGCGACGACGCGGCGGTGTACGCGCTCCCGGACGGGCGCGGGCTGGTGCAGACCGTGGACTTCTTCACTCCCATCGTGGACGACCCGTTCGATTGGGGGAGGATCGCCGCCGCCAACGCCATGAGCGACGTGTGGGCGATGGGCGGGGGCCCCGTGCTGGCCCTCAACCTCGTGGCGTGGCCAATCGAGGAGCTTTCCCTGGACCTGCTGGGGCGGGTCCTGGCGGGAGGGGCCAAGGTCGCCGGCGAGGCCGGCGTGTCCATCGTGGGAGGTCACAGCATCCACGACCCCGAGCCGAAGTACGGCATGGCCGTGACCGGATTCGTCGAGCTCGACCGCGTGGTGCGGAACTCGACCGCGCCGGCGGACGCCCGGCTGTTCCTCACCAAGCCGCTGGGGACGGGGATCCTCACCACCGGCATCAAGCGCGGCGTGACCCCTCCGGAGCAGGTGGCCCGGGCGGTGGAGATCATGACCGCCCTGAACGCCCCCGCGTCGGAGGCGATGGTGGCGGCGGGCGCGGAGGCCGCCACGGACGTAACCGGGTACGGGATGCTCGGCCACCTCCACATCATGCTGGCCGCGTCAGGAGTGAGAGCGGAGATCGAAGCCCCGACGGTGCCGTTCCTCCCGGGCACGCTGGAACTGGCCCGGCGGGGCGTGGTCCCCGGGGGCACGCGCTCGAACCACCGGTTCGTGGCGCCGCACGTCGACTGGGGGGAGCTCCCCGAAGCTGAGCAGTTGGCTCTGGCCGACGCCCAAACCTCGGGAGGGCTCCTGATCGTGGCCTCGGAGGAGCGAGCCGGAGGACTGGTTCGCGAGCTGGAGGTCCGTGGCGTCGAGGCCGCCGAGATCGGGCGGACGGCGGAGGGACCGCCAGGGCGGATCACCGTCCGGGGGCGGGTCGTGGGAGGGGCCTGAAGGCTGGCCTGTGGGAGAGCTCGGGCCGAAATTCCTATCCGGTTGATAGGATTCCTTCTTGAGGAGCCAGCGGGCCAGGGGGTGGAGGACGAGATAGCAGGCATCGAGCTGTCCAGGGAGCTGTACGAGCAGATGGTGTCCCACGCCTTGAAGGGCTATCCGAACGAAGCCTGCGGAGCCGTGGCCGGGATGGAGGGGAAGGCGGTTCGCGTGTACCCGATGCGGAATGCGGAGGAGAGCCCGGTCGTCTACCGCTTCGACGAACGGGAACAGCTCAGGGTGTTCGATGAGATCGAGGGCAGCGGCTGGGACCTCCTGGCCTTCTTCCACTCCCACACCCACACGGAAGCTTTCCCTTCTCCCACGGACGTGGCCCAGGCCCACTGGAGGGACCCGCTGACGGGCGATCTGGTCCCGGCGTATCCGGGCACCCGGTACCTCATCCTGTCGCTGCGCGACGAGGAGCCGAGCCTGCGGGGGTTCCGCTTCGAGGAAGGCGAGCCGACGGAGGAGGACGTGAGGATCACGTGACCGAGTTCACCGAGGACCAGGTCCTCCGATACGCGCGCCACATCATCCTGCCGGGCATCGGCGGGAACGGGCAGCGCAAGCTCATGGAGGCCAAGGTGTTGCTGGTCGGCGCCGGCGGGTTGGGGTCTCCCGCGGCCATGTATCTGGCCGCCGCCGGGGTGGGCACGCTCGGGCTGGTGGACTTCGACCGCGTCGACCTCTCGAACCTCCAGCGGCAGCTCCTCCACGACACCGATGACGTGGGCCGCCCCAAGGTCGAGTCCGCGCGGGAGCGGCTGCGGTTGCTGAACCCGAACGTGGAGGTGGTCCCCCACGACCTCATGCTGACCTCCGAGAACGCGTTCGAAGTGCTGGAGCCGTACGACGTGATCGTGGACGGGAGCGACAACTTCCCGGTGCGTTACCTGGTGAACGACGCGACCCAGATGCTCGGCAAGCCGCTCGTCTACGGATCGATCTACCAGTTCGAGGGACAGGCCTCGGTCTTCCTGCCCGGATCCGAGACGCCGTGCTACCGGTGTCTGTTTCCCCACCCCCCGCCGCCCGGGACCGTGCCGTCGTGCGCCGAGGCCGGCGTGTTCGGCGTCCTGCCGGGCATCATCGGGTCGATCCAGGCTGTCGAAGCCATCAAGCTCGTGATCGGGGTGGGGGAGCCACTGGTCGGCAAGCTCCTGCTGTTCGACGCCCTGGCGATGGAGTTCACCACGGTGAAGCTGAAGTGGGATCCCGACTGCCCGGTGTGCGGTAAGCACCCCACCGTCACCGAGCTCATCGACTACGAGGCGTTCTGCGGGCTGTCACCGGGTCAGGCGCCCCCCGAGGCCGAGCGAGCCCCGGCCGCCAGGTCGGAGTGACGATGGCGGTTCGGGTCAAGGTCCCTACGATCCTCCGCCGGCACACCGGCGGTCAGGCCGTGCTCGAAGCCGATGGCGCCACGGTGGCCGAGGTATTCGAGGACCTCGAGTCCCAGCATCCCGGTTTCACCGCGGGCCTCCTCGACGAACACGGGGGGCTGCACCGGTTCGTGAACGTCTACCTGAACGACGAGGACGTCCGGTACCTGGGAGCGCTCGAGACGGAAGTCGAGGAAGGTGACGTCCTCTCGATCCTCCCCGCGGTCGCGGGCGGGGCTCCTTCCCAGGCCCTCCGCGGCCGCTCCGGAGACCCGGATCCGGAGCACCGCTTCGTCGAGTGAGGCTTCCTACCGTCTCATGGTCTCCTTCTGCGGCCGCGATCGGGCCAGGAGGCGCCAGGCGTCAGCATCCGCTGGGATAATCGCCCCGTGAAGGCCGCAGATATTCTCGACTCCATCGGCAACACGCCCCTCGTCGGGCTCTCCCGCCTGTCGCCGAAGCCGGGCGTTCGACTCTGGGCGAAGCTCGAGGGCCAGAACCCCACGGGCTCGCTCAAGGACCGGATCGCCCGGGCGATGATCGAGGACGCCGAGGCCTCCGGCGAGCTCACGTCCGACCGGGTCATCCTCGAGCCCACCTCCGGCAACACCGGCATCGCCCTGGCCCTGGTGGCCCGGCGGAAAGGCTACCGGCTGATGGTGGTGATGCCGGAGAACGCCGGCGAGGAACGAGTCCGCCTGCTGGAGCTGTTCGGGGCGGAGATCGTGTTCAGCCCCGCCGATGCGGGCACGAACGGCTCCATCGAGGTGGCTCGTCGGATGGCCGAGGACCCCAAGTACTTCATGCCGTTCCAGTACGGGAACCCGGCGAACCCGCGCGCCCACTACGAGGGAACGGGGGCGGAGATCGTCAGGGACCTCCCCGAGGTGACCCACTTCGTGGCCGGGTTGGGGACCGGCGGCACGCTCATGGGGGCGGGCCGCCGGCTCCGCGAGCACAACCCGGAGGTCCAGATCATCGCGGCCGAACCGGAGATGGGGGAGCTCGTCTACGGGCTCCGGTCCCTGGAGGAAGGATTCATCCCGCCCGTGTTCGACCCGGAACGCCTCGACGGGAAGTTCCTGGTGGACTCCAAGCAGTCCCTGCGGTCGCTCCGCGAGCTCACCGAGAAGGAGGGGATCTTCGCGGGGATCTCCTCCGGGGCGGTGATCCACGTGGCCGTGCGGATCACCGAGGGGCTCGAGGAAGGGGATATCGTGTGTCTTCTGGCCGACGGCGGGTGGAAGTACCTGTCCGCCGACGCCTGGTCGACCGACCTGGAGACGGCGGAGAAGCAGGTGGAGACGACGCTGTGGTGGTAGCGGGGAGCGGGAGTGTCTGACCCGCGGCCGCTGGGGATCTTCGACTCGGGTGTCGGGGGCCTGACCGTCGTCCGGGCCGTGATCGACCTCCTGCCCCGTGAGCCGGTGATCTACTTCGGCGACACGGCCCGGTCTCCCTACGGCCCAAGGGCGCTCGGGGAGATCCGCACATTCGCCCGCGAGATCGCCGCCTTTCTCCTGTCGCGCGACGTGAAGGTGCTCGTGGTTGCGTGCAACTCCATCGAGGTGGCCGCGATCCGCGACCTCACCGAGGAGGCCGACGTCCCGGTGATGGGAGTCATCGAGTCCGGCGTCCGAGCCGCCCTCCGCGCCACCCGGACCGGCCGCATCGGCGTGATCGGCACCGAGGCCACCATCGCCACGGGCGAGTACGAGCGGGCGCTCCGGGATGCGGACGGTGGTGTCGAGCTCATCAGCCAGGCCTGCCCCGCGTTCGTTCCCCACGTGGAGCGGGGCGACACCACCAGCGACGAGCTCCTGACGATCTCACGCGAGTACCTCTCGCCACTCCGCGACGCGGGAGTGGACGCTCTGATCCTCGGGTGCACTCACTACCCGCTGCTGTCGGGGCTCATCTCCCACGTGATGGGCCCGGAGGTTGCCCTGGTCTCCTCGGCGGAGGAAGCCGCGCGAGACCTGTACGGCCTTCTCTTGCGAGAGGGTTTGCTCCGTGATGAGGACGGGGCTCCCCGCCACGAGTTCCTCTGCTCCGGCGACGCGGCATCGTTCAAGGATCTCGGGGGCCGGTTCCTCGGTCCCGAGGTCTCGGACGTCCGCCCCGTCGAGGTCCGGCCGGCGGAGCTGCGGAGCCCCCGATGAGGCTGGCCGTCCTGGGAGCCCACGGCACCTGGCCCAAGCCGGGCGGGGCCACCAGCGGCTACCTGCTGAGCCACGACGGGTTCAACCTGTGGGTGGATATGGGGACGGGCACGCTGGCGAATCTGCAGCGCCACGTGGGTCTGTTCGACGTCGGGGCCGTGGTGATCTCGCACTCCCACCCCGATCACGTGACCGATCTCTACGCGTATCTCTTCGCTCGGATCTTCAGTCCTGAGCCGCCGCCGAGCATCCCGCTGTACGTGGCTCCAAAGGTCGTCGAACGGGCCCGGCCCCTGCTCTCGGACGACACCGCGGACATCGCCTTCGGACAGGCATTCCAGGTGGTGGAGGTGCAACCGGGCGAGACGTTCCACATGGGGCCCTTCACCGTGCGCAGCGCGCCGATGCGGCACACCGTGCCCACCATCGGTCTGCGCGCGGAAGCGGGGGGCGTTGCCGTCGCCTACACGGCGGACACGGGGCCCGCGGACGAGGTCACCGACCTCGCCAAGGGCTCGGATCTCCTCCTGGCGGAAGCTTCCTGGCAGGAGGACGGGACCGATCGCCCTCCCATCCACCTGTCGGCCCGGGAGGCCGGCGAGGCGGCGTCCCGCGCCGGGGCCGGCCGCCTGATCCTCACCCACATCCGCCCGTACCTCGACTGGGACCTCTCGCGGGAGGAGGCCGCCAGGGTGTTCGAGGGCGATGTGGCGGTGGCGGAGGAAGGGATGGTCCTGGAGGTGGGAGGCTGAACCGTCCGGACGGTCGAGGTCCTCGGGACCTCAGGCCGGTTCGCTTCGAGACCGGCTACCTCGAGTGGGCGGAGGGCTCTGTGCTCCTCGAGGTGGGCAAGACGCGGGTGCTGTGCGCGGCCTCCCACGAGCCCGGCGTGCCCCGGTTCCTCGCCGGCGCGGGAACCGGATGGGTGACCGCCGAGTACTCGATGCTCCCGCGGTCGACCCAGGTTCGGACCCCCCGGGAGATCAGCCGGGGGCGGCCCTCGGGACGGACCCAGGAGATTCAGCGGCTCATCGGCCGGTCCCTTCGTTCTGTGGCACGCCTGGAGGCGATGGGCGAGAACACCATCTGGATCGACTGCGACGTGCTCCAGGCCGACGGCGGCACCCGCACGGCTTCCATCACCGCCGGGTACATCGCCCTGGCCCTGGCCGTCCGCGAGCTGAAGGACCGGGGGGTGATCCCTGGCGACGTCCTCGGAGATCCCGTCGCGGCGGTCAGCGTGGGCATCGTCGAGGGCGTCCCGCTGCTCGACCTCTGCTACGAGGAGGACGCCAAGGCCGACGTCGATTTCAACCTGGTCATGACGGGAACCGGCAAGCTCGTCGAGGTCCAGGGGACCGCCGAGGGCGCCCCGTTCTCCCGGGACGACCTCGACACGATGGTGTCCCTGGGCGCCGAGGGCATCCAGCGTCTGACGGCCGTTCAACGCGAAGCGTCGGGCGCGTGAACCAGGCCGCCTCACGGTGAGCTTCCCCCCGCGCTTGATCATCGCGTCTCGGAATCCGGGGAAGGTCCGGGAGATCAAGGCCATCTGCTACGACTGGCCGGTCGAGTGGGTCACCGACGAGGAGGTCTCGTGGCCGGACGTCGAGGAGACGGGATCCTCCTACCTGGAAAACGCCCTGCTCAAGGCGCGGACGGTGGTGGAGGCGACGGGGGAGGCGGCGCTGGCCGACGACTCCGGGATCGAGGTCGACGCTCTGGGAGGGGGCCCCGGGCCCCGCTCGGCCCGGTACGCGGGGGAGGGGGCCTCGGACGAGGAGAACCTCCGGGCGCTCCTCCGGGCCCTGGCCGGGGTGCCCGGCCCGGGACGCACCGCCCGGTACCGGGCCGTGGCCGC
>JBOGWB010000067.1:0-61018 GCA_050693035.1 Actinomycetota bacterium
TGATGGCCTGGCGGATCCACCAGGTGGCGTAGGTGGAGAACTTGAATCCCTTGGAATAGGCGAACTTCTCCACCGCGCGGATCAGGCCGAGGTTCCCTTCCTGGATCAGGTCGAGGAACAGCATCCCCCGGCCCACGTAGCGCTTGGCGATGGACACGACCAGCCGCAGGTTGGCCTCGATGAGCTTCTTCTTCGCCAGCTGGCCGTCCCGCTCCACCTTGCGGAGGAAGACCACCACGTCGTCCCGGTTCCTGGGACGCCAGGTGCGGGACACCCGCTCCCGGCCGATCCCCTCGACCTTGTTGAAGCTCTTCTCCTGGTGCTCCCTGATCCGGTTCACCGAGTCGAGGACCCGGCGGAACAGCTTCTGGTCGACCCGAGCGTCCCCGTCGATGCGGTCCATGAGGTCGGTGGCGAACTCCCCGCCCTCGATCCGCATGGCCAGGTCGACCTCCTGCGCCGCGGTGAGGAGGGGGACCTTCCCGATCTCCTTGAGGTACATGCGGACCGGGTCGTTCGTGGGCGCCTTGAGGACGTCGTCGTCCCTGTGGAGGACAGACTGGGCCTCCTCGGCAAGCTCTTCGCCGGGGACCTCGATGACCTCGATCCCCTCCTGCCGGAGGTGCTCCTCGATCTGGGCCAGGAAGTCCTCGACCTGCTCGGGGGTGAGGTCGGCCTCCGGGATGGCCTCGACGAGCTCCTCGGACGTTACGAAGCCGCGCTCCCGACCTCGAGCAGCGATGACTTCCTTGGCCTCCTCGAGACCGGGATCCCTCACGATGTCCGCCACGTCAAACTCCTTCGCCGGCTCGGGCCCGGACCTTCCGGCGCTCCCCTTCGAGAGAGATGAGCTCCTCGAAGAGGGTGTCGTAGGATTGCGGGTCTTTGGTCGGGTTCAGCCTCTCCAGCCGTTTCTTAAGGGTATCAATCCGGCGCTGGAGTGACAGTTCTTCCAGGCGCGAGACCACCCGCTCCGCATAGGCGGCGGTGGGCTCCCCCCGTACCGGCTCGATGGACAGCTCGGCCAGCAGCCTCGCCAGCCCCTCCTCCTGGGCCCGCTCCACGAGCTCCGCGGGGCGAACGGGATTGGCGCGGACGAACGACAGCACCTTACGGTGACGCTCGATCGAGAAGAGTCCCTCCTCCAGCGCGGCCAGCTCCTCACTACACGTATCGGCATATTGGAGCTGAAGTTTCAGCGCCTCCCGTTCCACTTCTCGCGCCGGAACGCGCGCTTCCTTGTCGTTCTTGTCGTTCCCCTGGTCGGGGATGCGCACCGGGTCGGGGACACGACCTCCCCGTCCCATCCGATCCAGGGAGAGCGCGACGGAATTGACGCTCACCCCCGCCAGGTCCGCCAGGAGTCCGGCGTACTCGGACCGCCGCACGGGGTCCTCGAGACCGGCCACGATGGGGAGGGCAAGGTTCACCGCCCGGGTCTGGGCCTCGGGGCCGAGGAGATCCCTGGCGCCCACGGCCCGACGGATCATGTACTCCACGAGAGGCACCGCGTGGACCGCCAGCGACTCGAAGGCGTCCGCGCCACGTTCCTTCACCAGGTCTGCCGGATCGAGGCCTTCCGGAAGGAGGAACACCGACACTTCCACTGGGAACTGCTCGAAGAAGCCGTAGGCTCGCTCGGCGGCCCGGGCCCCCGCTTCGTCGGAGTCGAAGGCCAGCACGACTCGCTGAGCGAAGCGGGAAAGGAGCCGCATGTGGCCCTCCGAAAGGGCCGTCCCACACGTGGCCACGGCGGTCTCCACCCCGCCCCGGTGAAGGGCGATCACGTCCGTGTACCCCTCCACCACGTGCGCCTGCCCCGAGGACGTGACGGCGGCCCTGGCCCGGTGGAGGTTGTAGAGCATCTCTCCCTTCCGGTACACGGGGGTTTCCGGAGAGTTGAGGTACTTGGGACCGTCCCCCTCGAGGAGGCGGGCCCCGAACCCCACCGCCCGCCCCGCGATGTCGTGGACCGGGAAGGTGATCCGGGACCGGAACCGGTCCCGCACCGAGCCCGATGGATCCTTCAGCGCCAGCCCCGCCTCGATCAGGAGCTCCGGGGAGAGCTCCGGGGCCAGCTTCCGAAGGAGGAAGTCCGGATGGCGCGGCGCGAAGCCGACCCCGAACTCCTGAACGGCCTCCTTCGAGAACCCCCGGTCTTGGAGGTACTTCCTCGCCGCCTCCGCCTCCCCGGCCTCCATGAGGAACGTGTGGTAGATCTCGGCGGCCTGTTGGTTGGCCCGGTGCAGGGAGTCCCGCCGCGAGCGGGCCCGACGGTCGCCGGGCGCGAGCCCCTCGTACCGGAGCGTCACCCCCGCCCCCCGGGCCAGCCGCTCCACCGCCTCCGGGAACGTGAGGTGCTCCACGGCCATGAGGAAGTGGAAGACGTTCCCACCCTGGGAGCATCCGAAGCAGTAGTAGACCTGCTTGGCGGGGTCCACGGTGAACGAGGCCGTCTTCTCGGTGTGGAAGGGACACAGGCCCGAGAAGGCCCGGCCGGCCTTCTTCAGTCCCACGTACTGCTGGACGACGTCGACGATGTTGGTCCGCTCTCGAACCTGCTCCACGTCGTCCTGACGGATCCTGGCCATGGGTCCCCGGGGCTACAGCATCCACCCCTGGGGAAGGAAGAGGCGCTCGAAGGTGCGGAGGGCGTACCGGTCCGTCATCCCGGCGATGTAGTCGACCACCTGGGTGGGAAGGTCTCCGGGGGCCGCCCGGTACTCGGCGGGGATCTCCTCGGGGTGGTCGAGGTAGTGGGAGAAGAGCGACCGGATCACCCCGACGGCCTTCTCCTGCTGGTCGTGGGCCTCCTCGCGCAGGTAAACCCGCTCGAACATGAAGTCCCGCAGCGAGTCGAGGGCCCGGGCCGCCGGCTCGGACATCGCCACCTCGGGGGCCATAGCGCTCGTGTCCACGATGTCGCGGACCAGGGTGTCGACCCGCCTGCCGTGGCTGCGGCCGAGGACCGAGACGGCTTCCTCGGGAAGGTCTTCCTCGGTCAGGATGCCCGCCCGGATGGCGTCGTCGATGTCGTGGTTCACGTATCCCAGCCGGTCGGCGAACCGAACGACCTGGGCCTCCAGCGTGGCGGGCATCGGCATCGACCACGTGTGGTTAACGATCCCGTCCCGGACCTCCCAGCTGAGGTTGAGGCCCCGCCCGTCTCGCTCGAGGTGATCCACCACTCGAAGGCTCTGCTCGCTGTGCCGGAACGGACGGCCCAGGAAGGGCGACAGCGCTTGCTCCCCGAGGTGTCCGAACGGGGTGTGGCCGAGGTCGTGCCCGAGGGCGATGGCCTCCGTGAGGTCCTCGTTGAGGCGGAGGGCGCGGGCGATGGTCCGGGCGATCTGGGAGACCTCCAGGGTGTGGGTGAGGCGCACCCGGTAGTGGTCACCCTCGGGGGCGATGAACACCTGGGTCTTGTGCTTCAGGCGACGGAACGCCTTGCTGTGGACGATCCGGTCCTGGTCCCGCTGGAAGGCGGTCCGGAGGTCGTGCGGTGGCTCCTCTCGGTCCCGACCCTTGGACTCAGCGCTGAGGGTGGCCCGGTCTGAGAGCGTGCCCCGCTCGATCTCCTCCAGCTGCTCTCGGACGGTGCCCACCGGGCGTAGGGTAGCACGCGCCTCCGACGCCCCTCCTGACCTGGCCCGATGCCGAGCCGGAGGCGAGCGGGAAGAAGCGGGAGAGGTCCCGCCTACCTGCCGAGCACCCGGTAGTAGAGGTACGCGAAGACCTCCCTGCTGTACCCGGCCATCCGGGTCGCCTGGCTCCGGGCGGCCGAGTGCCACGTGGCCGAGACATAGCCCTCGATCCCCAGGTCCCTGGCCATCCGGCGGATCCTGAGGTTGTGCCACGGATCCGAGACGAGGAAGGCGCTCCGGAGCCCCTGCTCGTCCATGACGGCGGCAGCGGCTGTGAGGCTCTGCCACGTGGTCTTCCCCCGGGGGGACGGGATGACCGCTTCGCCGGGCACGCCCTCCCCCACCAGGTAGTCGGCTCCCGCCTCCGCCTCGGTGAAGACCTCGTCGGGCTGCCCCGCTCCCAGCACCAGGATGCGGTCGGAGAACCCTTGCTCGAAGAGGAGGACGGCGTGGTCCAGCCGTCCCCGGAACACCGGCGAGGGGTCACCCTCGTACTGGGCCGCCCCCAGCACGACGATGGCATCGGCCCGCTCGATCCGGCTCGCCTCGTCGTTGTGGGCGGCCCGCCACACCGCCACGGTGGTGGCCACCAGCCCCGCCACGGCGAAGAACAGGACCACCACGATCGCGGTGAGGAGGGGGTGTCGACGGAGCCGACTCACGGCGGGAATGTACCACCGGCCGTTGACGCCGACCTCAGCATCTACACGGGGCAGAGGTCCTCGACCCTGGCCGTGACCACTGGTTCCCTCTCCGACCGGGACACGGCCGCCTCGAGCTCCTCCCTCGAGTCAGCCGTCACGGCGAGGACGTACTCGCCCGCGCGGACGTCACCCTGGCCGCGGAGTCCCCCGAAGCAGCCCTCCGGAGCGACGACCACCGCGGTGCCGGCCCGCTCCATCAGCCCCTCGGCGTCGTCCTCGAGGTGGTTGGGATCGTCCGCGGACCGGAACACCGCGATCCAGACCGGGAGGGGGCTCGGGCTACCGCCGGTCGGGGTGGCCTCCGAGGGTGGGGTGGCCGGCGGAGTGGCCTGGCGCCCGGCACAGGCCACGAGGAACACGGCCAGGACTGCGGCAGCGGCAGCGGCCACGGCGGAGCCTCTCATCCCACGGCTGCTCATCGCGCTCATCGCTCCGGCCCTCCGGGCTCGAAGGGCACGATCCACGTCTGTTCGGCCAGGCCGGCGTGCCGGGCCCGGAAGGCCGCCAGGGCCTCCTCGGGCAGCGAGCCGGGAGGGATCGGTACGGCCACGGCCCAGGCGCCGGGACCGACCGCGGCGGGCGCGGCCCCGTGCCCCACGACCAGCGCGCCGGGGACATCCAGCTCCTCCGCCATCGACCGGGCCTGGGATTCGGAGTCGAAGTCCCCGACCATGAGGGCGAGTCCCGCCCCTGTCTCGTCGAGGATGGCCTCCTGGCCGACCTCGGCGCCGGCGGGATGCTCCCCTTTCTCACCGGCCTCCAGGAAGTCGGGGTCGGGCTCCGCCACGGGGTCGACCGAGGCCGCCCCGCACCCCAGGCTCTCTGATCCCGAAGGACCCTCGGACACGAGCCGCCACTCCCCCGTCGCGGGGTCGGGCACGTTCCACACCAAGCGATCACCGAGGAACCCTGCCAGGTACATCTCTCCGGGGAGGTCCCGAACCCTCGAAGGATGGCTTTCCCGCAACGCCCACAACTGGAACGAGGGCGGCTCGGTGGCGGAGGCCCGGCCGGTGACGCGCACGAAGAGGACGGCACCGTCCGGACCCACCACCGGGGTCCGCAGGACGGACCACCGGTCGGCATCCGCCCGGAACCGAGTGAGCCGGGTCCAGGCCCCGCCGTCGAAGTCGTAGCGCCACAGATCGTTCAGGGCGTCGTCGTGCGCGGGCCCGGCCGCCTCTCCCACCACCGCGACCATCTCGTCGGCGGCCGTGAACACGGGTGAGAAGATCGCCGCGGCACCGCGAGGCGGTGGCACCATCCGGCGCGCCGCCGTCGCCGGTGACCACACCTCGAGGACGGAGAGGTCCACCGACCACGCCAGGTCCCCCGACGGGGTCCAGGCCGGGTGGGTCAGCTCTCCGCGACCCTCGACCGTGGCCACCGCACCGGGCTGCACCACCACCAGTTGGTCCGGACCCGCCACGTCGTTGACGTATGCGGTCCCGCTTCCCGGGCGACTCGCCGCGTGTCGAAGCACTCCCGCGGACCCGGGATGCCGGAACGCCCGACGCTCGCCCGAGGACCCCACCATCACCAGTCCGTTTCCCTGCACAACGGCGAGCCCGTGTCCCCGTGCCGCCGGGGAGGATGGAGTCGCGGCCTCGAGAGCGAAGGCTGGGCCGGGGCATCCTTCAGGTACCCCTGCACCCGGCGGAGCTGAAGCGATGCTCCCCGATGCCACGCCGATGAGGGTCGCCGCGATGAGAACGAGCCTTCCGACCATCGAGTCCTCCTAGTAGCCGGTGACGTACTGGAAGTGGTGGGGGTCACGCGTTCCGCTGAAGTTCAGCCCCCAGTAGAAGCGGTGGCCCGGATAGCGGCCCCGGAAGATGTCGGGGAGATACCGCCCGTGGTCCTCGCCGTCCGCGCCGTGCCCGTTCCAGTACGTCTGGCCGAACGGGTTGCGGAACGTGTTCGTATCGATGGCCGCGCCCCACGAGTGGACCGACCAGGTGGTGCCGCCCCGCTTCAGCCGGCACGCGTACCCGTAGACGCCGTAGTCGAAGGCGCCGTCCCGATGGACCGAGTTGACGTGCCCGCGGATGTTCCATCCCACGTTTCGAGCGAGGTAGGGGTGGTAGTACACGTACCCGCCGACGTTGCGATCGACGGCCGAGGGGAACCACGTCCTGGCGTTGTTCGCCCGGTCGCTGCAGTGCTGCCCGAACCGGTTGATCAGCTGGGACAGACCCCGCGGGCGATAGGGCACACCGTCCGGAGAATGGTCGTGGACGAAGTCCCGCCAGTGCCCGGCGGTCGCCGGGCTCCCCAGCGCGACCACCACAATCGCGACCGCTGCCAGCGCAGCCCCGAGAGAGTTCCGTAGACGCATCGCCGCCCCCTCAGGTGCACGCCCGGGTGGAGCTGACCACCCGTTCCACGTTCCGCCACCGGTCCCAGGAGCCGTCGGGGCACAGGTACAGCACGTCGATACCGTCCCCGCCGTCGATGAGATCGATCCCGGCGCCGTCGAAAAGGACATCCCTGTCCCGGCCGCCGCACAGCCGGTCGTCTCCTCGGGCGCCGGACACAGTGTCGTTGCCCGCGAAGGCCGACGCGACGTCGTCGCTCGGTGTTCCTTGGATCAGGTCGTCGCCCGGGGTTCCCTCGATGGTCGTCGGCGTCCCGAGACACAGGGCGTTGGATGCGGCGGCGCCTGCGTCCTGTACGAACGTCGCGACTACAAGCGCCACTCCCACGGCGAGTGTCGATCGCCATCGGAGGTCGGCTGACTGAGCGGGCACTGGCTCCCACCTCCCTCGGTGTCACCGGTGGAGGGGGCAACCGGTATTCGTTCAGTGACGGCTCACGCTAGCACGACACATCCGCGAGCGAATCCCCCGTCCTGGGGATTTGGCGTCTCGCTGAGGGGGATTTCGCCCGAGCTACTTCGACGCTTCCTCGCGCTCCCCGATCACGCTCTGCGCCGCGGCCAGGCGGGCGATGGGCACGCGGTACGGCGAGCACGACACGTAGTCGAGCCCCGCACGATGGAAGAACCGCACCGACGCCGGGTCGCCTCCGTGCTCGCCACAGATCCCGAGCTTGATGTCGTCCCGGGTCTTCCGGCCCTTCTGGCACGCCACCACGACGAGGTCGCCCACGCCGCGCTCGTCGAGGGACTCGAACGGATTCGTGGCGAGGATCTTCTCCTCGAGGTACCGGGCCATGAACTTGCCCTCGACGTCGTCGCGGGAGAACCCGAACGTGGTCTGGGTGAGGTCGTTCGTACCGAAGGAGAAGAACTCGGCGACCTCGGCGATCTCGTCGGCCACGAGAGCGGCCCGGGGCAGCTCGATCATCGTCCCCACGAGATACGGCAGGTCCACGCCGCGGTCACCGATGACCTCGTCGGCGATCTCGCGGATCTGCCGTTCCACGCTGACGAGCTCCTCCCGCGTGGACACGAGAGGAACCATGATCTCGACGATGGGGTCTCCGTCGCGCTCCTTCACGTTGCACGCGGCCTCGACGATGGCCCGGATCTGGGTGCCGTAGATCTCCGGGTACAGGATCCCCAGACGGCACCCGCGGAGTCCGAGCATGGGGTTGGCCTCCTCCAGGGCGATCACCTTGCCGAGCACGTCCTCCGCCCCCCGCTTCCCGCCTGATTCCTTCAGGATCTCGCGGGAATTCTTGGTGTTGGGGCTGGCCAGCGCGACCTCGAGCTCCTTCGACGACGGGAGGAACTCGTGCAGCGGCGGGTCGAGCAGCCGGATCGTCACCGGCAGGCCGTCCATGGCCTCGAACACGGCCTCGAAGTCCTTGCGCTGGTCGGCCAGGAGCTCCTCGAGGCCGTCGAAATAGGGCTTGATCTCGGGGGACCCCAGCTCCTTCTCGAGCTCCCGCACGCGCCTCTCCGCCTCCGCCCTCGACTTGCCTCGGGCCTCGGCCAGCTCCCGCCGCGCCTGGTCCAGGCGAAGGTGGACCGCCCGCGCCGCCGGCGCGGCCAGGATCACCTTCCGGAAGGTGGGAAGGCGGGGGTCTCCCGGCGTGCCGAACATGTGCTCCGTCCGGCACAAGCCGATGCCCTCCGCGCCGAACTCGCGGGCCTTGGCCGCGGACGGTCCGTCGTCGGCGTTGGTACGCACCTTGAGCTGGCGGATCTCGTCGGCCCAGGAGAGGAGGGTCTCGAAGTCGCTGGAGAGCTTCGGCTCGACCAGCGTCACCTCGCCGGAAACGATCCGGCCGGTGGTCCCGTCGATCGAGATGACGTCGCCCTCCTTCACCTTCGTCCCGTTCACCGTCAACTGTCGCTTCGACCCGTCGATCTTCAGGGCCTCCGCCCCGACCACGGCCGGCTTGCCCATGCCCCGGGCCACCACCGCGGCGTGGGAGGTCTTGCCACCGTGGGAGGTCAGGATGCCTCGTGCGGCGATCATCCCGTGCAGGTCGTCGGGGTTGGTCTCCCTCCGGACCAGGATCACCGCCTCGCCCTTCTCACCCAACTCCGCGGCGGTATCGGCATCGAAGACCGCCTTCCCCACGGCGGCTCCCGGCGAGGCGTTCATCCCCTTGGCGAGAACCTTCACGTCCGCGCCGGGGTCGAACTGCGGGTGCAAGAGCTGGTCGAGCTGCTCCGGCTCGACCCGCATGATCGCGTCGTCTTTGGTGATGAGGCCCTCGTTGGCCATCTCGACGGCCATCCGCACCGCGGCGCCGCCGGTTCGCTTCCCCACGCGGGTCTGGAGCATCCACAGCTTCCCCCGCTCGATGGTGAACTCGATGTCACACATGTCGCGGTAGTGACGCTCGAGCTTCTCCATGATCCCGAGGAGCTCCCGGTATGCCTGGGGATTGATCCGCTCCAGCTCGGCGAGGGGAAGGGTGTTGCGGATCCCCGCCACCACGTCCTCGCCCTGGGCGTTCTCCAGATAGTCCCCGTACACGCCCTGCTCCCCCGTCGCCGGATTGCGGGTGAAGGCCACGCCGGTGCCGGAGTCCTGCCCCAGGTTCCCGAACACCATCGCCTGGACGTTCACCGCGGTGCCCAGGTCGTCGGGGATCTTGTACTGCTTGCGGTAGGTCTTGGCCCGCTCGTTGTTCCACGAGCGGAACACGGCCTCGATGGCCATCCGCAACTGGTCTCGAGGATCCTCCGGGAACAGCTCGCCGGTGTGCTCCTTGACGATGGCCTTGAACCGCTCGAGCAGCTTCTGCAGATCTTTCTCGTCGAGGTCGGTGTCCTTGGCGTCCTTGCCCTTCTTGGCCTTGGCCTTCTCCAGGACCTCCTCGAAGACCTCGCCGGGGATTCCCATGACGATCTTCCCGAACATCTGGATGAACCTGCGGTAAGCGTCCCAGGCGAACCTGGGATTGCCGGTTTGGCGGGCCAGTCCCTGGACCGAGCGGTCGTTCAGCCCCAGGTTGAGGACGGTGTCCATCATCCCGGGCATCGAGTACTTAGCGCCGGACCGCACGGAGACCAGCAACGGGTCGTTCTCGTCTCCGAGTCGTCGGCCCATGCTCTCCTCGAGCCGGCGGAGGTGCTCCTCGATGTCCTGCTCCAGGCCGTCGGGCCAGCGCCCGGTCTTCAGATACTCGATGCAGGCCCGGGTGGAGATGGTGAATCCCGGGGGCACCGGCAGGTCGAGGTTAGTCATCTCCGCGAGGTTGGCGCCCTTCCCCCCGAGGAGGTCCTTCATGTCCCTGTTGCCTTCGTGGAAGTCGTAGACGACTTTCCGAGTGGTGGTCTGCTGCGACATCCGATTCCTCCAGCGGTGTGGTGCCATTCACTCTAGACGGGGTTGTCCGGACCGGCGAACCGAGGGCCTTGGCGCAACGTTTTTCATTGCGGTATGATGGGTACCTGTCGGCGGCAGGAGGGACCATATGCCCGTGCCGGTCAGAGAGAAGCTGAGGGCGGTCACCCAGGACCTGGGGAGCCAGGCCCGGGTGGCCCGGGCCCTGGGGGTGAGCCCGTCGAGGGTCAGCCGGTGGCTGAAGACGGAGGACCCCGACCCGGAGAACCAGCGGAAGGTGGAGGGGCTGGAGTTCGTGCTCGCCTACCTCCTGTCCTTCCTGCATCCCGAGACCGCGGTCTCCTGGCTGAACGGCCTCAACGGCTTCCTGAACGACTTCCGCCCCATCGACTACCTGGCCCGTGGACGGATCACCGAGGTCATCGAGGCGGCCAGGGCGCATCGGGCGGGATCGTTCCACTAGGCCTTGCTGTACCGAGTGTTCCCTCGCGCCGCGGGAGCCGAACCGGCCGAGCCGGGCGGCCCGTTCCACGTCCCCCGTTTCGACCAGGGGCGAGGCCGGCACGACAATCCCGACTCGTACGGGGCCCTCTACCTGAGCCGGGTTCCCATCTCTCCCGTGGCCGAGGTCCTTCGGGAACATCGGGGCCGCCCGTTCATCGACTCCATCCTTCTCAGCGAAGACTCTCGCCTCTCCCTGGCGACGATCGACGATCGAGACCTGGGTGCGCTGCTTGACCTCGACGATCCCAGGAACCTGGTCCGAAGGGAGCTTCGCCCATCCGGGATGGCCACCCGGAATCGATACCTCACGCAGCCGATAGCACTGCGCCTCTACGACGAGGGCGTGGAAGGGTTCGAGTGGTGGTCGACCATCGAGGCATCCTGGATCAACGTGACGCTGTTCCAGGACCGGGTCGCGGATCGGCTCTCGCTGGCCGGCGAGCCGGAGCCCCTGACGGTGGACCACCCGGCCGTCCGGGAGGCCGCCGAGGCGGTCGGCGTGCTGCTGGCCGGCTGAAGGTCAGGCGGGATCGCCGCAGTCGGTGAACCACCGGAGCTCGGTGCCGACGAGCCCCAGCGTCATCTGGCCCGTGGTGGGCTCCCCGTTCGCCGTCAGGGAGATCCGGAGCCTGTAGGCGTCCTCGACGACGACGCTTTCGCCGTCGGTGGCGTACTCGGCCTCCCCGAGCTGCGACGTCCTCCGGATCTCGACGTCTCGAACCGTTCCCGCCACCTCGCCCAGGTACGCGCGGCACTGCGCTCGCCCGTACCTCTCGATCACCTCCGGGTGAAGGCGGGCCACGAGGAATCGCACGTTGCTGTTGGCCTGTGCCCGGTTGAACGACGCCACGAAGGCTTCCGCGGTCTCCGGCGGCGCCGGCTCGTCCGTCGGTTCTCCGGTTGGCGATCCGGTGGGTTCGGGCGAGCTCGTGGGGGCGGCCGTCTCCCTCGTGGCGGGAGTCAGGGCAAGTCCGATGGCCCCCGTGAGCAGCAAGAGGGGGCCGATGGCCAGCAGCAACAGCCCGAACCTGGGGTTCCTCAGCAAGGCTACGAGGGCTCCCAGGGCTGGTCCTGCCCGACGAGAACCGCTCCCGGGCGGGTGACCGTCAGGGTGTTCCCGCCCGCCATGATCTGGGCGGTTGCGCCGACGAGGTGAACTGTGAGGGAGGGGTCGCACATGCACTCGGTCACCGGAGGTCCCGAGGCGTGTCCCCCGATGCCGGCTCCGACGTCGAAGAAACTGGCCGCCCCCCCGGCTGGCAGGGCACAGCACGGAGCATCCACGCAATCCACCCGCGTCATGTCCGCATGGACATCGAAGGAGTGGGACAGCGACGTTTCGACGGTGGCGGTGACCCGGTTGGTGGAGGGCCATACCTCCCTCGGGACGAGGCTTCCCGCATCCACGACAACGAAGTTGCGGACGGCGATCGACACAGCATCCCCCTCCGTCTGAGCGGAGCCGCTGGCGTCGTCGCCGCCAACGTAGTCGGACCGATCGAGCTCCTCGTGGTCGTGGAGGTCCGTGATCGCGTGAAATGTCCGCTCGCCGTCTCCCAGGCCGGCGAGGGCGGCCTCCTGCTCGTTCGGATCGCCGCCGGCGAGGTGCCCGACCGAATACGAGATCGCCCCATCTACATTCCCTACCGCCCATGCCGAGGCGGTCAGCTCCACCGGGCACTCCCCATCAGTCTCGTTGGTGCATTCCTGATTGGCGCCGATGGAGAGGTCGCTCGAGCCGCCGACATCGAAGGTGTTCTGGTGACCGGGGCAGTCGCTCTCGAGCGAGACGGAAAGTGTCGTCACCTCGTCCAGCCTCGCGGAGCCGCTGGAATCCGGCGTCGCGCCCCCGGGCCACGGCTCCGGTGACTGGGGGGTTCGGCTGCCCCGGTCGTGCAGGTCGCCGAGGCCCTGCATCCATCCCAGCGAATCCTCCGGACCGCTCCGGCTGGACGCTTCCACGTACGTGTTTACTCCCAGAGGATGAATGCTGGCCGATTGAAAGTTCCGCCGCCCGACCTCGCCTTCCCCGGCGGGGCCGTCCTGACGCTCCCGGGTTACTTCCTCGAGCTCGTACACGTGGCTGACCAGCGAGACCTTGTAGACACAGCACTCGGTCCCGTTGGCGGCGCGGATCACCACGGGCTTTCCACCGACAGGCGCGTAGTACGCGGCCCAGTCGCAGACCGGCTTCTCGGGGATCCAGTCGGGAGTCAGGGTCACTCCAGGGCCCGGTTCGGGAGTCTCCCCCGGCCCCGTGGTCACCCCGGGCTCTTCCGGTTTTCCAGCACGGCCTCGCTCCCGAGTGGTCCAGAAGACGTAGAAGCCGCCCACGATGACGATGCCGCCGATGACGATGATGAAGATGAAGAACTGGCGAAGCGCCCCGCCCCCGGTCGGTTCTGTGGAGACCCGTGGTCCGGCCGGGGAGGGTGACGGCTGCTCCGGTGAAACGATCTCCATGGTGGCGAGACGGGCGACTTCCTTGAAGTCCGACGTCCAGAGGACGGTACGCCCGACGGACTGGTTGTTCTCCATCTCGATGTCGGCGCAGCCGTTCTGGTCCGTGATCGCCGCTCCATGGGTGGCGTCGCCGGACGTTGGGGGGTCGCCGAGAGTGACGGCCATCCGCTTCCCCGACACAGGGTTCCCGTTACGGTCCCGGACGCAGATCCTGACGGTGAACGGCTCGCCGGGCCTCACTTCCGTGGGTCCCTCGTAGATCACCGTCGTTCCGTCGGAGAACTCGGCGGTGGGTTTGTTCTGTGCTGATGCCGGAACCATGCCGACCAGGGCGGAGCCTGCGACCACCAGGGAGATGATCGCGGCGCTCACCAGGCGCCGCCCGTTCCTTCGTGGTCTGTCGTTGCCGCCTCGCCTGGCCACCACCGCGCCCCCTCCTTCGGTTCCCCACAGTCGGGCCCATGGGCACACGGCCAGGTCGAGCCCTGGCGGGGTTGAGGGATGCTATCGGGGCACGTGGAGACAGGAAATGACCAGAAAGGACTAGTCCGCTAGGCGCTTCGATCCCCGCCGGGCGGGCAGCACCCCAACCTGAGAGGAAGCTGGGAGCCGGCGCAGAGTTGACCGGGACCGCCGGAGACGGTTAGAGGCGAAGGGCCCGGGGCGGAGACATGATGGCCTCGGGGTCCTCGCGCCACCGCTCGGGCTGGACGTCGATGTACAGCTCGATCTCGTTCCCGTCGGGATCCTCTATGTACAGGCTGTGGGTCACGTTGTGATCCGCCGACCCGTTGACCTTCACCCCCGCCTCGATGAGCTCCTCCAGGGCCTGCCGCAGCTCGTCGTCGGTCGTTCCGATCTTCAGCCCGAAGTGGTACATGCCCACCCGGGGCCCGGGAGGGATGGGCGTCGCGTTGGGGCCCACCTCGAGCAGGAGCAGCTCGTGATGGGTGCGCCCCGACGAGAACGCCGCGCCCTGGGTCCCCAGTCGCGCGATCTCCTTCCACCCGAGCGTTTCGCCGTAGAAGCGCCGAGAGCGTTCCAGGTCCCTGACGTAGAGGACGATGTGTCCGAGCTCCTTCACTTCCACCGTGCGTGGTTCCTCAGAACGAGCCCGGCTGGAAGATCGACAGGATGTTGCCCTCGGGATCCTTGAACCAGGCCCCTTTCTCGCCCTCGAGATCGGCGATCCCGTCCACGGTCTTCAGGCCGGGCATGTCGTACTCCTCGAACGTCACGCCCTTGGCGCGGAGGTCCTTCACCGCGGCCTCGACGTCGTCGACAAAGAACCCTCCCAGGGTGTGCTGGGCGGTGCCGGCGAACTGGGTCGGGTAGAGCGACAACAACGAGTCTCCGCTCCGGTAGGTGATGCCGGCGGGGTTCTCCATCACGATCTCCAAGCCCAGCACGCTCTCGTAGAACTTCCGGGTCCCGTCCAGGTCCTTGGCGGGGATCGTGGCGGAGAACGTCCACTCGGACGGTCTCTTCGTGGCCATGGGGGCCTCCTCTCGTGGGGGTCGAACCCATCCTACTCGGCCGCCCCCGAGAAGGGAGGCGGGCGGCGCAGGGTGCGCCGCCCGCCGGTTGGGACCGGTGAACCCGCTTCTCAGCTCACTCGCGGGCCTCGAGGCCACGGTACGCCAGGAGCGCGCCCGCCACGAAGATGGCCACCGCGAGGTAGATCAGGCCGAGGTGCCCGATGGTGTCGAGCCCGTTCGGGTAGTGCGCGGGCAGGGCCACAGCCAGGCCGAGAACCGGCGCGGCCACCGCTCCGGTCCATGCCCACCTCTCCCCCCGTCGTACCCCGTAGATCACCAGGAACAGGACGGCGAGCCCGGTCGCGGCGATGAAGCCGGCCACGGCCAGGTGCAGATGGCCGATGTAGTGGAACAGCGAAGGGCTGAACGCCTGGATCTCCGCCCGCCCCACGTCCACCTGCTCGGGCCCGATACCCAGCTCGAGGAACTGGTCGGTGAAGTTCAATACGGCGAAGATCACCGCGTACCCGATGAACCCCACCGCCGCCAGACCCATCAGCCAGGATCCCCAGCGAAGAGACGGGTTGTCCACCCTCACCTCGACGCCGGACCGCATGGTTTCCGTTGCCATGCGTACCACCTCCTTCTGCTCGGTAGAACGCTCGGAGGCTTCCGCAGACAGGTGACGGCCGTCACCGAGGTCGCGTGACGTTCACTACATGGTGACGAAACTAGGCGATCCTCTGGGCGATCTCGAAGAGGTTCCCCTCGCCGTCCCGGAAGTAGCACCCGTTGCCATCACCTCGAGGATCCTCCCGGCGCCGAAGTCGAACTGGACATAGTCCTCCCCGACCTCGGTCTCCGCGAAGCCAAGGACATCCCGGTAGAACGACCACCCTGGCATTCGGAGCGGCCCGCCTCGCCTGACGCCCGCTCCTCTCAGACAGCCTCCGAGCACGCCGACACGTGCAGGTACTGGCGGCACTCGGCGTCGGTAAGCGGACGGGTCGCCCGATCGAGCGCCAGATCCACGAGCTCATCGACGTCGAGGACGTAGATCCGAACCGTGCCGTCCTCGCCGGAGACGGCGAGACGGCTGCCGTCAGGCGAGAAGGAGACCCGGAAGACGCCGGCAGCATGCCCGGTGAGGGTCAGCAACTCCCTGCCGGTGGCGACCTCCCACACCTTGGCCGTCCCCTCCAGGCCCGCGGTCACCAGGTCGGTCCCGTCAGGGCTGAACGCCACGTCCAGCACGCCGCCCGGATGACCCTCCAGCGTGTGGAGCTCCCGGCCCGCCGCCACGTCCCATACCCGTGCGGTTCCGTCGATGCTGCCGGAGGCGACGAGGGCGCCGTCGGGGCTGAACGCCACCCCAAAGACGTTGTTCGTGTGGCCCCGCAGGTCGCGCAAGTTCGTCCCGGACGCCGCGTCCCAGATCTTCACCGTCTCGTCCTGACTGACCGTAGCGATGCGGGAGCCGTCCGGGCTGACGTCCACGTCGAAGACGTCCTCGGCGTGACCTTCGAAGGTCAGCACCTCCCTGCCGGTCCCCAGATCCCACAGCTTGGCGGTGCCGTCGATGCTGGAGGTGGCCAAGCGGCCTCCGTCGGGGAAGAACGCCGCCGCGCTGACCGGGCCCCGGTGCCCCTCGAGCGTCAGCAGCCGCTTGCCCGTGTCCGCTTCCCACAGCCGCACCCAGCCGTCCTCTCCCGCGGTGGCGAAGCGGGAGGCGTCGGGACTCCACCGCACGTCGATCGTGGGGCCTGGCGTCAGGCCGAGGATCTCCTCCCCGGCAGCCGCGTCCCAGACGCGGACCCTGCCGTCGAGCCCCGCGGTGACCAGACGAGCGCCGTCTGGGCTGTACCGGAGGGCGAAGACCGGGCTGTCGTGGGCGTCGAGCGTCACGAGCTCGCGGCTCCCCGCCGGGGTGATGTCCCAAACCTTCGTGGTGCCGGAGGTGCCGGCGCCCGCCACGAGCCTCCCGTCGGGGCTGAACGTCACGTGCTCGACGGCGCCGCCCTGCCCGCTCAGTACGAGCAGCTCCCGGCCGGTGGCCGCGTCCCAGACCCTGACCGTCCCGTCTAGGCTGCCCGAGGCGAGCACCGAACCGTCCGGGCTGAAGTCGACCGCCTCAACCGAGCTGGTGTGACCGGACAACATGAGCCGCAGGGCTCCCGTCCGCGCGTCCCACACTCGGACCATCCCGTCACCGTCGGCCGTGGCCAGCCGCGTCCCGTCGGGGCTGAACCTTACATCCACGACCTCCGAGCCCACGGCCAGCAGCTCATCCCCGGACCGCACGTCCCACACCCGGGCCACGCCGTCGCCGACGGCCAGGCGGACCCCGTCGGGATGGAAGTGCACCCCCAGAGGGGAATCGTGCCTCAGCACCTGGAGCCTGCGGCCGCTGGCCAGGTTCCACACCATGACCGAGTTGTCCTTGCTCCTCGTGGCCAGCAGGGACCCGTCCCTGTTGAGGTTCATGCTGTAGACGCTGGCGGTGTGTCCACTGAACGTGCGGATGACCTGGCCGGTCCCCGCGTCGGCCAGCTTCGCCGTCCCGTCCTCACTGGTGGTGACCAGCCGGCTCCCGTCGGGGGTGAACTCCACCTGGATGATCCTGGTGGAATGGAGCTCGAACGTATCGATCTCCTCCCCCGACGGCATCTCCCATACCGTGACCTCACCCTCATCATCGGACGTGACGAACCGTGAGCCGTCGGGGCTGAAGGTCGCGCCGAACAACCCCGGGAGGCTGAGCTCGACACGGGATCCGTGGACGGCGCGGCGCAGGGCCTCCTCCGCCTCGCGGAGGACGATCCCGTCGGGGCCACGGGTGGTCTCCACGGCATGCAGCGCCAGATTGATGCTGAGGTCGGGGTCCACCTCGAGGTTCGCCCGGGCCGCAGCGGCCAGCTCACGAGCGGTGGCCAGGCGAGCCTCCCGGGACGCCCGGGACCGCTGTGCGAAAGCGAAGGCGGAAAGGCCCCCTGCGACAAGCGCGGCGACGGTGAGCGCGGCCACCAAGCTGCGCAGCCGCCTGAGAGACCGCCGCTCCAGGGCCCGCTCGCGGGCCGCTCGGGCCTCCTCCTCCGCCCGACGTGCATCGCGCTGCGCAAGGCTGGACCCGAGGTACGCGCGCTCGCTCGCGGTGACGGCCACCGGCGGCGCCGTCGTCCATGATTCCATCTGCTCGAGCCGCGTGCCCTGCAACAGGAAGCTCGGGTCGCGGGAGGCCTCCTCCCAGTCACGGGCGGCGTCGGTCAGCCGTCGCTCCGATCGGAGATCCTCTCGGCCGTCTTCGATCCATCCGGCCAACCGGGGCCACTCCCGGAGCAGCGCCTCGTGGGCCACCTCCACCGTCGGCTCCCTGGTCTCGGGGTCGCGGTCGAAGGACACCAACCGGTGCGCCCCGAGCGCGGAGATGACGCCGTCGAGCGCTGCCTGGTCGACATCCAGAGATGCCAGCTCGGACCGGCGGACGAGCCGGCGGGTATCTTCGGTCCCCTCCCCCAGCGTCACCAGGCGGAGGAACAGCTGGCGACAGGCGTCCCTGCCGACGTCGTCCCAACCCTCGTACAGCTCCTCCGCGCTGCGGGCCAGGGCCCCGGTCACCCCACCGATCCCGTTGTACGCCCGTATGGTGAGCGACGATTCCCTTCGCCGCTCGAACAGCTCGGTCAGCGCGTACTGGAGCAGCGGAAGACCGCCGGGCTGATCGGTGACATCCGCCACCATCCGGGCAGCGAGCCCCGGCTCCGAAACGACACCCAACCGCATGGCCGGCCCCGAGATGGCCCGCTCGATCTCCTGGGGAGTCATCGGGATCAGCGTCTCGGTCCGCGACCGCATCAGGCCCGCGAGCCCCCGATACCGGAGGGGCCGGTCGTAGAAGTCCGCGCGCAGCGTGATCACCACGCGAACCCGGGTTCGATGGGCGGAGACTGCGGCAATCAGCAGAGACAGGAACCGGGCCCGCCGGTCCTCGTCCTCCACCATCGTGAACAGCTCTTCGAACTGGTCCACCACGAGCACGAGCTCGGAGCGGTCGCGCGGAAGGACACGCGCTGCCGCTCGGACCAGTCCCTGCTCGTCTCGGCGCAGGTCTTCGAGGAGGTCCCCCGAGATCGCCGGGGCGATCCGCGAGAGCGCTTCCTCCAACGCGTCCAGCGGATCCGAGCCCGGGAACATCTCCACCACGAACCACCGGCCGGATCCCCGGACGGCACCCTGCCGGAGCGCGGGGACCAGCCCGGCGCGCACCACGGACGACTTGCCGCTTCCGCTCGGGCCGACGACGGCCAGGAAGCGGGAGGCCGGCCCGCGCTCTTTCATCCGACCGAGCAGCCGCTCCACGAACTCCTCGCGACCGAAGAAGTCCGCTGCGTCGGCCTCGAAGAACGGCTTCAATCCCTTGTACGGGTTGACCGCGGCGGCGACGGGCGCCTGTCGACTCGTCCGGGGGGCGGCTCCGATCGCCCCGCCGACCGCCTCGGCCAGCTCCATGGCGTCGGCGAAGCGGTCGGCGGGGTCGTCGGCCAGAGCCCTGTCGACCACGGCCCCAAGCTTCGTCGGCAGGCCCCTTGGAGATCTGCGGGCGCCGCGTCGGGGTCGCGGTCCCGTGGGCGGGCTGCCGGTGAGCATCTCGAACAGCACGGCGCCGAGCCCGTACAGGTCGCTTCGGGGGGTCGACGGCTGCCCTCGTCGCTGCTCGGGGGATCGGTAGGGGAAGAGTCGCGCGGCGTCGGCCGCTTCTCCCGCCAGTAGCTCCTCGGCGATCCCGAAGTCGGAGAGATAGGCGTTACCCTCTTGGTCGAGCAGGATGTTCGAGGGTTTCACGTCCCGGTGGACGACCCCTTCGCGATGCGCCGCCGACAGCGCCGCCGCCACGTCCTTCACGACCAGAGCGGCTCTTGCGGGTTCAAAGGGACCATCGGCCAGGGCCCGCTGGAGGCTTCCTCCGCGAAGCCACCGCATCACCAGGAACGCGCCGCCCGGCTCGCGCCAGTAGTCGTACAGAGGGACGATGTTCGGGTGCTCCAGCCGGGCCACCAGCTGGGCCTCGGCCTCGAACCGCCGGATGAACTCGGGTTGGTCGGCGAGATGCGGATGGATCACCTTGACCGCGACTTCCCGACCCACCTGCGGTTGGATGGCCCGGTGGACGACGCCGAACGTGCCTTCACCGATCTGCTCGAGGAGCTGATACCCCCGAATGGGTTGGCCCAGAAGCTCCAGCGCCGGATCCTGGTTGAGGATCTGAACCTGTAGCCGTTGCACCTCCGGCGACGGGTCGATCCCCAGCTCCTCGGCGAGGACGTCGCGGGCCCGCCCGTATGCGGAAAGCGCGTCGGCCTGCCGGCCGGACCGATAGAGCGCCAGCATGAGCTGCCCCCAGAGCCGCTCTCGAAGGGGGTAGCGCTCCACGAGTGACTCGAGCTCGGGGATCACATCGGCGTGCTGTCCCAGCGCGAGCTCCGCGGCGACACGGTCCTCGATGGCGGCGAGGCGGAGCTCCTCGAGCCGAGCCGCTTCCGCCTCCAGCGACACACCTTCCCCCACGTCGGCGAACGGCGCCCCACGCCACAGTTCGAGCGCCTCGGCCAGGGAGTCGGCGGCGACCCGCGGGTCGGCGGTGAGCGCCCGCCTCCCCTTCCGCGTGAGCTCCTCGAATCGCAGCACGTCGATCTCGTCGGACACGGCGTGCAGCACGTAGCCGAGAGCACCACCCTCGATGCGATCGGGACCGAGAATCTTCCGAAGCCGTGACACGTACGCCTGCAGGGAATTGCGGGCGGCGGCAGGGGGCTCATCCCCCCAGATCTCCTCGATCAACACACCGGTGGGGACGACGTGATTCGCCTCAACGAGCAGATGCGCGAGCACGGCGCGCTGCTTGAGGCCTCCGAGCGAGACCCGACGCTTCCCTTCGGCGACCTCGAGGGGCCCGAGGAGCCGGAACTCCATGGGGGGACGCTAGCGCAGGCAGGTCGAGGAGGGAAGGTCTTGCCGCTTCTGCCCCAGCCGGTTCTGCAAGCCGCCTGCAAGGACCGTTCTCCAGGCTGAGCGTCGTCATCGAGGAAAGGGGGTCCAGGGTGAGAAGGCAAGGACGGGCAGGAGGGAGGAAGGAGGCACAGATGGTTCGACGCGTCGTGGCGATCACGGGAACCGTGCTGGCGGCGATGCTCATGGTGGGGCCCGCCGCCGCGGCGGCCCCCACTGTCGCGAGGAACGACCTGGCGTTCTCCGACCACATCGACTGTGGAGCCTTCGGGGACTACGACTTCAGCTTCGACATCGACATGGAAGGCACCCAGACGATCCAGGACTTCGGCGACCGAGTGAAGATCCACGAGACCTGGTTGGGGGACGCGGTCGCCAGCAACGGGACGACCCTTCGGGTCCACCACGCCATCAACATCGAGCTGGACTTCGTGGCGAACACCATGACCGTCACCGGGCTCGCGTTCGGGACCAGGGTGGACGGCACCTCGATCTCGCGGATGGACCGGGGGCGGCTGGTCCTCGACCTTGGAACCGGCGAACCGATCTCCGTGTCGGGAAAGTGGTCGCCGGGACCGCCGAATCCCCCCTTGTGGACCTGCGAGCTGATCGCGGCCGCCCAGGCCTAGTCGGAACTTGGAGGTGAAGGACATGAACCGAAGGACGTTGCTGGGGGTCGTTGCGGCGCTCCTGCTCGGACTGCTGACCCTGGGAACGACAGGGATCCCCGCAGGAGCGGAAGACGAGACTGTGGGGCAGACGACCGCGGAGACATTCGTCATGTACGGCGGCGAGAGGCACTTCAGGAGCCTCGATCTCGCCCGCCGGGGCCCCAGCCGGTTCGATCGGCTGTACGTCTGGGGCAAGATGTACAGCGACGAAGAGCGCCAGACCCAGGTCGGCAGGGTCCGGGCCATCTGCGAGTGGTTCACCACGCGCAGGCCGTATTGCACGAACGAGGCCGAGATCGATGGTCGCGGGAAGATCCTGAGCGCCAGCTTCCAGGACATCCGGCAACCGGGGTTCACCGACGCCATCCTGGGCGGGACCGGCGACTTCCGAGCCGCCCGGGGGCAAGTGATCGTGGACTTCACCACGGGCACCATCACCGTGGAGCTGGAGTAGGCCGCCCAGACCGTAACGGACGCGAGGACCCTCGAGCCGACCTCGGGGGTCCTCGCTTACCCTCCGGCCCGGCTCGACGCGATCAGGAAGAGAAGCTCTCGGCGGGGACCTCCGAGCGGCGGGCCGCGAGGAGGCGAGCCGGGGTCAGCCCCTTGCCCTTGAGGTCCAGGACCAGCGGAGGACCGAACTCGTACCGGTCGGCCAGCCGCTCCGCGGTCTTCTCGGAGACCAGGATCCGGTCCGGCTCCGCGTTCTCCTGGAGCCGGCTGGCCAGGTTCACCGTGTCGCCCCACAGGTCGTAGGCGAACTTGCGCTGTCCGATCACCCCGGCCACGGCGGGCCCCGTGGCCCCGCCTACCCGCACCACGACCTCATCCCCTGACGGCCACCGGACCTCATGGGCCACCGCCCGCATGTCGAGGGCCATCTCCGCGGCCCGCTCGGCGTGATCGTTTACGGGCACCGGCGCTCCGGCAACCGCCATGTACGCGTCGCCGATGGTCTTGATCTTCTCCAGCCCGTGCCGGTCGGCGATCTGGTCGAACCGGCGGAAGAGCGTGTCGAGCGTATCGGCGAACTCGTCGGCCGTGCACCTGGCGGCCTGTTCCGTTGAGCCGACGGCGTCGGCGAAGACCACGCTGACCTCGTCCAGGTCGTCGGCGATCCGGGCACCCTCTCTCCGGACCTTGAGCCGGTCCACGATGGCCTGGGGCAGGATGTTCAGCAGGAGGCTGTCGGAGCGGAGCCGCTCCCGGTCGAGCTGTCGCTCCCGCAGGAACAGCAGCCGGGTGAACCGTTCCATCCTGTACGCGGCAAGCCCTCCGAGCGCTCCGAACGTCGTCAGGAAGAGGGTCGCCAGCACGGTCTTCACTCCAAAGATGTAGACCGCGGAGACCACGTAGGGCAGGTACGCGGCGATGCCGATCACCGTGACCAGCATGACCAAGACGAACCGGAGCCGGAGAAGCGTATAGGTGAACGCCGTGATCAGGATGAGGCCCACGTATCCGTATTCGGGAGGCAGCGTGAGGACCTGGGACACGTAGTACACCCACAACAGGACGGTCGCCGAGGCGACCACCACCGCCACCCACTCCCAGATCCGCTCGAAGAACCGAGCGAACGAAACGGCGAACCCGGCAAGCAGCAGGGGGATGAACACCCCGTACCGCATGAAGACGTCGACCCTCTTGTCCGCCAGGGCCAGGATGTGGTCGTAGAGAATCACGCCCCACAGCACCCACAGGATCACCCCGCCCAGGAAGGCGAAGCGGATGTTGCCGAGGTTGTGCCGGAAGTAGTCGGCCCGGAAGACCCTCTCCAGAGCGCCGTCCCGGAACCGCAGGGTGAGTGGGTCGAGGGCGCCGGGCTCGAGGGTTCTCTCATCCGTCGACGTGCTTGCTCTCTCCAAGCTTTCCAAGGTGACTCCTCCGAAGTGCCGCCGTCCCGACTGGATGGCCCGCCCATGATGACGGCCCCGCCCCACTTTGTCAGCAGAGCAGGCCAGAGAAAGGGGAAGGCGGCCGGGGAAGAACCCCCGGCCGCGCCTCCCTTGCTATCTGCCTACACCGAGCGCTGGTAGGCCCGGAACGCCCTCACCGCGAACCACATCGTCACGGCGCCCAGGATGGCCAGCCATGCCAGCCGGGAGCCGATCAGACTCCAGTCCGGCGAGCCGGTCACGGCCGACCGCGCCGTCTCCACCGCCCACGTGAGCGGGTTGAACTTCGACGCGGTCCGGATCCACCCGGGCATCAGCGCCGGCGCCATGAAGATCGACGACAGGAACGTCAGGGGCAGCAGCAGGAACTGGTTGACCCCGATGATCGATTCCTCCTGCCGCAGGAGCAGGGCGATGGAGTTGGAGAACGCCCCGATCGGCACGGCCACCAGGACCGCGGCCAGGAGCATCACCAGGATGCCCACCAGGCCGCCCGGATACCCGGCCCCCATGATCAGCCCGAGCAGGACGATGATGGCCACCTGGATCGCCGTCACCAGCCCCACCTGGACCAGCCGCCCGGCGACCAGCGAGGTCCGGCTGGCCGGGGAGACCAGGAACCGGTCGAGCACGCCCCGGTCGAGGTCCTCGTACTCCCCCATCCCACTCCATCCCGCGGAGAAGGCCGCCGTCATCACGGCGATCCCCGGGGTGAGGAAGGTGATGTAGTCGGTTCCGAACCCGGGAAGCTGGGACACCGACTCGAACAGCTGGCTGAACAGCACCAGGTACACGACCGGGATGAACAGCGTGAAGGCCACGTACCACGGCTGACGGATCAGGTTCCGCGCGTGGCGTGCGGTCATGAATCCTGTGTGCGCGAGTACCGTCGACATCTCTCGATCCCTCCTTCTTCTTCTCTCTCAGCGGGAAGCGCCCACGAGCTCGCCGCGCCGCTCCCCTTCCCGGTCGGCCTTCTCGAAGGCCCGGCCGGTGTAGCGCAGGTACACGTCGTCCAGGGACGGGCGGGCGATGGTCAGCGACTGCACCCGCATGCCCGCACCTTCCAGCGCGGCCAGAACCGCCGGGGCCGCCGTCGCTCCGTGATCCACCCACGCCCGCAGCTCGCCGTCCTCGAACGTGGCCTCGCGGACGCCGGGGAGCCGCTCCACCGTCGGGAGCACCTGCCCGTTGGCCCCGTCGGCCAGCTCGATGTGGAGGGCGTCGCCCTTGAGCTCCGCCTTCAGCTCCTCGGGCGTGCCGGTGGCGACGACCCGGCCCCGGTCAACGATGGCCAGGTTGCGGGCCAGGCGGTCGGCCTCCTCCAGGTAGTGCGTGGTGAGGAGGATGGTGAGGCCCTCCTCCCGGGTGAGCCCGGCGATCATGTCCCACATGTCCGCGCGGACCTCCGGGTCCAGGCCGGTGGTGGGCTCGTCGAGGAACAGCACCCGCGGCCGGTGGACCAGCCCGAGGGCGATGTCCATCCGCCGCTGCATGCCGCCGGAGAAGGTCTTGACCCGGCGGTCGGCCGCTTCGGCCAGCCCGAACCGCTCCAGCAGCCAGTCCACTCGCTCGGCGAGGTCCCGCCCCCGCATCCCGTACAGCTGGCCCTGGAGGCGGAGGTTCTCCCGCCCGGTGGCCTCCCGGTCCACCCCGGACTTCTGGGCCACCAGGCCGATGTGGTGGCGGACCCGGTCGGGGTCCCGGAGGACGTCGATCCCGGCCACCCGGGCCTCGCCTTCGTCGGGGCTCGACAAGGTGGTGAGGATCTTCACCACGGTGGTCTTCCCCGCCCCGTTCGGTCCGAGCAGGCCGAACACGGAGCCCTCCTCCACCGTGAAGGACAGGCCGTCCAGCGCCCGGACGTCCTTCGGATACGTCTTGACCAGGTCTTTCGCCTCGATGGCGTCTGTCATGAGTCTCCTCCCTCCTATCTCTCTCGTTTCGACGGCTCTCCGGGTTGCAACTCATCGTTGCCACCGGGTCTTCCGTCAGGTATCATCTCGACAGGCAAGCATCTTAATTGGTGAAAGGTTCAAATGTCAAGGGAAATCCGCGAGGACCGCCGGAGCCGCCTCATCGACGAGGTAGGCCAGGCCGCCCGGGAGTACGGCACCGCCAACGACGCCGTGGATCAAGCCGCCGCCGAGCGCCTGGGGATCAACCGGACGGACATCGCGGTCCTGGACATCCTGGATCAGGCCGGCGGGAAGACCACCGCGGGGGCGCTCGCCGAGGCCTCTCACCTGACCACGGGGGCGATCACCGCGGTGGTGGACCGGCTGCAGAAGAAGGGGTACGTCCGCCGGGCCCGGGACAAGGAGGACCGCCGCCGGGTGTTGGTCGAGCTAACGGAGAAGGTGCGGAAGAAGACGATGGAGCTCTACGGCCCCATCGCCGAGGCCGGCTACCGGAATCTGGAGGAGTACACGGACGAACAGCTCGAGTTCATCCGCGACGTCATGCGCCGAGCCACCAACCTGCTGATTGAGCAGGCTGGCCGGATCCGAGGCTGGCGTGAACGGCCATCCTGACGAGGCTGGACACACAGCCCCGGCGACGGGGTGGATATTGCTGCGTCTGGCCACGATCCAGATCTCTCCAAAGGCTGGGAGGCACGATCCTATCGACCCTTTCGCTGATAAACCGAGCCTCAGTCTCACCCAGCTCGGGTCAGAAGGGTCTACCCGGGGCTAGCGCTGGCCGGGGGGGACCTCGTCGTGGACTCGGAAGGAACCAGATCGCGTCTGCTCGCCAAGGCGGGCTACCACACGGTATCCCCCGGGGCCAGGGAACTGTATGTTCACGTTGATTGCCAGGACAGCGCGCTGATCGCTCCCTACGGGAATCCGGGGTGGGCGCCCTATCTCTAGGTCCGCCTCCACCCGCCCCAGTTCCGAGCCGTCTTCGCTTTCGATAGTAAGAATTAGGTGGTGCGGCCGGTTTGTCTCAGTCCATGGGACGAGGACGCTTACTCCAATGGCGAAATGTGTCAGCGGCGGTGGCACGTCTGGCGGCTGTCGCCCCCGCCATTGATCGGTCCAACCCGCTCCGAGGACGTGCAAGAGCCCATTCACGGCCTCGGCATGGTTCGCGAGGAGCATGTACTCGATCTCTGCCATGATATACTCCCTCTGTATACAGTCGTAAACAGAGTATACAGGCCGCCTGAGTGAGGCGCAAGATGCCGCTGTGGATAGAAGCCTGGGAGTGGAATGAGGGGAATCTCGATGAGTTGGCATCCCATGGGGTGGCGCGAAGAAATGTCCTCCAAGTCAGTCAGGGGGACCCCCGATTCCGCCGAAACAGGAGGGGTAGGGCCGCATCTCATCAGATGATCGGCCCTGACGATGGCGGGAAGATATGGGTTGTGTGTATCGTTCAGGCCCCAGACCGGCCCGGCGTGTGGCGGGCGGTAACGGGATGGCAAGCGAGAGCGTCTGAACGGGAGTGGTATCGGAGGAGCCGATGAGTGACGAGCAAAGAGACCCTGCTGCAGAGCTCTTCGAGCACCGAGACGATGCGGGCGAATGGAGCGAGGAGCCCGAGGAAATAGAGGTACGACCTTCACCGAGCGAGGTGGTTTCATTCCGCGTGCCGTCCGGAGAATTCGATCTGCTGGAAGATGCAGCGAGGAACGCAGGGGAGTCAATTTCGGAATACATTAGGAAGGCGCTTGCTCTGCGACTGCATGGGACGCCCATCGGGCCGACCATTGAGATCACTTCGGGAGCAGAACGTCTACTTGTTCGTAGTCATATCGTCACCGGCGGCTACAGAGAGGCCCCGAGTTCTATCGTTCAGGACTTCCCGCCGATGCAAGTCGCAAATCTCTAGCTTTGCGGCAACCGAGCGAGCGTTACCTTCAGCCCGTGCCGCGTCCGATGTAATCGCTGCCCTTTGGCAGCCGGGCCGGCCATTCCGCGTAACCTTCCGAAAGGGGAATGTTCCTTAGAGGTTGGCTTCCCTCGTCTGTTGGCTAGATGCGCTTTCCAGGTGGCCTACAAGGGTCTCGATGGGTAGGCGATCCTGAGCCATGGTGTCGCGGTCGCGGACGGTTACGGCGTTGTCTTCAAGGCTCTCGAAGTCGACCGTGACGCAGAACGGGGTCCCCACCTCGTCCTGCCTCCGGTATCGCCGGCCGATCGATCCGGCGTCGTCGTAGTCGCACATCCACTGCCCCTTCAGCAGGTCGAACACTTCCTTCGCCTTCGGGACCAGTTTCTCGTTCCTCGATAGCGGCAGGACCGCCACCTTGATCGGGGCCAGGTCCTTGTGCAGCTTCAGCACCGTCCGCTTCTCCGTGTCCCCCTTGGCGGTGGGGGCCTCCTCCACCGTGTAGGCGTCGATCAGGAACGCCAGGGCGGCCCGGTCCACTCCCGCCGCCGGCTCGACCACGTACGGGTGGAACCGCTCGTCCTTCTCCTGGTCGAAGTACGTGAGGTCCTCGCCGGAGTGCTTCTGGTGGGCCTTGAGGTCGAAGTCCGTCCGGTTGGCGATCCCCTCCAGCTCGCCCCAGTCGGTGAACGGGAACCGGTACTCGATATCCACGGTCCGCTTGGAGTAGTGCGACAGCTCATCCGCCGCGTGCTCGCGGATCCGGAGGTTCTCCTCCTTCATCCCGAGGTCCCGGTACCACCGCATCCGCTCCCCGATCCAGTACTCGTGCCACGCATCGTCGGTGCCAGGCTCGCAGAAGAATTCCATCTCCATCTGCTCGAACTCCCGGGTCCGGTAGATGAAGTTCCCCGGGGTGATCTCGTTGCGGAACGACTTGCCGATCTGGGCGATCCCGAACGGCAGCTTCTTCCGCATGGCGGCCTGGACCGTGGCGAAGTCCACGAACATCCCCTGGGCCGTCTCCGGACGGAGGTAGACCTCGTGGGCCTCGTCCTCCACCGGGCCCATGTGCGACTTGAACATGAGGTTGAAGTTCCGGGGGTCGGTGAACTTGTCGTGGCCGCAGTTCGGGCACTTCGCCGTGCCCGCCGCGAGGTCCACCGTCCGGGCCCCCTCCCCCGCCTCGTGGCCCGACTGCGGAGCGTGGAACCCCGGCAGGTGATCGGCCCGGAACCGCTGATGGCAGTTGAGGCACTCCACCAGGGGGTCGGTGAACGAATCCAGGTGGCCGGAGGCCTCCCACACCTTGGGCGACATCATGATGGAGGACTCCAGGCCCACCACGTTGTCCCGGAGCTGGACCATGTCCCGCCACCACGCCGCCCGGACGCTCCGCTTGAGCTCCACCCCGAGCGGTCCGTAGTCCCAGAACGACCGCAGCCCGCCGTAGATCTCGCTGGACTGGAAGACGATCCCCCGGCGCTTGGCCAGGGAGGTGATGAGGTCCATCAGGTCGGCCACGAGGCCCCCTTTCCCGGCCGCTGGCCGCGGCCGCTGGCGTGAGACCTATGGTACCGGAACCAAACTACGAGGACTCGAGAAGCTGCTTCAGTGCGGTCAAGTTCTCAGCGACCGCCTCAGCGATCCTTCCCGACGCGAGCGGGGCGGCCAGTTTCACCAGACCACGGCCCTCGAGCTGCGCCGAATTCTTCAGGCGAGTGCCACCCTCGTCAGGCTCCAGGTCGTAGGTCATCATCCCTTCGAGCGGTCCGAATCCTCCGCGGATCGACAACCGGCGGGGCGGTTCGAACTCGGTCACCTCAAACGTCTCTTCGCTCCTCGACGGCACGGACCGAACCTGGCGGTAGGTTGTTCCGACGCCGACTGGGCCGTCTGATACCTGTCGGGTTTCGACGATGGCGTAGTTCCATCTCGGGATGTTCTCGAACTTCGCCAAGAACTCGAAGACCTCATTCACCGGGCGATCGATCCTGAGGTTGTTCTCGAATCTCATCGGCTCTGACCCCCGAGCCAGGCTAACAGCACCTTGACCGGATCAGGCAGGGAAAGTAGCTTCCGGTGCCAAGCTCGGAGGGTCGATGCCGGCGCCGGCAGAATTCGCGCAGATCATCGTGATCGGCCTGGGAGCGGAGGCGTGGCTTCTCCTCTATCTCGCCGCCTTCGGCTCCTGGCGGTGGCCCGCGGACACCCCCGAAGGGATCCTGCTCCTCCTGCTCACAGCCGCCTCCATCATCCTCGGCGTGCTCTTCGACCGGATCGCCGATAGCGCCTACACGGCCGTCCGCGAGTCCTCGCCCGTTCTTCGGCTTCTTCGTCCCCTGAGGATCGGCGAAAGCACCCCGAAGGGAATGATCGTCCGCATGCGGCTCCGGCTCAACGAGTCGGATTCTCCGCGGAGTCGGTTCCTCGAGTACCAGCGAACCCGATTTCGCATCGCTCGAGCCACCACGTTCAATCTGGCCATGATGGCGCCGGCGGGGGGCCTCTACCTCGGACTGAGGACCGACGTCGGCGCGGGGCCGATTGTGGCCGCCGTGCTCTTGCTCTCTCTCAGCGCGGTCATCAGCTTCTACACAGCGGAAAGGATCGGTACCGCTTGGGTCAGAGTGCTCAGCGAGGCCTACACGCATTGGGCCCGGGAGAATCCCGAGAAGGCCGCCGATGACATCGTGCCAAGCCACGGTCCTTCGCTCCGGCCCGTCAACCCGAAGTGCTTTCGCGTCGCCGCGGTCTGCTTCCGGGAGGGGAACCATGGTCCCGAGTACCTCCTGGTGAGGACGTCGGACGGGAGGTTCTGGACGTTCCCCAAGGGCCACGTCGAACGAGGGGAGCCCCATGAGGAGGCGGCCAGTCGAGAGGCGGAGGAGGAGGCGGGCGTGGTCGGTGAGA
Source organism: Actinomycetota bacterium (assembly GCA_050693035.1). Classification (GTDB taxonomy): domain Bacteria; phylum Actinomycetota; class UBA4738; order UBA4738; family CALAEC01; genus DASYVD01. Next base: position 29,821 of record JBOGWB010000067.1, read on the forward strand.
TATCGAGATCTCCCTTCACCGTGTACCGCTACCCCACCGCCGGAGGGCCTTGTGAGGAAGTCGTGGTGGATGCCTATCTCCTGCGGTTCGAGAGGATGGGGGATCCTCGAAAGAGCGAACAACGGGAGCTGCGGTGGGCGGACGAGAGCAAAGCGAAGAGCCTCCTAACGAATGGTCGGACCGTGCTCTACGGCCTGGAGCACATCCGTCTCATCGACGCGGCTCGAGAAGCCATCGCTAGGGCTTCACGTTCTGATTGAGGCGGAAGACGTTCTCTGGGTCGTAGGCTCGCTTGAGGGCGACCAGACGCTCGTATTTGGCATCTCCGTAGATCCCCCGCACCACACCCTCGCCGGTCTCGACGACGTCGTTCACGTACGCGCCCTCCGCCGTGAACGGTTTTAGGCCGTCCATGGTCGACCGCCCCCACGCGACGTGGGCCGCGTCGTCCTTCGGGTCCGTCCACAGGGTCTCGGCCCCCACCCAGAACGCCGCGTTCCGGCCGGTGAACGCCATCGCCTCCTCCGGCACCCGGGCGATCGCGCCCCCCTGGGCCCAGAAGCCGACGTTGCATTCCCCGGGAGCGTCGGCGGCCCGCTCCGTGCACACGTCGACGAGCCCTTCGCTGAGCTCGTTGACGAAGCCACCCTTCATGTAGAACCGCTTGCCCCACGCCATCGACTCGTCGTTGGCCGCCTGCAAGGCCAGGTAGGACTTCGGCTTGATCGAATCCGCCAATTCCCCGTTCCCACGGAGCGGCTTCAGATCTCGCTCGGCCTCCTCGAACGATCCGCTGTGGGTGGCTCCCAGGATGAGCACCGGCTGCCCGACCAGCTCGGGCCACGGATCCTCCGGCCCGACGACGCCGAAGCCGAGCGTCAGCATGACCTCCTCGGGCGCCGACGCGGCGACCTCGCGGAACCCCCCCACCACCTCCCCCGCCCGCTCGAGCGGGTAGATCACCGAGCCGTTCGTCACTTCGGGCCCCACCTCGTGGAGGCGGAACTCGAAGGAGGTCACCACGCCGAAGTTCGGCCCCGCTCCCCGCATCCCCCAGAACAGATCGGCGTTCTCCTCCTCGTTGACGTGCAGCAGGCGCCCGTCCGCCGTGACCAGGTCGACGGAGACCAGATTGTCGACGGTGAACCCGAAGCGTCGCTGGAGCCGGCCCATCCCTCCACCTAGCGTGAGCCCCGCCACACCGGTGTGACCGACCACTCCGACGGGGCAGGCCAGCCCGAACGTCTGAGCCTCGTGGTCCAGCTCCGACAGAAGCGCGCCACCGTTGACTCGAGCCAGCCGGCGATCTGGATCCACGCGCACGCCGCGCATCCGCGACAGGTCGATGACGATCCCGCCGTCGCAGGTCGAGAAGCCACCCACGCTGTGACCGCCGCTGCGCACCGCGACCACGAGGTCCTGCTCCCGGGCGAAGCGCACCGCCGAGATGACGTCGGCGGGGCCAGTCGGGCGAACGACCATAGCCGGATGGCGGTCGATGGCCCCGTTCCACACGACCCGGGCGGCGTCGTACCCGGGGTCGTGTGGAAGAACGACCCCGCCCCCAAAGGTCTCGCGGAACGCGGCCAACGCGGGTGCGTCGACCGGTCCTTCCCGGCCGCTCGTGCTCATGCTCACGCTGTCCTCCTCACCCGGACCGCACCCGGACCGCACCCGGACCGATCGGCATCGTCCGCTTCTCGCCGGCCCGGGGTCAACTCACTGCGCCGCCTAGACTTCCCCCATGCCCCGGCCGCTCCGTGTTGGTCTGCAGCTCCCGGAGGTGGAGCGCCACGTGCCCTGGCCCGAGTACGTGGCCATGGCCCACGCGGCCGAAGCGGCCGGATTCGACTCCATCTTCGTCGGAGACCACTTCCTGTACCGGGGCGACGGCAGGCCCGAGCGGGGCCCGTGGGAGGCCTGGACGCTCCTGTCCGCGCTGGCCGCCGCCACCGAACGGGTGCAGCTCGCACCGCTCGTGGCGTGCACTGCGTTCCACAGCCCCGTCGTCCTCGCCAAGATGGCCGCGACCGTTGACGCGGTGAGCGGCGGCCGGCTGGTGCTCGGCCTGGGCGCCGGATGGAACGAAGTAGAGTTCCGGGCGCTGGGGATCCCGTTCGACCATCGCGCGTCTCGGTTCGAGGAAGCCTTCGGGATCATCCGGCGCCTCGTCGCCGGAGAGCGCGTCACGTTCGAGGGCCGTTTCTACCGGGTCGAAGAGGCGGTGCTCCTCCCCCGCCCCTCCCGGAGACTCCCCCTGATGATCGGGAGCGAGGGTGAGCGGATGCTCCGCATCGCCCTGCCCCACGTGGACGCGTGGAACAGCTGGTCCGCGTGGTACGGCAACACGCCGGAGGGTTTCGCCTCCCTGAACGCGAAGATCACCGCCCTCGCCGAAGAGATCGGTCGCCATCCCCGCGAGATCGCCCGCACCGCATGCGCCCTCGTGGTGTTGGATCGCGATGCCCCGGATCGGCGGAACACGGAGGGCGTCGTCCCCCTCGAAGGCTCCCCGGAGCGGATCGCCCAGGGCCTCCGAGATCTCCGAGAGGCAGGGGCGGACGAGGCGATCCTCGTGTTGAGTCCCATCACCGAGGCCTCGATCCGGACGGCCGGCGAGGTGCTGGCCGCCCTCGACGCCTGACCCGATGACGGCCACGCCCTGAGCAGCTGGGCCTATCCGGACGCGGGGGGCCTCAGGCCGACGAATGCCTCCGTGCCCTTCCCCTCCTCGCGCTCGATGACTCGGCGTTTGGCCCGGAAGCCGACCTCCTCCACCAGCCGGATCCATTCATCGCGTCGGAAGAGGCCGCACACGTGTCGGTCGTGCTCCACGCGCATGGAGCCATCCTCCTCGCGCAGCAGGTAGGCAAAGTCCGTGTAGTACGTCTCGTCGGTGGGGTCGGGGTCCCACGTCCATTCCAGGTAGCGGAGGCCTCGCCCGTCACCGTCGTTCCCGCCGTGCTCTGAGCTCGATTCGAACGTCTCACGAACCAGATCGGGGGCGAACAGCGCCACACCGCCCGGCCGGCAGTGGAGGAAGGCCGTCTCCATGACGGCCCGGAGGTCCGGCAAGGTGGTGATGTAGTCGATGGCGTCGTGCACGAACACCGCGTCGAAGTCGCGGTCCAGACGCAGGGTGCGCATGTCGCCCTCGACGTGCTCGCATTCCGGATTGAGCTTCCGGCTCACCGCCAGCATCTCCGGGGACAGGTCGGTCAGGGTCATGGTGAAGTGAGCCTTGAGGTGGGAGGCGTTGTTGCCGCCTCCGCTGCCGAGCTCGAGGACCTCCCGGACCGGACGGGCGGAGGTCTCCACGATGAGACGCCGGTAGGCCTCGGCCTCCTCGACGTATTCCTCGGGCGCGGTGAGCAGATGGAACCACTTCGCGAGCTCGCGATAGAGCTTGGGCGTCTCGGGAGAGGGCAACGCGGTCAGGTGCTGATGCTGGGCTTGGGGGGACGAGCCGCCTGGTCCAGCATGTCCAGGGCCTCAGGAGGAAGCCCTTGCATCCGGATAGCCTGGCGCATCCGGGCGAGATAGGAATCGGTCGGTCGTACGAACCCTCGCTGGTGGGCCACCCGGTAGGTGACGCAATCTGCCCACCGCTCCCCCATCAGGACCCGAACGTCCTCCCGCCGGTAGAAGGTGGGGTGCCCCACGTACGTATCGAGCTCTTCCAGGTCCGCGGGTGTCACCGCCCACACCACTCCCCACACCCGCCCGTGGGGATCGGGTTCCATGTTCGCCGCCCCGCTCTCCCATCGCTCCGAGTACACCGTGAACTCCAGGCGATACCCGTCGAGCCGCCCGGCGCCGAGCGCGACCGCCTCGGGGCAGTTCCGCTGCATGAGCCTCGGGTCCATGTTGCTGCCGTAGGCGAAGTAGCACTCCGACCTATTCACGACTCGATCAGCCCCCCGAACCGCCGGTCGCGCTTCTGGTAGTCGCGGATCGCTTCGAACAGGTGCTCCCGGTTGAAGTCGGGCCACAGGACCGGGGTGAACCACAGCTCCGCGTAGGCGGCTTCCCAGATCAGGTAGTTCGAGATGCGCATCTCGCCGGAGGTCCGGATGACCAGGTCGGGATCGGGCACGCCGGGGAGGTAGAGCCGGGCGGAGATGCTCTCGGGGCTGATCCGCTCGCCGGCGAGGCGCCCCTCGTCGTGCTCGGCGATGAGCCGCTTCACGGCGTCCACGATCTCGGTCCGGCCTCCGTAGTTGAACGCCACGATGAGCTGCATCCGGCTGTTGCGTCGGGTGACCCGCTCGGCCTCCTCCATCTCCCGGAGCACCGAGCGGGGGATTCGCCAGTCCCGGCGCCCCATGAACCGGACCCGCACCCCGCGGTCGTTCAGCTCGTCGCGGCGTCGGCGGAGGAGGCCCCGGTTGAAGTTCATCAGGAACCGGATCTCGCTCTTCGGCCGGCGCCAGTTCTCCGTGGAGAACGCGTACACCGTGAGATAGCGGAGGCCGACGTCGAGGGCGCCTTCCACCGTGTCGAACAGGGCCCGCTCCCCCGCCTCGTGTCCCTTCGTCCTCGGGAGGCCCCGCTGCTTGGCCCACCTGCCGTTGCCGTCCATGACGATGGCCACGTGGCTCGGGATGCGCCGGAGGTCGAGGTCGTGGAGGTAGGAGGCCATGGCCTAGCGAGAGGGTGAGCTGGGCCGAGCCAGGAGCGGCAGGCTCCGCATCCGCCGCTCCAGATGGTACTCGGCGAAGCCGTACAGGAGGGCCCGGGCCTCGGCCCGCAGCGGCGGCGCCGGTGAGGCGTCTCCCGTCCCGTCGAGCTCGCCCTGCGTGAGCGAGCTGAGCCACTCGAGGGCGCCGGGATCGGCCTTCACGCTGCCGTGGTCCTCGCAGTCGTCGCACACCGCCCCGCCCTGCGAATGCGAGAACCGGGCCGGCGTGGCGCCGCACACCGCGCACCCCAACAGGGCCGGAGCGAAGCCCGACAGCCCCAGGAGCCGGAGGAGGAACGCCTCGGCCACCGCGGCGGGATCGGCGGGACGATGCTCCAGCGCCCGGAGCCCCTGGAGCAGCAGGATGAACAGACGGACGTTGCGCTCGTGCTCCTCCGCGACCTTGTCGGTGGCTTCGAGCATGGCTTCCCCCGCGGAGAACAGCGCGAAGTCGTCGCGGAGGGCCCGGAACGGGTGGAGGATCTCTGCCTGGGTCACGGTGTCGAGGCTCCGGCCCCGGTAGAGCATCAGGTCCACGTGGGTGAACGGTTCCAGGCGGGCGCCGAACTTGCTGGTCGTCCGGCGGATGCCTTTGGCCACGGCGCGGACCTTCCCCGAAGCCTGGGTGAGGATGGTGACGATCTTATCGGCCTCGGCCAGCTTCACCGACCCGAGGACGATCCCCTGGTCCTTGTAGAGGGGCATCGGGAGAATGGTAGCGGAACGGCTGGGGTGGGGCGCGGAGGCGCTAGGTCAGGACGATCCACACCAGGACGCCGCCCGCGATGCCCGCCAGCGCGACCACGACCGCCAGGGCGATCCGGAGAGGCGACGCGGTCGCCATGCGCAGCGCGCCGCTCCCGGTCTGCTTGGCGCGGTCGAGCGCTCGCTCTGCCCACGCCCACTCCGACGCCAGGATGGCCAGCCCGAGAAGGATGACCACGATGCCCGGGCCCGGGGTGACCATCATGACCAGCCCAGCGAAGAGGACCACGAACCCCACCACCGTGACGGCGATGCGCTTCCCGCTTCGGCCGATGTACCGGACGATGGAACGAAGGGGTTGGAGATCCACGGTCAAGAGACTACTTGGCCGTCGCGTACGATGGCCGCCCCATCCACCATGAGTTCGTCGAGGATCCCCACGACGATGGCTCGGATGGGAGCCACCTCCCACCCCACCACCTGCCGCGCGGAGTTCCCCTCGTCGATGATCAGCACCGTTTCGCCGGCCCCGGCCCCCACCGTGTCCGCGGCGATGATGTAGCTGCCGTCCGGCTTGCCGGAGGAGTCCAGGAGGTCGCACACTAGGAGCTTCCGGCCTTCGAACACCGGCGCCTCGATGGTCGCCACGATCGTACCCACCACGCGTCCCACCTTCACGTGACGCCTCCCCCCGTCTCCTCCACCGCGTCCACGATCCCGACGATGGCGTGGTCCACCGGGACGAACGTCTCCCGGAGAGCCTGCGCAGCCTCCCGAGCTCCCACGAAGTAGACCAGTTCGCCCGGCCCGGCCATGTACACACCGTCGGCCGCCACGACCGGGCTTCCCGTGGGTCGCTGCCGCCGGTCCAGGGGCTGGACGATGAGGAACTTCACACCCTCCAGTCCGTCGGCCTTGACGCTCGCCACCACGGTCCCGATGACCCGTCCCAGCTGCATCAGCCGGCCTTCTCCACGCCTCTGGCCCGGAGGAGGAACCGGGGATCGGCCGCCAGGTTCTCGTCCATCCCCTCGTGCAGCCGGGCGATGACCACGTGGGCGACCTCCTGGCCCGACCCCTTGATCCGGTCCAAGCCGTACCCGATGGCCGCCTCGACCTCGGCCAACTCGCCGCCGAACAGCACGTAGCCCTTTCCGCCGAGCTCGTCGGCCAGGCCCAGGCCCCGGATCACCACGTTGGCGCCCTTGACCCCGGCGTCGGCGGCGTGGATCACCGCCGCCACGGTGGTCGTCTCGATGACACCGAGGGCTTCGCCGCCCTCCTCCCCGCGAGCCCCGCCGATGGAGCGCACCACCGCCGGGTGCACGTCGGGCAGGAACACCACATCCACCAGCGACCCGTCCCCGACCTGGCGCCCGGCCTCGACCGCCTCCTGGACGTCGGCGGTGAGACCCCCCACGAGGACCAGGTACTTGCCCGGGTGCACGGTCCCCGCCCGGATCACCTCCAGCGGGGCTCTCTTGATCATGGCGTCGCCGGCCTCGATCCCCCTGGCGATCGAGTCGAACTCGAGGACGGCGATGGCCGGCTCCATGGGTTCCTCCTCCGCCCTTAGACGATGCGCAGAGCGCCGACCACGGTGATCCGGCGTTCCCGGCAGAACGTCCGGGCCCGGGTGAGCCCGTCTCCGGTCGGACTGGCGATCGAGTAGGAGGTGAATCCCTCGCCTCCCTCCCCCAGCCCCGCGAGGTTCGACCCGTTGGCCACGAAGATGCTGCAGTTCATGGCCCGTCCCATCCGGGTGATGGCGTCGACGTTGGTGGAGTGGATCACCGCGGTGTGCCGGAACCCGTGCTCGGACTTCACCGCGAGGTCGATGGCCTGATCCACGTGGGGCACCCGGGTCACCGGCATCACCGGCATCATCTGCTCGGTCCACACCAGGTTGTGCTCGTTGGGGACCTCGGCCACGGCCAGGCGAACGTCGTCCCCGATCCGGATCCCGATCTCGGCCAGGATCACCGAGGCGTTCTTGCCGATCCATCGCGGATCGATGACCCCCGGCTTGTTCGGCGGGCCCATCTCTCGAAAGATGACCCGCTCGAGGCGCCGCAGCTCGTGCTCCTTCAGCACGTACGCACCCTGCTGGCCCATGGACCGGACCAGCCGGTCGGCCACGCTGTCCACGACGATGGTGGTCTTCTCGTCGGTGCACACCACGTTGTTGTCGAAGGACCCGCCGGCGATGACGTCCCGAGCCGCCCTGTCGATGTCCGCCGTCTCGTCGACGACCGCCGGTGGGTTTCCCGGTCCCGCCGTGATGGCCCGCTTGTCGGACTTCAGGGCTTGCTGAACCACCCCCGGGCCCCCGGTCACCAGGAGCAGTCGGACGTCGGGGTGATGCATGAGCTCCTTGGCGCTGTCGATGGTCGGCTCGGGGATGGCCGAGATGAGGTTCTCCGGCCCACCTGCGGCGACGACCGCCCGGTTGATCAGCCGGATGTTCTCCGCGGACACCCGTTTCGCGTTGGGGTGCACGTTGAACACCACGGCGTTGCCGGCGGAGATGATCGAGAGGGTGTTGTTGATGATCGTCGAGGTCGGGTTGGTGGTGGGGGTGATCGCAGCGACCACGCCGAACGGCGCGAACTCGGTCACCATCATGCCCTTGTCCCCGGTGACCGCCTCGGACTCGAGGTCCTCGGGGCCGGGGGTCTTCGTGGTCACCAAGACGTTCTTGCGGACCTTGTCGGCGGCTCGGCCCAGCCCCGTCTCGGCGCGGGCCATCTCCGCCAGCCGCTCGGCGTTCTCGAGCATGTCGGTGCGGATCTGCGCCACGATCCGTTTCCGGCCCTCCATACCGATCTGGCGGTACGCCTGGAAGGCGCGAGAGGCCGCCCCCACCGCCTCGTCGATGGTGGGAAAGATCCCCTCGCCCGGCGGTACCTCCGAGGAGGCCCTGGAGAGCTCCTCCTCGCCTCGCAGGGCGGCGCCGGGACGCTCCCCCGCCTGGCCCAATCGCCGGCGGACCCGCTCGATGATGCCCTGGATCTCTTCCTGAGTGAGCGTCTTCATGTGTCACTCCGATGCTTGTGGTAGCGGTCCTCGCCACCGACCTCCCAGGTGTCGACGATGGCCATGATCACCGCGTCGCAGGGCCGGTCTCGGGTCATCTCGGTCTGGCGCGCGGAGCTGCCCTGGGCCACCAGGACGACCTCGTCCGGCCCGGCTCCCACCGCGTCGGCGGCCACCACGAACTGGCCGGTCTCCTTGCTGTCGACGTCGAGGGTCCGGATCACCAGGAACTTGAGTCCTTCCATCGAGGACTCCTTCTTGCTGGATACCAGCGTGCCGGCCACACGTCCGAGGAGCACGTCCGCCTCCTTCCTTCCCCGACCGGGGGGCGCCGCGATGACGGCGCCCCCCGCCGGGATGGCTCCTACTGGCCCGCCGCCGTCTGGCCGGGACCCATCTCCCGCTCGGCCTGCTCCTTGCGCCCGAGTGGCAGGACCACGTCGATGTTGACGTGCGGACGGGCGATCACGTGACTGGCGACCATCTCGCCGATCTTCTGGGCGTTCTGCTCGCCGGCCTGCACCGCCGCCTTCACCGCGGCGACGTCGCCGCGCACGATGGCGGTCACGTAGCCGCCTCCGGTCTCCTCGAACGAGACCAGCTCGACCTTGGCCGCCTTCACCATCGCGTCAGCGGCCTCGACCATTGCCGGAAAGCTCCGGCACTCGATCATCCCAAGGGCCTCAGCCATCGGATCCTCCTCCCTACCTGGTCGCTTCTCGACCTTCCAGTCCTTCGATGGCGGCCACGGCGGCCTGCCATCCCACATCGATGTCACGTTCCTCCCCACCGAGGTACACCCGGCCCATCGACCCGAAGGACCGAACCTCGAGGACGTTGATCTCCGCGGCCTTCTCGGCCTCGTTGGCCGCGAGCGCCGCGTACGCCGCCGGCTCGCACTCCAGGACGTACAGGGTGTCCCCTCGGAGCAGCATCTGGCCGTGGCGCTGCCGGTTGATCAGCTGCGCGTGGTGGTCGTCGACGCGGCGGATGATCTGGCTCGACAGGATCCGCGGCTTGATGCGGTCCTCTTCCTTCAGGGAGATGGCGTCGAGGATGGCCGACCCCGCCGCCCGCGCCTCCGCCTGCTCCGGCGAATGCACCTCGAGAAGGCCGAAGTACCGCTCGACGATCTGCATCCCCGGCTTCACCCCGGTGGCCTTGAGAGCCACATCGGTGAGCCGGTTGATCTCGATCCCTGGCGCCACCTCAACGTACAGCGATGCGTCCCCGGCGAGGGGCAGGAACCCCTGGGCCACCGTCCCGAGGAACGCGGCGTACTGAGGCTGGAGGCTGTCCAGGAAGCAGTACCCGCGGAGCTCGATCCCGTTGCTCACGCCGCCCCCTCTCTGTCAGTAGCGCGATCCACCCTTGCCCCCACTCACGATCTCGACCCCGGCCGACGCGCCGATCCGGGTGGCGCCCGCGGCCACCATCTCGCGGACGTCCTCGGCCGTACGGATGCCCCCGGCCGCCTTCACCCCCATCTCCGGGCCCACCGTCTCTCGCATGAGCAACACGTCGTGAACCGTGGCCCCGCCCGGACCGTAGCCGGTGGACGTCTTGACGAAGTCGGCCTTGGCCGCCTTGGCCAGGTGCGACGCGATGACCTTCTCCTCGTCGGTGAGCAGGGCCGCCTCGATGATGACCTTGAGCACGACGCCGGCCTCGTGGCAGGCGTCGGCCACCATCTCGATGTCCCGGCGGACCAGTTCGTGGTCGCCGCTCTTCAGGGCCCCGATGTTGATGACCATGTCGACCTCCCGGGCACCGTCGCGGATGGCCCGCCGAGCCTCGAGCGCCTTCACCTCGGATGTGGTGGCGCCGAACGGAAACCCGACCACCGACGCCACCCGCACCGGCGTTCCTCGGAGGTTCTCGGCGGCCCGTTTCACCCACGCCGGGTTCACGCAGACGGCGGCGAAGCCGTACTGCGCGGCCTCGCCGCACAGCCGATCGAGGTCCGCCGCCGTGGCGTCGGGCTTGAGCAGCGTGTGGTCGATGTATCGCGCCAGGTCCTGGGGGACCTTCGCCCCGTCCCCCGTGTAGCTGATCCGGCCGGCGCCCGTGCCCACGAAGCCCCGGACCTTGTCCGAACAGTGCGCAGCGCAGGACCCCTCGCAGCCGACGCACCGGCCCTCCGGGGCGCCCGTCAGGGCGGCCAGAACCTCCTGAGTGACCACGTCGACCAGATCGTTGCGCTCGCTCATCGCACTCCGTCCTTGAGGTATCGCCGCTCGATCTCACCGATCTTCCCAACCCTCCGGGCGTGCCGGCCGCCCGACCAGGCTGTCTGGAGCCAGGCCTGGACGATCTGGAGAGCGAGGCTCTCACCGAGCAGCCCCGCCCCCAGCGCCAGGACGTTGGCGTGATTGTGCTCCCGAGCGTTCTTGGCGGAGGAGACGTCCCAGCACGTCGCGGCTCGGATCCCGGGGACCTTGTTCGCCGTGATCGCCGACCCGATCCCGGCGCCGTCGACCACGATCCCCCACCGGCACTCGCCCCCGGCCACCAGCCGGGCCACGGTGTGCGCGTAGTCGGGGTAGTCCACCGAGTCGGTGGTCTCCGTCCCGCAATCGTGGACGGTGAACCCGTTCTCCCGGAGATGCGCTTCGAGCCGCTGTTTGAGGTGGAAACCGCCGTGGTCCCCGCCGATGGCGATGTCCGCCAGCACCGGGTTCGCCATGGGGGGCGGCACCACCGATCCCTCTTGCTCGTGGGGGACCGGCGTCCCTGCGAGGGCCGCCGTCTCGGTGCCGGTCCGCACCCCCGTGTCCACGGCGGCGACGACCGCCGACACGAGGTCGCGCACGTCCCGCTCCGAAGGAACGATCTCCGCCACCGTCACCGCCTCACGATCTGGGCCGGCCGCCGCATCTCCACCCGGTACTCGTAGCGATCCCCGGCGAACAGCAGGCGGGTCCACTCCACCGCCCGGTCGTCGGGGGTGAACGCGATCCGGTGGATAACCAGCAGCGGGCTTCCTGGCTCGTAGCCGAGCAGTCCTGCGTCGGGCTCCGCGGCCAGTCCCGGGTTGATGGTCTCCACCGCCCGGGCCAGGGAGAGGCGGAGTGGCTCGCCCTGCAGCAGCTCGTACAGGGAACCCTCCTCGATGCCCCCCGTTTCGAAGAGGTCGTCGCGCTCTCCCAGAAGCGCCTGGGGGAGCCACGTCTCCGCGAGGCCGACCGGATCGCCGTCGGCGAGGAACAGGCGCCGGAGGAACCTGCACGGCGCTCCCTCCTCGAGGCCCAGCCCTTCGGCCACCTCGGGCGGCGCCGGGGTCACCGAAGAGGCCAGCAGGCGGTGCGAGGGGGTGTAGCCCTGGCTCCGGAGCAGCTCGGAGAACGACGTGAGCACCGGGACGTGCTGGATCTTCGGGACGCCGACGAAGGTGCCCTTCCCCTGGATCCTCCGGATCACGCCGTCCGCGGCCAGGTCGTTCATGGCCTGCCGGATGGTCGATCGAGAAACCTCGTACCGCCGCTCCAGCTCGGCCTCGGTGGGAAGCCGATCCCCTGGGCCGAGGCCCCGGCGATGGATCTCACCCACGATGGCCTCCCTGAGCTGGAAGTACAGGGGAAGAGGAGCCGCCCGGTCGAGCTCCGTTGCTCCGGTCGACACGGTCATGTCCCGGTTCCGGCTCGGATCATCATGATGATAGGACGTCCGGTCATCCGTGTGATTATCGGCCGCTCCACTCCAGGAATCAAGTACCTCTTGCCTCGATTCGGATAGGCTCCACCACCGTGAGGGGACCGATGAGGAGATGGGCGCTCGCCTCCATGGTGCTGCCGCTGCTTCTCGCCGCCTGCGCCGGAGGTGGCCGCGAGGAAGCGACGCGACCGGCGCAGTCTCCGACCACACCATCGCCACCGCCGCCGCCCGAGGAGGAGTGCCCCGCTCAGACCACCATCACGATGAACTCACGATCCTTTGATCCGACGTGTGTGGAGGTCGCCAAAGGAGACACCTTGACCCTCGAGAATCCCAGCGGCGCCTTGCACAGCTTCACCCTGGACAAGCCGAAGGTGGACCTCGACGTGGAGGCGGACGAATCGGGGACGTATGAGGTCGAGGGCCTGAAACTCAGGGATTACCGCTTCTACTGCAAGTACCACGCCGGGATGTTCGTGGACGTTCGGGTGACCTAGCGGAAGATTCAGTACCCCAGACGGGCGAGGGCGCTGGGGTCGCGCTGCCACTCCCGCAGCACCTTGACCCGCAGATCGAGGAAGACCTTGCTTCCGAGGATCCGCTCCAGCTCATGGCGAGCCCGGGTGCCCACCGTCTTCAGCATCTCTCCCCCGCGCCCGACGACGATGCCTTTCTGCGACTCCCGCTCCACCAGCACCGAGCAGGAGATGCGCACCAGATCACGCTCCTCGTCGCGTTCCATCTCCTCCACCTGCACGGCCACCGAGTGCGGGATCTCCTCCCGGGTGAGCTGGAGGATCTTCTCCCGCACGATCTCGGCCACCCGGAACTCCACCGGCTGGTCCGTGACCTGCCCCGGCTCGTAGAGGGACTCTCCTGGCGGCATCAACGACGCGAGCACCTCGAGGAGCTCCTCGATGTTCTCCCTCGTCTTCGCCGACACCGGCACGACGTGGTCGAAGTCAGCGAGCGCCGCCGCCCGCTCGAGCTGCGCCAGAAGCTCGCCTTTCGACACGCGGTCGATCTTGTTCACGGCGCAGACCTTGGCGCACGGGAGCGGCGCCACCCGCTCGCGGGCGACGAACTCGTCGCCCCGACCGACCCCGCCCGCCGCGTCCACGACGAGCATCACCGAGTCCACGCCCTCGGTGCTCTCTTCCACCATCCGGTTGAGACGTTCTCCCAGCAGCGTCCGGGGCTTGTGGAAGCCCGGGGTGTCGGTGAAAACGATCTGGTAGCCCGACGTGCTGAACACGCCGCGAACGCGTCCCCTGGTGGTCTGGGGCTTGTCGGTGACGATCGAGACCTTCTGACCTACAAGCGCGTTCACGAGGGTCGACTTGCCGGTGTTGGGTCGCCCCACCACCGCCACGAAGCCGGAGCGGAAGGGCGAGGTCACCTCAAGTCTTCAGGACCGAACGCGTCGGGAAGGAGCTCCGCCAGCTCTCGCTCGTCGCGCATGCCGCCGGGGCCCTCCGAGATCACCACGAGGTCCTGGCCGAACTCGTGGAGGACCTGGCGGCACCCCCCGCACGGCCAGGCCGGCCCGTCGGGGGACGACCCCACGACGGCCACCGCGACCAGCCGGCGCGCCCCTTCCGACGCCGCTCGCTGCACCGCGGACCTCTCCGCGCACACCGAGAGCGGGTACGCGGCGTTCTCCACGTTCGCCCCGGCGAAGATCTCCCCGTCGTCGGTGAGAACCGCCGCTCCCACCAGGTACCGGCTGTACGGGGCGTAGGCGTGCTCGCGGGCCTCTCGAGCCGCCTCGAGCATCGCTTCGATCTTGCCGTCGTCGGGCCGGCTCACGACTGCTCGCCCTCCGACGTGTTTCGCCTGACCGGCGCGAGCCGTTCCACGAGGACCTTGGAGATGCGCCGGCCCTGAACCCTCTCCGCGGTGAGCCGCAGGTCCTGGAAATCGACGTGTTCGCCCTGAGCGGGAAGGCGTCCGAGGATGCCCATCATCAATCCCCCCACAGTGTCCCACTCCTCGTTCGGCAGCTCCATGTCGAGGAGCTCGTTCAGCTCGTCGACCGGGAGACGGGCGTTCACCCGGTACCGCCCGTCGCCGGCCGGCTCGACCTGTGGCTCCTCGCGGTCGTACTCGTCGACGATCTCCCCGACGATCTCCTCCAGGAGGTCCTCCAGGGTCACCAGGCCGGCCACGGCCCCGAATTCGTCGACCACGATGGCGACGTGGAACTTCTCCCGCTGCATGTCTCTCAGGAGGTCGGACACCTTCTTCGATTCCGGAACGAAGTGAGGCTTCCTGATCAACTGTTCGAGCGCACGCGCACGCTCGCCGAGGGCGTGAATCTCCCGGAGGACGTCCTTGGCGTAGACGATCCCCACGATGTCGTCGCGTCTCTCCCGATGGACGGGGATCCGCGAGAACCCGTGGCGGACCACCGTGTCGAGCACCTCGTCGAGGGAGCTTCTGACGTCGAGAGCCACGATGTCGGGCTCCGGAGTCATCACTTCCCGGACCACCGTGTCGCCGAACTCGAAGATCGAGTGGATGAGCTCCTTCTCTCCCTCCTCGATCTCCTTCTCCTCGGAGGCCACCTCTGCCATCGCCTTGATGTCCTCCTCGGTGGCGAACGGTCCCTCTGGAAGGCCCCTGCCCGGCAGGATGATGTTGGCGATCCTGATGAGGCCGCGAGCCAGAGGGTCGAACACCGTCCCGAGGCCCACGATGAGCGGCGCGAGGCGGAGAGCCACCCCGTCCGTGTGCTGGATGACGTACGTCTTCGGGCTGACCTCGGCGAGAACGAAGAGCAGGACGGTCATCGCGAACGTGGCGACGAACTCGCCCCAGTTGCCGACGACCCGCACCGCCACCACGGTGGCGATGGCCATCCCTCCGAGGTGGCACAACAGCGTGAGGAGAAGGATCACGTTGAGGTACCTGGCGGGGTACTCGACGATCCGCACCAGGGATGCGGCCCCCCGCCGTCCTTCCTCCTCCAGCCGGTAGGCCCGAACCCGGTTCATCCGGGTGATGGCCACCTCCGACGCGGCCATCACGCCGGCCAGCACGATCAGGACGATGACGGCCACGAGCCCGCTCCAGTCGGCCGCGGTCACGCCTTCACCCCGGAGTACGCTTCCTGCCGCTCCCACATCCGGGCGCGGTCCTCGTCGCTCCCGTGGTCATAGCCGAGGAGGTGGAGGATCCCGTGGACCAGGAGCAGCCGGAGCTCCGCGTCGAGGTCGTCGTTCTGGGCCGCGGCGACCTCCGGACAGATCACCACGTCACCGAGCATCCGTGGCCCGCCCTCCGGTGCCGCTTCGTCGAGCGGGAAGGACAACACGTCGGTGGGGCCCTCCTCGTCCATGTACCGCTCGTGAAGGTCGGCCATCTCCTCCGCGGTGACCAGGGAGACGGAGAGCTCCGCCCCCGCGATGCCCTCGCCGGCGAGGGTACGCTCCGCCAGCGCCACGAGGGACTCGTGATCGACCGTCAACCCCTGGCGATCGGACATGGCGACGGCGGGTTTCGGAGGGTCGGAGTTCATCACTGGCCGGCCCGGGCCTGGCCCTCGCCGTAGAGCCGGTAGGCCTCCACGATGTCCTGCACGATCTTGGCGCGGACCACGTCCCGCGCCCCGAGATGCACGAACTCGATCCCTTCGATGCTCTCCAGGATCTCCTCGATGACCAGCAGGCCCGACCGTTGGCCGGCGGGGAGGTCGGTCTGGGTGACGTCCCCGTTGATCACGGCCTTGGAGCCGAACCCGATCCGGGTGAGGAACATCTTCATCTGCTCCGGCGACGTGTTCTGCGCCTCGTCGAGGATGATGAACGAGTCATTCAGCGAGCGGCCGCGCATATAGGCCAGCGGGGCGACCTCGATGGTCCCCCGCTCCATCAGGCGCTGGAACGCGTCGGCGTCCATCATCTCGTACAAGGCGTCGTACAGCGGCTTCAGGTAGGGATCGATCTTCTCGTACAGGGTGCCGGGCAGGAACCCGAGCCTCTCCCCCGCTTCCACCGCCGGGCGGGTCAGGATGATCCGGGAGATCTGGCGCTCCTGGAGGGCCTTCACCGCCGTGGCCACGGCCAGGTAGGTCTTGCCGGTCCCGGCGGGCCCGATGGCGAAGGTGACGATGGCCCGGCGGATGGCGTCCACGTACTTCTTCTGCCCCACCGTCTTCGGGCCGATGGTCTTCCCCCGCGAGGTGAGCAGCACGTCGGCCAGCACGTCGGTGGGCCGGATGGCGTCCTTCTTGATCAGGTCGATGGTCTGCCCGACGGACACCGAACTCAGCTCCTGCCCCGCCCCGAGCAGCGTCAAGAGCTCCTCGAACAGCAGGGCCACCCGTTCCGCCTCCTGGGGTTCGCCGGTGATGGTGATCTCGTTCCCCCGGACGACGATCTGGGAATCGAAGGCGGCCTCGATGACCTTGAGGAATTCGTCCCGTTGCCCCAACAGCGCCACCATCGACTGGTGGCCGGGAACCAGGATCTTCACTTGCGTGTTGGCCTCGGCCAATGTGTTTCTCGGGAACCTCTCCCGTTCGTCCGAAAAGGGGTCGCTAACGCGACCCCACTTCCTCCGATTATACCGCCGCGCACCAGTCTCTACCCCGAACGATCACGCAACATCTAGCCGGGGGGCCACTTCATCGGCCTGCCTCCGAGCAGGTGGAAGTGCAGATGGTGGACGCTCTGGCCGGCGTGGGCACCGACGTTGGTGACCAGGCGCCAGCCGGTCCGGTCGACGCCCTCGGCCCGGGCGAGGTGGGCGGCGGTGGAGAAGACCTCCGCGAGCAGCCCGGCGTGCTTGTCCCTGATGGCGCGGGCGGACTCGATGTGCTCCTTGGGGATGATCAGGATGTGCGTCGGCGCCTGCGGGTTGATGTCGCGGAACGCCACGACGTGATCGGAGGCGTGGACCACGTCGGTTTGCTGCTCCTTCGTGGCGATCTTGCAGAAGAGGCAGTCCTCCACGACCTTCCCCATCTCGGCGTGCTGCGCGCCGATGCTACCGCGGGGCACGACTCAGGGTCGAGGCCGGGGTTCGGCCGCGTCCTCAGCTGCACGGGTGGGGGTCGCGTCGCGCCTCAGCCACCCCGGGCGCAGGTCGGGGGGTGGAAGGGCCGACTCCGCCGGGCCCCGGGACACCCGGCAGTCTCCCGCCCTCAGGAGGCGCCCGCCCAGGACCATCAGCGCCGGAGCCCCCCGGAAGCGACGCGACGCGTGGAGATGGGGAGAGGTGGAGGAACCCGTGTCGCCCACCCGGCCGATCATGCCACCGGCCCGAACCGGGCCCGTGGCCTCGATGGTGTCCAGGTGGGCCATGTGGATCCGCTCCTTCCCGTCACGGGAAATCCAGACCACGGAGTTCCCCCATCCGTCCTCCCCCACCCGAGAGAACACCCGGACCCGGCCGTCCCCGGGGGCGAGGATGGCCCACCGATAGTCGGTGGGGCTCCCCATGTCCAGGGCGGGCCCGAACCCCTGAGGGGTGCCGTGGTTGGGGTGGGTGGAGGCGCACCAGTGCCTCCCCCGGGGGAACACGTCGCCCTCGGCCCCGGAGGCCGGGAGCGATGCGAACACCGGGGAGAGGCCGACCAGCACAAGCAACAGCCCATGGAAGGGTTTCGCGGGCACCGGGAGACCCTAGCAGGTCAGGGGGACGGATCACACTATCTCGGGCTTTCCCGGCGTCGGGCCCAGGCTTGCTCCGCCGCTCGGGGGGATCAGGGCGCGGAGTCGCCCGAGGGCGTGGGAGCCGGCTCGGCGACGGGCTCCTCGCAATTGGAAACGGTCTCGGCCGTGCACCGGTCGAAGCCGTCCCCGCCGTCGACGAGGTCCTTCCCCTCTCCGCCGTCGAGGACGTCGTCGCCGCCGAGTCCGTACAGCCGGTTGGGGCCAGCGTCCCCGGTGATGGCGTCGCCCAGGGGCGAGCCGACAACGTCCTCCACCTCCACCAGGGTGTCCTCGCCCTGGCCCGAGGCGGTGCCCTCCCCGAGGTGGAGGGTCACGGGCCCGGCGGCACGAGCGTACGTCGCCCGGTCGATCCCGGCGCCGCCGTCGAGGAGGTCGACACCCTCCCCTCCGTCGAGGACATCGGCGGCGCCTCCGCCGGAGATGTGGTCGGCGCCCCGACCCCCGAGCAGCCGGTCGGCGCCCTTCCCCCCGAGGATGACGTCGTGGCCACGGCCGGCGCAGATCCGGTCGTTCCCCCCGCGACCCTCCACCCGATCGTCACCCGCCCGAGCGACGATCACGTCGTTACCGGACGTCCCGACGAGGACGTCGTCGCCCCGCGTCCCCACCAGGGTCGCCTCGCGCCCGAGACACGTCGGCGGGATGGGGCCCCGCGAGACGTAGCATCGTCCGGCCTCGATCCGTCGCCACCCGAGGATGAGCCTGGCCGGCTCGCCGTCCCGGCGGGCCGAGCTGTGGACGTGGGGCGAGGTCGCCCTGCCGGTGCTGCCCACTCGCCCGATGCGGTCCCCCGCGACGACCGTTCCCGTGGCCCCGAATGAGGCCAGGTGGGCGAGGTGGATCCGCTCCTTGCCGTCGGCGGAGATCCAGATGATGGAGTTCCCCCAGCCGCTGCCCCAGCCCTCCGAGTGGATCCGGACCCGACCCTTCCCGGGTGCGTAGACGGGCCATCCGCCGTCCTGGGGGCTACCGAGGTCGAGGGCGGGCCCGTAGCCGTCGAGCGTGCCGTGGTTCGGGTGGGTGGAGGCGCACCACCGATTTCCCTTGGCGAAGATGTCGCCGCCGGCCGCGAGCCCCGGCCGGGCCCCGACCAGGACCGCAGCGAAGGTGACGATGAGGAGGGTGGGGGCGCGGGCGGCGCCGGGCCTGGGCACGCGGGGACTCTACCAGGGACGCTCCGGTCCCCCAACCCTCCGAGACCTCGCCCTCAGCCCAGGCGGCCGTACCTGGCCAGGACCACCGCCGCCGCGGCCACCGCGGCCGTCTCCGTGCGAAGCACGTTCGGGCCCAGAGAAGCCAGGAGCGCCCCGCGGTCCCGCGCGGCCTCGGCGTCCTCGTCAGGGATCCCTCCCTCAGGCCCGATCACCAGAGCCAGCCGGTCCGGTGGTTCCGGGGGAAGGAGACGCAGGAGCCCCTGGTCGGCGCGTTCCCACAGGACCACAGCGGGGCCCGCCTCGAGCGCGGCGCCCAGCGCTTCCTGCCACGGCGAGGGCCCGCTCACCTCGGGAAGGAACCGCCTCCGGGCCTGCTTGGCGGCCTCCCGGGCCACCGCCTCCAGCCGCTCCCCGGCCCGGGACGCCCGCTCCCCCTTCCACCGGCGCACGCTCCTGGCCGCCTCCACCAGCACGATCTCGTCCGCCCCGACCTCCACGAGCTTCTGAACGGCCCAGGTCAGCCGGTCACCCTTCGGCGGCGAGAGGAGGGCTCGAAGGACGGGCCGGGGGCGCTCCTCGGTGGCCCGTTCTTCGACCTCGCCCTCCACCAGGAGCCCGGACGCCCGGACCACCCGGCACCGGGCCAGCCCCCCGCGGCCGTCCGAGGACGTGAAGCGATCGCCCGGCCGAAGGCGCAGGGAGCGGAGGGCGTGATGGGCGTCGTCGGTGCTCAGGATCACCGTCTCGCCGGGCTGGGGAGCCCCGGCGAAGAAGTGCGGAACCCCCACGGCCGGGCGGCGGGCTAGTGGCGCCGCCGCAGGCGACCGGGCACGGGGTCGTTCCCCGGTAGCTCGCCGCGGAGCTCCGCAAGCTCCTCGACCAGCTTCCGCTCCTTCTTCGGAAGGCCCTCCGGGACCACCACGTCCACCTCCACGAAGAGATCGCCGCGCCCCCGACGGCGGAGCCGCGGGAGCCCCAGCCCGCGGAGGCGAAGGAGGGTTCCCGGCCGGGCTCCCGGAGGGATGGTGAGGGGCCGGGGCCCATCCAGGGTGGGAAGCTCCACGGTGGCCCCCAGGAGGGCCTGGGTCACGGGCACCTCCAGCGTGCAGGCCAGGTCCTCCCCCCGCCGCTCGAACAACGGGTGAGGCTCCACCCGAAGCGCCAGGTACAGGTCGCCGGCCGGGGCCCCCTGCCGCCCCTCCTCACCACCGGCCTGCACCCGGAGCTCCATGCCGTCGGCCACGCCTGGGGGGATGTCCACCGAGACGGACTGGGTCCGGGGGACCCGCCCGTCCCCCCGGCACACCTTGCAGGGCGAGGCGATCTCTTCCCCCGTCCCCTCGCAGTTCGTGCAGAGGCGGGAGGTCATCATGGTGCCGAAGACGCTTCGCCGGACGTCGGAGATCTCCCCCGTGCCCTGACACCTGCTGCACCGACTGGGGAAGGTCCCGGGCTCGCATCCGTTCCCCCCGCACCGGTCACATCGCTCCAGGCTCTCCACCTGGATCTCCCGCTGCGCTCCGAACGCGGCTTCCTCGAAGGTGAGGTCGAGAACGGCGTGGAGGTCCGCCCCGCGGCGGGACCGGGTGGGCCGGCCGCGGGTTCGGGCGCCGGTGAACGATCCGCCGAAGAACGCTCCGAACAGGTCGGCCAGGTCCGGGCCGAATCCGAACATGTCCGGGGTCAGACCCTCGCCGCCGAACATGTCGTACTGCCGGCGCTTGGCGGGGTCGGAGAGGGTCTGGTAGGCCAGGTTGACCTCCTTGAACCGGCGGTCCGCGTCGGGGTCCTGGCTCACGTCGGGGTGGAACTGGCGGGCCAGCCTCCGGTACGCCCGCTTGATGTCCTCCGCCGAAGCCTCCGGCGGCACGCCGAGAACCTGGTACAGATCGCGAGCCTGGGTCATCCAGACGAGTGTAGCGGCCGGAACCTATCCGGCCAGGGCATCGACGATCTCGGTGAGCCGGCGGGCCACCGCGCCAACCGATGAGATGGCCGTGAGGTACTCCATCCGGGTCGGACCCACCACCGCGATGGCCCCGACCGGCCGCCCGCCGGCCAGGTACGGGGCAACCACCACGCTCGCTTCCCGCATCGCCTGGAGGGGGATCTCGCTCCCGATCAACACCGTGACGTGCTCGCTCTCCGTCGGCAGCCCTCGGAGCAGCCCGAGTACCGCG
This sequence comes from Actinomycetota bacterium, assembly GCA_050693035.1. GTDB lineage: Bacteria > Actinomycetota > UBA4738 > UBA4738 > CALAEC01 > DASYVD01. Next base: position 50,909 of record JBOGWB010000067.1, read on the forward strand.
ACTTCCTCGTCCAGGGCGTCGAAGAGCCGGCGAACGGTCTCCCGGCGCTCGAACGCCTCCTCGATGTTGCCCACGCCGCCCAGGAAGGCGTGCTCGGCGCCTCTGTCGAGATCACGGAGGGCCGCGCCGACCGCGGCGAGCAGGGAGCGCTCGGCCCCGGTGGCCCGTCCCGTGAGGGCCTCGACCCGGTCGCCCGCCTCGCCCAACGACAGGTCGTGGATCTCCCGGACCAGGGCCTCGGACACCCGGCGAACGGCCTCCTCGTCACCCGCGGCCGGAAGGTCCAGCGCCCGCTTGTCTACCCGGCCGGTGTCGGACACCACCAGCAGGAGGGCCGCAGAGCCGAGCGGGACGAGGTCTGCCCGGACCACCCGGCTTCCCTCGACCACCGGGGTCAGGGCCACGGCTGCGTACCTGGTCAGACGGGACAGCACATGGGCGGTGCGCCGGAGAGCCTCCTCCACGTCGCCCTGGAGCTCGGACAGTGACTCGGAGATGGCCCGCCGCTGCCCCGGGGTGAGCCGGGGAGGGTCGGGCAGGCTGTCAACGTAGAAGCGGTACCCGAGGTCGGTCGGAACCCGGCCCGCGGAGGTGTGGGGCTGATCGAGGAAGCCGAGGTCGGTGAGCACGGCCATGTCGTTGCGGATGGTGGCGGGGCTCACGCCGAGCCGATAGCGGACCGCCACGGTCCCGCTTCCCACCGGCTCGGCCGACCGGATGTAGTCCGTGACCACGGCGCGAAGGACGACGGCCCTCCGTGGGTCGAGGACAGGCTCGGTTGCCCCGGTGCCGGGGGCTCCTCGAGCTCCCCCGCGAGCGGACCCTGACCCTCTGCGAGCGCGCTTCGGACTCATGTCCTCGAACCCATTATTAGCAGTCTCGAGGTTCGAGTGCTAGCACCAGGTCGTTCGCCAGCAGCATCCCCCGGTCGGTGAGGGCGAACCTCCCCCCCTGCCGCCGGGCCAGGCCACCCGCCACGTAGGCCTGGGCGACGGCGGCGGGTACCCAGGATTCCGGGATCCCCCGGGCGAGCCGGATAGAGAGGAGGACCCGCTCCAGTCCGGCCTGCTCGGGGTCCGGGTGCTCCTCCCCCTCCACGGGCAGCCGGCCCGCGGCCACCTCGTCCAGGTAGCGCTGCGGGAGCCGGACGTTCCACCAGCGTCTCCCTTCGCGGTACGAGTGGGCTCCGGCGCCCAGACCGAGGTACGGCCGTCCCTCCCAGTAGCCCAGGTTGTGCCGGGACTCGTGGCCCGGCCGGGCCCAGTTCGACACCTCGTAGTGCTCGAACCCCGCCGCGGTCAGGCGGTCGCAGGACGCCTCGTACAGGTCGGCCTGGAGGTCGGGATCGGGGGCGGGGATCCGCCCCGCGCCGACCCGCTGCCCCAGTGGCGTGCCCGGTTCCACCGTCAGCGCGTAGCAGGAGAGGTGGTCGGGCCGGAGGTCGATCGCTTCCTCCAGCGTCGCGTTCCACGACTCCGGGGTCTCCCCGAGGGCGCCGTAGATGAAGTCGAGGTTGACGTCCCCGAAGCCTGCCGCCCTGGCGTCGGCGAAGGCGCGGCGCGCCGAGCCGGCCGAGTGGATCCGCCCGAGCGACGCGAGCACCGCCGGGTCGAAGGACTGGACCCCCATGGACAGGCGCGAGATCCCCACGGCTCGAAGGCGCTCGAGGTAGGAACGGTCCACGGTGTCGGGATTGGCTTCGCAGGTGACCTCGGCGTCCTCGGCGACGTCGAATCGGTCCCGAAACGCGGCCACCAGGTCGCCGAGGGACTCGGGAGGGAGCGTGGTCGGGGTGCCCCCGCCCAGGTAGATGGAGACGAACCGCACGCCGTCCCACGCCTTCGCGAGGAGGTCGGCCTCCCGGCGGAGGGCCTCCGCGTAGGCCGGGCCGAGATGCGACATTCCGGCGTACGCGTTGAAGTCGCAATAGCCGCACCGAGTCAGGCAGAAGGGGACGTGGACGTAGAGCCCGCCGTCGGCCGGAGCAACAACGGACGGCCTCATTGCCCCGGCCCCCGGTCCACCCGGAGGGCGGCGATGAAGGCCTCTTGGGGGACGTCCACCTTCCCGACTCGCCGCATTCGCTTCTTCCCGGCCTTCTGCTTCTCGAGCAGCTTCCGCTTGCGGGTCACGTCACCGCCGTAGCACTTCGCCAGGACGTCCTTCCGCTTGGCCCGCACGGTCTCGCGGGCGATGATCCGCGTCCCCATGGCCGCCTGGATGGCCACGTCGAACAGCTGGCGAGGGATCAGCTCGCGGAGCCGCTCGACCATCCGACGACCGTACGCCGCCGCCTTCTCCCGGTGAACCACCGACGAGAACGCATCCACCGGCTCTCCCTGAAGCAGGATGTCCACCCGCACCAACTCCGAAGGCTTGTGGTCCCAGTGCTCGTAGTCGAGCGACGCATAGCCGCGGGTCCGCGACTTCAGCTGGTCGAAGAAGTCGAAGATGATCTCGGCGAGTGGAAGAAGGTACCGCACCTCCACACGCTCCGGCGCGAGGTACCGCATCTCCTCGAGGGTTCCCCGGCGGGCCTGGCACAGGTCGAGCACCGCACCGAGATGCTCGGAAGGCGTGACGATCGTGGCCAGGACGTAGGGCTCCTCGACCCGGTCGTAGGTGCCCGGCGCCGGCATCTCGGAGGGGTTGTGCACCTCGCGGACCTCTTCCCCACTCACCACCCGGAAGGCCACGTTCGGCGCGGTGGCGATGAGCGAGAGATCGAACTCGCGCTCCAGTCGTTCCCGGACGATGTCCATGTGCAGGAGCCCGAGGAAGCCGCACCGGAATCCGAACCCCAGGGCTCGCGACGACTCCGGCTCGTACACGAGCGCAGCATCGGACAGGCGGAGCTTGTCGAGCGCGTCGCGCAGCGGGGCGAAGTCGTCCCCGTCCACCGGGTACAGGCCGCTCCACACCATGGGCTTCGGCTCTCGGTATCCGGGCAGGGGCCCGGCGGCCCGTCGGGACGCCAGCGTGACCGTGTCGCCCACCTTCGCCTGCCGGACGTCCTTCACCCCGGTGACGACGTAGCCGACCTCCCCCACCCCCAGCGACTGCAGGGGGAAGGGATCGGGCGCGAACACGCCCACCTCCTCCGTCTCGGACTCGAGGCCGGTGGCCATCATCCGGACCCGCGCCCTGCTCGGCAGAGAGCCGTCGGCGACGCGCACGTACGCGAGCACCCCGCGGTAGGCGTCGTACGCGGAGTCGAAGATGAGGGCCCGGGGCGGTGCGTCGGGATCGCCTTTCGGCGGCGGTATCCGGTCGATCAGGGCCGCCAGCAGATCGGGAACGCCCTCGCCGGTCTTCGCCGAGACGCGGAGAACGGCGTCCTCGGCCTGGCCGGTCAGCTCGGCGAGCTCCCGCACGGCCTCCGGGACGTCGGCCTGGGGAAGGTCCACCTTGTTCACGGCGGGGACGATGGTGAGCCCGGCCTCCTCCGCCAGGTGGTGGTTGGCCAGGGTCTGAGCCTCGATCCCCTGCGCCGCGTCCACCAGGAGGATTGCCCCCTCGCACGCCGCCAGGGCCCGGGACACCTCGTAGGTGAAGTCCACGTGGCCGGGCGTGTCGATGAGGTTGAGGACGTACTCGACCCCCTCGTGCTCGTATCGCAGCCGGACGGCCTGCGCCTTGATGGTGATCCCCCGCTCCCGCTCGAGGTCCATCCGGTCCAGGTACTGCTCCCGCATCTGCCGCTCCGGTACGGCGTGGGTGAGGTCGAGGAAGCGGTCCGCGAGGGTGGACTTCCCGTGGTCGATGTGGCTGATGATCGCGAAGTTCCGGATGCGCGCCGGATCGGTCACGCGGCCATGGTAGCGGGGCCCGGGCGCCCCCACCTGGTACAATCGCCGCTTGTGGCCAACATCAAGTCTCAGATCAAGCGGAATCGCCAGAACGAGCGGCGGCGCGTTCGCAACCAGGCCCTCCGTACCAGGCTGAAGTGGGAGGCCAAGAAGGTGCGGACCGCGGCCGCGGGCGGAGACCAGAAGGAAGCGGCGGTGGAACAGTTCCAGCGGACCGCCCGGCTCCTGGACAGGGCCGCCTCCAAGGGAGCCATCCACAAGCGCACCGCGGCCCGCCGGAAGTCTCGGCTGGCCCGCCGGGTCTCCTCCGCCGAGGGCTGAGGACGCGTTAGTCGCGTCCGGCGTGGGCGGTCTCGCCCGCCCCGGCCATCCTGACCAAGAGCTTCGTCAGCACCACGTCACCGGGTGCTCCCTGCTTGAGCAGCCGGTCCGCCTCGCTCACGTGCTCGTGGAGGGCGGCCAGCTCCCCCTCCGCGAACCGCCGGGACTGGTCCCGGTACCGGCGTACCTGCCAGTCGAACCGGAGTCCCGCGGCCCTGGCCGCGTCGGCGGGAGCCAGGCGCTCGGGTAGCGCGCGGACCCGGAGCAGGTCCCGGAGCCGCGCGGCCAGGCCCCCCAGGATCATCAAAGGTTCTTCTCGGGCCTCCAGGAGCGCCGCCAGGATCCGGAGAGCACCGGGCAGGTCTCGCCCGAAAGCCAGATCGCAGAGCTCCCACACCCGGTGCTCGCCCAGGCCGCGGAACTGGGCGGCCACCGTCTCCGGGGTGAGCCCCTCCTTCGGGAAGGCCGCCGCGATCTGCTCCACGGCCTGGTCGAGCAGGGCAGGATCCTCTCCCAGGGTCTCGACGAGCGTCGAGGCGCCCGCGGGGGAGGCCGGGAGTCCCCGGCGCCCGGCCCGGGCCCGCACCCACGCGGGGAGCTCACGCCGTTCCACCGCCACCCGCCGCACCTCCACTCCTTTCGGTAAGGCCTTCGAGAGGGCCGCCGGAGGCCCCTTCGCCCGGGGCCCCACCTCGACCAGGAGCATCAGCGTGGCGTCGGGCGCGGGCGAGCCCGCGTAGCCCCCCACCTCGTCCCGAGCCTCGTTGGAGAGGTTCCCCGCGTCGGTGACCAACAACGCCCGGGGCTCACCGAACAGCGACGGCGTGGCCAGGTCGCCCGTGGCGCCGGGGGCCCACTCCGAGGCGTCGACCTCCCGGGGCCGAACCTCGCCGAGCTTCTCCAGGGCCTCGGTGCGAAGGAGGAAGGGGTCCTCACCCCACAGCACGACCACGGGCCGGATCCGGACCACCGTCACGTTCCGTTCATAGCACGAGCAGGTCGGCTCGGTGCTTCTGGTAGCGCAACAGCCGAAGAGCGACCAGATAGCCGATCACGGCGCCGGCCGTGGACAACCATCTTCCCCATCTGGGCCTGGGTCCAGCCTCAACCTCGGCCGGCTCGCTTGCACGCTCACCGCGCGGATTCTACGAGAACTCCTTCCGGACCGAACCGGACCGTCACATCGCCTGACTGGTCGGTGCGAAGCACCAGCGCTCCGGAGCGCCGGAGGGCCGACAGGACCCACGACACCGGGTGCCCGTACTCGTTCGGACCCACGCTCACCACGGCGACGTCCGCGCTCACCGCGTCGAAGAACTCGACGATCGAGGTGGCCCCGCCCTGATGCGGGACCTTGAGCACCGTGGCGGCAACCGGGTCGCCGTCGGCGAGGAGGTCGCGCTGGGCGGGTTCCTCGACGTCTCCGGTGAAGAGGACCGAGGAACCCGGGTCGGAGTGGCCGGACGGATGGAGCAACAGCACCAGCGAGTTGTCGTTGGGCTGGTCGCTCGAGCAGCCATCGGGTCCGAGAACGTCGATCGCCAGGCTTCCCACCTCGAGCCGCTCTCCTCCTCGCGGATGGCGGACCGGGATCCCCTCGGCCGCCGCCGACTCGAGCATCCGTCGGTACTGTGGTGCGTCGTGCGGGCAGCCTGGCTCGATGAGGAGCGCCGCCGGGAACCGGGCGAAGATCGCGGGGAACCCGCTCACGTGGTCGGCGTGGGCGTGGGAGGCCACCGCCAGGTCGATCCGGCGGATCCCCAGCCGTGCCAGGTGCCGGGCCACCGCCTGCTCGTCAGGGCCGGAGTCGATCAGCAGCGTCGCACCCTCGGGGGTGCGGACAACCGCGGCGTCGCCCTGGCCCACGTCGAGGAAGGTGAGGGTGAGGGTGGAAGGCGGACCGGCCCGGCCGCCGGCCGGCCACAGGAAGGCGCCCGCGACGGCCAGCGCGACCAGGCTTCCCGTGGGCCGCTTCCCGCGACGGAGGCGCCATGCGGCCAGGAGGGCCAGGACCGCCGCCAGCACGGGGAACGCCGGGCCCTCCGAGACGACCTGCGGCAACGGCGCCCGAGCCAGGCGGTCGGCCACTCCCTCGAGGTAGCCGAGGGGCACCTCACCCATCGATCCGAGCACCCGGCCGGCCGGGAGCCACAGGTGGGAAGCCCCCGCCGCGGCCAGCCCTCCCAGCAGCGACGGCGCCACCGCGGGGAACGCCAGCAGGTTCGCCAGCAGCGTCGCCGTGGGAACCACCCCGAAGCGCAGCAGCAGGAGCGGGGTCACCGCGACCTGGGCCCCCAGGGTCGCCGCCGCGGCCAGGGCCACCGGGCGCGGGAGCCACCCCAGCCGCGCGGCGATGGGGCCCGCCAGGGCTACGATCCCCGCGGTCGCCGCTACCGATAGCTGGAAGCCGACCGACCGGACCAGCCACGGGTCCACCAGGAGGAGAAGAAGGACCGCTCCGGCGAGGAGCGGCCCCGAGCTTCGGGGGCGGCCGGCGAACGACCCGGCCAGCGCCAACCCGGCCATGGCGCTGGCTCGAAGCACCGATGGTTCCCACCTGGTGAGCACGGCGAAGAAGGCCACCCCGGCCACCCCGACCAGGAGGCGGGTGGCCATGGACGCCCGGAGGGCCGCGGCCAGGGCGAGCAGCGGAGCCAGGAACATGGCCACGTTCGAGCCCGACACGGCCAGCAGATGCCCCAGGCCCGAGGCGCGGAAGTCCTCCTCGACCTCGGGATCCATCCCCGAGGTGTCCCCGATCGACAGGCCGAGCAGGAGCCCCGCCTCCCGCCGGGCCAACGCCACGCGGGCTCCGTCACGCAACCAGCTTCGGGCCAGGTTGGACAGGCGGAGGACCGGGCTCGCCGGCCGCCCGGACACATCGATCCGCCCGACCGACACGGTGGCGGCCAGTCCACGATCGCGGAGGTACTCGGCGAACCCTCCCTCGTCCGGCCGGATCGCCAGCAGCGTTCCGTCCACGTCCACCTGTTCGCCGAGGTTCGCCGGAGGCGCGTCGCCCCGGCCACGCAGCCACAGGCGAGCCGAGAGGTCCGCCTCCACCGGGTCGGGCCCGGGCAGAGCCAGCCGTCGCACAGCGACCTCGAGGCTCCATCCTGTTTCGAGGCTGCCGACGTCGGAGGTGGCCGTTCCGCGAAAGACCACCCGGCGCCCATCCAGCGCGCCCAGAACGTCGACCGGTGGGGCCCGCACCGCCGCCCACCCGGCGCCCAGGAGCGACACGGCCACCAGGGCGGCCAGCGCGGACCACCCGGCGGTCGGGGCGGAGTGCGGGAGATCCCGCGGTTCACCGTCTGCCGTGGCCATTCCCGCAGCGCCGAGGATGCGGTCCCGGAAAGAGGGAGGCGGCCGGGGGTCCCGAGGGACCAGACCCGACGAGCGAAGGAGATCGATCGATCGGTCCCGCCGCCGCTCGGCGCGGAGCGCACCGAATGCCGCCGCCGCAACGATGAGGAGCCCCGACAAGGCGGCGACGAGCCCATCCCTCCTCGCCAGGCGATCGCCCAGCGAGAGCGATCCGAGGCCGAAGCAGACCGCCGCCGACGGAAGCACCCACGCCCGCTCGCTCACACCGTCACCAGGTCCCTGATATCCGCGAGCCGTACCTCTCCGATGCCGCTGACCTCGAGGAGGTCGTCCACCGATGCGAACGGCCCGTTGCGTTCGCGGTGCTCGACGATGGCCGAAGCCAGCACCTCTCCGATCCCCGGCAGCGTCTCGAGCTGTTCCGCGGTGGCGGAGTTGACGTTGATGAGGGCTTCCGCACCCATCGAGCCTCCGGAAGCCGACGAACCCGAACCTGCCTCTCCACCCGCGGAACGGCGAGGGACCATGACCTGCTGTCCGTCGACGAGGAGGGCAGCGAGGTTCAGGGCATCCAGATCGGCTTCCCGACGCGGGCCGCCGGCGGCCTGGATGGCGTCGATGACCCGTTCCCCTTGGGCGAGCTCGTACACGCCGGGTCGGCGAACCCGCCCGGCCACGTGGACCACCACGGGCACGGCACTCGGCGACGGCGCCGGCTCGGGCCGCACCGCCCGGACGGTCACGGGCCTCGGCAGGGACCGCACGTACCACAGGACCGCTCCCCCACCCACCAGGACGCCGACCGCCGCGAGCGCCGCGAGCTCCCGCCGGCCCAGGCCGGCCAGCCACTCACGGAGACCCCCGTTCAGGCTTCGGTCCACGCTCCTCCCGCTCGCGGTCGTCGCAGCGCCGGATGTTAGCGAGGCCCACAGACACGACCGCCGATATGCTGAGGCGGACCACCGTGAAGGAGCGGAAGCCATGGACATCGTCAACAAGAAGGTCGAGCGGTACATGGAGAGCCTCCTGGCGTCGCGGGGCGACGAGGTGCTCGAGCAGATGGAGGCGGAAGGACGGGAGCGGGACTTCCCGATCGTCGGTCGCACGGTCGGCGTCACCCTGGAGGTCCTGGCCCGGGCGATTGAGGCGCGACGGGTGCTGGAGATGGGCTCGGGTTTCGGTTTCTCGGCCTACTGGTTCGCCCGGGCAGTCGGTCCGGGCGGCGAGGTCCACCTGACGGACGGTGACCCGAAGAACGAAGCGAAGGCTCGCGACTATCTGGAGCGGGCGGGCCTGGCTGACCGCTGCACCTTCCACGTGGGGAACGCGCTCGACATCATCGACGAGCTTCCAGGTGAGTTCGACGTGATCTTCTGCGACATCGACAAGAGCGGCTACCCCAACGCGTGGAAGAAGGCACGCGAGCGGATCCGCCTCGGCGGGCTGTACCTCTGCGACAACGTCCTGTGGTCGGGACGGGTCGCCGAGGACGGCGGGGTCGACGACCCGCGCCCCGATTGGACCGAAGCCGTCCGGGAACAGAACCGGGCCATCGCGGAAGACGAACGCTATCTCTCGGTGATCGTCCCTACCCGCGACGGCGTGATGGTGGCGCTTCGCGTGGAGTAGCGGCGGCGGACCGGATCCGGTCCCGCGCCGTCTCGACGTCCAGGCCGCTCACCGCGAACACCTTCGACCGGGATCTCGCGCCGGCGCGGAGCTCAACCGCGGAAGGCGCGACTCCCAGAACCGACGCGATCGTCCTCCGCGCCTCCTCGTTGGCCTTCCCTTCCACGGGGGCGGCAGCGACTCCAACGACCAGGCCCTGCTCTGTGAGCGAGAGGCCGGACCGGGAACGCGGCTTGATCCTGGCGCCGACCAGCAGCACGCCTCCCAGCTCACGCAGGTCGAGCGTCACCCCGTCACCAGGTTCACCAGACGGGGGGGACGGACCACCACCCTCACCACCTCGCGCTCGGCGAGAGCCCGACGCGCCTTCTCCGACTCACGGGCCAACCGCTCCGCGTCCTCCTCCGAGATGTCCGGACCCACCTCGATCGTGTCCCGGACCTTCCCGTCCACCTGTACCACCAGCGTGACCGTCTCCTCGCGAGTCAACCCCGGGTCGTATTCGGGCCACGCGGCGACGTGCACGCTCGCGTCGTGCTCGAGCGCCTCGCGCCACAGTTCCTCGGCCAGGTACGGGGCGAACGGTGCGATCAGAAGGGTCAGCGCCTCCGCCGCGTCGCGAGCGCCGTGACCGGCGTCGAGCGCCGAGCGCACCTCGTTGGAGAGGACCATCAGCTTCGAGATGGCCACGTTGAACTTGAACCGCTCGAGGTCCTCGGTCACCGCCTTGATGGTTCGGTGGGTCAGCCTTCGCAGCTCGTCCGGTTCCGTCCCCGGTCCGTCCTCCGCCGCATCGAACACCGCGGCATGGACCCGACCCAGCCACGCGTTCACCCCGGGCCGGCGGTTCGGGTCGGGGGCGATCAGCTTCCAGTCGATGTCGTCCTCGAAGGGCCCCGCGAACAGGATGGTCAGCCGCATGGTGTCGGAGCCCCACCGCTCCACCAGGGGCATGGCCTCCACGAGGTTCCCCTTCGATTTGGACATCGAGGCGCCTCCGTAGATCACCTGGCCCTGGTTGATG
>JBOGWB010000068.1:0-3817 GCA_050693035.1 Actinomycetota bacterium
CGGCGCTCGTGGCTTCGACCAGGCCGAGGTGCTCGCCGCACTCGTCGCCGGGAGGCTCGGCCTGGACGCGGTACCGATGCTTTCCCGCGTGCGCGACACGGCCGCCCAGGCGACCCGCACCGGGCGAGAGCGTCGCGCGTCTCTCCGCGGAGCGTTCGCTCCCGCCGGGCGGCCCCCGCCCTCTGTGCTCCTGGTCGACGACGTCCTGACGACCGGGGTCACCGCGGCCGCGTGCGCGGCGGCGCTGCGAGAGGCCGGGGCCGGACGGGTGGTGGTGCTCACGGGGGCACGATCCTGCCGTGGGGAGGTCCCCAGCCGCTGCTACGGTGGCTCGTGACACCGTCAGACTGAGCGGTCACGGTCTCCCCGGGAGGCAGGAGGTGCCGCCCGGGCCTCGGTATAATGGGCCGGGCTGCCGCCTGGGTCTGTGGTTGCCCGGAGGATGTCCCTCCGGTAGTCGATGCCAGCCGCAGGCGAAACGACCCACGTAAGGCGACCTTTGGTTGCTGAGCATGGTGCGGCTTAGACGTAAGCCCTGCCCCGGGGAGACCCGGGAGAAGGTGTCAAGCCGCCTGTTGGGCGGTGACCACCTCGGCAGGCGAGTGTGGGGGCAAAGACCAGGTCAGCCAGGCGAGAGCTCCGAGGGGGACCGGGCGGCGACGCTCGGTCCCTCGCGCGTTCGAGGAGCCCGAGCGTGACCGCCGACCGGAACGGAAGGAGGCCGCATGGAGCTGGTCGTCAAGGCACGGCACACGCGCGTATCCCCTCAGGTCCGCCAGCGCATCGAACGGAAGCTCGGCCGGCTCGGTCGGTTGATCCGCCGGATCCAGTGGTTGGAGGTGGAGCTCATCGAGGAGCCGCGAGGACGGATCGGCGGCGGACACCGGGTCGAGGCCGCTTGCCGGACGCCTCGGCGCACCTTCCGAGCCTCGGCGACGGGCGAGGACGTCGACTCGGCTCTGGATCGCGTGATGGACCGCCTGGAGCGCCAGCTAAAGGAAGAGCGGGGAAAGCGCCGAGCTAGATTGTTGGAGGGGGCGAATCGCGTAAAATCTCGCCTGATATCGCCGAATCGCGAAGAACCGGAGGTTCCTCCTGAGCCTCGGTGAGTGAGAGGACTGACATGGACAAGGACGCGCCCGCCGGCGGGCCGGGGGAGATCCCGGAAAGCCTGAAGGTCCTCATCGTCGACGACCACGCCCTCTTCCGCCGCGGCCTCCAGATGGTCCTGGAGCAGGAGCCCGACATCGAGGTGGTCGGAGAAGCCGCCGACGGCCAGGAGGCCATCGACAAGGCCCAGGAGCTCATGCCGGACGTCATGCTCATGGACATCCGTATGCCCAAGCGATCGGGTATCGAGGCGGCCGAGGAGATCAAGGACCTCATGCCCCACATCAAGATCCTCATGCTGACGATCAGCGACGAGGAGGCCGACCTGTACGACGCCATCAAGGCGGGTGCGTCGGGCTATCTGCTCAAGGAGATCTCCACCGAAGAGGTCGCGGACGCCATCCGCTCGGTGTGGAGCGGGCAGTCGCGGATCTCCCCCTCGATGGCCGCCAAGCTCCTCTCGGAGTTCGCCGCAATGACCAAGCGGGCCCAGGAGCGCGAGCAGGTACCCACGCCCCGGCTCACCGAGCGGGAGATGGAGGTGCTCCGCCTGGTGGCCCGGGGACTCAACAACCGGGACATCGCCAAGGAGCTCTTCATCTCCGAGAACACGGTCAAGAACCACATCCGCAACATCCTCGAGAAGCTCCAGCTCCACTCCCGGATGGAGGCCGTGGTGTACGCGGTCCGGGAGAAGCTGCTCGAGATCAAGTAGCGTCGCCGAGCCCGCAGGAAGGGATCGCACCCAACTGAGTTCTCCGGTGGTTGTGACCGACGCGACTCGCGCCGATCTGGTGACCCGCAACACCCGGCTCCTGGTCGGGGCCCAGGTGATGCTGTGGGGATCGGCGGGCTCGTTCGCCGCGTACGGCCCCATCAGCGTGTTCGACCTCAGCCATCGCGAGAGCCTCGTCGGCGTGATGCTCGCGCTGTTCCATCTCGGGGTGGCGACCGGCGCCCTGCTGATGGGACGGGTCATGGACCGGGCGGGTCGCCGCCCGGGACTCGCCGCCTCGTACGGCCTGTTGATCGCGGGAGGGCTCGCCGCGGCCGCGTCGGTGGCGGCCGGTTCGGTGCCGATCCTCCTGGCTGTGGGGGCGATCTTCGGCGTGGGGGCCGCCGGAGCGCTCCTCGGGCGGACCGCTGTCGCCGACATGTATCCGCCCGAGAGGCGGGGAAGGGCCGTGGGGAACCTCGTGGTCGTGGGGACCATCGGGGCCATCGGTGGGCCTCCCCTGGCCGGGGGGTTCTACTCGGTCGCTCGCCGGATGGATCTATTCGAGCCGCTGGCCGGGCCATGGCTCCTGATCCCGATCCTGTCCCTGGTGGGGCTGGGCTTCGTGCTGCGCCTCCGCCCCGATCCCCGGGACCTGGCGGTCGAGACGCCGGGGACGCCGGGGTCGGGACGGAGCCCGGCGGAGATCCTCCGCCTCCGGCCCGGAACCGTGGCGGTGGTCTCGATCGGGGTGGCCCAGGCGGTGATGGTGACGTTCATGAGCATCATCCCCGTGGTCGTGCACAGCCACGGTGCCGCTGCGCTCACCGTGTCGCTGATCGTGAGCGGCCATCTCGCCGGCATGTTCGCGTTCTCCCAGGTGGTCGGGATGGCCCTGGACCGGTGGGGGAGGCGCACCGGCTTGCTCGCGGGGGTGCTCACGAGTGCCGCCGGCGTGCTGCTGGGGGGATTCGGAGGTGGCACGTTCCTCCCCGCGGTCGGCCTCTTCCTCATCGGGGTCGGGTGGTGCGCCGCGTATCTGGGATCCACCGCGGTGATCAGCGACCTCTCCGGACCTGCCGAACGAGGACGGACCCTGGGCCTGGCGGACCTGGTCGCCGCGCTCTCCGCGGCCACCGGCGTTCTGGGCGGCGCGTTCCTCCTCGGTGCAACCAGCATCGGTGTGGTCGCCGTCGCCGCCCTGGTCCTGCTGGCACTGCCGCTGCTGCTGCTGGCGCCGCTGCAGGAAGCGGGCCCGGGCCAGTGGCCGCAGGCAGCGGTCTCCGCCGTTCGCCGGGAGCCGAGCCTCTGACCCGCATGGGCAGGCGATCCCGTCGGGGCCGGGGACCGCTCGTATAATCGAGACTCGGAAGCCCCCCAGCAGGAGAGGCCCTCCCCTTTGGTACTGAGCAAGATCACCCAGATCGGCGAGAACAGAAAGCTCAAGCGCCTCGAGGACTACGTGGCGCTGGTCAACTCGTTCGAGGACGAGCTCGCCGAGCTTTCCGACGAGGAGCTCCGCGGGAAGACCGAGGAGTTCCGTCGCCGGCTGGCCGACGGGGAGTCCCTGGACGACCTGCTCCCCGAGGCCTTCGCCTGTGTGCGAGAGGCGGCCAAGCGGACCATCGGCCAGCGGCACTTCAACGTCCAGGTGATGGGGGCCACCGCCCTCCACCAGGGCCTCATCGCCGAGATGAAGACCGGTGAAGGAAAGACGCTCGTCTCGACGATGCCCGCGTACCTCAACGCCCTGTCGGGAGAGGGCGTGCACATGGTCACGGTCAACGACTACCTGGCCAAGCGGGACTCGGAGTGGATGGGGCCGATCTTCCGGCTCCTGGGGCTGTCGGTCGGCCTGATCCAGGCCCAGATGCGGCCGGAAGAGCGCCGCCCCGCGTACGCGGCCGACATCACCTACGGGACCAACAACGAGTTCGGCTTCGACTACCTCCGCGACAACATGGCCATGCGGAAGGAGGACATGGTCCAGCG
>JBOGWB010000069.1:0-1769 GCA_050693035.1 Actinomycetota bacterium
GCCCAGGGCAGCACGACCTCCTTCGTGGGCGCCTCCTCGTCGGAGGCGGCGGGGTCGCGGGCTTGCGCATCCGTCCCGCCCTGGTCGGCAGTTCCGGCTTCGTCGGGCCGAGCCATGAACTCACCGGAAGGCCGGCGTCCTCCCCCATGAAGGACGAGAGGTCCCCCGGAGAGCCATCTGCGTAGCGGCAAAAGCTGCTGCCCGATCCCGCCCGGATACAGCGTGATGGTGAGGAGCAATAGGAAGGCCCCGAGGAGCGGGGTGAGCAGAGCGAGGCTTCGCGAACCCAGCCCGGGCAGGTTCACCGCATGGCTGGGAAGGAGGTAGGGGAACAGGGCGAACAGGGCGGAGCCGATCACCACCCCTGCGCGCGACCCCAGCCCTCCCACCACCGCCATCAGGATCCAGGTGAGGGCGACCGTGAAGTTGTAGTCCTCAGCGTTGGCGAACTGATTCCAGTGCGCGTACAGCGATCCGGCCACCCCGGCCAGGAACCCGCTGACGACGAAGGCCAACAGCTTGTACGCGGTCACGTTGACGCCGATGGTGGACGCCACTCGCTCGTCGCCTCGCAACGCCACCAGGGCCCGCCCGGCCTTCGACCGTGCCAGACGCCAGTCGACCAAGAGAACGACGGCCAGAACCAGCAGGCACAGGTACGCGTACGACTGGTCGGAGGAGAACACCGAGGGCCTCGGGGCAGCCGCCCCGGCGCCAGCGCCCGTGAAAGCTCGCCAATTGAAGATGGTCTGCTCGGCCATCCGTCCAAAGGCCAGCGTCACCAGCGCCAGATACAGGCCGCGGATGCGGAGCGCAACAAGACCGAGCGCCAGGGCCGCGACCGCCCCCGTCACTCCCGCTGCGGGGACGCCCACCATGAACCCGGCCTTGGCCGCCACGAACGCAGCCATGAACGCGCCAAGGCCCACGAACGCCTGATGCCCCAGGGAGACCTGCCCGGCGTACCCGGTGAGGACGTTGATGGAGAGGCCGATGACTCCATAGATCGCGGCGAGAGCGATCCTGCTGTCCCACACGTCGTTCGTTCGCAGCGGAAGGAGCAACACCAGCGCCGTGAGTCCCACGGCGACGTAGATCCGGGCGGCCACCCCCGCGGTGCTGGGCTTGAACTCGTGAGTCCGCGCGGCCAGCCTATCCGCGGGGGCCGCAGTGGCCGCCACGTCAGGCCACCTCGCTGCCGAGCAGCCCCCGCGGCCTGGCCAACAGGACAACCAGGAGCAGCACGAACACCGTCAGGTCCTCCGCTCCCGGGATGCCGGCCTTCGTCTTCAGGAAATAGGTGCCAAGACTCTGGACGATCCCCACCAGCTCTCCGGCGATGAACGCTCCGGACAGGCTGTCCATCCCACCGAGGACCGCGGCGGCGAATGCGGGTATGAGCGTCTCCAGGGTCATGAAGCCGGGGTAGAAGATCCCCTTGACCGGAGCCTGCAGGATCCCGGCGATCCCGCCGAGCAGCGCCGCCCCGGCCCAGATGAACCTGGACATCCCCGGCACGCTGATCCCGACGATCCTCGACCCGAACGAATCCTGCGACGTGGCCAGCACCGCCAGCCCCGTGTTCGTCCTGGAGAAGAACCACGCCAGGAGGGGAGCCAGAAGGAGCAGCACCACCATCAGGAGGACGAGCTGGCGGGAGACGCCCGCGCCGAGGATGGACAGGGGGTCGCCGGCGAGCGCCGGCGGCATCGTCCTCGGCACGGCCCGGCCGGCCAGGATCGTCGCGGAGATGATGAACAGGGCCACAC
>JBOGWB010000070.1:0-1520 GCA_050693035.1 Actinomycetota bacterium
GACCCGCGGGTCGCGCAAGTGGATCAGCACGACGAGGCGGTCGGACCGCCCGTCGGGAACGATGGCCACCCGGACGTCGGGATAGCGGCCGTAGAGCCGGTAGTGACGCACACTCCACACTCTTCCCGTGACCGGTGCGCGGACCCGGTGCCAGCGCCGCACGACCACGTCTACCGCCGAGGTGGCCGCGGCGGCTCGCCCGCGTGTGTCCATGACCATGTACTCGAGCTCAGAGGGGCCGACGCGCGGCGGCCGGAACTTCCCCCGGTTCCGGCAGACCAGGCAGGACCCTAGGGGGTGCAGCGCAAACCGCCGGGGCATGGAGGCTTCATGGTACGCCAGCGCCACGGGCCGGACGGCGGGCAGACGGAGGCGAACCCCTCCCGCCACGGCGAACGCGAGAAGCAACGGCACCACGTCGGAAGGAACCTCCTCTGGACCGGAGGAGAGGGGCCGTGCGGTGCTCGGCAGCTCCGTCGCCGCCGTCACCGCCTCGCCCTCGAATCCCCAGTAGTAGGCGCGCGCCACGAGCCATCCACTCCCGATGGCCAGCCCCAGCGCCGCCACGAGGGAGAGGACCCGCCTCACCGGATGGCCTTCTCCCGGGCCGCCTCTTCCAGCAGCTGCTCCGCATGCATCGCTGCTTCCTGCGTCGGCATCCCCGAGAGCATCCTGGAGAGCTCGGCCACCCGCTCCTTCCCCCGCAGCGGGATGACCGTGGCGGCCCCACCCTCCTTCTCCACCCGGAACTGTCGGTCGGCGAAGCAGGCGATCTGTGGCAGGTGCGTGACCACGAGGACCTGCCGGTCGCGGGCCAGTCTGGCCAGTCGCCGGCCCACCGCCACGCCCGCTCGTCCGCCGATCCCCGCGTCCACCTCGTCGAAGACAAGGGTGGGAACGTCGTCCAGGTCGGCGAGCACGGTTCGGCAGGCCAGCATGGTCCGGGAGAGCTCACCCCCCGAAGCCACTCGAGCCAGGGGCAACAGCTCCTGCTCCGGGCCCCCGGAGAACGCCAGCTCGGCCGTCTCGGCCCCGCCCGGCCCGAGCCTGCCCGCGTCGACCACCAGCACCTGGGCGCGCGCTCCGGGCATCCCCAGCTCGTGGAGCTCGGCCTCCAGCGATCCGCTCAGTCGCGGGGCGGCCTCCGTTCGCCCTTCCGACACCGACCTGGCCAGGATGGCCGCCTCCGTCTCGAGCCCTTCGATCTGCGCCGCCAGGACCTCACGCTCGTCCTCTGCTCCCGCGAGCGCGTCCAGTCGGGCGCGCGCGTCGGCGAGATAGGCGAGAACGCCTTCCTCTCGCTCGCCGTACTTCCGCTCCAGGCCCCGGATGGCGGCGATCCGCTGCCGAACCTCCTCGAGGCGAGCCGGATCGAGCTCGAGCCCGTCGGAGTACCCCGCCACCTCTCTCGCGGCGTCCGCCGCTTCGGCGGCGAGAGACTCCAGCCGGCCGGCGAGCGTTCGAGCTCCCGGGTCCAGCCCCGCGGCGGCCTCCACCGCCGCGGCAGCGGCGGCCAGGGC
>JBOGWB010000071.1:0-43825 GCA_050693035.1 Actinomycetota bacterium
GCCAAGGGACGATGTTCGAATGGTGCTCCATCTCCGTGAGGACGATCTCGACTCCGGCCCGGAGCAACCACCGCCCCCATGAGTGGGCAACCAGGTTGAACGACTCGGTGGTCCCCCGGTTGAACACGATGCTGCGCTCGTCCGGAGCGCCGACGAACGCCGCCACCTTCGCTCGAGCGCCCTCGTATGCCGCCGTGGCCTCCTCACCCAGCTCGTAGACCGCACGGTGGATGTTGGCGTTGTGCTCCTCATAGAACTCCCGGATGGCGTCGATGACCTGGCGGGGCTTCTGCGAGGTGTTCGCGCTGTCGAGGTAAACGAGGGGCTTGCCCGCCATGGTGCGGGAGAGGATGGGGAAGTCCTTCCGAATCTCCCTGGGTTCCATCGCGGTTCGCTCCTCGCTCGCTCGGCTCATCTTACGCCCGGGCCGATGGACCGAGCTCACGCTCGGCATCACCGGCCTCGTCGGTGGTGGCGCTGATGCCCAGCTCGGCCCGGAGACCCTCGTACCCCTTCTCCTCGAGATCCTTGGCCAGCTCGGGCCCGCCCGACAGGACCACCCGGCCGCCCATCAGCACGTGGACGTGGTCGGGCTTCACGTAGTCGAGGATGCGCTGGTAGTGCGTGATGAGCAGCAGCCCGAGACCGGGCCCCCTGAGCTGCTCGATCCCCCCCGCCACCGCCTTCAGGGCATCGATGTCGAGGCCCGAGTCCGTCTCGTCGAGGACGGCGATCTCGGGCTCGAGCACCGCCAGCTGGAGGACCTCCATCTTCTTCTTCTCTCCCCCGGAGAAACCCTGGTTCACGTACCGGCGGACCATGTCGTCCTCCACTCCGACGAGTCCCATCTTCTCCTTGAGGATCTTGCGGAACCCGAGCGCGGACACCTTCTTCGTCTCATCGCCCTCCGGATTCTTCACCGAGCTGTACGCGGAGCGGAGGAAGTTCACCACCGAGACCCCGGGAACCTCGACCGGGTACTGGAACGCCAAGAACAGCCCCAGCCGCGCCCGCTTGTCCGGGCTGAGCTTCAGGATGCTCTCTCCGTTCAGCACCACGTCCCCACCGGTGACCCTGTAGCCGGGACGCCCCATGATCACCCCGGCCAGGGTGGACTTGCCGGATCCGTTCGGCCCCATGAGCGCGTGAACCTCGCCCTGACGGACGGTCAGGTTCACACCCTCGAGGATCTGACGCTTGTCCACCGAGACCCGGAGGTCCTTGATCTCCAGGGTCGTCGTTCCGTTTCGCTCGCTCATTCGATCTCCACCTTCACCTCGTCGTCTTCCACCTTCACCCGGTACGCGGGAACCGGCGTCGTCGCCGGCAGCGACCTGGGCTTCCCCGTCTCCAGGTCGAACGTCGAGCCATGCCGCGGGCACTCGATGGTCTCGAGGTCCGGGTCGACCTCGCCCTCGTCCAGGAACGCCTGGGCGTGCGAACAGATCGCCCCCAGGGCCCGGAATTCTCCCGCTCCCAGGTTGGCCACCGCGATCTCCCGCCCGTTCACGCTGTATCTGCGGGCCTCCCCCTCGGGGATGTCGGACGTCTTGGCCACGCTGACCAGAGCCATCACG
The DNA here is from genome assembly GCA_050693035.1 of Actinomycetota bacterium. Lineage (GTDB taxonomy): Bacteria > Actinomycetota > UBA4738 > UBA4738 > CALAEC01 > DASYVD01. The sequence continues at coordinate 1,578 of JBOGWB010000071.1, forward strand.
CCGTCTCCACCTCTTCCTCAATGGCCCGCTCGAGGGTGTCGCGAATCTCCGAGAGCTCCACGCGGTCCAGGACCTCCCGGAAGAAGCCGGTCACGATCAGCCGCACCGCCTCGTCCCGGGGGATCCCTCGCGTCTGGAGGTAGAAGAGCTCGTCCTCGTCCACCGGTCCCACGCTCGCCGCGTGGCCGCATCGGGTGGGGTCGTTGGTGAGGATCTCGAGGTTCGGCACCGAGTGGGCCTTGGCGGTCTCCGAAAGCAGGATGTTGCGGTTGGTCTGGTAGGCATCGCACAGGTGCGCGCCCTTCTCGATGATCACCGTGTCCGTGTAGATCGCTTCGGCGTGATCCTTCAGCGCCCCCTTGTACAGCAGGTCGCTGGAGGTCCTGTTGCCCACGTGATCCTGGATCGAGCGGTGGTCGAAGTGCTGGTCGCCGTCGCCGAAGTACACGCCCAACATCTCGCTCGACCCACCGTCGCCCTCGAGGATGCTCTCGACCTCGGCCCGGGCCAGGCTTCCACCGAACGCCACGCCGAGCGTGCGGAGCTGGGCGTCGCGGCCCACCTGCGCCCGCTGGACCGACAAGTGCGTCATGCCGGCCCCCCAGTCCTGCAGGGCCACGTACCGCAGGCGCGAGTTGGGGCCCAGGTACAGCTCGACCACCGCATCGGAGAACGCTCGCGACAGCGCGGGCGAGACGTATCGATCGATGAACGTGAGCTCGGCCCCCTGCTCCAGCAGGATCAGCGTGTGGGGAAACACGGCCAGGCCTTCCGCGTCGACGTAGGTGATGGTCTGAAGAGGAAGCTCGAGCTGCACGTCCCGGGGGACGTGGACGAACGTTCCCCCGGCGCGGAAGGCGGCATGGAGGGCGGTGAACTTGGTTCTGTCGCCCGGGACGAGGCCGTGGAGCCGGTCCTCCACCAGTTCGGGATGCTCCTCCACCGCCCGGTCGAGCGAGGTGAACACCACGCCCCTGGCGGCCAGATCGGGCCCCAGATGTGACAGGGCAATGGTCGAGTTGTGCTGGATCTGGAGCCCCGCCCGGTCTCCCAGGTGGCCCACCGCGTCGAGGATCTCCCCGGGTACGTCGTCGAGGGTCCCTGCCCGAACCCCCGCCGCGAACGGCGTGAAGTCAGGCTCGAAGCCCGACAGGTCGGTGTACCGCCACTCCTCCGTCTCCTGCGAGGGGATGGGCAGGGCCCGGAAGTCCTCCAGTCCCCGCTTCCGCAGCCCCTCCACGAATGGGCTGGCCGGAGGAAGTGCGGCCAGCGCCTCCTCGTCCAAGCCGGTCTTCGTCAGGGCCTCCGTCATGCCGCTCCTCGGGGAAAAAGGCAGGTCACGGCTATTCCGAGCCTGCTACCTCAGTGTATCGGGGGGAAAATCTACCGTCCAGGTCGGATTTGTCAGGCCCGCTCGTCGAGCAGGTGCTCCAGCTCGATCGGTACTTCGATGACCTCGTCCATCACCGCGCGGTGCTCCAGGTCGATGGGGAGCGGGTTCTCTTCCACGGCCCGTTGCGCCTTGTCCAGGTCCTCGGCCTCGACGGCGTAGACGAGGATCGTTCCCTCCGCCGTCTCCATGAGCCAGGCGGCCTCCTGCCGTACGGTCTCCTGGGCGAAGGTCTCGAGCACCTCTTCGCGACGACGATGGAGCGCCTCCATCCAGTCGCGGAGGCGGTCGATCTTGTCGGGCTTGACCCTGAAGAAGCGGACACGCAGCACGGCAGGCCCGACGTTACCCCATGGCGCTGTGAGGTCGTGATTCGTATTTGTCACTGCCGCCGGCTAGCATTCGAACACACGTTCGGAGAGGGAGACTGTGAGTGAACTGAGATCGGCCATCGACACTCTGCGCGCGGAGAACCTGGCAGACATGCCGGACGCCCGCATCGAAGAGGACTTCGGAGAACTCCAAACAGCCGCCGTGCTGATCGACGCGGAGTGGCTGCGACGCCTCGCGGAGATCGACCGCCGAGGCATCTACCGGCAAGACGGACACCTGTCAACGGCTTCCTGGTTGACCACCAGATTCAAAATGGCGTGGGGCGCGGCCCGGCAGAAGGTGCGGACCGCTCGGGCCCTGGAGGAGATGCCCGAAACCCGCCGGGCACTCGAGAACGGAGACCTCCCTCTCTCTGCGTTGCGAGTGCTCGTCGAGGCTCGAGACGTGGAACCTTCGGCCTTCGGAGCGAACGAGGCTCACCTCGTCCGGGCGGCGAGGACTCATTCGGTTCATGTCTTCCGACGGATCGTTGCGTACTGGCGTCAGGCCGCGGAGCGGGAAGCGGCCCTGGGCGGAGAAGAGAGGCTGCGGCAGCAGCGCAGTCTCCACGCGTCCGTCACCTTCCTAGGAATGGTTCGCGTCGACGGCAACCTCGATCCGGAGACGGGCGAGACACTCCTTTCCGCGTTGCAGGCGACACTGGACGCCGAGTCGCGGTCAGGGCCCGAAGGTGACCGTAGGACAGCGGCCCAGCGGCGAGCCGACGCCCTCGGGGAGATCTGCCGGCAGTGGCTGGATAACGCGGACAGGCCCACGGTTGCTGGAGAACGCCCCCACGTGAACCTGACCGTGGATGCGGGTGCTGTCGGAGGGCGCGAGCCCTCGGTCGGGGAGCCCGACGTGGCCGGTGGCGCCATTAGCGAGCTGGACCACGTGGGCCCGATCGACCCCGCAGTCGCCCGGCGGGTGGTCTGCGACGCGACCATCCGCCGGATCGTGATGGCCGGACGGTCAGAGCCGCTCGATGTGGGACGGCAGACGCCGGTGGTCTCCCCCGCCATGCGCCGCGCCGTGATCGCGCGGGACCGGCATTGCCGCTTCCCTGGCTGCGACCGGCCCCATAGCTGGTGCGACGCGCACCACATGGTGCATTGGGCGGACGGAGGTCCGACGGCGGTCCCCAACCTGATCCTGTTGTGCCGGCGGCACCATCGGATGGTGCATCAGCCCGGGGGCTTCCGGATGAAGTTGCTCGACGGCCGTCCGGTATTCCGCCGTCCAGACGGGTCCGTGCTGGAAGATCGAGCGCCGCCGTAACGGACGGCTAGCCGATCGCGCCTTCCATCTGGAGCTCGATCAGGCGGTTCAGCTCCACCGCGTACTCCATGGGGAGCTCGCGGGTGATGGGCTCGATGAAGCCGTTGACGATCATCGCGGTGGCCTCGGCCTCGGTGAGTCCCCGGCTCTGGAGGTAGAACAGCTGGTCCTCGCCGATCCGGGCCACGCTGGCCTCGTGCCCGAGCTGTGCCGTCTCCTCCTCCACCTCCACATACGGGTAGGTGTCGGACCGGGACTCCTCGTCGAGGATGAGCGCGTCGCACCGAACCATGGACTTGGCGTGGTCGGCGCCGGGCTCCACCCGGATCAGCCCGCGGTATCCTGTCCGGCCGCCGTCCTTGGACACCGACTTCGAGTTGATGACGGAAGAGGTGTACGGCGCGGCGTGGATGGCCTTTCCGCCGGCGTCCTGGTGCTGACCCTTGCCGGCGAACGCAACCGAAAGCACCTCGCCGCGAGCGCCCTTGCCGAGGAGATAGATCGATGGGTACTTCATGGTGACCTTGGAGCCGATGTTGCCGTCGATCCACTCCACGATGGCGTCCTCGTAGGCCGCGGCCCGCTTGGTCACCAGGTTGTAGACGTTCGCCGACCAGTTCTGGATGGTGGTGTACCGGACCCGGGCCCCGGGCTTGGCGATGATCTCGACCACCGCCGAGTGCAGCGAGTCCGTCGTGTAGATGGGAGCGGAGCAGCCCTCGACGTAGTGCACGTACGATCCCGGCTCGGCGATGATCAGGGTCCGCTCGAACTGGCCCATGTTCTCCGCGTTGATCCGGAAGTACGCCTGCAGCGGGATCTCCACGTGAACACCCTCGGGAACGTACACGAAGGATCCACCGGACCACACCGCCGAGTTCAGCGCGGCGAACTTGTTGTCGTTCGGTGGGATGAGCGTCCCGAAGTACTCCTTGACGAGGTCCTCGTGGTCGCGGAGCCCCGAGTCCATGTCGGTGAAGACCACGCCGATCTTGTCCAGCTCGTCCTTGATCTTGTGGTACACGACCTCGGACTCGTACTGCGCTGACACACCGCCGAGGAACTTCTTCTCCGCCTCGGGGATCCCCAGCTTGTCCCAGGTTCCCCGGATGTCCTCGGGGAGGTCCTCCCACGACTTGGCCTGCTTCTCCGTGGACCGGATGAAGTAGTAGATGTTCTGGAAATCGATCTCGGACAGGTCGGCACCCCACCACGGCATCGGCCGGGCCATGAAGTGCTTCAGGGCCTTGAGCCGGAACTTCCGCATCCAGGCGGGCTCGTCCTTCAGGTCGGAGATCTCCTCCACGACCTGCTCGGAGAGGCCCCGCTTGGGCTGGAACACCGAGTGCGAGGGGTCCCGCCAGCCGAAGCGGTATCCTTGGTCGAGCTCTCTGAGGTCTGGCTTCGTAACCATCGCCTCCAGTCTACTTGCCCACGCCGACGAAAGTCTATCTAGGGGGTCGGATTTCCCTCAGCCCACCAGGCCGGACAGCCCGACCAGGCGGCCGATCAGGTGGGCCACCCCCACGCCCACCGCGGCCATCCCAACCAGCTCCAGGCCCGCGGGCAGAGGCCGCTCTCCCGTGAACCGGCTCCGAACGGCCCCCGCCACCAGCAGCGCCACGGTGGTCAGGGCGATGGAGACGCCCAGGGCGGAGAGCCCTCGAAGGAACACGAACGGGATCACCGGGATGGCCCCTCCGGCGATGAACGACACGAACACGACCCCGGCGGCTCCAAAGGGCCGGGCGAACTGAGCCGACAGGCCGAGCTCCTCGGTCATCATCACCTTGAGCCACACCTTCGGGTCCGAGGTGATGGTGTGCACCACCTTCTCGAGCATGTCTCCCTCGAATCCTCGCCGCCGGTAGATCTCTCGGATCTCCTCCCGCTCGATGTCGGGAAGCTCGCGCATCTCCCGGATCTCCCGCTCCAACTCCTTCCGGTAGAAGGCCCGGTAGGCCTTGGCGGAGACGTAGGCGCCCACCCCCATCGAGATGGCTCCGGCCACCAGTCCGGCGATCCCCGCCAGCAGGACGATGTCTCCGGAAGCCGCGCCGGCCACCCCGGCCAGGAGGGTGAGGATCGAGACGAGGCCGTCGTTTGCCCCCAGGGTGACGTCCCGGATCCACTCGCCGTGCAGCTTGTGGGCCTCGGGGTCCCCTTCGATGGCGTAGTCGGGCCCCAGTGCGGCCAGTGACTCGGGCCGGGACGTAAGCTCTTGCTCGAACCTTCTCAGGTTGCGCACGCGGGGGTCAGACCATCCCCAGCGCCGCCTTGGCCTCTTCGGACATCTTGTCCGGGGTCCAGGGAGGCGTGAGGACCATCTCGGCGTCCACCTCGGCGATGCCGGGGATCCCGTCGAGGAACTGCTTCATCTGTGCCTCGATCAGCGGCCCGATGGGACACCCCATCGTGGTGAGCGTGTACTCGATCCGTACCTTCTCACCCACCACCGATACGTCGTAGACGAGACCGAGGTCGACGATGTTGATGCCCAGCTCGGGGTCGAGGACGCCCCGAAGGGCGTCGAGGATCTTCTCCTCGAGCCCGTTCGGCTCGGCCACCGGGCCGTCGGCAGCCCCGCCGACGGGCAGCGACTCGTCCGCAGTCGAGGGCTGCTCGGCCGCGTTGGGCGCTTCAGGAAAAGTTCCGCGTTCTGCACTCATCGGTCCTGGGTTCAGGATATCCTACTCTCGCTCGGACCCTGCTCGGAGGGACGACGATGCGCGTTCTGATCGTCGACGACCACCCGGTGACCCGCGACGGCCTCAGGGCTGCCCTGAAGACGGCGGAGGACGTCCAGATCGTAGGGGAGGCCGCCAGCGGCGAGGAAGCGGTCACCGCGGTCGGAAAGCTGGCGCCCGACGTCGTCTTCATGGACGTGCGGATGCCGGGGATGAACGGCATCGAGGCCACCAAGGAGATCCGGCAGGACCATCCGGAGACCCGGGTGATCCTGTTCACGGTGGACGAGACCCGGGCCAGCATCTCCGAGGCCATCCAGGCCGGGGTCTCCGGGTACCTCCTCAAGGACGTGGGCGCCGACGAGCTGGTCAGCGCGGCCCGCCTCGCCCTGCAGGGGAAGGCCGTCATCCATCCCACCCTCACCCAGGCCTTCATCGAAGAGGTTCGCCTGGTGGACCGGCGGCCGGAGGCTCCCCTCTCGCGCCGGGAGATCGAGATCCTCCAGAAGGTGGCCTACGGGTCCACCACCAAGGAGGTCGCCGACGAGCTCGGCATCTCCCCGCACACGGTCAAGACCCACCTCGAGCGGATCTTCGAGAAGCTGGACGCGAACGACCGGGCCCAGGCGGTGGCCATCGCCATCCGCCGCGGTCTCGTGGAGTAGCCACCGGCCGGCCGGCCCCGGGTGGATCGGCCGAGCGAGGGTCCCCCCGGCGGCAGAGGTGCTGCTCAAATCCCGTTCCGGGGTGCCGATACGGGTAGTGATGCCTGTGACCGTCCTGGTGTGCGACCGTCCCGAGACGGTCGATGAAACCGCGCTCGCGGTCAGCTCGGCCGGTCACGAGGTCGAGCTGGCGGTGGAGGGCTTTCGCGCCGTCGAGCTGGCGGAGCGAACCCATCCAGAGGTCGTGGTGTTCCGCACGGGCCTTCCCGGCCGCCCCGCGTCGGACGTGGTCCGACGGCTCAAGGCCTTCCGGATCGCCCCTCGGGTGGTGGTGATCCTGGCCGAGCACGACGTGGAAGAGGCCGCGGACGTCCTCACCGCGGGCGCCGACGCCGTGATCGGCCCCGACCCGCACCCCGAGTACGTGTCATGGACCGTCGATCGGGTGGCTGAAGGCGGCGCCGTGCTCGCCCCTGGGATCGCCCGCGATCTCGTGGATCGGTTCGCCGAGACGGTCCGGATGAAGGAGGAGTGGTCGCGCTCCCTCGCGGACAGCGCCCAGCAGACCGAGGAGCTCTCTCGGGCCAAGGCCGACCTCCTCGCCAACGTGTCGCACGAGTTGCGCACGCCCCTCACGGTGATCAAGGGCCTCGTGTCGGTGATGCGCCGTTCGGAGGCGTCACCCGAAGACCAGGAGGAGTTCCTCCGGCTGGTGGAGGAGGCCGCCGACAAGCTCACCGCCATGGTGGACAACCTGGTGACCCTGTCGGAGATGGAGCGAGGAACCCTCCGGCTCAACCTCCAGCCGACCGACCTTGCCCGGCTGGTCCGGGAAGGTGCGGAGCACGCCGGCGCGGCCTACCCGGACGTCTCTGTGGAGGTCAGCGTGCCCCATTCCATCCCCGTGACCGTGGACGCCGATCGTCTCCGCGAGGCCGTCCGCCAGCTCGTGGACAACGCCTGTCGCTACTCCGCGCCCGGCGAGACGGTCAGGGTCCGAGCCCGTCTGGGCGACGAGGGCATCGCCGTCCACGTCTCCGACCGTGGGAGGGGCCTGCGCCGGGACACGGTGCGGGCGGCCTTCGGCCAGCCCTTCACCCCGGGAGAGGACATCCTCAGGAAGGAACGGGCGGGGTTGGGCATGGGGCTGAACCTGGCACGCAGCCTCGTGGTTCTCCACGGGGGCATCATGTGGGCCGAGCCGCTTCCCGGTGGCGGGACCCGCGTCGCCTTCACCCTCCCTCCCGGAGGCATCGGCGCGGAGGCCCGGCAGGCGCAGCCGGCCCTACCGAGGTCTCGTCTGAGGGACCTTCCGCTCCCCGACTCGTTCCGTCCCATCGAGGATAGGGAGGAGGACCCGGCCGCGACCGGGGGCGCGGACGAGGCCGTCGAGGAAGGTGGGGAGGTCCCGGCGGCCGCCGAGGAAACCGCAACCCCGGCCGGGGACACTACCGGACCGCCGCGAGGCCACCTTCGCGCCGTACGCCACCTCGACCCCGGCCCACCCGCTCAGGGGGGTGGAGCGGCCACCGCAAGCAGCTCCTCGTAGGACCGGGCCACCTCCGCCTGTTCCCGCAGCCTTCGCCACAGCCGGGAGGCCTCGCCTCCGGTGAAGTCTCGTTCCTCCACCGGGACCTGCTCCAGTAGGCACACGCGGGCCCCTTCCGCTGCCGCCTCGACCGCGGCCACCAGGTTGCCGACGTTCCCCGGGCCGTACGGGGCGTCGCACACCACCACCACCGCGGCCCGCCGCATCATCGCCAGCACCTCGCGGCGGGCCTCCTCGTCGACCTCGGAGAACGGGGGGACCACCACGCGCTCGAGGTTGAGCCGCTCGGCGGCCACGGCGTCGGTGTCCTGGGCGTGGAGCACCCCCGCCGTGACCTCGTATCCGCGGGCGGCCAGCCCCCGCATGGCCGGCGCCCCCCGCCCGGCTCCCCCGACCACGTGGGCCCGGGGGAGCCCGCCCCGGGGGGCTGGGGCGAGCGGCGGGCCGAGCAGGACGGTCGGGCGACCCGTGGCGAAGTGGGGCGTGACCTCGGCGTCTACCCCGTAGAGCTCTCGAACCAGCGCCCGGCTGACCACCTCCTCAGGCGGGCCCTCGGCCACCACCCGCCCCTCGTCCAGGGCGAGCAGCCGGTCGCAGAACCCCGAAGCCAGGTTGAGGTCGTGGAACACGGCCAACACGGCGTTTCCCTGATCCCTCGCCAGCGCCAGCACGGTCTCGAGGATGCCCACGACGTGGCGAAGGTCGAGGTGCGTGGTCGGCTCGTCGAGCAACAGCACCGGGGCGTCCTGGGCCAGGGCCTGGGCCAGGACGACGCCCTGCTTCTCTCCCCCCGACAGCTCCTCGAGGAGCCGGTCGGCCAGGTGGTGGACCCCGGCGGACTCCATCGCCTCGCGGGCCCTCCGGTAGTCATCGGGTCCTCCCCCGCCCCACGGGGAGAGGTACGGCGACCGGCCCATCAGTACCACTTCCAGGGCGGTGAACGAGAAGGTGGGGGCGAGGTCCTGGGGCACCACGGCGACGAGACGGGCCGCCTGCCGGGAGGAGATGGCGTACGGATCCTTCCCGGCTACACGGACCCCTCCCGACATGGGGCGAAGGGCCCGGGAGGCCACTCGCACCAGCGTGGTCTTCCCGGAGCCGTTCGGTCCGATCAGGCCGACCACCTCTCCGGCGTCCACGGAGAGGCTCAGCTCCTGCACCACGGCCCGCCCGTCGTAGCCGGCGGTGACCGCCCTCAACGAGAGCAGCTCAGGCACGGGCGCCCGCCTCCCGGCGCTGCCGGCGCAACAGATAGAGGAAGAACGGCCCACCCAGCAGGGCGGTGATCGCTCCGACCGGGATCTCCTCAGGGGCCCGGAGCGTCCTCGCCGCGAGATCGGCCAGGACCATGAACAGCGCTCCTCCCAGGACCGAGGCCGGGAGGAGCCGGCGGTGGTCGGCCCCGAGGATCAGCCGCAGCAGGTGCGGGGTCATGAGGCCCACGAATCCGATCACCCCCGCCACGGCCACCGACGCTCCCGTGAGCACGGCGCCGGTGGCCAGAGCGATCCGCTTGAACCGCTCCACCTCGACGCCCAACTGCCCCGCCCGCTCTTCCCCCAGCGCCATCAGGTTGAGGTTGCCGGCCGTCCACAGGGCCGCCGCCACCCCAACGGCGGCGAGGGGCGCCGCGGCTCCCAGCGATTCCCACCCCCGGGCCGACAGCCCCCCGAGCAGCCAGAAGTAGATGGAGCGGATCCGCTCTCCCGAGTACGTCAGGACCAGGGCCATGATCGCCGAGATGAGGGCGGCCACGGCGATCCCCGCGAGCAGCAACGTTGCCACCTGGACGGCCGGGCCCACCCGGGCCAGCCGGTACACCAACAGGCCGGCGCCCAGCGCTCCCAGGAAGGCCATGGCCGGCACGAGCAATCCGCCCGCGAACGCCCCACCGGTGGCCAAGATGGCCGCGACCGCCCCCAGGGCGGCTCCCGACGAGACGCCGATGATGGCGGGATCGGCCAGCGGGTTGCGGAACAGAGCCTGGAACACCGCTCCCGCCGCCGCCAGGGCGGCCCCCACCACCGCTGCCAGGAGGACCCGGGGGATCCGGAGCTGGAAGAGGATGATCTCGACGGACTGGGCCACCCCCGGTGGCCGCTCGATGAGCCCCAGCTTCCAGGCCACCAGGCGAAGCGTGGTTCCGGGAGGGATCCACACCGCGCCCACCCCCACAGCCACCAGCGCCGCCGCGATCAGCAGCACGGCCAGGGCGATCATGGCTCCTCGTCGTCGCACTCTGCCCTCAGAACAGATCGGGATGGAGCGCCTCGGCCAGCTTCTCGATCCCGTCCGCCAGGCGGGGGCCCGGACGCGAGATGAGGTCCCCGTCGACCAGAAGGAGACGTCCCTCCCGCACCGCCCGGAGGTTGCGGACCCCGGGCCGGTCCGCCACCTGCTCGACGGGCTGCCCGTACTCGGAGGCCAGGAAGACGTCGGGGTCGTCGCTCACCAGCCGCTCCACCGACCACTGCGGGTACGGCTGGTCGGCATCGGCGGTGACCGGCTTGCATCCCGCCCGCTCCAGCAGGTCGAACTCGAGGGCTCCCGGGCCCACCGTGAACAGATCCGAGAGCTCGAGGAAGCACGTGACGGGTCCTGCCGCCTGGGCCTGCGCCGTGATGGCGTCCGCCCTCGCCTGCATCCGCCGGATGACCGTCCCGGCCTCCTCGTTCGCACCGGTGAGGCGACCGACCGCTTGGATGTCCTCCAGGGCGTCCTCGAACGAGTCCGCCAGCGTGGTGAACACGGGGATCCCCAGCTCCCGCAGCCGGTCCTTCCAGTCGCCTCCGATGAACGCCGTCAAGAGCAGGTCGGGCTCCAGCGCCACCACCTTCTCGATGTTCGGCTCGGTGCCTCCGCGGCCGCTCACGGGATCGATCCCGCTTGCCTCCGGTGGGAAGTCGTCGAACGGCCCCGACACCCCCACCACCCGCTCCCCCAGCCCCAGGGCGAACAGCGTCTCCGTATGCGACGGCGCGTACGTGACGATCCGCTGAGGCGCGGACCCCAGCGTCGCCTCGACCCCTTCGTCGTCGGTGAGGGTCAGGGGGAACGCCGTCTCCGCCGGCGGCGAACGGAGGGGTTCCTCCCGGGCCTGGCGGCAAGCCGACGCGGCGAGGATCAGCGCGAGGGCGACGGCGACGGGCCGTGGCCACCTGGACATGGCTCCTCCTTCCCGGCCGAACGCGCGGCCGATCAGCCATTCCGCGCGACCAAGCGGGTTGCCGGGTGGCCGAAACGAGCGACCCCCGGCCCTCGGCCGGAGGTCTCGTCGCGGTCGAGACCCGCCCGCTTGTCGCGAGGGACGGCATCTGGAGCCCCGAGGCAGGTCTCCTGACTCCCGGATCCTCGCTTTCCCGAGCCTTCCCGGGGGTAAGCCCCCCAGTGGCGTTCTCGGGATCGCTCCCCGGTCACAGTGGCGCGACCGTGCCGGACTTGCACCGGCTTCCCTTTTCAGCCCGCCGGGATGCCGCCCCGCCGGGCCACCTTCGAGGCGCTCTTCGGTTGTCGGCGTCGATTCTGCACGCTGGCGACTGGCGCCGGCAACTCCACCGGCGAGAGCTATCCCCCGACCCCCCGGGGCGTTACACTCGCCGAGACGTGTCCTGGGGACGCCTGCTCGTGGCGGCGCTCCTGGCCGTATCGCTGGCCTCGGGTACCGCACCCGGCCCTGTGCGCGCACCCGCGGCCCAGGCCGGTCCGCTGCGACAGGTGGTAGCGGGAGAGGTGGCCGTCCTGGTCCCCCGCGATTGGGACGTTCGGCCCCTCGCCTCCCCTGCCGCTCCGCGTCAGGGGCTGGCCGCCTCGCTCGAGGGATCCCCCGCGATCGACCCTTCTACCTCACCGGAGGTGATCCGGTGGCGGAGGCGACCTCAGCCCCAGTTCGGGCTCCGGGCCTACTGGCTCAACGCGGTGAACGTCCAGGTTCCCAGCGACTACTACTACCTGGCTGCTCGGGGAACGGCCCTGGAGCGACCGTTCGCCATCAAGGCGTGCGAATCGCATGAGCGCCGCGTGCTGGCGGATCACCGTCCGGTGTTCGACCGACGTCTCTACTCCGCGGGCGACTTCGTGGCCATGGCCGCGGGGACGTGCCGGGTCGGAGAGGTGACCACCCGGTGGGCCTCCTTCGTGGCCGCCCCAGGTTACGGTCCGGTGCGCGAGGTCGGGATCCCGGAATCGGGCCTCTACTACGCGGTCGTGGTGATGCCCGATGGGCCCCAGGCCAGCGCCCGCGTACGGGACGTCCTCATGCAGGTCTCGTTCGGAGGCACCACCGTGTCGGAGTTCCTTCGGGTCGCCCAGGTGGGCCAGCGGCACTAGGCCGGCGGCTACTTGGGCGCTCTGCTCACGAACGGCGGCTTGACCACTTCGGCCGGGCCCCTGCGTCCGCGGACGTCGACCTCCACCGCATCGCCGGGCTCCACCCGGTCGGGCGGGGCGACGTAGGCGAGTCCGATGCCCACGCGGAGCGTGGGAGAGAAGGTCCCGCTGGTGGTCTCCCCTACCTGTTCATCGCCGACGAATACGGGGTAGTGCGACCGGGGGATGAGCTTCCCGGTCATCCTCAGACCACGCAGACGGGCGGGGACACCTTCCTCCTTCTGGCGAAGGAGGGCCGCGCGTCCCGGGAACTCCCCCTTGTCGAACGACACCGCCCACGACAGTCCGGCCTCGAGCGGGGTGCGATCGGGAGAGATGTCGCTGCCGTGGAGCGGGTAGCCCATCTCCAGCCTGAGGGTGTCTCGGGCGCCCAGCCCGCACGGGACCAGGCCCGAGGGCTCGGCCCGCTCCAGGAGCTCCCGCCACAGGGGGACCGCCATCGACTCCGGCACGAAGAGCTCGTAGCCCCGCTCGCCCGTGTAACCGGACCGGGACACCACCACGACGATCTCTCGAAACGAGCCCGTCCGACAGTGCATGTACTCGAGCCCCTCCGCCTCCGGAAAGACCGACTCCACGAGCTCCGGCGAACGCGGCCCTTGCACCGCGATGGTGCATTGCTCCGGGCGGTGCTCCACCACCACGTCGTGTCGGGTCTCCTCTGAGAGGATAGCCAGGACGGCGTCCGTGTTCGCCGCGTTCGGCACCACCAACCACCGCTCGTCCTCCACGCGATAGGCGATCAGGTCGTCGACGATGCCGCCCTCCTGGGTAAGGACCAGGTTGTATTGGGCGGCACCGGTCTCCACCCGCGAGAGGTCTCCGGTGAGCACCGCTTGGAGCCACTCGCCCGCCCCCGCCCCGGCCACGTCGATCTTCCCCAGGTGGGTGAGGTCGAACATCCCCACCGCCGTCCTCACCGCGGTGTGCTCCGCCAGCACGCCCCGATACTCGATGGGCATGAACCAACCGCCGAACTCGCCCATCTTCGCCCCCAGGGCCCGGTGCTCCGCCTCCAGCGGCGTTCGGTTCAGCGCCTCTTCCATTCGTTGCTTCCTTCCCGGTCGTTTCGCCGGTTCCGCTCGACCGGCGGTAGTATGACCACCGAGGTCGAGAGATGCCCAAAGAATCCTTCGACGTCGTCGTGCTGGGGGCGGGAACCGGCGGTTACTCTGCCGCGCTGCGCGCGGCCCAGCTCGACAAGCGCGTCGTCCTGGTCGAGCGGGACGACCGCCTCGGCGGCACGTGCCTGCTCCGCGGGTGCATACCGACGAAGGCCCTGCTCCAGTCCGCCGCGGTGATGGACGAGATCAACCGGTCCCAGGACTGGGGCATCAAAGCCTCCGGCGAACCGGACTGGAGCGGCGTGCAGAGCTTCAAGCAGAGGGTCGTGGACAAGCTGGTGAACGGCCTCACCGGATTGGTGAAGGCCCGCAAGATCGAGGTGGTCAAGGGATCCGGCCGCCTGACCGGCCCCACCAACGTCGAGGTCCAGGGGGACGGAGGATCGCGCTCGCTTCAGGCGCAACACGTCGTCCTGGCGACCGGGTCGTTCCCGAAGCTCCTCCCCGGCCTCGAGATCACCCAGCGGATCGTCACCAGCGATCAGGCGCTCGAGCTCGATCGGATCCCATCTTCCGCGGTGGTCATCGGGGCGGGCGCCGTGGGCCTGGAGTTCGCATCCCTCTACCGGTCGTTCGGCGCCGACGTGACCCTCATCGAGGCGCTCGACCGGATCGCTCCGCTCGAAGACGAAGACATCTCAAAGGAGTTGGAACGGGCGTTCCGCAAGCGTGGAGTCACGACCCACGCCGGGGCGAAGGTCCAGGACGTCACCGAGGGCGGCGAGGGCGTCACCGTGACCTTCGAGGGCCGCGGCAAGACCCAGAAGGTGGAAGCCGAGATCTGCCTGGTGGCGGTGGGACGCGGGCCGATCACCGAGGGACTCGGGGTCGAGGCCGCCGGCGTCGAGCTGGACCGGGGGTTCGTCAAGGTGAACGGGCAGCTTCGAGCCTCGGCGGAGAGCGTGTGGGCGGTCGGCGACGTGGCGGCCACACCCCTCCAGCTGGCCCACGTGGCCTTCGCCGAAGGCATCTCGGTGGCGGAACGCATCGCGGGCCAGGACGCGGCGGACATCGACTACGTGGGCATCCCTCGGGTGACCTACTCCACTCCGGAGGTGGCGTCGGTTGGCCTGACGGAGGCCCAGGCCCGCGAGCGAGGCCACGAGGTCGAGGTGGAGAAGCTCAACATGCAAGGGATCGGGAAGGCGAACATCGTGGGCGAGGGCGGACTGTGCAAGCTCGTCGCGGAGAAGGGTGGGCCGGTGCTCGGTGTTCACCTGGTCGGACCCCACGTCACCGACCTCATCGCCGAGGGCATGCTCATCACGAACTGGGAGGCCGCGCCGGCCGAGGTGGCGGCCCTCATCCATCCACACCCGTCGCTTTCGGAAGCCATCGGCGAGGCACATCTCGCCCTGGCCGGCAAGCCGCTGCACTCCATGTGATGCGGGAGAGGAGAACGACGGAGGAGGACGGCACGTGGCCACAGTGACCATGCCTCAGCTCGGGGAGACGGTCGTCGAGGGCACCATCACCAAATGGCTGAAGGGCCCAGGCGACAAGGTCGAGCGAGACGAGCCTCTGTTCGAGATCTCCACCGACAAGGTAGACACGGAGGTCCCGTCTCCCGTCGCCGGCACGCTCAAGGACGTGCTGGTTCAGGAGGGTGAGACGGTGAAGGTCGGCACCGAGCTTGCCACGATCGACGAGGACGGCGCCGGCGCGGCCGGGGCGGAGGCCCCGAAGGAGGAAGCAGCCGGCCAGCCGGAGGAGGCACCCGGCCAGAAGGCCGAGGCCCAGGCGGCGCAGCAGCAGGACAAGGCGCAAGCGGAGGAAGAGAGGACCGAGCGGCCCCCGCGCCAGGAGGCCACGCCAAGGCCTGAGCCCGCAGGAGCTCCTCCTCCTCAGGAGGAGCGCCGCCCGGTGAGCGCCCCCGCGGGCGGCGGCCCACGCAGCCACATCCTCTCCCCCCTGGTTCGCCGGCTGGCGGAGGAGCACAACATCGACCTCTCTCAGGTCGAGGGGACCGGCACGGGCGGGAGGATCACCAAGAAGGACATCATGTCGTTCATCGACTCCGGGGTCGGCCAGCCGGCGGCGCTCCGCGCCGTGCCCGAGGAGGGCGCCACTCCGGCGCCCGCCGTCCAGGCGATCCCAGCCGGAGAGCGTGAGCAGGCGGTCAAGATCTCCCACATCCGAAAGCTGATCGCTGAGAACATGGTGGCCTCCCTCCACAGTTCGGCCCGGGCGTGGAACCTGGTCGAAGTCAACATGGAGAGCATCGTGCGTCTGCGGGCCCGCGCCAAGGACCGCTTCAAGCAGGAGGAGGGGGTCAATCTCACCTACATGCCCTTCGTCGCCCGTGCGGTGTGCGATGCGCTGCTCGCCTTCCCCGACGTCAATGCGAAGCTCGATCTCGAGGCCGGCACCGCCACCTACCGCCGGTACGTAAACCTTGGGATCGCCGTGGCCTACGAGGATGGCCTCATCGTGCCGGTGATCCAGGGAGCTGAGGTCATGAACCTGGTCGGGCTGGCCAGAGCGATCAATGACCTGGGGAGCAGGGCACGCGCCAAGAAGCTCAAGCCGGACGAGGTCCACGGGGGCACGTTCACCATCACCAACCCGGGGCCGTTCGGCTCCATGATGAGCGTTCCGATCATGAACCCGGGGGAGACGGCCATCCTGGCGTTCGATGCCATCGAGAAGCGACCGGTGGTGATCGACGACGCCATCGCCATCCGGCACATGGTCTACCTGTCGATGTCCTGGGATCACCGGATGATCGACGGGGCCACCGCGGCTCAGTTCCTGGGACGGCTCAAGCAGAATCTGGAAGAGTGGGACTTCACCCCGGAGCTCCAGCCGTACCTGGAATAGCGTGATGCCCCGGCCGGCCGCGTGGGTCCTCACTCCCGGGCGAACCCCGTATCGCCCTGCGTACGACGCCATGCACGAGCTGGCCGACCGACGCGCCGAGGGCGAGATCCCCGACACCCTCATCCTTCTGGAGCATCCCCCTGTATTCACGGCTGGGAAGCGCTGGGATCCCGGTCATCTGCTCTTCGACGAGCCGTCCCTCGAGCGCATCGGAGCGGAGCTCCATCACGTGGACCGCGGCGGCAGCGTCACCTTCCACGGCCCCGGCCAGCTCGTGGGTTACCCCATCGTCCACCTCGGCCCCGAGCCGGACGTGATCGCCCATCTGCGGAACGTAGAGGAGGTCATCATCCGGGCATGCGCCGACCTCGGCGTCGAGGCCGGCAGGTCCGATGGGTACACGGGAGTGTGGGCCGGGGACCAGAAGGTGTGCGCCATCGGCGTACGGGTCCAGCGAGACGTCACCCTGCACGGGTTCGCTCTCAACTGCGCCACCGACGTGGCGTGGTTCGGCGCCATCGTGCCGTGCGGAATCCCGGACCGCGGCGTCACGACGCTCAGCGAGCTTACCGGCCGCGAGGTCACCGTGGACGAGGCCCTCCCCGTGGTCTCCCGGCGATTCGCCGAGGTGTTCGACAGGACCCTCCGCCCTGTGCCCCCGGAGATCGTCCGGGCGTTCGCCTCCAACGCCGAGCCGGCCGCGGCGGGCGGATAGCGCCGAGGCCGGGGCCCGAGCGGGGCCTCGCGGAGGGGTGAACCGGTCGGCGGCTGGGAAACATGGGAAGCGGAGAAAGGAGGACCGATATGGCCCGACGGCATACCAACGAGCCGGGGACCGAGCCGGTCCACGAGACCACGGCCGACCCGGGCGTGGGTGGCACGGCGGCGGCCCCGCACGCGCACGAGCCAGGCACGCCTCCGCACACGCACGAAACGGGATATCCGGCGCACCCGGGGCACGAGCCCGCTACGCGCGTCCACGAGGAGGGCGAGTACCGAACCGTTCGCGAGGAGGAGACCACCAGGATCCGGCCCGGCGGCATGGCCGCCCGGCTGATCCTCACCCTGCTCGGAGCGGGCGGGATGATCTACGGCGCGTTCCTGGACTGGCTGGTGGAGGAGTCTCCCAGCCGTGGGATCGACGCCGACTGGAGCATCTTCTTCAGCACGAGCCCCGGTTCGGCAGCCAACATCTGGTCGTCCGCGGGGTTGGTGATCATCGTGCTCGGCGTCCTCGCGGTGGTCGGGCTGGCGTTCCGCACGGGGTGGCTCACCTCGCTGGCCGGTGCCCTGGCGGTGGCCGCCATGATCCTGTTGGCGATCACCTTCTACCGCGTGGCCGACCTCGACCTGGGGATCCAGGACTTCGGGGTCGGAGCCTGGCTGATCGTGGCCGGTGGCCTGCTGGCCCTGATCGGCGGGTTCTTCGGAGCCAGGCAGCGCGTGATCGTGGTCGATCGCGAACGGGTGGTCCCGGCCTAGAGCCGCCGTCGCCCGAACGACGAGACGCCGCCCCTCGGGGCGGCGTCTCCGCTTCGAGGGCTTTGGTGACCACGCTCCGCGTTCGAAAACGGGCTAGGCCCGGCTGACCCGTCCTGACCATCACGGATGACCGAAACGGGAGCGACAGATGCCTCCGTGGTGCTATGGACCCCTTTGCCCGCTTTTCCGAAAATGTGTTCTGAGATGTCCGAACGCCCGCCATACCTCCGTGTCCTGGAGACTGCTCCGATCGAGGTAGTCCTGGCCGACCCTGGCCACCGGGGCCGATCCGGTGAGGTGGCCTTCCTCCACCACTGGCGCGCCGCGAGGATCGCCCGGGCCAAGGCCCTGCATCCGTCCAACCTGGCCCGCGCCGCCGCGGTTCCGGCCCTTCGGACGGTTCCCGAGCCCCTCTCCCAGTAGTCCCTTCTCACCCTCATCCCCTCCCCGGATGCACCCCAACCGGGCCGACGCGGTCCCGAGGCCTCCCGTTCGGCGGGTACGTTAGTATCGAGTTGCGGGCCAGAAGACCCGCCCTCCAACCGCGCGCCAGGGAGGTGACAGCGTTGGCCACACGCGTCAAGCAGGCAGAGGATCGGCACTCCGCTCTGGGCCTGACGGAGGACGACCTCCTCTCGATGCACCGGACCATGCTGACCGCCCGGCTCTGCGACGAGCAACAGTTCCGCCTGAACCGACAGGGGCGCGCGCCGTTCGTGGTCCCCGTCTCCGGGCACGAGGCCGCCCAGGTGGGGACGGCCTGGCCGCTGAGGCGAGGGAAAGACATCTACGTTCCGTACTACCGGGACCTGGCGGTCTGCCTGGTCGCCGGGTTCTCCGCGAAGGACGTGTTCCTGGGGCTGTTCGGTAAGGCGGACGACCCGTCCTCGGGCGGGCGTCAGATGCCGGCCCACTGGGGGTCCCGGCGGCTGGGGATCATCACCGGTTCCTCTCCCATCGCGACCCAGATCCCCCACGCCGCAGGGATCGCCTATGCCATGAAATACCGGGGAGAGGACTCCGTGGTGGCCTCGTGGTTCGGGGACGGCGCCACCAGCGAGGGTGACTGGCATGAGTCCCTGAACTTCGCGGGCATCCACAAGCTCCCAACCGTTTTCGTCTGCGAGAACAACAGATACGCCATCTCGGTTCCTCTATCGAAGCAAGCCGCGGTGAAGGATCTGTCCATCCGGGCGGAGGGTTACGGCTTCCCGGGGACGACGGTGGACGGGAACGACCTGCTCGCCTCGTACGCGGCGATGAAGGAGGCTGTGGAGAGAGCTCGCGGAGGCGGAGGCCCCACGCTCCTCGAGGCCACCTGCTACCGGTTCTATCCGCACACGTCCGACGACGACGACCGGACCTACCGCAGCCGTGAGGAGGTCGACGAGGCCCGTAAGAACGACCCCATCCTCCTCTTCGCCGCCTACCTGAAGGGCGTCGGGATCGCGGATGACGCCAAGCTCGAAAGCCTCAGAGAGGAGCTCAAGGCCGAGGTGGATCGGGCCGTCGACGAGGCGTGGGACGCGCCGGACCCCGAGCCGGAATCGGCGACGCGGCACGTGTTCGCCGAAGGATCCCGGGAAGGGGACCCGGGGGGAGTAGCTCGCCCGGAGACGAGGAAGCCCTGAGTGGGAGAGCGAGCGGTCCCTCCGAGCAGGAAGGACTCCTGATGGCCGAGAAGAACATGGTCCAGACGATCCACGACACCCTCCACGATGAGATGAAGGCCGACGACCGCGTCGTCGTCCTGGGCGAGGACGTTGGGGCCCGCGGCGGCGTGTTCCGGGCGACGCAGGGGTTCCTGGAGGAGTTCGGGGAGGAGCGGGTGATCGACACTCCACTGGCGGAGTCATCGATCGTCGGCGTGGCCATCGGCATGGCTCTCCACGGTTTGATCCCCATCCCGGAGATCCAGTTCGCGGACTTCATCCACCCCGCCTTCGACCAGATCGTGTCCGAAGCCGCCCGGATCAGGTACCGGTCGAACGGCGACTTCGGGGTGCCCATGGTGATCCGGACCCCGTACGGGGGCGGCGTTCACGGGGCCCTGTACCACTCCCAGTCCATCGAGGCGTTCTACGGCCATGTCCCGGGACTCAAGGTGGTCATCCCGGCCACGCCCCACGACGCCAAGGGGCTCCTCCGGGCGGCCGTCCGCGACCCCGACCCGGTGATGTTCCTCGAGCACAAGAAGACCTACCGCCTGATCAAGGGTGAAGTGCCAGACGAGGACTACGAGGTTCCCATCGGGAAGGCGGACGTGAAGCGCGAGGGCCGGGACCTCACCTGCGTGTCGTACGGGCTGATGCTTCACCACTGCCTCGAAGCGGCACAGAAGCTCCAGGACGAGGACGGCGTGTCGGTGGAGGTCGTTGACGTTCGAACGATCGCTCCACTCGATCGGGAGACCATCCTCGAGTCGGTGCGCAAGACGGCGAAGGCCATGGTGGTCTACGAGGACAACCGGACCTACGGACCGGGCGCCGAGATCGTGGCCACCATCGCCGAGGAATTGATGCTGGACCTCGACGGACCACCGGTGCGGGTGGCAGGCCCCGACATCCCGGCCATGGGCTTCTCCTCGAACATCGAGCACTACTACATGCCCGACGTGGAGAAGATCCACTCGGCCATGAAGGAGCTGGCCGCGTTCTGATGCCGGCCAAGGACAAGAATCCCCACCGTCGACGACTCCACCTGCCGATCGTCGGTACCGAGGGGAACGGTCAGGGCAACGCAGCAGAGCCCGGGCCGAAGCTCGCCGACACTCACGTGGTCCACTCGGTCGGCTGCGCCCAAACCGTCCGCCCCGACACCCCTCGCCCGGAGTGGCTGAAGGTCAAGGCCAAGTTCGGCCCGAACTACTCGGAGCTCAAGGGGATCATGCGGAGCGAGGGCCTCCACACGGTCTGCGAGGAAGCCGGCTGCCCGAACATCTTCGAATGCTGGGAGGACCGTGAAGCCACCTTCCTCATCCTGGGCGATCGGTGCACCCGTCGATGCGGGTTCTGCGACGTGATGACGGCGAAGCCGTTGGCACTCGACGAGGCAGAGCCCGACCGGGTGGCCGGCGCGGTCAGGGCCATGGGCCTCCGCCACGTCGTCGTCACCGGCGTGGCCCGCGACGACCTTCCCGACGGCGGCGCCCGCGTCTGGGCCGAGACGATCCGAGCGGTCCGCCGGGAGGTGCCGGGGTGCCGGGTGGAGATCCTTCCCCCCGACTTCAAGGGTCACCGTGACGCCATCGCCACCGTCATGGACGCCGCGCCCGACGTGTTCGCCCACAACCTCGAGACGGTCCGCCGGCTCCACCGGAGGATCCGTCCCGGCTTCGACTACGACCGCACCCTGGAAACCCTCCGTCTGGCCAAGGAGCTCCGCCCCGGTCAGATCACGAAGTCCAACCTCATCCTGGGCATGGGCGAGCGACCGCAGGAGGTCATCGAGGCCTTCCGCGACCTCCGATCGGTCGATGTCGACCTCATGACGCTCGGCCAGTACCTCCAGCCGACCAAGTTCCACCTGCCGGTGGACCGGTGGGTGACGCCCGAGGAGTTCGCGGAGCACGCCCGAGCGGGAGAAGGGTTGGGGTTCGCCCACGTGGAAGCAGGCCCCCTGGTCCGCTCCTCGTATCACGCCGGCAAGCAGCTTCGCAGGGCGGAGGCCCGAACGGTCGCCGGCTAGCCGGGTTCAGGACGAGGCGCCGATCCCTTCGACCAACTGGGTGGCGACCACTCGCGTGGCGGCCTCGTCCTGGCCCATGACCCCGATCACCAGGGCGCCCTGCTGCCACAGGATCGCGGCACCCAGTTGCGGGGCGCTTCCCACGCGAACCTGCTGCCCACTGATCTCTTCCTTGGAGAGCGAGCCGCCTCCCAGTCCTTGCTCGAACCCCACGAACAGCCCTTCGGCGAAGAAGGGGTTCGCAGCGGCTTCCGGGTCCACGGCCATCGCGAACACCAGGACGGCCCTGGTCCTCCTGGCAACGGCGAACCGAGCCTCGAATCTTTCGAGGACTTGCTGAGCTTGGGGATCGGCGGTGAGTTGATCTTCCATCTGCTGCCGGAGTCGCTCCGGGACCTTCCGATATCGGAATCCGTCCAGAGGAACGAAGGCGTCCCGGGGGTCGGCGGAGGCCAGGGAGGGTGACGGGCGGGCGGCCGGATCGGGTTCCGATCGGCACGCGGCCAGGAGCGACAGGCCAAGCGAGAGGGCCGCCACGGCCCGCTTCGCAGCGATCATCCTTCTTCCAGAACCTCCTCGATAGGGGTTCGGAGCGCTTCCTCGGCCTGGGCCCCGAGCAGATGGTACCGGAGCAGTCCCTCGCGGTCGACGATGAACGTCGTCGGAGGAGCCAGCATGCCGAAGCGGAACGCCAGGATGCCGGTGGGGTCCGACACGCTCGGGTAGGTGACGTCGAACTCGGCGAGGTACTCGAGCCCGGCCGCCCGGTCGTCGTTGAAGTCGACCCCGATGAATTGAACGCCCTGGTCCCGATACTCGCGCCAAAGGCGCTCCAGGCCGGGCTGCTCCAGCCGGCACGGCCCGCACCACGAAGCCCAGAAGTTCACCACCACGACCTTGTCCTCGTACAGGTTGGGCGAGACCCGTCCCCCCCGGAGGGCGGGGAGGTCGAGGACGGGCATCGGACCGGAGATCTCGAGGGCGTTCGCCGAGGAGGGCGGCCCGCGGAACGTGATGGCCGCGGCGACGATCCCGCCCGCCACCAGGAGAGCCGCCGGCGCCAGGAACAGCAGCGTCTTCCGGTCGCTCGCCCGCATACCCTCGCTCTCGACAAAGAAGAAGGTGAGGAGCCGGCCTGTAAGCCGGATTCTGTGCCCGCGCTTGCGCGGGCGGCGGCCATCTCTCTGGGGGCCGCGTCACCGCGACCCTCAGGGCCCGAAGGCCCACGCGGCCTACCCGGGAGCATCGGACGGGCCGCCCGCGGCCGGCTTGGCCGGCCTCGCTCCCTGCTTGGCCTTGCTCCGGGTGGGGTTTGCCGATCCGCGACGGTCGCCCGGCGCGCTGGTGAGCTCTTACCTCACCGTTTCACCCTTACCGCCCGGCAGCCGTACGACCCGCCGGGAGGCGGTTTGCTTTCTGTTGCACTTTCCGCGGGTCGCCCCGCCTGGGCGTTACCCAGCACCCTGCCCTGTGGAGTCCGGACTTTCCTCGATCCCTCACGGGACCGCGGCCGCCCGGCCGGCTCCTCCCCTGAAGTATACGAGGTGGGAGCGTCCCTATAATCGCGCGATGACCCGTCGGATCGCCCCCCTGGTCCTCACGACAGGCCTTGCCCTGGGAGCCTGCACGTCGCGGTCGGCGGGAATCCAGATCCCCCCCGAGGGCGCCGTGGAGAGCAGGGCCGGGCTGGAGGCGGTGGCCGTTCGGGAGACGGTCCTCGAGT
The DNA here is from genome assembly GCA_050693035.1 of Actinomycetota bacterium. Taxonomy (GTDB): domain Bacteria; phylum Actinomycetota; class UBA4738; order UBA4738; family CALAEC01; genus DASYVD01. The sequence goes on from JBOGWB010000071.1 coordinate 24,741, forward strand.
TCCTGAACGCCTATGCCCGAAGCGGTGAGACGGTCCGGCCCCTCCGAACCCTCGTCGGCGGGCCGGAGCTTCGCGACTGGGTCCACTGGCTGGGGGTCCAGAACCGCCACCTCGACCGAGCTACCGGCGATCTCGAGGTGGGAGCGGTCCGTCTCCTTCAGATCCGGGACGAGGTGGCCGCCGCCGCCATCGACGCCACGGTCACGTTCACCTTCGAGGTGACGGAAGGGGAAGAGTCCATGATCACCCGGAGCTTCCAGAGCCCGGTGATCCTGACGCGGCTCGAGCGCCCGGGATCGTGGGCCGTGCTGGACGTGGTCCGTGACGGGCGATCGATGACCGATTCGATCATCCTCCTCGATCCCCCCGTCGCCGCCCGCGGCAACGGCCTGGTGGTGGAGGCGGTGAGCGTCTATCGGTTCACCGCGGGGACGGTGGTGAATCTCAGGGTGCGCAACGTCGGTGGGAGCCCCATCCGGATCGACCGGGAGCGCTCGGTCCTCCAGGTCGCGGGCCAGCCGCTGCGACCGCTGGGTACGACGGTGACGTTTTCGGGGGCCCTTCCGCCGGATCAGCTGGTGCAGGGGGCCTTCGACTTCCCAGACGTCGCGCTCACCGCAGCCCCCGAAGCGATCGTGCTCCGGTTCCACGACGACCGCGAGCCGATCGCCCTGGCGTTCCCTCCGGAGGCCTTCGCCCAGGGCGCCTAGGCGGTCCGCCTCAGCGCTCGAACAACTGGGGCGGCGGCTCCGGACGCCGATAGGACCGGCCCTCCTCCGTGTCGAGCCACTCGTCGACGCCCAGGTTCGCCAGCCGGTCGGCATCCGCGTTCTGCTCCCGTGGGACGTGCTCCACGGTCACCTCGTCGAACGCCGACATGAGGTTCCGAGCCTCCTGGTGAAGACGCCGGAGGGTGGGGTCCTTCACACGGAATCGCCCCGCAAGCTGTTCGACGAGCAGCCGGCTGTCCGAGCGGAGGAGGACCGCGCGGGCGCCGTGCTCGGCCGCCAGGCGCAGTCCCGCCAGCGCAGCCCGGTACTCCGCCTGATTGTTGGTGGCGTGCCCGATCCCCTCTCCAAGCTCTGCGACGACTCGACCGTCCTCGCGGGCGAGGGTCACCCCGATCCCGGCGGGTCCCGGGTTGCCCCGAGCCGCGCCGTCCACGCTCACGATCAGGCGAGAACCAGGATCCGCCGGCAGTATTCGCACCTCCGGATGCCCTCGGACCGCTTGATGCGCTCGAGCTCGAGAGGCGAGAGCTTCTGGTGGCAGCCCTGGCACACCCCGTCGACGAGCGCCGCCGCGCCCACCCCCCGCTTCTGAGCCCTGAGGTCCTCGTACAGCTCGATGACCTCCTCGTCGATCTGGGAAACGAGGGTCGAGCGCTCCGCGGTCCGCTCGGCCAGGGCGCGCCCGATGCTTTCCAGCTCCTCCGCCGCCGACCCGCCGATCTCGGTGAGGCGGTCCCGGGCCATGGCCAGGTTCCCCTCCAGGGGCGGGAGCCGCGACTCCATCTCCTCCCGGCGCTCCATCTGCACCAGGACCTCGTCCTCGATGATGGACTTCCTCCGGCGGAGGGCTTCGATCTCCCGCTGGATCGACTCGAGTTCCTTGGGGTTCGCCACGCTCCCGTCGTACAGCCGGCGCTCTTCCGCAGCGACCTTCGAATCGAGGGAGCTCACTTCTGTCTCGAGGCGCTTCTGCTCCTGGGCCACCGAGTCGAGCGCCAGGCGCAGCTCCCCCACCCGCTCCTCGACGGCGTTGGCTCGCTCCCGGGCCGCCCTGAGATCTTCCCCGGCTTCCAGCTCCTTCCTCCGAGCTTCCATCCGGTCGATGGCCAGGTCCAGCTCCTGGAGCTCGAGGATCCGGTCCAGGCCCCGCACTCCGTGGCCGGCGGTCATCCGACGCTCGTCCCTACAGTGGTCCCTTCGGTCATGGTGAACGCGAAGCGTAGCGTAGCGCGGGCCTCGCGCGCCTCCGGCGTGTGCCCGCTCAGGCCAACCCCTCGACGATGACCACCCGCGCCGGAGCACCGTCGCTGCCGGGAACGGCGAGGGGAAGCGCCGCCACGACGTAGGGTCCCGGCTCCACTCCGACGAGATCCAGGCCCTCGACGATCACGACCCCCGCGCCGAGCAGCGCACGGTGCACAGGGTGTCCATGGCGCCCCGACCCGAAGGGCTCGATCGACAGGTAATCGATCCCCACCAGCCGCAGACCACGGGACAGGCACCACTCCGCGGCCGAAGGGTCGAGGGCGACGAAATCTTCCCGGAAGGCCGTGTCGGCTGCGCTCCACCCCGAGTTCCGCGTCTTCAGCAGGAGCCGCTCGACCCCTTGGGGAACCGCGGCTTCCAGATCGACCGCACCGATGGTCTTCTCGACGTCTTCGAGTCCGGCCACCAGCGCCGGACCCACCAACGCGTCGGGGGGAAGCGTGTCGATCCCCCCGCCTCCTTCGAGGAAATGAACCGGGGCGTCGACGTGCGTCCCGGTGTGCGCCCCCAGTGAGAGATGGGACACGGACGAGCTGTCGCCGCGGGACCAGTCCTTGACCAGCCGGCGCCGGAGCCCCTCCTCTCCCGGCCACGTCGGGAGGTCATCCCGCAACGGGGCCGTGACGTCGAGGATGCTCAGGGTCACGCCGGGGAGCCTATCCCAGGGACCCCGACATCGGAGAATGGGAGAAAGGATCGGAGGTGGTCGATGCGGTGGGACGAGTTCGAAGAGCAGTGTCCGGAGATCGCGAAGACCGCCCGGGATCGATTCGCCCATGACGAGCTGGTGATGCTGGGCACGCTCCGGAAGGACGGATCGCCTCGGATCAGCCCCTGCGAGCTGGATCTCACCGCGGGTCACCTGTTCCTCGGGATGATGTGGCGCTCCCCGAAGGCTCTGGACCTGAAGCGGGATCCCAGGATCGTGGTGCACAGCGTGACCTGCAACCGGGAGGGAACAGAAGGCGACGTGAAGCTGTACGGCCGAGCGGTCGACGTGACCGATGGCGAGCTCCGAGCGGCATACCGAGAAGCCATCCGGAACCGGATCGACTGGGCGCCCGACGAAGGGACCTATCATCTGTTCTCCCTTGACGTCGGAGGGGCCGCTCACGTCATCTTTGGCGGGGGCGAGGAACGTGTCACCGTTTGGCATCCCGAGACCGGCCTGCGGTCCTGGGTGAAGCGGCCTTAGGAGAACAATCCGCTGTAGGCGCTGAGCGCCGGCTGGCCGCCGAGGTGTGCGTACAGCACCGTCGAGTCCCTCGAGATCTCGCCGGTCGTAACGAGGTCGATCAGTCCCGCCATCGACTTTCCTTCATACACGGGATCGGTGACCATGCCTTCGGTCCGGGCAGCCAGGCGCATCGCGTCCAACGTCTGTTCGTCGGGGATCCCGTAGGTGCCTGCGTGATACCTGTCGTCGAGGATGATCTCGTCGTCGGTGATCTCGCGGACGCCGATCAAGTCTGCGGTGGCCCGGGCGATACGGGCGACCTGATCCCAGGTCGCCTTCGGCTTGGCCGAGCCGTCGATCCCGATCACCCGGCGTGTGCGCTCGCCGTCCGTCCCCGCGAACCCCGCGACCATCCCGGCCTGGGTGCTGCCGGTGACCGAGCACACGATGATCGTGTCGAAGAACACGCCAAGCTCACGTTCCTGGGTCTCGACCTCCCGGGCCCAGTTCGCGAACCCGAGCCCTCCGAGTCGGTGGTCCGAGGCCCCGGCGGGGATGGCGTAGGGTTTCCCGCCCGCCGCTTCGATCTCCTCGATGGCGCGCTCCCAGCTCTCCTTGAACCCGATGCCGAACCCCGCCCTCACCAGGCGCACGTCGGCGCCGAGCAATCGGCTGAGCAGGATGTTGCCCACCTTGTCGTAGGCGGCATCCGGCCACTCCACCCAGCTCTCCTGGATCAGGACACATCCCAGGCCGAGCCGGGCAGCGACCGCCGCCACCTGCCGAGTGTGGTTCGATTGGACGCCACCGATCGACACGAGTGTGTCGCAGCCCTGGGCCAGGGCGTCCGGGACCAGGTACTCGAGCTTGCGCGTCTTGTTGCCCCCGAAGGCGAGCCCGGAGTTGCAGTCCTCCCGCTTGGCCCAGATGTCGGCGCCACGGAGATGGGCCGTCAGGCGCTCCAGGCGATGGATGGGCGACGGGCTGAACATGAGCGGGTACCGCTCGAAGTCGTCCAGTGACATCGGACCTTCCTCTCGCGGGCATCCTAGGACATGGTCGTCATGCACGAGCGAAAGGAGGATCCGGGGCTAGCGGAACTGCAGGACCTGCTGGAAGGTGGGGCGGTTCTGCCATTGCATGGCACGTTGGCCCTGGACGCCCACCGCCGTGTACTCGATGAAGTCCCCCTCCTCGTCCGCCTCCCACGTCCCGGGATCCCGGCCGAACTGCGCCTCGAGGGCCGCCACGGCCTCGTCGAGGCTGGCCAGCAGGGCTGTCCGGCAGGCCGCCAGTCCCCCACCGTCGCCGCAGTACTGGCGGGAGAAGGGCCCTTCCACCGGCTGGCCGAGCACCGAGCGAAGGTCCTTCTGGAGCTGTCCGTACCACCCGGTGATGTAGGCGCTTCCCACCGGGCCCGGCGGATCGTCGTGCTGAAGCGGTACCTTCGCGTACGCCTCGCCCAGGACGGGACGGAACACCGCCTCGAGGGCGGGGGCCCACCATGCGTCCATGAGCGCCACGGCCGCGGCGTGCTCGTACCGGCCGTCCCCGTCGAGATCCCGGCGGTGCGCCCCCGCGTTCCGCCACCCATCGAGGAGGTCCACCGCTCGTCGCAGACGCTCCGAGCCGGGGTCGCCGATGACCTGGAGCATGGAGGGAAGCACCCGGTCACCCCTGAGGTCCACGGTGGCGGCGTCTGCCATGGCCCGCACCAGCTCGACCAGATCGACCTTCCCGTCGCCGGCCGCCGCGCCCAGGATCCGATCATCGAGCGGCTGACTTCGGTGGACCGGGCCGTAGCCCCAATTGCCGTCGGAGGCCCGGAACCCCGGGGCCTGCTTGTTGTTCCACGACGTGATGAAGCCCTTCGGGGGGTTGGTGACGTGGGGCCGGTCCTCGAAAGACAGGAAACCGCGCCACCGCCGCTCGATGCCGTCCCACACCGGCAGGTCGATGTCCGTCCCGGCGGCCCGGACGGGGTGCGCCCCCACGAGCTGGAACGCGATGTCCCGGCCGTCGACGTAGAACCAGTTGAACGTGAAGTTGAACCGGCCGAACGCACGGTGGAAGTCCTCGGCGCCGTTGATCCGGGTCGGGTCCATGACCTCCACGTAGGCCGCCGCGGAGTCCACCTCGGCCCCGTACGTCGAGCGCTGGCGGACGAAGGCCGCGGGAGCGCCCCCCACCTTCCCTCTCCCGATCACGATGCCCCACGCGCCGGCGGAGAGATCGCCCGGCGTCCCCGAGCTTTCCGCCAGCTCGACCCGCTCCGTGGTCATCCGCACGACGGTGGGAACGCACCCCAGATCGTCGGGTGGAGCCCCTTTGGGGCAGGAGTCGGCGGTCGGCTTGGCCACCCACATATCGGTCCGTGCTTCGATCGGGGTGCACGCGCCGTCGCGCGCCCGCACGTAGTGGTCGCTGCCCGTGGTGGGTGCGCCTCCGTCCGGGTCGCACAGCGCCACGGCCCGCGTGTCGACGAGGTCGCCTCCCGCGGACGTGGCGCTCCAGCCGTATCCGTCCCCCCGACCGAGGAGGACGTACAGCGAGATGCCCGGGAAGCCGACCCCCCGGGCGTGGATGCCCGGGCCGTGCATGTCGAGCTCCATGAGGATCTCCGGTGACCAGTAGCCGGTCTGGGGGCCGAACACGGCCAGGGGCCGCCCGGACCCCGACAGGTCGGACCCCACCAGCAGCGCGTTGCTGGCCGCCCCGGGGAATCGGAGGCGGATCGGCCCGAAGGGGCCGTCCGCGGCGGCGGGCGCCTCGCCGTCCCCCGGGCACACCGAGCCCGGGGACCGCCGGACCATCGTGCCGCGGTCCGGCCGGGCCACGGTGTCCGGGTCCACGGCACCGAGGTCGACGTTCCACCCGAACTCCGCCTCGGCCGTGGTCGGCGCCTCGGGATCGTCGGCGAATCGGAAGTCGTCGAAGATCGCCCGGGCATCCCGCGGGGCGTGGCCGGCGCCCTCCACCGCGTCGAGGAACGCCGCGTTCTCCAGCTCCTGCCCCCCGCCGACGCCGAAGTTCGCACCGATCAGCGCGGCCACGGCGGCCGTGTCCGTCGCCTTCCACGGCGCGGGCACTCGCTGCAGAGCCGGGTACTCGGCGGGGAGCTTGGACGGGTCGACCAGGGCCTCCTCGATGTAGGCGTTGATCCCGGCCGCGTAGTCCCGCACGTCCTGCCGGGCCTGCAGCACGAGCGCGGCGCCCTCGGGGTCCGCCGGCACGCGCTCCAGCATCGCCGCGAGCTCCGCCTCGGTGTAGTCGGCGGAGAGGTAGGTGGTGCAATCGAGCGCCAGGTTGACCCTGCTGGCCCCCAGGAGCTCGGAGAGGCGACCCCGTCCGGCATGGCGGAGCACGTCGATCATGAACAACCGGTCCTCAGCCGTGACATAGCCCGCGCCGAACAGGGTGTCCGCTCGGGTCTCCCCGTAGATGTGGGGAACGCCGAACCCCTTGTCCCGGAGGATCACCACGCCGGGACGGGGCGAGTACCGGCGCTCCACATCACCGCGTTTCACTCCGAACGAGGCGTCCTTGAAGTAGTCGGAGAGTTTGGACGAGTTCAGGCCGGGCGCGCCCTGAACGAGCGAGTCGTACATGTCGAGCTGGTCGGTGTTGTGGGGCGGCTGCTCGCCGGTGGCCTGGGCCTGGATCAGCTCCGCCGAGTTCAGGTACCGGCCCTGTCCGGGAGGCAGGATGTTGAGGGCCACCAGGCTCCGGTCGCCTCGCCGGAAGGCTCCGGCGCCGGATGCCCGCCCCGAGGCGGGCGGGCTCACCACCAGCGACGCCATCAGGAGAGCGGCCAGGGTGCACGCCGCCCCCGCGCGACTGCGGATCCGCGGCACTGCTGAAGGGTTCGACGCCGCCAGCCGCTTCTCCTCCGGGCCGCTCCGGGTCCGTCGCCACGTCCCGATCGGCGATGGGCAGCGAAGGTAAGGACCCGCTCGCGCCCGCTATACGGCGGCATAGCCCAAATACATCACTCCGGAGTCGAACGTCCGGGTCTCCGTCTGCCGGAGGCGGATCGGGTTCTCGAGGTTCGGGAAGAAGGGCGTGCCGGCTCCGAGGATGGTCGGGTGGACGACAAGGCGATACTCGTCGACCAGGCCACGGCGGATGAACGCCGAGGCCAGTGTGGGGCCACCGACGTCGAGATCGCCGTCGAACTCGGTCCGGAGCAGTGCGAGCTCGTCGCCGATGTCGCCGGTCACGAGCCGACTGTTCCAATCGACGGTGGCGAGCGTGGAGGAGAAGACGACCTTCGGCTTCTCGTTCCAGATCCGGGCAAAGTCGATCATAGCGTCGGTTGCCGATGGATCGGACGCCGCGGTCGGCCAGTACGCCGCCATCACCTCGTACAGCCGCCGACCGTAGAGGAACGCATCCGATTCGCGCGCGCGGTCGTTGAACCAGGTGTGCAGCTCCTCGTCGACGTTCGCCCAATCGAGAGCGTGGTCAGGGGTCTCGACGTAGCCGTCGAGCGACACGTTCATCAAGTAGATCAGCTTGCCCATCCCCAGCTCCTCTCCTGTTCGTTCGCTCGCCGTCGATGGATGGAGGGCATCCTATGTCCGTCAGACATCTCCTGATGGTTCCCTCATCTTTCTTAGACCGGGTCCGAAGGGGAGACTCATCGCCGATCGCCGGTGGGGCGGAAAGCCAGCTCTGCTCTGCTTCCCCTTTGCTTGCTCGGCTTAGGCCAAGCCCCGGCATCGGAACCACCCGCCAGTGTCCCAACCTCGGACGCCCTTTCTCGGCTTTGCCCGACCTTCTACGATGCCCCCCGAGGAGCGCGCAGATGCGGGACCTGCCCACCGGGACCGTCACCTTTCTGTTCACGGACATCGAGGGTTCGACGCGGCTCCTTCGACGGCTCGGCGACCGGTACCGGGAGTTGGTAGACGGACATGGTCGAATCCTCCGCGCTGCCATCGTCGAGGGCGGCGGTGCCGAGATCAGGACCGAGGGCGACTCCTTCTTCGCCGTCTTCGCCACACCGGCGGGGGCCCTTGCTGCCGCAGTCCAGGCTCAGAGGGCCCTGGCCGCTCACCGCTGGCCCGACAGTCAGTCGGTCATGGTCCGGATGGGCCTTCACACCGGTGAAGGAGTGCTCGGCACGGATGACTACATCGGGCTCGATGTGCATCTGGCCGCCCGCATCGCTGCCGCGGGGCACGGCGGGCAGGTCTTGCTCTCGGAGGCAACCAGGGCCCTGGTCGAGCACACCCTCCCCGACGGGGTGTCTCTACGCGACCTGGGCCGGCACCGCCTGAAAGGACATCGAGAACCCAGAGCATCTGTACGACCTGATCATCGATGCCATGCCCGCAGATTTTCCCGCGATCCGTACCGTGGATGCCCGGCCCACCAATCTGCCGCCGCAGCGGACCTCCTTCGTCGGCCGGGAGCGGGAGGCGGCCGAGATCACGGGCCTCCTGGCGGAGGCCCGACTCCTCACCCTCACCGGGCCGGGTGGCACCGGCAAGACCCGGCTGCCATCTCGGGTGTGGCGAAGTCGAGGCGCGCTCTGGCCTATGACAACGCCTGGGTGGGAGCTGGTGGTTTCGAACCACCGAGCTCCGCCTTGTAAGGACGAGGATCAGGACTCTCCGACCAGAGAGAATCCGGACAGAGCCCGCGTTCCTAGATCCGGGACTCGGCCTGCTGAGCCCCGACCTGCGTAGCCAGAGAAACAGATCTGAGCTCCTCCTGCAGGGATTCCTGGCCGCCCCACGTGGGCCTCGAGCCCGAGCGTCTCAGCGCATACGGAGGAAGCTGACGTACCCTTGGTCGGGTGACGGAGAAGGCACCATCGGACACCGAGCCGGTCCGAGCCGCCGAGATCATCGCCGCCGCGTGCCTGGCCACCGATCTGGGCATGGGGTTCCCATTCGAGCACGGCCTCCACGGCACGCTGATGGCCATGAGGCTCGCCGATTTGCTCGATGTCGATTCTGAGACCGCATCCCAGACCTACTACGCCTCTCTCCTGATGTACTCGGGATGCACGACCGACTCCGACGTCGCGTCCCGGATCTTCGCGGGAAGCCGCACCGAGAATGTCACTCCGGTGCAATTCGGATCAGGAGCGGAGGCCCTGGCCGGTGTCATGCGCGCTCTCTCTCGCCCCGGCGGTCCCCCCCACCAGCGCATCTATGACATCGGTAGGCGCCTGGTGCCGGCGGCCAGGTTCAGGAAGCCGCATTTCACCGCCCTGTGCGAGGTCGCCGAGATGATGGCGAAGCGGCTCGGTCTGCCCCCGGCCGTGCATGGTCTCTTTCCCTACCTCACCGAGCGATGGGACGGGAAGGGCGTGCTGAAGCGGGCCGCGCGCGAGGAGATTCCCCTGCCCGTTCGCATCGTGCACGTCGCTCGTGACGCCGCGTACCAGCGGCTCGTGGGCGGCGACGATCAGGCCCTGGACGTGATCCACCAGCGGGCCGGGCACGCCTTCGACCCCGCCGTCGCGGGCCGGTTCGCCGAGGCAGCGGCGGAGATCATCGGCGGGGCGGAGGAGGCCGCATCGGCGTGGGAAGCGACCCTCGCCGCCGAGCCCCGTCCCTGGCTGACCCTCGAGGACGATGGGGTGGACCGGGCTCTCGCCGCGATCGGCGACTTCGCCGACCTCGTTGCGCCCCATCTCTCCGGCCACTCGAGCGGCGTGAGCGAGCTGGCGGTCGCCGCCGCCCGCGTCTGCCGATTCGATGACGCGAACCTGGCGCTGGTGCGGCGAGCCGGGCTCGTGCACGACGTGGGGAGAGTCGCGATCGGTCCCCGCATCTGGCAGAAGCCGGCCGCCCTGACGGTCGACGAGTGGGAGCACGTGCGGCTGCACCCCTATCACACGGAGCGCGTCTTGCTTCGCTCACCGCTCTTGGCCTCGCTGGCCGAGCTGGCCTGTGCGCACCACGAGCGGCTGGACGGGACCGGGTACCACCGCAGGGTGCCGGCGGCCTCGCTCACCCGCGGCGCGCGCCTCCTCGCCGCCGCCGACGCCTTCCACGCGATGGGTGAGCCGCGCCCGCATCGCGAGGCGCTTCCGCCCGAGCACGCGGCGGAGCTGCTCGGCGGGGAGGCGCGCGCCGGACGCCAGGACTCCGAGATGGTCGCTGCGGTCATCGAGGCCGCCGGACAGCCGGCCCCCCCGGTCGAGCGCCCGGCCGGGTTGACCGAGCGAGAGGCCGAGGTCGTGGGGCTCCTGGCCAGGGGTCTCCAGACGAAGCAGGTGGCGCGGAGACTGGGCATCTCGATCAAGACCGCCGACCGCCACATCCAGAACGCCTACCGGAAGATCGGTGTCTCCACCCGAGCAGCCGCCACCCTGTTCGCGATGGAGCACGGCCTCGTGTCCGCCTGAGTGTCGCCGCTCACGACGTGAGGAGAACTCCCGATTCCCCGACGCCCCCGCGGCCCCTACGGTCGGTGGCATGGCGGCGCGCCGGGACGCCGACCTCCAGGTGCTCGGTCGCCGCGCACGAAGGAGGCGGTAGCGATGAAGGATCTGCACACTGAGCGGATAGATACGCTCGTCATCGGGGGTGGCCAGGCCGGGCTCTCGGTCGGATACCACCTCGCTCGACGGGGCGTTCCGTTCGTAATCCTCGATACCAACCGGAGGGTCGGTGACTCGTGGCGGAATCGCTGGGACTCGCTGCGGCTCTTCACCCCCAACCGCTTCAACGGGCTCCCCGGCATGCCCTTCCCCGGCCCTCGCTGGGAACTCCCAACCAAGGACGAGTTTGCTGACTATCTCGAGAGCTACGCGCACCGGTTCGAGCTGCCGGTGCGGACCGGCGTCGAGGTGGAGCGGCTGGCCCGGAACGGGGATCGTTTCGTGGCGACCGCCGGCGAGCGGCGTCTCGAGGCCGACAACGTGGTGGTGGCCATGTCATCGTGGCAGCGACCCCGGGTACCGCAGTTCGCATCACAGCTCGATCCCGGGATCCGTCAGCTTCATGTCGCCGAGTACCGAAACCCTCGCCAGCTCCAAGACGGAGACGCCCTCGTGGTGGGGGCGGGCAACTCGGGAGCAGAAGTCGCCCTCGATCTGGCGGGAACTCGCCGGGTCTGGCTGTCGGGGCCGGACACGGGTCATCTCCCGTTTCGGCCGGAAAGCGCTGTGGCACGGGTGCTGATGCCGTTCATCGGTCGGGTCATCTTTCATCGGGTTCTCACGACCAGCACCCCGATCGGGAGGAGGGTCCGCCCCAAGATGCTGGCCAAGGGAGATCTGCTGATCCGGATCAAGCCCAAGGATCTGACAGCGGCGGGGGTGGAGCGGGTGCCCCGGACCACGGGCGTGGAGGAAGGGCTTCCTCAACTCGAGGACGGCCGTCGTCTGGATGTCGCCAATGTGGTCTGGTGTTCCGGGTTCGATCCGGGCTTCTCCTGGATCGACCTGCCTGTGCTCGGCTCGAAGGAGCCGAATCACAACCGGGGCGTCGTTGACACCGAGCCGGGCCTCTATTTCGTCGGTCTCAAGTTTCTCTATTCGAAGTCCTCGGAACAGATCCACGGAGTGGGCCGCGACGCTGTGCGCATCGCCGGCTTGATCGCCGCCCGGCGCGACGAGCGTGTGACCGTCCGGAATCTCCCGAGGAGTCAGGGGCATCCTCGGCTGGAAAGCCGCCCCTGACCTGCTGCTTTCCTGGTGGGCGCTGGTGGTTTCGAACCACCGACCTCCGCCTTGTAAGGGCGTTACCTGGGCAGGCTCGCTACCTGCGGAAACGGTGACGGCCTCCTCAGAGGCGCTCCCACCAACGCCTGAACCTCCCCGGCGAGCCCCTTTCCAGTTTCCTCCAAGAAATCTCAGCGGCTCCGTCAGCGGAAAGAACTCTCCGTGCATCCATGGACAGATGATCAGACAACCCCTCTTGCAGCCAGGACGAAAGGAGGTCACCAGGCTCCACCCTGCCGGTATCCCCAGCAGGGAGCGACGAGGGATTTCCCTGAGGACCACGGTCTAGTAGGAGGAGGTTGACGTGAAGCGGAACATCCTGACAGCTCTCCTGGCGGCGATTCTCGCCGCCACAGCGGCTGCCGTCGCTCTCGCCTCGCCGCCGATGGGGGTGACGCCGACGCTGCTCGCGCGGGGAACGTACGACGCCTTCAAGGTGAAGTCCGATCGGAGCGGGCCGATCGAGTTCAAGGCAAAGGCCAAGCCAGCGATCGACATCGTCGTGCGAAGGCACGACTACCTTGTGGGATCCACCACCGGCTGGCACACGCACCCCGGTCCCGTGTTCATCACCGTCACGCAGGGAACACTCACCTATTACGAGTACGACGACCCCACCTGCACACCCCACGTCGTGTCGGCGGGGCAGGGGTTCGTGGACAACGGACGCGGACACATCGTCCGGAACGAGTCCGGGCAGCCCGCCCAAGACGTGAGCGTGATCACCGCACCTGTGGGAGGCGCCTTCCGCGGCGAGCTCACAGCTCCCGGGCCCTTCTGCGGGTTCTAAGAATCGGCCCGCTCCGCGAAGCCGCAGCCAGCGGGGCCGATGACGTGGGCAGCGGGAGGAGGCGGCCGTCAGGACCGCCGGCTCCCCCGCCGCCCGTGCCGGAGGACCGGTATCAGCGGCGCACTCAGCTGCTCCCGCCGGTAGCTCGCCATGGAAGGGAAATACTGGCACCATCAGCGTCAGCGCAAGGAGCTCCTCGTGCATCCAAGGATCGTGGGGGCAGAGGGTGACGTGGCCCGGCTCCCCTCGGAACATGCCGAAGCATGGGTCCGCTTCGACGAGTTCTTCGAGGAGAAGCACGAGCGCCTGTTCAAGGCCCTCTACTTCGTGACCGGGAACCGCCACGATGCGGAGGAACTCATGCAGGACGCATTCCTGAAGCTCTGGGAGCGGTGGGATGAGATCCACCGGATCACCGATCCAACCGCGTACCTGTTCCGCGTGGCCCTCAACGGATTCAGGATGCGCTATCGGCGCGCCGCGATGGCCGTCCGGAAGGTGCTGCCCGTCCCCGAGGGGCGCGACGACTTCCTCGATGCGGAGATGCGAGCCGACGTGCGCCGCCTGCTGCTCCAGGTGACCCCCCGGCAGCGCGCCGCTCTCCTGCTCCTGGATCTGCTCGGGTATCCGGCTGACCAGGCGGGGCGCATCATGCGGGTGAGCCCCTCCACGGTGAGGGCCCTGGCGACCAAGGGCCGACGAGCCCTCCGTGAGGCTGAGGGAGCCTGGGATGCCTAACGTTCAGGATCTGTTCCGCATGGCCACGCAGAAAGTGACGGCCGATCCAGGAGCGCTCGAGCGGCAGCACCGCGGGCAGCGGCGACGCAGCCTTCGGCGGAAGGCGGAAGTCTACGCCCTGGTCGGTGCTCTGGTCGTGGTGGGCGCGGCGCTCGGAATCGGCGCGCTCCGCTACCTCAGCGACGGCCAGCCGCGCCCCGGGAGGGCCCCGAACGTCAGTCCTGAAGGCACCGACCAGTCGCCGACCCCGGTCGAAGAGCTCCCCCCGACGGTCGACCGGCTGGCCGGAATCTGGCTCATCAGGCCCGACGGAGATCTCCTGCTCAGGCTCGGGCGCGACGGCAGCTTCGCCTTCATCCCCGACGGATATGTGGGGGGTTTTGGGACCTATGAGGTGATGGGTCAAACCATCACGTTCACATACACCGGCGGTCGGTTCTGTAGCGGCATGTTCACCTGGGAAGCGGGCCTGCCCGAGGACGGACGCCTCCGCGCCGTGAACATCCGGAGTACGTCCCCGTGCGAACCCGAGCGCCAGGTGGGACGCGAGACCAATTGGACCAGGGTCTCACCGTGGTCGGATGCCGCGGGCCAGATCACGGCGGAGAGATCCCCTCCCCTAGCCCATGAACCGCGAATCCCTTCCGAGTCACTGATCCAAGGGGTCTGGCTCTTGGAGGAACGCGGAGTCCTCCTCCGACTCGGGGGTGGCTCCTATGCCCTCGACGGTGGCGGAGAGCTCGTCACGGTCCCGGACGACCAGGGGACGTTCGAGGTCGACAGCGCCACGGGAGTCTTCAGCTTCACCAGCGGGCCGAACTCCCGGACGTGCGCCGAGGGTGATAGCTGGGCGTGGGCCAACGCTGAGCTCTCCACCAACACTGAGTTCAGTGTGATGAGGTTGCGCGCGATAGTCACCGAGGACGCCTGCGGGAAGAACCTCGGGCCGGATCTGGTGTGGTTCCGGCTGCAAGACCTACTGGCCGGGTAGGGTCGGGCTCCTGTCCCCGTGCTTCCTTTTCGCTTGCCCCGCTGGACGGGCCGAGGCATCGGGAGGGAGGAAGCGGGGCGCTGACGCACGGCTGAACTGGGCGCTGGTGGTTTCGAACCACCGACCTCCGCCTTGTAAGGGCGTTCCTGGGCAGGCCAGCTACCTGGTGAAACGGACGAAGGGGCTGCTCAAGGCCCGTATCAGGAGCGCAAGGGCACAGGTTGGCACCCGCCAGCATAGGTGGTGCTTCCTTTTTGCTTGCTCGGCTCCCGCCGACCTCGATATCTCGGGCGCTCTTCACAGATCGAGGCCGCCGTGGGCGGCCTGGTGGGCCCGGCGGGCCAGCGCGGGAACGGCTTCCTCGAGCTGGGCAAAAGTGGGGTGGTCGACGATACCCGACAGGTACCGCCGGTACGAGCCCTCCATGATGATGGCGATCTTCCATCCTCCCAGCGCTACGTACCACCGAACGCCGTCCTCATTCACTGAGCGATCCGTACCCAGCACATACCTCCTTAGGAGGTCGTGGCGGCGGGGGAATCCCTCCAAGTCCGTGACGCTCGCGACGCGCAGCCCCAGCGGAGAGTCGCCCGGGTCCCGCCAGAAGTAGAGCAGCCAGCCCAGATCGGCCAGAGGGTCACCGATCGTCGACATCTCCCAGTCCACCACGGCCCGAAGCCGGGCCGGCGGCTCGCGCGCGAAGATCACGTTGTCGAGCTTGTAGTCGCCGTGGAGGATGGTGGCCTTGGACTGTCGGGGAATGCCCGCCTCCAGCCACTTGCCCACCTGGCCGATCTCGGGGATGTCTCGGAACCGCACCAGGTCCCAGATCTGCCCCATCCGTCGGAGCTGCCGCTCCAGGTATCCCTCAGGCTTGCCGAATCCGTCGAGGCCGATTGCCCGCCAGTCCACCCGGTGCAGCGCCAGGAGGGTATCCAGTAGCTGGTCTGCCATGCGGGCCCGGTCCTCGAGCGAGGACAGCTCCTCCGGCAGCTCCTCTCGGACCACCACCCCCTCCGTCCGCTCCATGAGGTAAAAGGGCACGCCCATCACCGACAGGTCGTCGCAGAGCAGGATGGGCGGGGGCACCGGGACGGGCGCCCCAGCCCGGGACAGGGCCCGCATGACCCGATACTCCCGGGTCACGTCGAAGGCAGCGGGCGGGAGGTGGCCTCGTGGGGGCCGCCGCAGCACCACCTCCCACTCGTGTCCCTGCAGCAGGAACGTCAGGCAGGACTGCCCCTCGCCAAGGCGCTGGATGTCGAATGGACCTGGCAGCTGTGGGAGGTGCTCGCGGAGGAACTCGGCCAGCCGCTCGGGGTCCACGGCCGCCCGCACGGTCTCGTCAATCACGGTTGGTACTTCTCCAGCTCCCGGCGGGCGATCACCATCGTGTGCACCTCGTCCGGACCGTCGACGATCCGTAGGGTGCGAGCCGCGACGTATAGCTCGGCCAGCGGAAAGTCGTCCGAGACCCCGGCCGCTCCGTGCACCTGGATGGCCCGATCGATGACCTGGGTGGCCATTCGCGTCGCTGCCACCTTGATCGCCGAAATCTCGAATCGAGCCCCCTCCTTCCCCACCGTATCCATCAGCCAGGCCGCCTTCAGCACGAGCAACCGGGCCTGTTCGATCTCCATCCGAGACTGGGCGATCCATTCCCGGATCACGCCCTGTTCGGCCAGGCGCTTTCCGAAGGCCACGCGCTCGATCGCGCGCTCGCACATCAAGTCGAAAGCCCGCTCGGCCATGCCTATCGCCCGCATGGAATGGTGGATCCGCCCGGGGCCAAGGCGAGCCTGGGCGATCGCGAAGCCCGCCCCTTCCTTCCCGAGGAGGTTCGTCTCCGGGACCCGGACGTCCTCGAATACGATCTCGGCCTCTCCGCCGCCACCCCGATAGCCGAACAATGGGATCGACCGCACGACCTTCAGGCCCGGCGTATCGAACGGCACCAGCACCAAGCTGTGCCGTCGGTGAAGGTCGGCGTCGGGATCTGTCACACCCATCACGATGGTCACCTTGCACCGGTCGCTCATGGCCCCGCTGATGAACCATTTCCTTCCGTTCAGCACGAGCTCGTCGCCCCGCCGCTCGATCCGCATCCGGATGTTGGTGGCGTCCGAGCCGGCCACCTCCGGCTCTGTCATGGCGAAGCAGGATCGGATCTCCCCTTCCAGTAGCGGGTGCAGCCACTGCTCCTGCTGCTCGGAGGTGCCAAACTCGGCAAGGATCTCCATGTTGCCGGTGTCGGGGGCGGAGCAGTTGAGGGCTTCAGGGGCAACCCACGGGCTCCGGCCGGTGATCTCCGCCAACGGGGCATAGTCCAGGTTGGTGAGCCCCGCACCCCATCGCTCCTCTGCCAGGAAGAGATTCCACAGACTTCGTGCCCGGGCCTCCGCTTTCAGCTCCTCCATGACCGGCGGGTGGAAATGAGGGTCGCCCGACGCTTCGAGTTGTTCGCGGTACACGCGTTCGGCGGGGTAGACGAGCGTCCCCATGAAATCCAGCAGGTGAGCGCGCAGCTCCTCCACCTTCGAGCTGAACGCGAAATCCATCGAGCGCCTCCTCCGTCGGCGAGCGGATCGACCCGCCCAACGGGTCCTTTCTAGCAGGAAAGAGCCGACGAGCTGTCCGCGGGCGGGCTTGCCGGAATGTCACGCCGTCGTGGGCTGGAAGATTCGGGGGTCGAGCGTCGAACCATATCACCGGACCGAGCGAGGAGGATTGCCGCCATGAAGCCTCGCACCGTCCTTCCCCGATCTTGTTCTGGACGCGCTTCGTGGAAGCGTGTAGCGATGGCGACCGGCAGCGCCATGATCCTACCGGCGCGTCCGTGGCCCCCGAATAAGCCGGTTGCCACGGTCGATGAGCCTCTGGCCGAGAAGGGGACGGAGGTCTGAGCGCGGGCCCGGCGACCTTGTCCGAGGCCGCCAGAAGGTCGAAGATCAGAGGTTGTAGCGTCCAGGGGGATGCGAGAAGTGGTCAGAGCCTACATCCTGATCCAGAACCAAGTCGGTGTGTCCGACGAAGTGGCCCGCGGGGTGGCCAAGATCAAGGGAGTGGCCTCCGCCGACGTTGTGACCGGTCCGTACGACGTGATCGCCCTCGCCGAGGCCGGGAGCCTCGACGAGCTGGGGCAGCTCGTGGTGGGCAAGGTTCAGGCGATCGATGGGGTCACGCGTACCCTCACATGCCCCATGATGAGCCTCTGAGCCCGTCAAGGCCGTATTCATACAGAGGCGTGTCCCGACCCATCCTCGGCTCCGGCGCTGACAGCGCCGGCAGTAACGAGGCAAAGGAGGCTCAGCCCACAGGACGCTCGGGAGCACCCCTTCGGGTCGCGCCCTGAGGAGCGTGAGTCTGCGGGTGCCACCTACGATCTGCCATCCCATCCGGCCGGGCGGTGTCCCCTAAGCGAAGAGCCCTTCTTGGCTACCATTGTCCATCTGGGCACTTCCCGTTCGTAGTGGGGTGAGAGGCGGGAAGCGCCCGCCCAGCACGAAGGAGGACCACCATGACGAGGTACCTGTTGTCCGTCCACAGCGTGGAGGGCGAAGCCCGCGAGCCGATGACCGACGAGGAGATGCAGCAGTCCTACAAGCAGGTCCTGCTCATCGAGGAGGAGATGAAGTCGGCCGGCGCCTGGGTCTTCTCCGGCCGCCTTCACGAGCCCGACACCGCCACCGTCGTGCGCGTGGCCGGCGGCGACGTGATGACCAGCGACGGCCCCTTCGCCGAGTCCAAGGAGCACCTCGGGGGCTTCTACATCCTCGAGGCCGAGGACCTCGACGCCGCGCTCGCCTGGGCGTCGAAGGTCACCGAAGCCATCATGACGCCGATCGAGGTCCGGCCGTTCGTGGACTGGAAGGCCTGACTGCGTGCGCGACGGCGACGCCGCACCGAAGGTCGACGAGGCCGCGATCGGCCGGATCTTCCGCGAGGAGTCCGTCCGATCGGTGGCCTCCCTCATCCGCCTCCTCGGTGACATCGACCTCGCCGAGGATGCGGTGCAGGAGGCCTTCATCGTTGCCCTTCGCAAATGGCCGGGCGACGGCCTGCCGCCCAACCCGGGCGGCTGGATCACGACGACCGCCCGCAACCGTGCCATCGACCGCCTGCGCCGCGAGGCGCGTGGACGGGAACTCCTCGGCGACGTGGCGGTGCTCTCGCCCGGCACCGACGATCCCAGCATGGCCCAGGAGGTGGGGCCCGTGCAGGACGACCGGCTTCGCCTCATCTTCACCTGCTGCCACCCCGCACTCTCCATGGAAGCGCGGGTGGCGCTGACCCTCCGACTGCTCGGTGGCCTGTCGACCGAGGAGGTTGCGCGATCCTTGCTGGTGACCGAGCCGACCATGGCCCGGCGCCTCGTGCGTGCCAAGCGCAAGATCAAGGCCGCCCGGATCCCCTACCGCGTGCCGGAGGATCACGAGCTCCCTGCCCGACTGCGCCCCGTGCTGGCCGTCGTCTACCTCGTGTACAACGCCGGGGTGACCAGCCCAGGCGAACCGAGTCTCTGCCCGGAAGCCATCCGGCTGGCCCGGATCCTGGGGGCGCTCATGCCCGACGAGCCGGAGGTGGCCGGGCTGCTGGCGCTGTTGCTCCTGACCGAGTCCCGCCGCGCCTCAATAACGCGGCCCGACGGCTCGCTCGTGGTGCTCGGCGAGCAGGACCGCGGACGATGGGATCGGGCCTTGATCGAG
>JBOGWB010000072.1:0-12718 GCA_050693035.1 Actinomycetota bacterium
TTGCAGTGGCCCCCGGGCCCCGCGAGGCGAACCGTCTCGCCCGCGGGGCCACCGCCTTCCTCGGTGCAGACAGGGTGGCCGGCTTCCCGGCGTGGGAGGCCCTCCCGGGTGAAGGGATCAGCCCGAGTGCCGAGGTCGCAGCGCGGCGCGCCGACGCCGGGCGACGGGTCCGGGAGGCGGTTCGGTCGCGCGGTCCGTTCGTCATGGTCGCTCCCGTCGTCGCGGTATTGCAGCCGCTGGTGCCGGGGATCGGCACCGAGCCGCCGTTGGTCCTCGATCGGGGGGTCGAGCTGGCCCCGGACGCGCTGGCCGACCGCCTCGTCGAGCTCGGTTTCGCCCGGGCCGACCTGGTGACCCACCGCGGCGAGTTCGCCGTCCGCGGAGGGATCGTCGACGTCTTCCCCGGCACGGCGGCCCGTCCGGTGCGGCTCGAGTTCTGGGGAGACGAGGTCGAGCGGATCCGCCGGTTCTCGCCGGCCACCCAGACCTCTTCGGGGACCGCCGGGCCCGTCGAGGTGGGCCCTGTCCGCGAGCTGCTCCCCACCCACGAGGTGAGAGAGCGGGCCCGGGCGGCCATCCCCCGACACAAGGGCCGGATGCGCGACTCGTTGGAGCGTCTGTCCGAGGGCCTGTTCTTCGAGGGGATGGAGGGTGCCTCCCCCCTCCTGTTCGAGGACATGCCGGTCCTGGCCGACCTCCTCGGCCCGGACGCGTGGGTGGTGGTGGCTCCCTCCCGGCGGACCCTGGAGCGGGCCCGGTCCGTGGAGGACGAGGCCGCCGCCATCGCTGAGGCCACCGGATGGGAAGGTCCGCCATTCGTGGTCGGAGCGGAAGAGGCCCTCGGTGATCGGCAACGGGTGGAGCTCACCGAGTTCGCCGAGGGCGTGGATCTCGAGGTCACCGGGTGGGGAGCGCTGGCCGGGAAACCGTCCGACGTGGCCCGGGCCGCCGCGGATCTGGCGTCGATGGGGTACCGGGTGGCGGTGAGCGCCGAGGGCCGGGGCAGCCTGGACCGGGCCCTTGAGGTGCTGGACCGGACCGGGATGCCGCGGCCGCCGGAGTCCTTGCGGGTGGTCTCCGGCCTTCTGGAGGGGTTCGTGTTCGGTCCCGGCCGGGTGACGTTGATCGGAGAGGACGACCTGTTCGGCCGGCGGCGGGTGGCCCATGGCGCACCTCGCCTCGCGGGGCGCTCGGCGGGTGCGCTCGCCGCGGAGCTCACGCCGGGCGACTACGCGGTTCACCGCGTGCACGGCGTCGGCCGGTATCTGGGGATGACCCGCCGGGCGGTGGCCGGTTCGGAGCGGGACTATCTGCTGCTCGAATACGGGGCGGGCGATCGCCTGTTCGTCCCGGCGGACCAGGTCGACGCCGTGGCTCGATACGTCGGCGGAGAGAAGCCCCGTCTGCACCGTCTCGGGGGGAGTGAGTGGCCTCGGGCCCAGGCGCGGGTCCGCCGGGCGGTGCAGGACATGGCGGGCGCGTTGGTGCGGCTGTACTCGTTCCGGATGGCCGCGCCGGGGCACCGGTTCGGGCCGGACACGCCGTGGCAGCGCGAGCTCGAGGACGCGTTCCCATTCGAGGAGACGCCCGACCAACGGACCACCATCGACGACGTCAAGGAGGACATGGAATCGGATCGGCCGATGGACCGCCTGATCTGCGGAGACGTGGGGTACGGCAAGACCGAGGTGGCCGTCCGTGCCGCGTTCAAGGCCGTGATGGAGGGGAAGCAGGCGGCGGTGCTGGTTCCGACGACGCTCCTCGCCGAGCAGCACTACGTCACCTTCAGCGAGCGGTTCGCCCCGTTCCCGGTGCGGGTGGCCATGCTGTCTCGGTTCTTGCCCCGGATCGAGCAGAAAGCCGTGCTCGAGGAGGTCGCCGAGGGAAAGGTCGACCTCATCGTGGGCACCCATCGCCTGCTCTCGTCGGACGTCCGGTTCAAGGACCTGGGCCTCCTGATCGTGGACGAGGAACAGCGGTTCGGGGTGGCCCACAAGGAGAAGATCAAGCGGCTCCGGGTGAACGTGGACGTCCTGACGATGACGGCGACGCCCATCCCGCGAACGCTGGAGATGGCCCTGGCCGGGATCCGCGATCTCTCCGTGGTGGACACCCCTCCGGAGGACCGGCAGCCGGTACTCACTTACGTCGGGCCATGGGACGAGGACGTCGCGCTCGGCGCGGTCCGCCGAGAGCTGCGCCGGGGGGGACAGACGTTCTGGGTCCACAACGACGTACGAACCATCGATCGTCGCGCCGCCACGCTGGCCGAGAAGATCCCGGAGGCACGAGTGCGAGTGGCCCACGGCCAGATGGACGAGGGGCCGCTCGAGAAAGTCATGATGGCCTTCTGGAACGGCGAGGTGGACGTTCTGGTGTGCACCACGATCATCGAGTCCGGTCTCGACGTTCCCACGGCGAACACCCTCGTGGTCGAACGCGCCGACCGGCTCGGCCTCGCTCAGCTGCACCAGATCCGTGGGCGCGTGGGCCGCTCGGCCGAGCGGGCCTTCGCCTACCTCTTCTTCCCGCCGCAGGGAAGGATGACCGAGGAGGCCCACGAACGGCTGGCTGCGATCAGCCGCTTCACCGCCCTCGGCTCGGGCATGCCCATCGCCATGCGGGACCTCGAGATCCGCGGGGCCGGCAACCTGCTCGGCGCCGAGCAACACGGACACATCGCCGCCGTCGGCTTCGACACCTACTCTCGGCTCCTCGCGGAATCCGTTGCCGAGATGAAGGGGGAGCCGCTGCCTGAGGAGCGCGACGTCCGGATCGACCTTCCGGTCCGCGCGTTCATCCCCGTCGACTACTCGGGCGACGAGCGGCTCCGCCTGGAGCTCTACCGGCGGATCGCTTCGGCCCGGGGTCAAGAGGAGGTGGACGCGGTGCGAGCCGAGGCGGAGGATCGCTTCGGTCCGCTTCCGCTCGAGGTAGAGACGCTCGTGGACGTGGCCCGCCTGCGGATCGCTTGCCAGGAGCTCGGCATCGAAGAGGTCGCCACGTACCGCGATCAGATCCGGATCCGGCCGGTGGAGGTGGACGAGACCGCGCTGCCGGACCGAACCGCCTACCATGCGTCCACCCAGACGCTGAACCTGAACCCGGCTCCCGGCCAGATGGGTCCCGGGCTTCCGGCGTGGATCCGCTCGAATCTGCTGGTGGCGGCCAGCCCTCCGGCCGAGGTGTCTGGGTGAGGGGCGCTGCTACCATCGTCGACGTGGGCCGTCGGAGGTTCTTCCTCGTCACCATCGTCGTCGTGGGCCTCTCTCTGACAGGGTGTCGCGCACTGTTCGAGACCGCCGCCGCCGTGGTCAACGGGAGGAAGATCGAACAGGACCTGGTGCAACGACAGCTCCGATTCATCCTCACCGATCCCCGTCTCGCCGAGCAGCTTCCCGGGCCGGCCGCCAAGCGTCCCGAGCTCACCCGGCAGTTCCTCACCTTTCTGATCCACCAGGAGCTGCTCGTCGAATACGCGCGCACCCGGCGGATCGCGGTGCGGTCTCAGGAGATCGACGAGCGACTGCAATCCGAGTTCATCGGGGTGGAAGGACAGGAGGTGTTCGCGGCCCGGCTCGAGCAGACCGGGGCCACCGTAGCCGACGCTCGCCACCTCATCGGTCAGCAGATCCTCCGTCAGCGGGTGGTGGAGGCGGTTGCGGAAGAGGAGCTCTCCGACGAGCGACTGCTTCAGGAGTACCGGTCCCGTCTTCCCGAGCTGACCACGGTGGAGGTGTCGCACATCCTCGTGAACGACGGTGACCAGGCGACGTCTCTGGCGGGGCGGGCGACACCGGAGAACTTCGCCGCCCTGGCCCGCCGGTTCTCCAAGGACCCCAGCTCGGCCCCCCAGGGTGGCGACCTCGGTAGCCAGCCCGCCTCCGACCTGGTGAGCGCGGTGGCCCGGGTGGTGGTGACCGCTGAGGTCGGAGCGATCGTCGGACCGGTCGAGAGCGAGTTCGGGTTCCACGTGATCTGGATCCGCACCCGCGAGACGCCCCCCTTCGAGACGATCCGGCCGCAGCTGGTCGCCGAGCTTCAGACGCCCGTGTTCGCGGAGTGGCTGCTGGACCGGGTCCGCGAGGCCGAGATCCGGGTGAACCCCTCCTACGGGGTGTTCGACCCGGCGAGCGGCGAGGTCGTGGCCCGGCGCGCCGCGCGATCGGGCCCAGACCCCGTGCAGCTCACTCCGTGAGCGCGGATGACTTGACGTCGCGCGGCGTGAAACCGAGAGCGCCCTTCGGTCCGTATAGTGAGTGTGCTCCCTCGTTCGGGGGCACACGCCGAGGGAACTCGTGGTCGTGACGCGTGAGGATCGGCGGGGGACGGGCACGCGGCCTCGCCGCCTCCGGGCCCGGAACCCCCTGTGGGCGAAGGCGCCGTTCGTGCTGTTCCGGTTCCCGGGATTGCTCGTTGCACTGGTGGTCGGCGCCCAGCTGCTGTCGCTGGCCGCGGCGGCATCCCCCCTGTTCCTGGCGGCCACCTCCAGCGGGCAGGTCAAGTCGGAGATCGGCCTGGGCGTGGTGACGCGGTACGGCGCCGGTATCGCCTACGTGACCCGAGACCAGCCGCTCGATCTTCGGGTTCCGGGGATAGGTGATGTCCGCAGTCGCCAGGAGGAGGAGTTCACCGAACGGGTGTCACAGAGCCAGAATCTGGATGCGCCCATCCGCAGCATTGTCGGATCGATCGTCACGCTCACCCCGGTCGAAGAGCGCCCGCGAGGCGGCCCACGCTCCGGGCGCATCTTTGCCCGGGAGGGAGCGGTCGACCACATCGAGATCGTTTCCGGAGAGGAGGGCCCGGGAGTGTGGCTCCCCAACAACGTCGCGGCGATGGGAGTGGGCCCTGGCGACCGAGTGATCATGGAATCCGGAGGTCGCACGGCCGAGGTGACCGTCGACGGCGTCTATCGGGCCTTGTTCGCCCAGCCTAGGCGGGGGTACTGGCGAGCGTGGACGCGGTACATCTATCCGCTCTGCGCTTTTGGTTGTCCTACCCCGCCCGGGTTCATCATCGCCGACCTCGACGATGCCATTCCCCTGACCGAGAGTGTGGGCGGTGATTCGGCCACCTTCGCATGGGAGGCGCCCGTCGCTGCGGGGCAAGAACTAACCCTGGACGAAGCCAGGGACCTGCAGGCATTCATCCAGGAATTCCAGGCGGACATGTCCGACCGCTCTGGCGAACTGTGGGAGGTGTTCCGCTGCTGCGGGCGCCAGTACGCGACGTCCGGCTCGCTCTTCGTCCGCTCCAACGCCGAGTACACGTCGCAGATCTCCCGGGTGGTAAATGAGGTCGACAGGCGGATGACGACGATCGAGGGGCCGGTCCAGCTGCTGCTGGCGGCCGGTCTCCTCGTGGCCGCCGCCGTGGTCGCCGGAGCGGGCGCCTTCGCCATGGCCACCCGACGGGTGGAGGCCACCTACCTCTTTGCCCGGGGTCGAAGCCCTTCCACCATGGGGACCAAGGCGTCCCTGGAGGCGCTGTTCCCGAGCCTGATCGGCGGGGCGGCGGGACTGGGGCTTGCCTTCGTTCTGGTCAAGACGATAGGACCAGGCGGGCCGGTCGGCGAAGCCGTGCGGACGGCCGGATTGGCGGCGGTCTTGTCCGTCCCCGCCGCCGCGCTGCTCGTGGGCGGGGTCTCCGCGTTCTCCTTCCTCAGGCAGTCGGAGCACCATCGAGCACGTCTCGGGCTACTGGCCAAGTTCCCCTGGGAGGTCGTCCTGATCGGAGCATCCGTCTGGGTGCTTCGCCGTCTGTACACAGGAGGAGCGTTCGTGGAGGTCCCGGGTCTCGGCGTGGACCGGCCCAGTGCCGCCCTGCTCCTCTTCCCCGTGTTGTTCATGGCGGGAGCGGCGATGCTTTCCGCCCGCGCTTTCCGGCTCGGTCTGGGATGGCTCCGCCCCAGGACGGATCGGCTCCCGCCCGCTGCGTACCTCTCGGCGAATCGACTTGCCGGAGGGCCCAAGTTGGCGGTGCTGTTGTTCGCCGCGGCAGCACTATGTCTGGGCGTGTTCGTCCATGCCCAAACGGTCGTCGATTCGCTCAAGACCACCGTCGACGGCAAAGCGAAACTGTTCGTGGGAAGCGACGTTCAGGTGTCGGTCGACGCCGACTACCCGATCCCCGAGCAATTCCCTCTTCCCGTGACCAAGGTGACCCGGATCCGTTCCGCGGGGAAGTTCGCCGGGACCGACCGACAGTTCGACCTGCTGGCGGTGGATCCCGCCACCGTCCCGTCCGTTGCGTACTGGAGGGAGGAGTTCGCCGACCAGCCGTTCGAGGAGCTCGCAGGACTCCTGAGGACAGGCTCCCCCGAGGAGCTCTCCGTCATCGTGTCCGGTGGGGACGTGGGGGATCGGGTGGTCCTGGACATCGCGCTGCAAGAGGTTCCCGCCCGTGTGGTCGCCGAGACGGAGACGTTTCCCGGAACCTTCTCCAGAGATCCGTTGGTCGTGATAGACGCATCACACCTCGAAGCCGTGTATGGGGGGAGCGCGTTCCGGATCTCGGACTCGTCAACCGAGCTCTGGGTGAAGGGGAGCGAGCAGCGCGCCCTGGACGAGCTGGCGAGGCTGGGCCTGCCGCCCTACTCGATGCTCGCGGCGAGCACGGTCAAAGACATCCCGTCGTTCTCGGGCGTGATCAACACGTTCTCCGTCCTCAACATCCTGGCCCTGGCCGCCGGCGCGCTGGTCGTGGTGGTCATGGTGATGTACCTGCAGGCCAGACAGCGCGCACAGGTGGTGGCCTACGCGCTGTCCCGACGGATGGGCCTCCGCAACGCGAGCTATCGCCGCTCCCTGGTGCTGGAGCTGATAGGGATGCTGGGGTCCTCGCTCCTGGTGGGCCTGGTCCTCTCGCTGGCGGCATCCCTGTTCATCGTGCCGCTGCTGGACCCGCTCGGCACCATCCCCCCGGACCCGCTGTTCACCTTCCCGGTGGAGGTGGTCGTCGTGGCAACCGTCGCCCTGGCTCTGGTGTCGTGGCTCGGCGGCTGGCTCACCAACATGCGGGCGCGTCGTTCCCACCTCGCCGAGGTGATGCGCCTTGCGGAGTGATGGCTGGGTCGCCCGGTGCGAGGAGTTGGTCAAGATCTACGTCACCCCGACGAGCAAGGTCCATGCGCTCAACGGGATCACCGCGGAGTTTCCGCGAGCCGCGCTGACCGCCATCGTGGGCCCGTCCGGGAGCGGCAAGTCGTCTCTGCTCCGGTTGCTCTCCGGCATGGACCACCCGACCTCCGGGAGCATCCGAGTGGGTCCGGTCGAGGTTCGGTCTGCATCTTCGCGGCAGCTCCGGGCCCTGAGACGTCAGCGGGTTGGCTATGTGTTCCAGCGGCCCTCGGACAACTTCATCCCCTACCTCACGGTCGGGGAGCACCTCCAGCTCGCCGCCCAGGGCTCGGCGGCCCCCCCGTGGGTCGACATGCACCGCCTCCTCGAAGAGTTGGGAGTGGGTCACCGGATGGACCACCTCCCCGCGGAGCTCTCGGGAGGCGAGCAGCAGCGCGCCGCCTTCGCCCAAGCGCTGGTGGGAGGGGCCGAGATCGTTGTGGCCGACGAGCCCACCGCGGAGCTCGACAGCACCTCCGCCGGAGCGCTCATCGAGAAGGTCCACGGGCTCGTGGATGCGGGCATCTCGGTGGTCGTTGCCACACACGACCCCCAAGTTCAGCGGAAGGCCGAGTCGGTCATCCACCTCGACCACGGAGTGATCCGCCGGGCGGGTCCCCTCGGCGGGTCCTCGGGGATGCGGGCCGCCGTCGCTCCTTCTTCGTGGGCTCCGGGTGGACGCGACCCCACCAAGCGCTGGCTGCCACCCGGCGAGCGGGCCGGAGCGGCCGCCCCTGCCGCCGCCGCGGGAACGGAGGCCGCCGGGCCGGCGCTCCTGCGCATCGAGGGAGTGAGCAAGTCGTTCCGCCGCGGGGACGAGATCGTTCACGCGGTCCAGGACGTGAACCTGTCGGTGGGGGAGGAGGAAGTCGTGGGACTGGTGGGTCGCTCCGGTTCGGGCAAGACCACGCTTCTCTCGCTGGTGGCGGGATGGGAGCAGCCGGACGTGGGGACGATCCAGTGGGAAGATGGACGCCCCCTCGGTGGTCTGATGCCGTGGCGAGAGGTGTCCGTGCTCCCGCAGAAGTTCGGGCTCATCGACGAACTCACCGTGCGACAGAACATGGCGTATCCGGCCCGGCTGGCGGGGACCCTGGGGGAGTCGGAGACGCTCCTCGACGAGCTGGTGGAGTCCCTCGGCCTGACCGAGCTCCAATCGCGGTACCCGAAGGAGACGTCCATCGGAGAGCAGCAGCGGACGGCGCTGGCCCGGGCGCTGGTCCTGTCGCCGCGCCTCCTGCTGGCGGACGAACCCTCAGGGCATCAGGACCGCGGCTTCCACGAGCGGGTATTCGCCACGCTCAGGCGGGCGGCCGCCCGAGGAACCACCTGTCTGGTAGCCACGCACAACGAGGAGGCCGCGCCGTTCCTCGACCGCGTCGTGCACATCTCGGATGGCCGCATCGCCGAGTAGGCCGGAGCGGTTCATCTCGTCACACGCCTAGAATCGGAGCGTGGGCGAGCTGCATGCGACTCCCGATCCCTTGGGCCACGTTCCCCGAGGGGCCGTGCCGACGAGCCGGGAGGGAAGGCGGCTGCTCGACCTGGTCCGGGTGGTGGCGAGGTTGCGGGCCCCCGACGGCTGTCCGTGGGACCGGGCCCAGACGCACCGGAGCCTTCGCCGGCATCTCCTGGACGAGGCGTACGAGCTCCTCGATGCCATCGACGACGGCCACCCGCAGCGGCTCAAGGAGGAGTTGGGCGACGTCCTGCTCCAGGCCATCTTCCACGCGCAGATGGCGTCCGATGAGGGGACGTTCGACATCGACGACGTCGCCGAGACCACGGTCGAGAAGCTGATCAGGCGGCATCCGCACGTCTTCGGCGACGTCGACGCTGACACACCGGAACAGGTCTACGCGAACTGGGAACGCCTCAAGGTGGAGGAGCACCGGGGATCCTCGCCGATCGACGAGGGAGTGCCGTCCCCCCTACCGGCTCTCATCGCGGCTCAGAAGGTGCAGCGTCGGGCGGCGGGCCGAGGGTTCGACTGGGCGGAGCTCGCCGGCGCGGCGGAAAAGGTGCGCGAGGAGCTGGCCGAGTTGGAGGCGGCCTCGCGAGAACACGAGGGAGAGGACCGGGAGGGAGCGGCCAAGGACGCCCTCGAGGAGGAGGTTGGCGATGTCCTGTTCGCCGTGACGGCCTTGGCCAGGAAGCTCGGCGTCGATGCCGAGTCCGCGCTGCGCTCAACCGTCCGAAAGTTCGTCCGCCGATATCACACCATGGAGGACACCGCCCGGAGCGAGGGTGTGGACCTCCGCGAGCTCGCCGAGCAGGAGCTCGTTCGCCGGTTCCGTCAGGCTCGGGCCGGCGAGACCGGCTGAGAAGGGGAATGCCATGAAGTGGGTTACCCGGGCCCGACCGAAGACTGATCGGATCGCTTGTCCATGGCTAATCCGGCGGTTCATCGACCCGGATGCCGAGATCCTGTACGTGCCCGCCGACGAGGTGCTCGCGGTGGCGACGCGAGAGGGGGCTCGATCGTTCGACGCCCCAGGAGCAGAGTTCGCTCACCGGAACGGGAAGTGCACGTTCGAGGTGCTCATCGAGGACTTCGGCATTGGGGACGTGCCGGCGCTGACCCGCCTGGCCGGGATCGTGCACGCCGCAGACATCAGCGACGACTTTCACACGGATCCGATCGGTCCGGGCCTCCTCGCCATCGCGGAGGGCTCGCTCGAGGTCGAACATGACGACGCACGGCTTCTGGAGCGGGAGTCGTTCGTCTACGATGCCCTTTACGCGTGGTGCCGGCGACGGGAGTTGGACTCGGCCGGCTGAGCGAAGCCGCACATTCCGCGGCGCGAGCCACCTACAATCGAGCCCCATGCCTGCCATCGATCGCATCTTCGCCCGCGAGATCCTCGACTCGCGCGGGAACCCAACCGTTGAGGTCGATTTGGTCCTGGAGGACGGAGCCCGGGGCCGCGCCGCCGTCCCCTCGGGCGCGTCCACGGGTGCGCACGAGGCTCTCGAGCTCCGTGACGGAGACCCGGGCCGCTTCGGTGGTCGGGGTGTCCTCACCGCGGTCCGGAACGTCACCGACATCATCGGCCCCGCGCTCGAGGGCCGGGAAGGGCTCGATCAGCGAGAGATCGACCGCGTCCTGATCGACCTGGATGGCACCGCCGACCGGTCGGGTCTGGGCGCGAACGCGATCCTCGGAGTATCCCTGGCCGCATCGAAGGCCGCCGCCCTGTCCCAGGGACTCCCGCTGTTCCGGTATCTGGGCGGGCCGATGGCCAACGTCCTCCCCGTTCCTCTGTTCAACGTGATCAACGGCGGGGCGCACGCGGACAACCCGCTCGAGATCCAGGAGTTCATGCTGGTGCCACGCGGTGCTGCGTCGTTCTCGGAGGCGCTGCGGTGGGGAGCGGAGTGTCTCCATGCCCTCCGGATGCTGCTCCGAGGGCGGGGCCTTTCCACGGGGATCGGAGACGAAGGCGGGTTCGCGCCGGAAGTCGCCACGGCGGCTGAGGCCTGCGAGCTCCTGGTGGAGGCGATCCGGCAGGCGGGCCTGGAACCCGGTGCCGAGGTGGCGCTGGCGCTCGACGTCGCCGCGACCGAGCTCTTCGAGGGAGGACGGTACCGGCTGGAGGGGACCGAGCGAGGTTCCGAGGAGATGGTTTCGCGGTACGAGGAACTGCTCAAGTCCTTCCCCGTGGTCTCGATCGAGGATCCTCTGGCCGAGGACGACTGGGAGGGGTGGGCGGCGCTGACGGAGGCTCTGGGGAACCGGGTGCAGGTCGTGGGGGACGACCTGTTCGTTACGAACGCGGAGCGCCTGGCCCGGGGGATCGGGGAGGGTTGCGCCAACGCCATTCTGGTGAAGCCGAATCAGGTCGGCACGTTGACCGAGACCCTCGACGTCGTGGCGCGAGCCGCAGCCGGCGGCTTCGGCGTGGTCATCTCCCACCGGTCTGGTGAGACCGAGGACACGACCATCGCCGACCTCGCCGTGGCCACCGGGGCGGGTCAGATCAAGGCGGGCGCCCCGACCCGGGGGGAGCGCACGGCCAAGTACAACCAGCTCCTCCGGATCGAGGAGGAGCTCGGGGAGACGGCCCGGTACGGCCAGGGACCGGGAGGACACCGCCGATGAGCTCGTGGAGCCACACCACGCGGGGCCGGCCCCGAGCGGCCCCTCGCACGGTGCCCCGGCGGGGACCGCGCCTCACCGGCCGGGCCGCGGGACTCCTGGCCGTGGTGCTGGTGCTGGCCATGACCCTCGTGGTCCCGATGCGGCAGTACGCGGCGCAGCGCGCGCGGGTGGCCGAGCTGTCGGCCAGGGTCGACGCGCTGAGCAAGGCCAACGCCCGTCTCGAACATCGGATCGTTCAGCTGCGGGACCCTGCCTACCTCGAACGATTGGCCCGGGAGTGCCTGGGGATGGTGAAGCCGGGGGAGATCGCCTTCGTCACCGTACCCGGGAAAGGCGGCCGGCCGCGGCCTGCCCCGGCCTGCTAGGCGACGGGGGCTGACGCTCTCCGGCGTTTGATGATCGTGTCGACCGAGAAGGCCAGCTGGGAGCTCGAGGAGGGGGACGAGATCGTCCCCGGCCGGCTGGCGCTGCGTGGACTCGGCGGCGGCCACCGCTACGAGACCTACCTGGCCTGGGACGACCGGCTGCTGTCGGTCGTGGTCGCCAAGCTGATCCGTCCCGACCAGGTCGAGGATCCCGACGCGATCCAGAACCTCCACCGAGAGGCCAGGGCGCTCGATCACCTCGGCCATCCCGTCATCGTGCGGGGCTTCGGAGCGGTCCTGGACGGTCCCCGACCGCATATCGTCATGGAGCACCTCGAGGGCCCCACCCTTCGATCGCTGGTCAAGCGGTACGGGCCGGTGTCCCCGCAGCAGCTGCTGCCGCTCGCGCTCCACGTCTGCTCGGCTCTTCACTACATGTCCACGGAGAAGATGGTCCATCTCGACGTGAAGCCAGGGAACATCGTGATGGGCGCTCCTCCCAGGCTTATCGACCTGAGCATCGCCAGGAGCCTCCGGGACGCCGGCCGCGTCCGGTCGCCGATCGGCACGGATCCGTACATGGCGCCCGAACAATGCCAGCCCAAGAGCGGAGCGAAGCTGGGTCCTCCGGCCGACGTGTGGGGCCTCGGCGCATCCCTCTACGAGGCCATCACCGGTCATCTTCCTTTCTCGAAAGGGTCCCGGAAAGCCGCCGCGCCGGCCGCCAGGTTTCCGCAGCTGTGGGAGGAGCCGGTGCCGTTCGCCAAGGGGGTACCTCGTCCAGTGAGGGATCTGGTCGTCCGGTGCCTGGCCAAGGACCCCGGCGACCGCCCCACGGCTTCCGAGATGGCCCTCGAGCTCGAGCCGCTCATCGCCGCCCTGCCCCAGCGCCCCGCCATCGGCCGGCTAAGGCCTCGTTTCCGCCGAATCCCCTAAACATCTAGTTCGAATTGGTAGGTGAGAAGTAGGTCAATCGGGGGAATGATCCTGTCAACTACCGGGGCAAGCGTTTTCCTTGAGGCGCCTACCCAAGGAGGCTGGGATGGGAGGGCTGGCTGGGCTGCGAAGGTTGACCAGTGGACGAATTTTTGTCCTCTTGTTCTTCTTTGGCTGGCTTGCATGGTTTGGTC
>JBOGWB010000073.1:0-10943 GCA_050693035.1 Actinomycetota bacterium
GCCCCACGCCGCGCCCCACACCGCGTCCCTCGCCGCGCCCCTCACCGCGTCCCTCACCGCGTCCCACGCCGCGTCCCTCGCCGCGTCCCACGCCGCGCCCCACGCCTTCTCGAAGAGGTACCGGTAGAACGATCCAGCGTCATCCATCCACCGAACTGGGCGAGGTGGCAGCTTCAAAAACCGCAGGTGCTCAGCGAAGGCTTTCTCTGCCTTCGGGCGGTCGAGCTCCAGATGCTCGACATCGACGGCCGATAGGCGGTCGATCAGCACCTGCGTGGACCCGGGGAGGCTCGCCATCAGTCGGCGACGTTCCGGATGGTCTCGGGTGTGTACTCCCGCTGCCGGACCACCCGGTAGGTGCCCTCCGGGATGACCACAGGAGCGTGTTCCTCGTGGGTCAGGGTCACTCCTCCCTCGGCCAGTACCCGCAGGAACCGCTCCTGGAGCTCCTGCGACTCCACGAGCTCGGCCCCGCGATCAGCGATGGCGTGCGTGTGCCCGGTGACCTCGCCGTACGCCAGCACGATGCGGCCTCGATCGCGGGCCACCGCCTTGGTCCGATCCGGGACCTCATCCACGGCTACGATCAGGACGTCGCCCTGTCGGTACATCATCGTTCCTCCCTTCCTCGTGGCACCGTCGATCGGCGCCCACGACGCTCGACGCCGGGCCCGGCCCGGCGAGCCTTCTCCTTCAACCGCAGCATCCGGCGGTTCACCACCACCCGGCGCCCGTCAGCGAGCTGGACCAGCTGCCGGGAGCCGGAGACGATGCACCTGCCGTCCGATCTTCGGACTGGATCACACGCCTGCCCTCGGTAGCGCTTGTCGGTCCACCGGTCTCCAAGGTAGACGTACCTCATGACGCGTTCCCCTCTCCGTGCACAGTGGCCGTCGACGAAGAGCCCGCAGCTCGTCGCGCACGGCGACGGTCGCTCGCTCCTCGTCGCTGGAAGGCCCGCCGGTAGTGAGACTCACGGACGATGTAGCGGCCGACCCGAGCAACGTGGGAGGGGTTGGAGCAAGGCCCGGTCCGGATCGCTCGCTGGTCCATCGTCCGGCTGCACCGGGGATCCTCGCAGACCTCGTGACCGACGTTCTGCTCGGCGGCCGTGCACTCCCAGATCTCGTACCAGCCATGGTGATCGCTGTCCGTCCGGAGGAACCGGACCGGGGCGAAGCACTCCGGGCAGCCGCGGTCGACGTTGAGGGCGACCATCGGCTTGTCAGGGTCGATCTTCACAGCGTCGACACCTCCTTCAGCATCGTCTCCAATCGGCGCGCCTCGAGCTCCGCCTAGGCCCGCATGGCCACCAGCTCGTCTCGGATCGGGCGCGGGATCCGGCGCCACTCCACCGGCCGGGAGCGCGGCCACTCCCCCAGGCGGGAGGCGATTCCCTCGAGCGTGCGCTGGGCCCCTAGGGCCTCCCGGTCGGGAATCACCGGTCCTCCTCGTGCACCGCGGCCGCCGGCGAGGGGATTCGCACCACCGGCCGGTCATTCAGGAGGGGCCCCTGCTCGAAGATGTCGTCCATGGTGTCCTGGGCCTCACCGGCGACGCGCACCATGAGATTCACCTTGCCGTTGATCTTCCGGAGCAGCCCCCGAACCCGGCCTCGAGCGGCGAACGTCGCCGACGTCGGATCGGTGTCCTCGTGCGACACGTGCCCCCCACCCCCGCCGCGGCTGGGGGGCCAGTACCCGTATTCGTGGGCGTCCGGGTACGCCTTCAGGAGCTCGTCGAGCGCGCCCTTCAGGTCGATGATCTCCTCGCGGAAGTCGCGGGGCTTCCGTGGAGGTGTCACGTCGGCGGATCCTTTCTCGTCCGGCCCCTCCACTGGTCGGCGTTCGGACAAGTGACGTGGTGGTCGGTGTAGACGTCGACCACCCTGGCCCGAGCAGCCGGGTGGGTCGGACGAACCTCCCGCCCCGCTCCGTCGCTCAGGACCACTCGCTTCTCCGGCTTCGCGTCGAGGATCAGCACCGACGTCGACGCCGCGCTCGGGACGAACACGACCTCGGCGCCGCAGGAGCGGCACTCGCTCATGCGTCCACCCACAGCCCGTTCCGGATATGCCCGTGGACGTCGTGCTCAGTGCAGACGATCGAGGGCGAGATGGTGAGCTGGTCCCAGGACTCGACCACCCAAGGCTGCTT
This sequence comes from Actinomycetota bacterium, assembly GCA_050693035.1. Classification (GTDB taxonomy): domain Bacteria; phylum Actinomycetota; class UBA4738; order UBA4738; family CALAEC01; genus DASYVD01. The sequence continues at coordinate 2,157 of JBOGWB010000073.1, forward strand.
ACCCCGGGCGTACTTCGGGTCGATCGGGACGAGCCCCTCGCACCCGCCTCCCTCCGGGAGCGGATGGCGGACGACGAACGCGGCGACGTCCTCCGACCCGTAGCCGGCGATGGCCGTGACGATGTACCCGCCCCCCAGGGCCTTCTCCCGCCACCCAAGCTCCTTGAGCTTCACCGCACGCTCCGGAGCCGGGCTGGTTCCTCCTCGAAGTGGTCCATGCAGGCCGTCCCGGCCTCGGCGTCGAAGACGCCGTGAAGGTCACAGATCGGCTCGTCGCAGATCCCGCACGGCTCGAGGTCCTCGGTGCCGTCGCACAGCCGGCAGTGGACCTCGAACGATCGACCGGCGGCCTCGAGGCGCGCCACGGCTCGCTGCAGGAGCTCCAGGACCAGGTCCTCCAGGAACCGCCCGAGGGCGCGCAGGGCCCGGATCACCGATCGGCCTCCGCCATGGCGATCACCAGCTGGCCGAAGGGATGCTCCCGTAGGAAGACGGTCAGATCGCCATCGGGATCCAGGCCGTGGCGCTTCAGGACATCGACGCCTTCCAGAGCTCCGAAGACAGCCCACCGGATCCCGCTCCGCCGGCGGTCCCCGAGCTCGGTGATCAGCTCGTCGTGCGTCCGGTCGAGGGCCTCACGGAGGGTGGCGGGGGCGGCGTCGACCGTGCCCGCGAACTTCATGGCCACGTCGCCGCGAGGTTCCCAGGGGTCGGTGGCCACACGAGGGAGACCTGGGGTCACCGCTCCGCCTTCGCGGTCTTCAGCTGCTCCCGCTCAGCCACCGACGTCCGGTAGCCCTGACGCTTCAGGAAGGACAGGTGCCGCTCGGCCCGGGGCGCCGACCAGTCCCCGTACCGGGTGAGGGCGTCCTCGCCCACGGCCAGCGCCACGGCCAGGGCGGCCCGGATCCAGTCGTCGGTCTCCTTCAGGAACGCCTGGAACGAGGGCGCGCCGAAGTCACCGTCGAGGGACGCGCCCTCCGGCTCCTCCTCCTCGGGCTCCTCGAGCTGGAGGATCTTCTCCACCAGGTCCTCGACGTCGCCGTACCAGTTCTCGTCGACGACCTCGATCAGCGAGTGCGCGATCAGCTCGTTCGCCTCGACCTTCGGGACCCGGCCGGCCACGAGCTTCTGCATGAACGCCATCCGGACCTCGGCGGCCTTGTCCAGGCCCTCCCGGCGCTCCCGCTTCTCCCGTTCGGCCTTCGTCTCCCTAGGAGCCTTCGTCTGCTCCTTGGGGCGGGGGTGGTTCTTCGGCTCGGTGCAGTACTTCACGGCCTCGCCCCACTCGTCCACGTAGACCGCGTGGCAGGGCTCCTTGGCATGCTTCCGGGCGTCGACGTGGGCCATGTCCCCGTAGGCGTCGATCCTCTTGGGCTGGCCCTTCTCGTAGCCGGGGCGGTCCTTCAGGATCGTGACGCTCTTGGCCTTCAGCTCCTCGAGCTTCACCGCCCGTTCCTCGGTGCGCTTGATCGCCTGGAGCTCGCGCTCGACGAGGTTGTCGACCGCGTAGTAGCCGGTCCCCGCCTCCTTGACGACCTTCTTCACCGACTTCGGACGGTCCTTCAGCTTCGTGAGCTCGACGGCGTCGGCGACAGTGATTCCCCCGGCATCGAGGGCCCGCTTGGCCTCGACGGGGAGCTCTAGGAGCGCCAGGCGCTTCGACACGTGTCCCTGGGACACCCCGATCCGCTCGGCGAGGTGGCGCTGGCTTCCCTCCTCGCCGGCCAGCTCCAGGAGCCGCTGGTACGCGTAGGCTTCCTCGAGGGGGCTCAGGTCCTGGCGCTGGAGGTTCTCGATCAGGGCCACTTCGGCCCGGCCGCGCTCGTCGAGGTCCTCTCGGACGATCGCCGGGACCTCCTTCAGCCCGGCCGCCTTCGCTGCGGCCAGCCGGCGCCCGCCGGCCACGACCTCGAACCCCCCGTTCCCGTCCGGGACCACGATCAGGGGCTCCACGATCCCCTGGGCCCGGATCGAGGCCTCCAGCTCGCCCAGGTCCCCGAGCGACTGTCGGGGGTTCAGCTGCGACGGGCGCAGCTTGTCGATGGTGATGATCTGCGCGTTCACGATCGCTCCTCCGTTTCCGTCGAGCCGAACACCTGGTCGCAGATCGTGCACAGGGCCGCCGGATCCAGGCGCTCGGCCTCGTGGTGGAACTTGAGGGCCCGCATCAGGCCCTCCGGGATGTCCTTGAGGCTGGCCCTGGCGGCCTTCTCGTCCTCGACCTTGCGGGCGAGTTCGTCGATCTTCCGCTCGGCCCCGTCCAGCTGGCCGGCCGTCCGGTTCATGCCCCGGTAGAGCTCGTCGAGCCGATCCCGGAGCTGGTCCTGGTCCTCCTCGGATCGCTCCAGCATCCGCTCGAGGCGCACGATCACCGCGGCCAGGATCCCCCGCTCGCTCTCGAGGGTTTCCATCTCGCGGGCGGCGAAGCTGGCCACCTCGCCGTCGTCGTGCTCGTACTCCACCCCGCCGAACGTGCGTGCCTTCGTCTTCACTGTCCCTCCCGGACGGCGCCGGGACACAGGTCCTGCACGCCGCCGTGGAAGTACGTCACGCCGACACCTCCGCCATCCGTCCGGCGACTCCCGAGAGGTGCGCGCAGGTCGAGCACAACTCGTGACGCTTCGCCGATCGCCACCCGACCGCGGTGCCTCCGAGCCACCCGCACCACGTCACCGGTCCGGTGCTGACCTTCTCCGACTTCCGAAGGTGGATCTTCCGGCCTCGGGGGAGCCACAGGTACACTCGGCGATTGCAGCCTGGGAACGCCTTCACAGCGCTCCTCCCCGCCTAGCGTGCCCGCGTCCACTCCTGGCCCGTCCGCCGCCAAGAGGCGGGTTGTGAGCGTCGCCCGGCTCATCCTGGAGACCGAGGGGACCCCACAGCCATGCCCCCACGTGGGATTGGCGGATTCGGGCCGCTCGCCGCGATCGCCGACACCGATCCGGGACGCCGACGTGCTTCTCCCCGCACCAGGGGCACCAGCGCCGTCTGGACAGAGCGAAGGCCACGACCATGAGCATCGCCACTGCGAGCCCGCACCCGATCAGGAGCCCCCACGCCACGGCGATCAGTCGCACGCCCACGCCCCCCACCCGAAGGCCCGGGCGTAGCGGAACGTCACGATCACCTGGTCCCGGAGGCCCCACACGGATCCGGAGAGGTGCCCGTCCCCGGGGTACTCGCGGCGCGGCAGCGCGAAACTCCGAAACCGCTTGGGCCAGTAGTCCTCGTGGTGCTGGTAGAACCCGACGTAGGGGTAGTTCGTCGCCTGACGTCGCATCCCCGACTCGCACCGGGCCCGACGGAGCGCGTCCACCGCGGTCCCCGGGGGGTCGATCCGACGCTCCTCACACCGGACGTAGTGGACCTTGGCCCGGTAGCCCTGATCGACGTGCTGGGGACAGACTCGGCGGAAGTGACCGGCGTCGGACTCGGGGGTGCAGAAGATCAGGGTCAGCACCGCCCCGACCAGGAACCCGGACCAGAATCGGTCGTTCGTCCCGACCTTCACGCCGGCCCCTTCGTCCCGGTGAGCGTGGTCTGCTCGGCGACGTGGTCCGAGCCGAGCCACAGCGTGACCCGCCGCTGGCGCGCCGACGTACGTCCGGATCGCCTGGTGCCGATCGACCTGATGAGCTTCTGACCGGCGGCCGCGGAGAACACGGCCCCCATCGAGTTCGGCTCCTTCGGGGACCCGAGGTCCTGGCGGATCTCGTCAGCGGTGAAGGGGATGCCGCCCTTGGCCCGACGCCGGATGGCGCGCAGGGCCCGAGCGACCCACTCGGGATCGGCCAGCAGGGCCCGACCCAGGCCCGCGTCCCGCTGCAACCGGCCAAGCTCGGCGGCCTCGACAACGGTCCGGCAGCACGTGTCGGGGAGGTGGTTGTCGCAGCACTCGTTCGGGAGCCGGCCGGGAGGGATCTTCCCGCACGTCATGAGGACACCCGCCCGAGGAAGCGACCGCCGGCGGCGGGCGGGGCCTTCTCCACGGAACCCGTCATGGGGACCCCCCGCGTGTGCCGGCGGCCGCGTCTTCCGGTCGGGTGAGGCTAACCTCACAGCGGACCCGATCGTCCTCGGCGTAGCGCTTGGAGGCGACCAGCTCGACCACCAGGGCGTCGTCGGCGAGGACCTGGCCCTCCACGATCCCGTCCAGGACGGCCCGGACCAGCTTGTCGATGTCGGGCTCCACCGCTGGCCAGTCGTGCTTCGGACGCTTGGGGCGGTGCAGGTAGAACGCCGTGGAGGCGATCACCGGCCCGTCCCACGGCGCCGGTGGCCGGTGGAGCCAGGCCACGTCACGCACCAGCCGGCGCCAGGCGCGGAGGTTGTCCCCGGAGGACTCGAGCAGCTGGACCCCGTCGTCGGTGGCGAACCCGACCTTCGAGCCCTGGGGTCGCGCAGTGCCCTCGACGGTGAAGACGATCACCGACGGCCCGGCCACGTCCACCACGTGGATCCCGGTCCGGCGGAGCAGGCCCTTCCGGTGCAGGGCCCGAAGCGACGTCCTGGTCTGGAACTCGTTCGCCTCGACGGCCGCGGAGATGGCCGCGATGGTGGGGGGCTCCCCGGCGCCGGTCAGGTCCCGGATGGCCCGGAGGATCGCGGCCTCCCGGGGCGTGGCCCGGACCACGACGTCACCCACCGGTAGTCTCCGTGGCCTCGGCCCGTCGGCGCGCACGGAGCCGCTTTCGGTACCGCCGGAACATGCGGTGGATCTCCTCGGGGGATGCCGGGGCTCCCTCGGGCAACGCGGGGCGCGCCAGGCGCTCGGCCTCGAGGCGTCGGCCAGTCGCGCCCCGGGCCTCGTCCAGGAGCTCGGGGAGGGTCGGATAGAACGTCCGGCCGCCGTGGCGAATCAGCTCGCCGATCGCCTCGTCGACGTCCTCGGCGCGGAACGGGGCCAGCTCCGCCGCGTAGAGGACCACCGAGGAATCGGGGACCTTGCTACCCGGGAAGGCCGAGACCAGCCTGGCCACCTGCGCCAGCGCCGCGCTCCGGTCCATGTTCCACCTCCCTCAGTCGCTCGGCGTGCTGGAGGATCCGCAGCCCCTGGTCCTCCGCGGCTCGTCTCGCGGGGAGGGGCTCGTCGTCCCAGCTGTCACGGTTCAGCCAGGTGGTCGGGTGAGCGGTGAATTCCTGCTCCCGATTCGGGTCGTCCCCGTAGCGCTCGGCTCCGGCGACGATCTCTTCGGCAGGCGCACGCCTGAGTGCCCTCTCAAACGCAGCGCGAGCTGCGCGCTTGCCGACCTTCCGGGGGTAGGCGGTCCAGAAGCGATCGAAGTCGACGGTGATCGACGCTCTGATCTCACGGGTAGGCTCACGGGTGATCTCACGGGTAGGCGGAAACCCTTTTCCGGTCGAGACGACGCGGATTTTCCGGTCGGGTGTGCGTACACCTTCCGGTCCGGAAACATCTTCCGGTGGGGACCCGGAAATATCTTCCGTGGCCCGACCGGCAACACTTTCCGGTGGAGGGAGCTGGGCGACCGAGATCTCGTACTGGTCGGTGCCGTACTTCGGATGGCGGTCCTCGAGGCGGGCGATGTACCCGAGCTCGCGGAGGCGAGTGAGATGTGTCCTGGCCGTCCGTTCGGTGGCGCCGATCTTGCGGCCGAGCCGGCCCTGGCCGATGAAGACGCCGCAGCCGTCGTCGTCAGCCTCGTCACACAGCGCCAAGAGGGTGAGCTTCAGGGGCGCCGGGAGGGCCGCGTAGAAGGCCCGGCCGAGGAGAAGAACGCTCAGGCCGTCACCCCCTTGCTGCTGTTACACACTCGGCAGAGCGTCTCGTCCACCATCTGGCGGCGCCAGAGCGCGTCCGCGCTCACGACACCCTCCGGTCGGCCCGGTCGTGGAGCAGGGCTGCGAGCTGCTGGACGGTGATGTCGGTGACGTCTTGAATCTGTGGCCCGAACAGCCGGCGGGCTCGCCACAGGATCGACCGGGGCCGGAGCCCCAGCCGGCGGGCTCGCGCCCACTGCTCCGGGGTGGCCCGCTGCTGCCCGACCGGTCCGTCGAACAGCTCGGGGTGCATGAACGCCGCGGCGGCCTGCTGGAGCTCCGGACCGAGAACACCGGTGAGGAGGTCCCGCTCGAGGAGCTCCCTGGCCGCAATGCCCTTCCCGTGGTACCGGTTGCCACACACGCACGAGCACCTGGGGCCCGTGGCGTTGTGACAGGTCTCGTTGCAGACGCGGTTGCCGGCGGCCATGATCGTGGTCACGGCGGTCGCTCGACATGGGCTCGGGCCTCCTTCTGGCGCTGGGTCAGGCCCGCCACGGTGGCCCCTTGAGGTGGAGCAGGAACCGCTCACCCCGGGGCCGCCGAGGGTGGCAGTCGCAGCGTCGAACGCCCTTGTAGGGCTTGACGTCGTTCAGGTAGATCAGCCGGCCGATGAACACGACGACGGCGAGCAGGGCCAGGTCGAGGAGGACGTTCATCCGATCCACGTCTCCGAATACCTGGCGAGCTCCTGGGCTCGGGCGCGCTCGACCAGGTCCTCGAGCTCGTCCTGGTGGGCCCGCTCCCGACCTCGGGCGGAGGCCACGCGGATCCGGAGCTCGGGGACCCCAGCCTCCCGCCCCACTCGGAGCGCTCGGATCAGCGCTCCGACCCCAGCGTGGTGGCGCGGGGACCGGACCCGGTGCACGGCCTCGGTAACGTCGCGGAGCAGCCGTTCCTCGAGGTCGGCCCGGCCCGGGGCGAGCCCACCGGAGGAGGAAGTCGCCCGCACGCTGGACTCAACCCCGACGGCGGACTCTCCCGGACCGGACATGAAGGCGGGAGCACCGGAGGTCACGGCTCCAGCACCCCCGCCCGGATCTCGAACAAAGGTTCCAGCTGGGCCTCGAAGAGGGATCGCTCCTCGTCCATGGCCCGCTTCGTCTTGTCGTCGTGGTCGCCTTCCCATCCCAGCTGGCCGAGGTGGCGCTCGAGTGCGTAGAGGTCGTCGCCGGCCCTGGCCGTGGCCACCAGCTCCACGTTCTCGGCGCCCCCGAGATCGGGGATGGCCGGGCCCGGTGTGTCGAGGGTCGTCTCCGCAGGGAAGGCACGGCGGAGGGCCTGGCGCTCGGCGGCCTTGGCTCGGGGGACGGCGGGCTGGTGGGCGGCCGCGATCCAGCCCTCGACCTCGGCACTCCGGAACCGGAGCACGCCGGCGATCCGGAGGCAGGGGATCTGCCTGGTCCTGGCCCACTCGTACACGGCCGAGGGCGAGACGTTGCACAGACCGGCGACGTCTCGGACGGTGAGGAGCGGATCCTCGACCGGGGTGGCCATCCCTCTGACACGCCTCCCTCGACCGGCCCTGCTGGGGGCCAGCGGTGTGTACCGGAAGGTGATCCGGACGATCCCCCGGTCCACCAGGCTGCGATCCTTCTCCAGCTCCCGGACGAACTCCTCGACGTAGGAGAACCGCACCTTCATGGCTGGGTCTCTCGCTCCCGTCGGGCGCGGTTCAGCCGGGCGACGGCAACCGTGCAGAAGCGGTCACCATCGAGGAAGGCGGTGATCGGCGACGGCCACCAGGCCTTGGCCCTGAACAGCTCTTGACCGGTGCGCTCGGACACGACCCGCCAGCCCCACCGGTTCTCAGGGCGGAACAGCTGGCCCGAGCCGCCGGCGGTCGGCTCGAACGTTCCCACCGCGAAGAGGTGGAGCTCGATCACCGGAGGTCCTCGCGGAGGTAGGCGCGGAGCTGCTCGATGGCCACCCGGGCTCGCCTGGTCCCGATGCCGGGGCTTCGCTTGTCGTCCAGGCGGAAGCCCTCGACCACGGCGACGATCGTCTCGGCCACCGGGAGCGGGAGCCCGCGGCGGATCTCGCGGATCAGCATGTCGTCCCACTCGGGGAACATTTCCACCCGGGGCATCAGCGGAGGCTCCCGATCAGGGCGCCGAGGAGGACGAAGCCGACGCCGACCGCGGTGATGATCACCCCAAGTTCGGCGGCGTCAATCATCGTTCCCTCGGCATGAACAGGGCGATCAGCGCGCAGAGAGCGGCGATCGCCACGGGGAAGAGGAGGGCGCTCCAGAGGCCACCGTGCACCTCGATCACCGGCTCCTCCCCACATCCTCCGGCCCCGAGGGGATGGCCTCGACAGCGATCGAGGTGTAGATCCCGGGGCCGGAAGCCGAAGAGTGTCGCTGTCTGCTCATCCCGGTGGGCTTTCTATCAGACGTGAGGGTCTCAATCAAGCACGATCGGCAGGAGGGACCCCGGGTTTGAGCTGTTTGTGCAGATCAGATGTGACTTTTTGGAGACGAGATCTTGTAGTTACCCACCCCGGATTCGGGGACAAAGCGGACAGGGATCGAGGGCCCCTGTAACTCCGGTTGCACCGGTGAGGGGGCTTCTCATCGGTGCGGGATTCCGTCATAATGGCGGGCGGGATGGCTGCCATAGCGAACGGACGCACCGGTCAGGCCTTCTGGGCCCGGATCCTGGAGCTCGACTACATTCGCCACGGCCGCCGCCGGAGCGTGGCCGCGATGTCGAGGGAGTGGGGCGTGGCCGAGCCGACGCTCGGTCGGTGGATCGCCCAGGGGTTCGTCCCCGCCGTCGACGTGGCGGTCCGGATCGCCCGGGCGGTGGGGATGGCCGAGGAGATGCTGTTCGAGCTCTTCGCCGCGCCTGTATCCTCGACGCGTGGCAACACCGCTACGGCGAGGGAACTCAGTTCGTCCAACGCACGCCCCGAGGCCCGACGTGTCGCCGCGTAGGTCGGATGGCGGACGAGGAGGACCGGCGTGTCCCGTCACCGGCCCTCGGTCCGATTCCCCCC
>JBOGWB010000074.1:0-40830 GCA_050693035.1 Actinomycetota bacterium
CCCTGACAGCGTCTACGGTCCGCTCGATATCCGCGTCGGCGTGGGAGGTCGAGAGGAACCAGGCCTCGTAGCCGGACGGCGGCGGGTAGATCCCTCGCTCCAACAGGGCATGGAACAGGCGGGCGTACCTGTCGTGGGCCGATCCGGCGGCATCCTCGAAAGCTCGGACCGCCCCGTCGGTGAAGAACAGCGAGAACAGAGACTCCACGCGGTTGATGGTGTGAGGGATGCCCGCGCCCCCCAGGGCTTCGGCGATCCCCTCCACCAATGCGGTGGCGGTCTTCTCGAGCGCCGGGTAGGGGTCCTGCTCGCGGATCAGCTCCAGCGCCGCCAGCCCCGCGGCCACCGCCACCGGGTTCCCGGAAAGCGTGCCGGCCTGGTACACGTCTCCGGCCGGCGCCACTCGGTCCATGATCTCGGCTCGCCCGCCGTACGCGGCGCACGGGAATCCGCCTCCGATAATCTTCCCCAGCACCGTCAGGTCGGGGGCGACACCGTACAGGGCCTGCGCTCCCCCGCGGGCCAAACGGAACCCCGTGATGACCTCGTCGAAGACGAGCAGCGCGCCGTGCGCCGCGGTGCTCCGTCGCAGCGCGTCGAGGAACCCCGGTCCCGGCGGGACCACCCCCATGTTCGCGGCCACCGGCTCGACCAGGACGCACGCGATCTGGTCTCCTGTGGCTTCGAAGGCTTCGGCGACCGCGTCGGCGTCGTTATACGGCAGCACCACGGTGTCGTGGGCGGCTCCCTCGGTGACTCCCGGGGTCGCCGGGAGACCGAACGTGGCGACGCCGGATCCTGCCTTCGCCAGCAGCCCATCGGCGTGCCCGTGATAGCAGCCGGCGAACTTGATCACCCCGGCCCGGCCGGTGTACGCCCGGGCCAGCCGGACCGCGCTCATGGCCGCCTCGGTGCCCGAGCTGGTCAGCCGGACCATCTCCATCGATGGGACGGCGTCCACGATCTCCTCGGCCAACCGGACCTCGGCTTCCGTGGGCGCCCCGAACGATGTGCCCCGGGCGGCCGCGGAGACGGCGGCCCGAAGGATCTCGGGGTGAGCGTGTCCGAACATCAGCGCCCCCCACGACTGCACGTAGTCCACATACCGCCGGCCGTCCGCATCCTCGATCGATCCCCCCTCGCCGGCCGCGATGAACACCGGCGTCCCCCCCACCGCGCCGAACGCGCGGACCGGGGAGTTCACACCGCCAGGGATCACCGCCCGGGCTCGATCGAACAGCTCCTCCGACCGAGTCATCCGGCTATCCTCCGGCCATCCGAATCGAGGAGGCTGGCAATGAGGCTGCGATTCCCACAGGACAGGGGAGCGGACCGCCACCCCGTGAACCTCCGCCACTTCGGCCAACGCACCCGCGGGGAGCGAGTGGCCGATACTCTCACCGGCGCAGTCGGGTCGTGGCCGTTCATCATCATCCAGTCGCTGCTCCTGGCCGCGTGGATCGTGGCCAACGGCATCCTGATCGGTCACCTGCTCGGTGGGGAGCCGTTCGACCCCTACCCGTTCATTCTCCTGAACTTAGTCCTCTCGTTCCAGGCGGCGTATACCGGCCCAGTGGTCATGATGAGCCAGAACCGGCAGACGGCGAAGGACCGGGACGAGGCCGAGCACGACTACGACGTGAACCGGGAGGCGCTGGACCGCTTGAAGCGGCTGGAGGAGCGGCTCGACCGCCTGGTAGAACTGGCGCAGTGATGAACGATGTCTTGCTCGATGCCTTCCGGCACAACGCCTGGGCTACCCGGGAGCTCCTGTCGTTTTGCCGGGCCCTCGATTCCGAGCAACTGGACGCCACCGCGGTGGGAACCTACGGAGGCGTTCGCGAGACGATCCAGCACCTCCTCGAGGGAGAGGCGTATTACTCGTGGCGGCTATCGGGGGATGCTCCGGCGTGGTGGAACATGGGCGAGCTGCCTGCCGCCGGCCTCACCGAGCTGGAGGCGTGGAACGAGGAGATGTCTCAGGTCTGGGAGTCCATGCTGGCGCGGCCCCTGGATCCGGAGGCGTGGGTCTCCGACACCGACGAGGACGGGTCAGAGTGCCGGGCCACTGTCGGAGTGATCGTCGCCCAGGTCCTGAATCACGGGAACGAGCACCGGAGCCAGGTGAACACCATCCTCACCACGCTGGGGCTCGAACCGCCGGACGTGCAAGCCTGGGCCTACGGCGTCGCCGCCGGCCGCCACGTCGAGCGGCCACCCGAATAGCCGCCGTTTCAGCCGAGCCAGTCCGCCGCTTCCTTGGCGTGATAGGTGAGGATCAGGTCGGCGCCGGCGCGGCGGATCGCGGTGAGTACCTCCAACGTCGCCTGCCGCCCGTCGATCCACCCCCGTTCCGCCGCCGCCTTCACCATGGCGTACTCCCCCGACACGTTGTAAGCGGCGATGGGGAAGCCGGTCGCTTCCTTGGCCGTGCGGACGATGTCCAGGTACGGCAGCGCCGGCTTCACCATCACGACGTCCGCACCCTCGAGGATGTCCTGACGGACCTCGCGGAGAGCCTCGTCGGCGTTGGCTGGGTCCATCTGGTGAGAGCGGCGGTCGCCGAACCGAGGGGCGCCCTCCGCGGCCTCCCGGAAGGGCCCGTAGAACGCCGAGGCGAACTTGGCGGCGTAGGCGAGGATGCCGGTGTCCGTGAAGCCGCGCTCGTCGAGCGCGGCGCGGATCGCGGCCACCTGCCCATCCATCATCCCCGAGGGCGCGACCAGGTCGGCGCCGGCCGCCGCTTGGGACACCGCGATCCGCCGATAGAGTTCCACCGTCCGGTCGTTGTCTGTGGTGTCGCCTCCGGTGAAGACGCCGCAATGCCCATGGTCCGTGTACTCACAGAGGCACAGGTCGGCGAAGAGGATCGCGGCGTCCCCGACCTCCTCCCGGACGGCGTGCAGAGCTTGCTGCGCGATGCCGTCCTCGTTCCAGGCCTCACTCCCCTCAGCGTCTTTCCGCTCCGGGATGCCGAACACCACCAGCGCCGACACGCCCTTCTCGATGATCTCCCGAGCCTCCTTCCGGAGCGTTTCCAGGGTGTGCTGGACGTGCCCGGGCATCGAGGAAATCGGCACCGGCTCGTCGATGCCCTCCTTGACGAAGAGCGGCGCAACGAGGTGCCGGGGCGACAGGTCGGTCTCACGTATGAGGGCCCTGAGGACCTCGGTCCGCCGCAGCCGGCGCGATCTGTGCTGAGGAAAGCTCACGGCACCGATGTTAGCGCGGAGAAGGACGAGGCCGCCTCGCTCGGCGGTCGACGAGGAGGGCGCGTTCGACGGCGGAAACGACGCCTTCGACCGTGTGTGGGCGGGCAACCTGATCGACGCGGAAGCCGGCTTCTCGGGCAGCGCGGGCGGTGACCGGCCCGATGCACACCACCTTCGGGCCCTTCACCACGCCTGCCAGGCGGGTGAAGCCTCGAACCGTCGACGCCGACGTGAAAGCGATGGCATCCACTCCTCCGTCATCGAGGGCCCGGCGCGCCTCAGCAGGGAGCGACGAGGGGATGACGGTTCGGTAGGCCGTCGCGCGCACGGGGGTCCAGCCCTTCCTGCGGAGAGCCTCCTCGAGATCCGGGGTGGCGATGTCCGCGCGGGGCAGCAATACCCTTCCCTCGCCCCGCGGAAACTCCCTGCCGAGCGCCGCGGTGGTGAAGGTCTGCGGGACCAGATCGGGCTCCTGCCCGTGGCCGCGCAGCGCCCGCGCCGTGCCCTCCCCGATGGCGGCGACTCGGGTGGCGATCCCCGCAACTCGGAGGGTCCGCGCGCGGGCGTACCAAATCTCCACCGTCTTCGGGCTGGTGAACACCACCCAGGGGAACCTGCCATCGGACGCCGCGCCGATCGCGCGGTCCAGCGCACCGCCTGGGACTTCCTCGAGCCGGATGGTGGGAGCCTCGATCGCCGTCGCCCCTCGAGCCCGCAACAGGTCGATGAGTCTCCCCGCCCGCTCCTCCGGCCGCGTCACGAGGATCGTGCGGCCCGTGAGGGAGCCGGGAGGGCTCACGAGCCGGCCTCCTCCAGGATCTTCCCCGCGCCCGCCTGCAGCAGCGTGTCCGCAGCCTCCCCCGCGGCTTCCTCAGGCGTGACCGCTTCCACCTGGGCCCACAACAGCTCCGATCCGTCCGGCCTCGCCACGACGGCCAACAGACGAACACGCGCCTCTCGCCACTCCGCGTATGCGCCCAGCGGGAGCCGGCATCCTCCGCCCAGGGACACGACCAGCCGCCGCTCGGTCTCGAAGGCCGCGCGAGACGGCGTGTGGTCGATGTTCGACGCTAGGTCTGCGCCGTCGCTGCCGACCCGGGCCTGGACGGCCAGGGCTCCCTGTCCCGGCGCCGGAACCATCTCCTCCACCGGCAGCGGCACCGCATGACTCGGCTCGATCCCCAGCCTCGTGAGGCCCGCCCCCGCCAGCACCAGCGCGTCGACCGCACCCTCCTGCATCTTGCGCAGGCGGGTGTCCACGTTCCCCCGGACGTCCCGGACCTCCAGGCCCGGGCGGGACCGTCGGAGCAGGGCTTGTCGGCGGAGGCTCGACGTCCCCACCACGTCGCCCTCTCTCACTTGGGGCTCCCGGCTCACCAGCACGTCGTAGGGGACGTTCCGCTCCGGCACGGCCGCCACGACGATGCCGTCCTGATCCTCGGAGGGGAGATCCTTGGCGGAGTGGACGGCCAGGTCGACGTCCCCACGCGCCAGCGCCGCGGAGATCTCCGCCACGAAGAGCCCCTTCACGCCGGCGGGAGATTCCTTCGGGGAGGCTCCGCGATCTCCCGCGGTGACGATGGTGACGATCTCCGGCTCAGCCCCGGCCTTCCCGAGCAGCGTGGCTACCTCTCCCGCCTGGGCCAGAGCGAGCCTCGACCCCCTGGTGCCGATGCGAAGCCGCACGGAACTAGTCTCCGACGTCCAGGCCGAACAGTTCGGCGAGGGCCCGGGCCTGAGCTTCCCCCTCCGCCGTGCCCGCACCCGCCTTCAGCCGGACCACTGGGTCGTGGAGGAGCTTGGCAACGATGCCGGCGGCCAGGGCCTCGACAGCCTGACGCTCCCGATCCGACAGGTCTCGCAGCCGCGAAGCGAGGCGCCGGAGCTCCAGGGCCCGGACCTCATCGCCCCGGTCATGCAGGGCCTTGATCAGGGGCGCCAGCCTCGCCTCGCGTTGCCGGCGTCCGAACCGCCTGGTCTCCTCGGCCACGATGGCCGCAACCCGCTCCACCTCGGCCCGGAGCTCGCCCTGACGCTCTGCGAGCACTTCGCGGAGGTCGTCGATGTCGGCGACCCGCACGCCGGGGAGGTCTCCTGCACCCGGATCGACGTCTCGGGGGACCGCCAGGTCCAACAGGAACAGCGGTCCCTTCCGCCCGGCGGTGGCCCGTTCCACCATCCCCCGATGGAGCACCAGCCCGGTGGCGCCGGTCGAGGTGACCACCAGATCGGCGGTGGACATCGCCGCGGTCAGGTGTTCGAGAGATCCGTGCGCACCTCCCACCTTCCCGGCCAGCCGGGCGGCGCGCTCGGGGGTTCGGTTCAGAACCGTCACCGGGTCCACGCCTCGGTCCCGGAGAGACCGGATGGCCAGCGCGCTCATCTCTCCCGCCCCGACCACCAGCACCGAGCGCCCACCCAGGCCCCCGAGATGCTCGGCCGCCAGGCGGGCCCCCGCCTCCACGAACGCCGCAGGGCTCGCCCCGATGCCGGTCTCCCGCCGGGCCCGCCGACCGACCCGCAACGCTTCTCGGAACAGGCTCGCCAGGTCCGGCCCGGCCGCCCCCTCGGCCTCCGCCGCACGGAACGCCTGGCGCACCTGCGAATGGATCTGGGGCTCGCCCACGACCATGGAGTCGATGCCGGAGGCCACGGAGAAGAGGTGCTCGGCAGCATCCTCCTCGTAATGGGCGTAGAGGGGGTCGGCGAACTCATCCGCGGGGACCTCACGCGACTCCGAGAGGAACCGCTTCAGGTCAAGGAACCCCTGGTGGTAACGAGGGACCTCTGCGTAGACCTCCACCCGGTTGCAGGTGGAAAGGATGATGGACCCTTCCACGGCCTCCAGGCGCGTCAGGTGATGGTAGGCCTTCGGCAGGTCTGCCTGGGAGAACGACAGCCGCTCCAAGAGCTCGACCGGCGCCCGGCGATAGGACACTCCTAGAGCCAGGACCGGCATGCACCCTCCGGGTTCATCCGTTCAGCGTACCGGCTCCAGGCGCCCTTCCGTCTTTCCCTTTCCAGTGGGCTTCGGCGGCCGGTCCGCCGACTTGGCCAGAGCCTTGCCGCGACGGACGTCGGCCAGGGCGGCTTTCCGCTGCTCGTAGAAGGCCAGGATCTGGAGCTCGAGGGAGAGGTCCACCTTCCGCACCGACACGTGAGACGGCACGTTGATGTGGGCCGGAGCGAAGTTGAGGATCGAACGGATGCCCGCATCCACCATGCGATCGGCCACCTCCTGGGCGGCACCAGCCGGCGTGCAGATCATCCCGATGGCCACCTCGTGGTGCTGGACAAGGGCGGGCATATCCTCGACCGAGCCGATCTCCACGCCTTCCACAGGCTCCCCGAGCTTCTCAGGATCGATGTCGACCAGCGCCACGATGCGGAAGCCCCGCTCGCTGAATCCTCGGTACCGCGCCAGCGCGTGGCCCAGGTTTCCGATCCCGGCGATGAGCACCGGCCAATCCTGGGTCAGGCCCAGCTCGCGGCGCACTTGATGGATCAGGTAGGCCACGTCGTACCCCACGCCGCGGGTCCCGTAGGAGCCGAGATAGGACAGGTCCTTGCGGACCTTGGCCGAGTTCACCCCGGCGGCCTGGGCGAGGCTCTCGGACGAGATGGTGCTCCTTCCTGTCTCCACCATCTCGACGAGCGCTCGCAGGTAGACGGGAAGACGCCCCACGGTCGCCTCTGGGATGGGGCGTGACCTCACGGGCGCACCCTGGGAGGGACCTGCACGATAGTGCGATTGTATCCCTGGTAGGACGCGTTCTCAAATTCTCAAGCTCCCGGGTGGGGGGAGGTCACCAGGGCCCGGAGGCGCTCGGGATCGACGTGGAGCTCGAATTGCTCCCGGCCGCCCACCACGACGACGGGGATGCGGACCCCGTAGTCGCGCTCGAGGGCGTCGTCCCCGTCGATCAGCACCTCCTCGTAGTCGAACGGGACCTGTTCCCGAACCCCCAGGATCACCTCGCGGGCCGTGTCGCACAGGCCGCACGTCCGGCGGGAGTACATCTGGACCTCCATGGTCGAAATCCTAGCGGGAGGGCATACTTCGCTGGTGGCCGAGACCGACCTCGAGCTGGCCCGCCGGGTAGCCGACCGCGACCCCTCGGCTTTCGAGGAGTTGTACCGGCGATACTCCGCGCCCGCCTACGGCCTGGCACTAAGGGTGCTCCGGGAGGCGCCCCTGGCGCAGGACGTCGTGCACGAGGCATTCATGGCGGTGTGGAGCGCCCCGGAAGCCTACGATCCCGCCCGGGGCCAGTTCCGGACGTTCTTCCTCTCCCTGGTGCACCACCGAGCGGTCGACGCCGTCCGCCGGGAGAGTCGCCTCCGAGAGCGAGACCGCCGCCTGAACCTCGAGGACCCACCCGACGAAGACATAGGCGAGGCCGTCGCGCTCGAGGCTGACCTCGCCGAGAGGCGGCGCGAGGTCCTCGAGGCCCTGCGGGCAATCCCAGAGGACCAGCGACGGGTGGTGGAGCTCATGTACTTCCATGGATGGACCCAGGCCCGGATCGCCCGGGAGACCGGTGTGCCGCTGGGGACGGTCAAGACCCGCGCCTTCGCCGCGATCCGGAAGCTCAGGCAGGCCCTCACATGACGTGGGACCACGCCCGGGTCGAGGACCTCCTGGCCGGGCACGCCCTGGGCGTCCTGGATCCGGACGAGGCCGCCCTGGCCGAGCGGGCCCTGGTCGAGCACGTCCCCGAGTGCGCGCGGTGCCGGCGGGCCCTGGGGGCGTACGAAGCCCTGGCCGGGGACCTGGCGCTGGCGGCCAACCCCACGGTTCCGCCTGGAAGGCTGCGCTGGCGGCTCATCCGGTCCGTCCGCCGCTCGGCGCCGCGGCCGGCCGCGGCCTTCCCGCGATGGTTGGGGGCGGCGGCTGCGCTCCTCGCGGTGGCCCTCCTGAGCGCCTGGAACCTCTTCGTGGCGGGGCGACTGCAACGGGCCGAGTCCCTGCAGGTCCTCATGGTCGAGGCCGTCGCGGCGGTGGGACGCCCCGACGCCTCCGTGGTCCCGATGCAGGGCGCAGCCGGGGTTCGCGCAGCGATGATCTACGTCCGCGACCGGCACGAGGCGTACTTCGTGGCTTCCGGACTCCCCGAGCTGGACGGCGACTACCAGCTGTGGCTCGTGGGGCCGGGGGGCTGGGTCTCGTTGGGAACGTTCGACCCTCAAGGAGGCATCGCCCTCCTCCGCTCCACCGCCGAGGCCGACGACGTCCGCGAGGTGGTGGTCACCGAAGAGCCGGACGGCGGCAGCGACCGGCCCTCGGGCCAGCGCGTGGTGAGCGCGGAGATCTCTCGAGACGAGGACGGGGGCTAGGTCTTCGCGGGGCGTTCCGCCCCACCTGCTCGGGCGGCGACACCGTGGCGGGGACGGCTGGCCATGAGGAACCCCCAGTACATGACAGCCACTCCGGCGGTCAGGAGGAGAGAAAAGCCACCGAAGTTCGCCCCTCTGGCGAATGCGGAACCGGCGAAGACGACTGTGGCGCCCAACACGATCAGAAGGATTCCGTGGAAGCGATTGCGCAGCTCTCGCCTCCCACGCGTCCTCCAGGCGGACCACAGCGCCCCTGCGACGAGAACCACGTATCCCCCGATCGAGTAGGGCCGGGCCAGCTCCAGCGCTGCGGATCCCTCCTCGAGCACCTGGCGTCCGGAAAAGAACTCCCGAGTCGCAAGAACCTCTTCGTCCAGGCTGGCCGTCCGGACCTCCACCGTGGCCCACACCGTCGCCAGAAGGAGGACTCCGAATACAGCGTGGCCAACCCACTGAGGCCGGACAAGTAGGTACACCTCTCCCTGCGCAAGGTATGGCACGTTGAGCAGCGCGCCGAAGAGCCAATAGGTCCGGAACTCCGCGGACGACCACCCGTCCAGGACCCCGAACGCCAGGGCCCCCGATGCGATCGCGTACATGAGCAGGGCCACGGCCCACACTCCCTCGAACAGGTTTCCTCGCCTTCCGAACCGCACGAGGAGGTGCACCCCAAAGACCAGGGAAACCAGCGCCGCGGCGATTGGGAGGACGATCACGACTCCCCTCCTCTGAGATCGCGGCGCATCACCTTCCCGGTGACGTGCTTGGGAAGGCGGTCCACGAACACCACGTCCCGCGGGCACTTGAAGCGGGCCAGGGTGGTCCGGCAGTGGTCGACGATCTCCTCCCGGGTGGCTTTGGCGCCGGGGCGAAGGACCACCAGGGCCCGGACCGCCTCGCCGGTGCGGGGGTCCGGCACGCCGACGACGGCGCACTCGGCCACGGAAGGATGGGCCGCCACGACCTCCTCCACCTCCCTGGGGAACACGTTGAAACCCGACACGATGACCAGGTCCTTCTTCCGATCGACGAGGTGCAAGAAGCCGTCGTCGTCCGCGTACGCCACGTCGCCCGTGCGAAACCAACTCTCCTCCACGAATGCCTCTTCCGTCTCCACCACCCGGCGCCAGTAGCCTCGGAAGACGTTGGGGCCCCGAACCACCAGCTCTCCCGGGTCGCCCTCCTCGGGCTCCTCGCCGTGCTCGCCGATCAGGCGCACGTCCACCCCGGGCAGGGGAAGTCCGATGGAGCCGGGACGAGCCTCCGGCGCCAGTGCGTTGGTCGTGACGGCCGGACCGGTCTCGGTCAGGCCGTACCCCTCCCAGATCGTGAGCCCGAACCGAGCCCGGAATTCCTCGAGCAGGTCTGCTGGGAGGGCGGCCGCCCCGGAGACCGCGAGCCGAACCGAGGACAGGTCGGGCTCTCGGGACTCGGCGGCCTCGAGCCAGGCCCTGAACATCGGCGGCACGCCGCACAGCACGGTGACCCGGTGCCGCTCCACGAGTTCGAGCGTCTCGACCGGGTCGAATCGCTCCACGAGGACTCCGCTGGCGCCCACGCGAAGCATGAAGTTCAGCACGGCGTTGAGCCCGTAGAGATGGAACAGCGGCAGAGCCAACAGGATCACGTCGGATGCGGCCTCCCCGAGGATGGGGACCGCGGCGAGTTGATCGAGGTTCGCCAGGAGGTTCCCGTGGGTGAGCATGGCGCCCCTGGGCTCGGCCGTGGTCCCGGACGTGTAGGCGAGAATGGCCAGGTCGTCCTGTCCCACGGCGACCTGCGGCAGTTCGCCTCCCCGGGTGATCATCTCCTCGAGCGAACGGGTGCGCCGGGGAACCGGCGGCGGACCGACCACGACGACGTTCTCGATGGAGGCCACCCGGTCGCGCACCGAGAGGACGGTGGGCAGGAAGTCCGTCTCGGCCACCACCACCCTCGCCTCGGCGTCCGCGAGGACGTAGCCGACCTCCTCGGGAGTCAGCATGACGTTGAGGGGGGCGGCCACGGCGCCGATGGCCATCGTCCCGTACAGCGCGTACAGGAACTCCGGGACGTTGCCCACGAGCATGGCCACGCGATCCTCGCGCCCCACGCCCAGCCCGTGCAGCGCCGCCCCGGTGCGCCTCACCCGTTCGGCCAGGCCCCGGTACGGGATCATCCGGCCGTGGAAATGGAGCGCCGGCTCCCCCCGGCGCCGCTCCGCCGCCGACAGCACGAGCTCGTGGAGAGACCCCACGACCGGAAGGATACCGCCGCCAGCCTCCCGACCTGCGATGACGTTGGCATCGGGTTCGCCCATCCCTAGAATGCCTTCACACGCAGGAGGCTCCGTGAGGGCGACGCCCAAGCTCCTACTCTCCACGGCTCCTTTCTTCCGCCTTCCGCTCCGAGAGGCGTTTCGGCTGGCTCGGGAGACGGGGTTCGACGCTGTCGAGGTGATGGTCACCGCGGACCCCGCAACCCAGGACGGCCGGACCCTCCCCCGGCTGGCGGACGAGTTCGGCCTGTCCATCGAGGCCCTGCACGCCCCGTTCCTCCTCCTGACCCGGCGGGTGTGGGGGACCGAGCCGGTCGAGAAGATCTATCGGGCAACCCAGGTCGCCCGGCGAGCGAACATCGGGCTCGTGGTGGTTCACCCGCCGTATCGGTGGCAGCTCGGATACCGACGCTGGGTCACCACCAGCCTGGCGGAGTACTCGGTGCGCTCGGGGGTCACCATCGCTGTGGAGAACATGTTTCCCCTCCGCATCCGGGGGGACGTGGGCCTCCGCTTCCACGCCGGGCAGGACTTCGAGGACCTCGACAAATTTCCCCATCTGGTCATCGATACGAGCCATCTCGCCGTGGCCGGGATCGACCTGATGGAGGCGTACGAGCGGTACCGGACGAAGGTGGTCCACTTCCACGTGTCGAATAACGCCGGCAAGGGGTGGGACTCGCACCTCCCCGTAGAACAAGGAGTTCTGCCGATCGCCGAGCTGTTGGAGAGAATGGCCGGGGACGGGTTCGCGGGCACGGTTTCTCTCGAGCTGGACCTGCGTCCGTACCTCCACGACGAGGCCGCCCTGAAGGACGTGCTGACGCGCAACCGGGAGTTCTGTCAGAAGCGGCTGGGGGTGGCGGCATGACCGTGCGGCTCCTGGTAGTGGACGACACCGACCACGTCCGGCGGATGCTCGTTGAGATCCTGAACCTCCACGGCTTCGAGGTCGCGGCTCAGGCGGCGGACGGGACCGAGGCGGTCGAGGAGGCTCGTCGGGCGGATCCAGACATCGTGGTGATGGACTACAAGATGCCCGGGACCAACGGCCTGGAGGCCACGCGGTTGATCCGGGCCGAGCGACCCGACCAGACGGTGATCCTCTATTCGGCGTACCTTGACGAGCAGCTGCGAGCCCGGGCTCGGGAGGCCGGAGTCTCCGCCTGCATCGCCAAGCCCTCCGGGGTCGAGGCCCTGGCCACCGAGATCAGCGCCCTGGCCATGGACCTCCGCGGAGACGACCGATCCGGGGACGCGCCGAACAGCGAACGCCCCTAGCTCTGCCCGGGCCGGCCGCCGGTAGGATGCACAGGTGCGTCGAGGAACGCTGATCGTGATCATCGCGTTGTTCGCCCTGATCGGGGCGGCGGCCGTGTGGCAGCTGGTGATGTTCCTTCGGACCGAGCCGGCCACCCCACCGTCGCCGGCATCGACCGTGTCGCGCTAGCGGAACACCGACTTCCGACTCACCAGGTTGCGTTGCAGCATCGCCTGAATGTCCTCGCGCACGCGTTCGGTGAGATCGAGAACGGTCATCCCGTCCTGCCAGGCGTCGTCCGGATACTCGTCGGTGGCGATCGGCTCACCGAACTCCACTATCCATTTCGACGGTAGGGGGATCATCCCCAGCGGACCGAGCCAGGGGAAGAACGGCGTGACTGGGAAGTACGGGAGCCCCAGCACTCGGGCGACGGGGCGGGCTCGAGATACGAGCGGGTAGATCTCCTCCGACCCAACGATGGCCACCGGCACGATCGGGGCCTTCGCCCGGAGAGCCAGCTCCATGAAGCCCCCGCGTCCGAATCGCTGGAGCCGGTATCGCTCCCTCCAGGGCTTCCCGACGCCCTTGTAACCCTCGGGAAACACTCCCAGGAGCTCCTCGCCCTCGAGGAGCCGCAAGGCATCCTCGTCGCACGCAAGGGTGTTGCCGGACTTTCGAGCCAGGGCACCGACGAACGGCATCCGGAAGACCAGGTCGGCAGCGAGCAGGCGGACGTGGCGGTGAGCCGGGTGCCGGTCGAGGAGGCCGAACTTGAGGACGATGGCGTCCCACGGAACCGTCCCGGCATGGTTCGCCACCAGGAGGGCAGGCCCTTCCGCGGGGACGTTCTCCATCGCGACCCAGTCGACCCGCCACCAGCGCTCGTGGAGCACCCGGGCCAGCGGCGCCAGCACGGTTCGGGTCAGATCGGGGTCGAAGCCGAACTCATCGACCTCGTAGTCACCGGTGAGGCGGCGGCGGATGAAGGCAAGTGCCTCGCCGACCGTGTCGTCCGGGGGAGGCACGGCTCGGACGGGCCGCGTCGGTCGGCGGCCCCGCTTGCCGAGGGACACGATCTCAGCCATCAGACGTCTCCAGCGCTGGCCGCCCGGCCGGGCGGCCCACCGCCCGTCGGATCCTCCGGTCCCACTCCTCCACGCGCTTCGTGGTGACGGGGCCCCGGGTCCCCGTCCCCCGCACGAAGTCGAGCAGTCCATCGCGCGTGGAGTACACGGGCCGCCAGGCGAATTCCTCGGCGAGCCGGGATGTGTCGACGGCCCTCCCGTAGAGGAGCAGCCTGACCTGGTCGGCAGGGAAATCGACGGCTCCCCGGCGCCGGAGGGCCTCGGCGAGGGGGGACGCTGCGGGCAGCACCACGGGGACGGGGAGCTTTCCCATCAGCCTGACGGCCTGCGACAGGGGAACCACACCCTCCCCGGCCACGTTGAACGTCCCGGGATGGTCCTCCCGCACCGCCCTGAGGAGGACCTCGACCGCATCGTCCTCGTGGACGAGCTGGAGACGCGGATCGTACCCGAGCGCCGTCGGGATCACCGGCAGGGACAGGTACCTGGTCATCGCGCTGTCGATGCGGGGCCCGATGAAGTTGGCGAACCGGAGCATGGAGAGATGGATGTGCGGGCTTCGCCGGGCCATGGTGCGAGCGTAGGCCTCGACATCCAGGGCATCCTTCCCGAAGCCGCGAGGCTCGGCTCGTGCGGTCATCCCCTCCGTGAAGATGGCCGGGTCCCGCGGGGACGACCCGTACACCGCGGTGGAGGAGCGCACCACCACCTTCCTCAGCCGCTCCGCCCGCTGGCACGCCGCGAACAGCTGCATGGCCCCGATGACGTTGATGTCCTTCATCCGCCCCCGGCCGCCGGCTCGCCCCGGCGCGGACAGGAGGCCCAGGTGGACCAGGGTGTCCACCTCTGTCGTCTGGAGCACCTTGACCACCAGCGGATTGCGGATATCGGCCCGGACGAACTCGGTCCGCTCGAACCGGGCCGCCGGCTCCTCCAGATCCACACCCACGATCCGTTCGACCTCGGGGTCGGCTTCCAGGCGGCGGGCCAATCCGGCGGCCAGGTGGCTCCGGATGCCCGTGATGAGGATCCGCTGTCCCACGAGGGCCGAGTCTATCCGGGCCGGAACGGCCCGGGCAGGGGGATCACCCGACCGGGACCTCCCACGGTTGGGAGGGCGATCTCGACCTCGTCGCCGGGCCGGAGGTCGAGTGACTCAGCCGCGCTGTCCCGGTTGCGCACCAGGGCCAGCCGCCCGGACGAGTCCACGATGATCCCCACCGCCCAGTTCGCGACGTCGGCGAAGGTCCGTGCCTCACGGGCCGGGCTTCGGTGCCCCTTGGCCCGCACCTCGAGCCGGGGAGCCTCGGCGACCCCCGCTTCTTCCAGGACGTCTGGTCCCGCGGCGAGCTGGACGTTCCCAAACCGGTCCACGGCGACGACCCGGCACACCACCCTTCCCGGTTCGACCTGGGGCGAGGGAACGTCGATGCGCGCCAGGGAGGAAGGGTCGAGCGCACGACCCACGGCTGAGGGGTCCTGGCCGGTGGCCAGGCGTGCCGCCGCGGGCGCGAAGACGTCCCGTCCGTGGAACGTCGCCGAGGTCCGAACCCCTTCCTCCTCCACCGGCTCGATGAGGAAGCCTCGCTTCACCCCGCCCAGGGCGTCCCATGCCAGCGACAGCAGCCCGTTGTCCGGGCCCACGAGGAGAGCGTTTCCTGACTCCACGACCACGGGCCTCCGCTCGGTTCCTACCCCCGGGTCCACCACCGCCAGGTAGACCGACTCGGGCGGCGCGTGAGGCGTGGCGTCCGCGAGCACGAGCGCTCCTCGCAGCACGTCCTGGGGCGGGATGCCGTGTGTCAGATCGAGCACGCGCGCCTCGGGGGCGAGCCGGGCGATGACGGCGTGGCACAGCCCCACGAACTCGTCGTCCAGGCCGTAGTCCGTCAGGAAGAGGATCGGCCTGGTCACGGGGCCTGCGGTTCGAAACGCTCGATGAACGCGGTGACCAGGCGTCGGACGACCTCGCTCTGCCTGCCCTCCAGGAGGTCGGTTCCGTGTTCGGTGCCGGTCACGATCTCCACCCGCTTCGGCGGGGGCGATTGCTCGTAGAAGGACTGCGCGGTTTGGGCGGCGATGCCGTCGCCGTCCGCCGCCAGGAACAGCTTGGGGGCGGTGACCCCGGCCAGGACCTCGGGCGACGCGGTGAGCCCCATGAAGGTGGAGGGGGCCGAGAGTGTGACCACGCCGTCGACGGGCTCCTCTGCGGCGGCGCGAAGCGCTGCGCTCCCCCCCATGCTGGCCCCGACGAGGACAACCCGGGTGGCCCCATCGTCCCGCAGGGCGCGGGCCGCGGCCACGACGTCGCGCCAGATCTCGGGGATGTCCTTCTCACCCCCCGAGTCGCCGTACCCACGGAAGTCGAACGTCAGCGTACGGAACCCGCCGTCGCCGAGAACCGTGGCGAAGGAAGCCCAGGATGTGCGGTCCGTCGGGAACATGTGGGCGAACACCACGCCGATGTCTCCCTCACCCCGGAGCTCGCCGGCCAGCTCGACCCCGTCGTCGGTGGTGAATCGGATCGCTTCGCCGCGCCGGGCTCCCATCGATCCCGAGGTGCCGCATGCGGGGACCAGGGACAGGGCCAGGATGGCCACGACCGCGGCGCGGCGCACGAGGGTCCTCTACTTCTTCTGGCGCCGCTGCCAGCGGGTCTTCTTCAAGAGCTTCTTGTGCTTCTTTTTCCGCATCTTCTTGCGGCGTTTCTTGACCAGTGAGGGCATCCTTCTCCTCTCTCTTCTCTCTTCAGTCCGATCCGAGCAGGTTGCGGAGGTCCACCCGCCGGGCCTGGAACCCCTCCTCCAGGCGAACGGAACCGAGGATAAGCGCCTTCGGCGCCTCCGGCACGGGCGAATTGAGCCTCAGGGCCCCCTCGTCCGGTAGGTGCTCGAGGAATCCGATCCCCAGGCAGCCGCCCTTCCCGTCGGAGAGTCCGACCACGATGTGGTCAAGGACGTTTAGATCGAACAGCGCCGGCAGCGCGGGCATGAACACCGTGGGCTTGACCCGCCAGCGCTGAACTGGGGCCGAGAAGTAGCGCCGCATGGCCTGCTCACGGTTCTGAGCCCGTTGCTCCACGGACGTGGGAAGGACGTCCGGATGGACCCGAAGCGACAGGACGTCCGTGGCGAAGAACCGCCGCACGATGCCGATGAGCGGGTCGAGCTCCTGACCCCGTGCCAGTCCCAAGACCAGGTCGGGCTGAAGCAGCTCGATCTTCTGGAACTTGAGAACCTGTGCGTAGACCCCCGTGACCAGACCGGTGGTGTCGATCACCACCAGGTCGGCGCCTTCCGCCCGGGCCCGGTCGAGCAGGCGCCGGGCACCCACGGCCAGTGGGAGGAGATGACCCTGGGGAGACGTGGATCCCACGAAGGCCACGTCGTCCGCCTTTGCCAGCGCGTCGGGCTCGAGGTCCGTCGGACTCCTGCACAGCCGGAGGCCAACCGTGGTGGGCGGGCCGACGGTGGACTGTCCCACGTCCGCATCGATCACCGCCACGGTCTCGCCGGCCTCCAGCCCCGCCGTCGCAATGCGACGGGCCAGCGTCGTCTTCCCCGTGTCGAGACCGCCCAGCAGGAAGATCACGCCCCCGCGGGCAACGGCCTGGCGTACGGCGTCGTCGTGCGGATCCATCCAGCCTCCAACGCGGGAGGCTCGGGGCGTGGCCGGGCGCTAGCGGATCGTGCCGCTTCGGGCCCGCGCGTCGGGTTCTCGAACGCGCGACCCGCGGCGGGCCGCCTGTCCGTTGGCGAGTTCGATCGAGAGATGGGACTTGATCCTGGTCACGCCCTCGAGCTGGTACGTCACGGTCACGAAACGAGCCTTCCTGCAATTTACATGCGATGCTCACGCGGATTCTATCGGCCCGGGCTCGGAGCCGCCCATATCGAGGGGCCGGCACGTGGGCGGACCGTGGGAGAATCGCCGCGTGGCCGGGTTGCTCTCCGTCGGCACGTCGGGGTTCGCATACAAGGAGTGGAAGGGCCCCTTCTACCCAGAGAAGCTCCCCGACACGGAGATGCTCCGCTACTACGCGGGGCGGTTCCCCGCCGTCGAGATCAACTACACGTTCCGCCGCTATCCCGCCACGAAGACCCTGACCACATGGGCCGAGCGGACCCCGGAAGACTTCCGGTTCGCCCTGAAAGCCCATCAGCGGATCACGCACACGAAACGATTGGCGGATGCCGACGACGACGTCTCGGAGTTCCTCGATCGGGCCAAGGCTCTGGGGCCGCGCCTCGGGCCCATCTTGTTCCAGTGTCCTCCCTCCCTTCGGTTCGACCGCAGACTGATCGAGGGGTTCGTGGGCTACCTTCCTCCCACCTTCCGGTACGCCATGGAGTTCCGGCATCCGTCGTGGGAGGAAGCTCGGAGCCTCCTGACAGACCAGGGGGTGGCCTGGTGCGTCGCTGAGACAGACGAGCGCGAGCCCGTCGCCCGCGTGGCCGAGCCGTTCGGCTACCTCCGTCTTCGTAAGAGCACCTATGCCGACGACGAGCTGGCCGGCTGGGCCGAGTGGATCAAGGGCGAGGTCGCTACGGGCCGGGACGTCTTCGGCTTCTTCAAGCACGAGGAGGACGCGGTGGGCCCGCGCCACGCGGAGCGCCTTCTGTCGCTCATGCCACGGGCATGACCGGCACGCAACGAGCAAGCGGAGAGAGTATCGTTCCCGGCGCAAGGCGTCGTGCTGAAGGAGGGTTCCCATGTACTGTCCTCGCTGCGGCGTCGCCCAGCCCGACGGGCACCGGTTCTGTTTCGCCTGCGGGGCGCGGCTTCCGAAGCACCTGCTCCCGCCGAAGGGTCCCAAGGTTTCCCGTGGTTCCGAGGCATCCCCGTGGCGCCCACCGATCCCGCGGAGGCCTACCTCCGGGCGAGTTGCTACCTGGAGGAGATCGAGGTCGAGAGCGAAGGGGACACCGTTCGGATCCCCAGCCACCACGTGCGGTTCTCCGTCTGGGTGAACGACCAGGCGATGTGCGCGGTCTCGTTGCCCGACGACGAGGCTCGCGCCCTCGCCAGCTTCGTTCTCGAGTCGGTGGAGGACGGCGCCCGCGTCTAGAGCTCTGCCCGCGAGAAGCGGGAGGCGATCACCTGGAAGCAGGGCCAGTACGCCTCCGGCTGCACGTTGTCGTCCATGACGGCCACCGGCCCGCCGCGTCCCTGCTTCCACGCAACCATCAGCGCGGGGTCGTTCACGTCGGCGATGGCGATGGTGTCGATGCCTGCCTCCATCGCCGCGCCTGCGAACCCGTGGTCCGCGAACACGAGATCGGGACCGGCCTCCTCCAGCATCAGCTCCATTCCCTCCGGGCTGTGCGTGTGAACGCTCGATGCCCGGTCGGTGAGCACGGCCACGCCGCCGAGATACCGGATCTGTCGCTTCCGCCCCTCGTGTTTCCAGGTGAAACCCTCCAGCGGCCGAAGGATCTTCGCCCCTCCCGTGGCGAGGAGCCCCGCCGTGGCCTGGTACAGGAGCGGCAAGCCGACGGGGTGTCCCGTGGCCAGGATCACGCGTTCTCCACGTTCGGCCGCGAGGGCCAAACGGTCTCCGATGGCCTCGAACGCCTCGATGACCTTGTCCGGATCCACCCACACGGCGAGCTCGCCATCGGGCCCGGCCTCGACGGGGAAGCCCCCGGCTTCAGCCATCATGGCGAGCACCTCGTCCCGCGTGAGGCAGTCCACGCCGGTCAGCCCGAACTGGGAGTCGGGGTCTGCGTCGCAGAGGCGGCCGATCTTCCACAGGATGTTGGGTCGGTCGTGGGCGTTCAGACCCGCGGGGCCCTCGCCGAGCAGCCCGTGGCGCAGCTCATCACGGGAGAAGGAGCGCGGGGTCCATCGGTCGACGTCACCGACTCGGCGGGAGGCCCGGGGAGAGTAGCGAGCCCCGAGAGCGGCCTCGCTGGGCCGGAAGGCGAGCGGCCCCCCCGAGTGACTAGAGTAAGTGGTCATCCTATTCCAATTGTAGGTGGGGACCTCATCCGTGCCCCAACCAAAGAAAGCATCGGCATGAGCGAGCTCGAAGGCAAGGTCGCCCTGGTGACCGGGGGAAGCCGGGGGATCGGCAGGGCCATCGCTCTATCGTTCGCGCAGGCTGGAGCGGACGTGGCGCTGGCCGCCAGAGGCCGGGAAGACCTGGAGGCGGCAGCGAAGGACGTGGAAGCCGAGGGACGTCGGGCCCTGGCCGTCGTTGCGGACGTGACCGACCCGGAGCAGGTCCGAGGCCTCGTCGACCGCGCCGCCGCCCAGCTCGGCACCATCGACATCGTCGTCAACAACGCGGGCGGCGCGCCGTTCCTCTCCACGGTGGACTCGATCCGGGAGGACGGATTCGAGAAGTATCTCCGACTCAATTTCACCAGCGCGTTCTACTGCACGAAGGCGGCGGCCCCCATCCTTCTCGAGAACAGGTCAGGGTGCGTGATCAACGTCGCGTCGGTCGCCGGGCTCACCGCCAGCCCGGGACTCACCTACTACGGGGCCGCCAAGGCCGCGCTGATCAACTTCACTCGGACGGTGGCCCGCGAATGGGCGAGCTCTGGGGTGCGGGTCAACGCGATCGCCCCCGGGTGGATCGAGACGGATCTCAACGTCGGGGCCCGGCAGGATCCCACCTTCTACGAGACCATCCGGAGCTCGATCCCCATGGGGCGCTGGGGCCGGGCCGAGGAGGTGTCCGCGGTGGCTAAGTTCCTCGCCTCGGATGCCGCGTCGTTCATCACGGGGGCGGTGATCGTTGTCGACGGAGGACAGACTCTCTCGAGCTCCCTCGGAAGCTGAACTCACCCGAGCCCGCCGCAGCCGGCGTCAGCTGCGACTTTCCCTCAGGCGCCAGCATGCCGAGGCCCGATGGCCGGTGCGAGGGGTTCGTCCCGATGATGCCGAGGCCCTCGGCAGGCTGATGTACGAGGCCTACCAGGGCACGGTGGACTACGAGGGCGAGACTCGGGAGGAGTCGATTGGGGAGGTTCATTCTGCCATCGGCGGCAAGTATGGGGAATTCCTCTCGGCCTGCTCATTCCTCATCGAGGAGAGCTCCCAGCCGGCCTGCGCCACGCTTGTCACGCTGTGGGAAGGTCGTCCCCTCCTCGCCTTCGTCATGACGCGCCCGGACCAATCACGCCTGGGCATGGCGACCCATTTGGTCCAGCGAACCATCAACGCCCTGCTGGATCAGGGATACGAGGAGCTCGAGCTATTCGTGACTCGAACCAACGAGGCCGCAATTCGTATCTACGAGCGCCTCGGCTTTCGCGACGTCGAGGGATGGAGCCTGCCTGACGTGGACTAGCCCCACGGATCCTTCGGGGAAGACTCGCTTGCCTCGGTTCCCGTTCCTTCCAGTACGACGCGACGCACCCGCTCGAGGACCGAAGCCACCTCGGCGTGGTCACCCGCCGGTGGGGACGGCTCCGAGAGACGCTCAGGAACCGGGTGGCCGGCCTTCTCGGTTGCCAGGGCCAGCCATTCGTCCGGGATCTCGTCGGGTATCTCCTGATCCACCATCTCTGCGAAGTACATGGTCCACGCCCGTGGCACCACCCTCGCCCACTGATACCCTCCGCCGCCGGTGGCAAGCCAGCGGCCGCCCGCGGCATCGTGCGCCAGCCCGTGCAGAGCCTTGGCCGCTTCACGGTACGCACGAGTGGAGAGGTTCAAGTGTGCCAGCGGATCGGTGTGGTGGGTATCGCAGCCGAGCTGGGTGACGAGCACGTCCGGCTTCCACCGCCTGACCAGCGGCGGCACCACCTGGTGGAAGGCCTCGAGCCACGAGTCGTCTGAGGTGAAGGGGGGAAGGGGCACGTTGACCTTGGTGCCCTCCGCTTCCCCTTCGCCTCGTTCCTCCACGGACCCCGTGCCCGGAAACAGGTACCGGCCGGTCTCATGGATCGAGATGGTGAGGACCCGGGGGTCCCGGTAGAAGATGGCCTGGGGGCCGTCTCCGTGGTGCACGTCGACGTCGACGTAGGCCACCCGCTCCACGCCCCGGTCCAACAGCCAGGCGACGGCGATGGCCGGGTCGTCGTACACGCAGAATCCCGAAGCCCGCTCGGGCATGGCGTGGTGCAGCCCGCCTGCCGGGCTGAAGGCGTGTTCCGCCCGGCCGGAGTGGACGGCTTCCGCGGCCACGATTGAGGCGCCGGCTACTTGCGCGGAGGCGTCGTGCATCCCGGGGAAGGTGGGATTGTCTCCGGGCCCGAAGCCGAACCGCCCGAGCTCCCCGGGTGAGAGCTCCGCCGTCCGCTTGACCGCGTCGACGTACCGGGGTGTGTGCACCAGGTGAAGCTCCTCGTCGGTGGCCACCCGGGGCGACTTCTCGGTGACCGTCTTCAGTTCGAGCAGCCCGTACGCTGCGATCAGCTCTCGGGTGAGCATGACCCGAAGGGGGCGGAGAGGATGCTGGGGGCCGTGGTCGTAGGTGAGCAGTTCCGGTCCGTAGACCAGCTCGACGGTTTCGCTCACGGGTGCGAGTCGGTGAGCAGCGCCTCGGCTTCCACCTCGACGAGCCAGCGGGGATCGATGAACCCGCTCACCACGATGGTCGTGTTCACCGGCCGGATGGCCGCGAAGAGCTCCCCGTGCGCCCGGGCCACCTCCTCGAAATCCTCGCGCCTCGTGAGATAGAAGCGGGTCCGCACCACGTGCTCGGCGCCCGCCCCGGCCTCTCCCAAAGCGGTCATGACGATCTCCAGGCACCGGCGGGCCTGACCGTATGCGTCCGGCGGCGGATCCGCGCCGTCGGGCATGATGGGCGCCGTCCCGGCGACGTAGACGTGCGGGCCCACGACCACGGCTCGGGAGAAACCGAGCACCGGCTCGTAGAGCGAGCCCGAGGAGACCAGCCGCCGTTCGGTCACTGCGGGCTCAGTCGATGCCCTGGGCCTTCTGGACTTTCCCGGAGAAGTCCACGGAGACCGCCTTCCACTCCGTGAACTCGTCGAGGGCCTGCGGCCCGGCCTCTCGGTGGCCGTTCCCGGTGCTCTTCATCCCGCCGAAGGGCAGCTGGATCTCGGCGCCGATGGTGGGGGCATTCACGTACACGATGCCGAACTCGAGGCCCCGGATGGCCTTGAACACGTTGGTGATGTCGTGCGTGTAGATCGAAGCGGACAGTCCGTACTGCGTTGAGTTGGCGATGCGGATGGCCTCGTCGACGTCGTCGGTCCGGATGATCCCGGTCACCGGGCCGAAGATCTCCTCCTGGGCGATCCGCATGTCGGGGGTCATGTCGTCGAACACCGTGGGAGCGATGAAGTTCCCCTTGTCGTAGCCGTCCCCCGTGAGCTCGTTCCCACCGGTGAGGACCTTTGCCCCTTCGCTCTTGCCGATCTCGATGTACTCGAGAACTCGCCGCTTCTGGTCCTCGTTGATTACGGGTGCCAATTCAACGTCGGGATCGAGGCCGCTGCCCACCTTCATCTTCGACACCCGTTCCACCAGGCCATCGGTGAAGTCCTTGCGCGCGGCGTCGTGGACCACCAGCCGCGAGGTTGCCGTGCACCGCTGTCCCGAGGTGGCGAACGCTCCCCACGCGGCCGCCTCCACGGCGAGGTCGAGGTCCGCGTCGGGCATAACGATGAGAACGTTCTTCGAGCCGAGCTCGAGCGAGCATCGCTTCATGAGACGGCCACACGTCTCGTTGATCATCCGGCCGACCTCGAGCGAGCCGGTGAAGGAGACGCCCCGGACGTCGGGGTGCTCGACCAAAGGTGCCCCCGCCTCAGTGCCATGGCCGTGGACCAGGTTCAGGACTCCGGGCGGCAGGCCGATCTCCTCGAAGACCTGCACGAGCAGGGTGGCCAGAAGCGGCGTGTCCCCGGCGGGCTTGAACACCCCCGTACACCCGGACACGATCATCGGAACGATCTTCCAGCTCGGGATGGCCATCGGGAAGTTCCACGGGGTGATCAGCCCCATGACCCCGATGGGGTGGCGGACCGTCATCGAGAACTTGTTGGCCAGCTCGGATGGCATGGTCTGACCGAAGAACCGGCGGCCCTCCCCGGCCATGTAGAAGCAGAAGTCGATGGCCTCCTGGACGTCGCCCCGGCTCTCCTTGAGGGTCTTGCCCATCTCCCGAGTCATGAGCTCCGAGAGCTCCTCCTTCCGCTTCTCCAACACCAGGCCCGCCCGGAGGAGGTAGTCGCCCCGGACGGGCACCGGAGTCGCCATCCAGTCGCCATACGCCTCCTTGGCCGCCTCGACTGCCTTGGCCACGTCATCCGCGCCGCTCCGAGGGAAGACCCCCAGGACTTCGTCCCGGTCGGCCGGGTTACGGGACTCGAAGGTCTGGCCGGACGCTGCCGGCACCCACTTGCCGCCGATGTAATTGAGGTACTCGTCCGCCATCGTTCCTCCTTTGTTCGATCTCCCCATTCGCTCAGGCAATCCTACTCGCGGGCGATGGTCGACCGCCGACCGGGTTGCGCTCGGCCCCCCGCCGGACTATCACAGTGAGGACAGGAGAAAGGAGGCGCCATGGCCAAAGACCTCACGGTCGAGCTGCAGGACCGTCCGGGCACCCTGGCCGATGTGGGCGAAGCCCTCGGCAACGCCGGGGTGAACATCGACGGAGGGTGCGGGGTCACCACGGGGGGAACGGCCGACTTTCACGTCCTCGTGGAGGACGCCGGCGGAGCCCGGAAGGCCATCGAGGGCGCCGGGCTAAGCATCAAGGACGAGCGAGACGTGGTCGTCCTGGACGTCACCGACAAGCCCGGGGAGCTCGGGGCGATCGCCCGGCGGATGGCCGACGCCGGCGTGAACATCGACCTCGTGTACCTGACGGCGCGGGGCCAGTTGGTCCTGGGCGTGGACGACCTGCAGAAGGCCCGCTCGGCGTAGCCCAAGGTGCAGCTGGTCACATACGAGCGAGAGGGCTCCCGCCGTCTCGGCGCCCTCGTCGATGATCGGGTGGTCGACCTGTCGTCCGCGGTCGGCCACCCGGGCTTCCCAACCACCATGGAGGCGCTGGTGGCAGCGGGATCCGGACCGCTCGACGCGGCCCGGAGAGCCCTCGAGGCTGGGGATCTCGAGCGGCACGTCGTTGCCGACGCTCGCATCCTCGTTCCGATCCTCCCGTCCTCGCTTCGGGACTTCCTGGCGTTCGAGGACCACGTGAAGGCGGGATCGGCTCGCAGGGGCGAACCCGTCCCCGAGTCCTGGTACGAGATACCCGTCTACTACAAGGGCAACCACCGATCGGTGTTCGGGCCCCAGGAGGAGATCCCGTGGCCGCCGTATACGGAGGAGCTGGACTACGAACTCGAGGTGGCCTGTGTCCTGGGGGGCCGGGGACGGGATCTCGACCCGGACGCGGCCGGAGCTCTGGTCTTCGGGTACACGCTGATGAACGACTGGTCCGCCCGGGACATCCAGCGGAAAGAGATGGCGGCCCGACTCGGTCCGGCCAAGGGGAAGGACTTCGCCACGTCGCTTGGTCCGTGCATCGTCACCGCCGACGAGCTCGATCCGCGGCGGCTCCATCTGGTCGCGCGGGTGGACGGCAACGAGTGGTCCGAGGGGAACCTGGGCGGGGCCAGGTGGACGTTCCCCCAGATGATCGCTCACGTCTCCCAGGGGGAGGACGTGTGGCCGGGAGACGTGTACGGCTCGGGGACCTTCGGCGGCGGCTGCGGCCTCGATCTCGGGAAGTTCCTGTGGCCCGGCGCCGTGGTCGAGCTCGAGGCCGACGGGATCGGAGTCTTGCGCAACCGCGTCGGCCAGAAGCCGGCTCGCTCAGGCTGACAGCGCCGCGTACCAGAGCTGGCCGTCCCCACCCCACACGAAGACGTCTAAACGGTCCCCGATCCACGAGCAGGAGACCGCTCGAGCGTCCAGCGGAGAGTCTGGGATCTCCCGCCACGGAACCCAGGCGCTGCCGTCCCACCATCGGTGGTGAACCACGCCGTCCTCGCCCACAGCCATCACGTCGATGCGGTTGGCGTCCCTCGCTGAGGACGCCGGCTGTCCCGTGAAGATCCCGCCGAGCGTCTCCCACTCGTGCCAGGCCTTCCCATCCCAGTAGCGGTTCCACACGGCCCCGTCGGCGAGGATCGCGAAGACCTGGGTCTCGAACTCCCCCCACGACGCGGCCGACGCCCCCGCACGCAGCTCGCCGCCGAGCGGTTCCCATCGGCCCACGGTCCCCTCCATCGTGTACCGACCCCTATCCGAAGTTCGGACCCAGCGGCAGCAGCGTCTCGATCTCGGCCAGGGTGGCCTCGTCCAGCTCCACGTCTCCCGCCCCGGCGTTCTCCCGGACGTGCTCGGGGTTACGGCTGCCGGCGATGGCGGATGTCACCCCGGGCTGGTGGAACGTCCACGCCAGCGCGAGCTGAGCGAGGCTGATGCCCAGGCGCTCGGCGATCGGACGGAGGCCGTCGACGACCGCCAGGCTCCTCTCGAACTTCCCGGGGGCGAACATCCTTCCTCCTCGGCTCCGCCAATCTCGTGGATCGAACCGAGTGTCCTTCGAGATCGCCCCGGTGAGCAGGCCGTAGCCGAGGGGGGCATAGGTCACCACGCCGGTCCCGCGCTCACCGCACCACCTGATGAGGTCCCGGTTCTCCAGGCGCAGCATGGAGAAGTGCGGCTGGAGGGAATCCACGTGGCGGATGGACTCGCACCGCTCGATGAGGTCCTGATCGAAGTTCGACACGCCGATCGCCCGGACCAGGCCTTCCTCGGCCAAGCCGGCCATCGCCTCCCACGTCTCCTCCACCGGGACGCGGTCGTCCCGCCAGTGCAACTGGTAGAGATCGATGTGTTCGATGCCCAGCCGCTTCAGGCTTCCTTGGCAAGCGGCCCGAACCTCTTCCCGACGGAACCCGGTCCCGTCCGGACGAGGAGCGACCTTGGTGGCCACGACCACTCCGTCGCGACGCCCGCTGATGGCCCGGCCGACCAGCTCCTCAGAGGTGCCGTCGCCGTACACCTCGGCGGTGTCGACCCAGGTGATGCCGGCGTCCAGACCAGCCCGGATGGCCTCGATGACCTGGTCGTCCGAGGGATTCGGTCCCCACATGTCTCCCCCAGCCTCCCAGGCACCGAATCCGACCACGGAGATCTCGGGCCCCTGGGAACCAAGCCGCTGTGTGCGCATGCCTCTTTCTACCCGAACCTGGGTGAACCGCGGAAGCGGCGCGCGCGGCTGCGGAAGGGAACTGCGCCCGTCGATCAGATCAGCCTACGCTGTGGCTGCCGGCGACGGGGGGCCCGGGTGACGTGCCGTGATGGCCGGCGGCGTCTGGTACGCAGCCGGTACGGACGGCGACAGGGGGTCGGGGACCCGCGCGACATGCTGGGCACCATACGCCGACGGTCAAGTCGAACGGAATATCAGCGCCCTCAGAACCCCGGAAAATGACCCGAACGGACTAGGAGCGACAGCCGCGACGACGCCCGGCGCCTGCCTTGGGTCAGTCGATCAGCCCGAGGCCCCGGGCCCACGAGGTTGCATATCCTTCGACCTCCACCGCCGCCAGCGGCTCCTCTCGCTCCAAGGGCCGCTCGGTCTCGACCATGATGGCGTACTCGTCCGCGAACTCCTTCGTCTTCGACGCCTCGATGGCCGCCTGCTGCGGGCCGTGGTGCAGCCCCTGGGGGTGATGGGTGATGAACGCCTCTCCGATCCCGGCCCGGGAGAAGAACTGCCCCCGGTGGTAGAAAAGCACCTCGTCCCGGTCGATGTTCGAGTGGAAGAACGGAACGCGCAGGGCGGCGGGGTCGCCCGTTTCGGTCGGCCGGGGTGCGAACGTTCCGATCTCGAACCCCTCGTTCTTCCACGTCACGTGGACCGAGGGCGGCAGATGGTACCGGGGCGACACAACCGGCCGGAAGTCTTCGACGTTGAGGCGGATCGGGCACAGGTCCCCCTGCCACCCCACCACGTCGAGCGGATGGAACGGATACACCAGCGTGGCGTATCGGTGATCGCGCTTCACTCTCACCGAGAACTCCCCCCGCTCGTCGTGAGGTTGCGGGTCCGGCGTCTCGAGCACTCCCGGATCGAACAGGGCGTGCTTGCCCAGGAGACCCTTCTCCGGCAGGTCGTACTCCCCGCGGCCCTCCACGACGTAGAAGAAGTTGTCGTCGCCGTCGGGAACCAGCCGGTGCGTCGTTCCCTTGGGCAGGATGAGGTAGTCGCCGGAACGGAACGGCAACGGACCGTAGTCCGTCTCCAGGGTTCCTTCACCGCGATGGACGAAATAGCACAGGTCCCCGTCGGAATCCCGCAGGAAATGCGGCATCGGGCCGGTCCGTCGGGAGACGTACACGGCCACGTCGTCGTTCCACAGGATGCGTTGCCATTCCCCCGCCGCATCGGCCTGGTCGGGCGGCTTCAGCCCGTTCAGGTCGTAGGCTCGGGGTCGGAGGTCGCCCTCGATCCGGATCCACGCGGTCGGTGGATGGCTCCGATACAGGTGGGAAGCCCGTCCTTCGAACGCCTCCCGCCCGTGCTCCTCCTCGTAGGTGCCGTCGGGCAAGCCCACGTGCGCTTGCCGGGCCACCTTTCCCTTCGACAGTGGGAACATCGCCCGTCCTCCTCCTCGTCAACCCGAGCCTCCGGGGCGGGGTCACCGACCCTTCGCAGGCTGGCGCCGCTCGGAGGCTTGTCGCCTCTCCCGCGCTTTCTTCTTTCGCTTGCGGTTGTGGGCCCACCGGACCCTCTTCCGATCACCTCTGCCCACTAGCCCTCCCGTCCGTCGCTCACGACGGCTCGTCGCCTGCTTCCCGGCCTCTGGCCAGCTCGGCGCTCCGCCGCCGCGCCGCCTCGATCGCATTGAGGAACGCCGCCCGCACCCCCGCCTGCTCCAGCTCCTTGATGGCGGTGATGGTGGTCCCTCCGGGCGAGGTCACCATCTCGCGGATCTCCACGGGATGCGCCTTCGTGTCCCGGAGCATCTTCGCCGTCCCCAGCATGGTCTGGACGATCAGCTCCGTGGCCACGTCGCGAGAAAGCCCCAACAGGATGCACGCGTCGATCATCGCCTCCGCGAGCAGAGCGAAGTAGGCGGGGCCGGAGCCCGACGTGGCCGTGACGGCGTCCTGATCCTTCTCGGGAAGCCGGATGACCTTCCCCACGGTGCCGAGCAGCTCCTCCGCCACGGACATGTGCTTGTCCTCCGCATGGGTCCCCGCGCTGATGACCGACATGGCTTCGTCCACGAGAACGGGGACGTTCGACATCACTCGGATGATCGGGACGCCGTCCGGCATCCGGGACTGGATCAGGGCGGTCCGGATGCCTGCGGCGAATGAGATGACCAGGTGGTCCGAGGCGATGTGCCCTCCCACCTGGGTGAGCAGTTCGTCCATGTCCTGCGGCTTCACCGTGATGACGAGGGTCCGGGCCCATCCCGCCGCCTCGGGGTTGGAGAGCGTCGCCTCGACCCCGTACCGCTCGACGAGTTCTTGGAGCCGCTCCTCACGCCGGCACGTCACCATGATCTCCTCGGCGGAACGGCCCCCCGATCGGATCAGCCCCGATACCAGGGCTTCTCCCATCTTGCCGCCTCCCAGGAACGCCACGCGTCGGGAGTTCACGAGTCCGTTCCTCCGGTTCTCATCCACCCCTCCGCACCAGATTGCTCGCCAGGAACCACAGGTTCGCGGGACGCTCCGCGAGCCTGCGGGTCAGATACGGATACCACTGTCTCCCATAGGGGACGTACACGCGCACGGGGAACCCTGCCTTCGCCAATCGATCCTGGAGGTCGCGGCGAATCCCGTAGAGCATCTGGAACTCGAACCGGTGGGTCGGGATGCCGTGGTCCTCCACGAATCGGAGAGCCCCCTCGATCAAGCGCTCGTCGTGCGTCGCGATGTGCACGCTGCATCCCGCCGACAGCAGGGTGGCGGCGAGCCGAGCATAGCTCCGATTCACCTCGGACTTACGAGGGAATGCCACCGCCTGAGTCTCGAGGTATGCGCCCTTGCACACCCGCACCGTGGCGCCCTCTCCGGCGAGAGCCCGCACGTCCTCTGTCGACCGGTACAGGTAGGCCTGGACGCAGACACCGACGTTCGAATGGTCCTTTCGCAGGGAGCGATAGATGGACAGCGTTCGGTCGACGTAATCGAAGGACTCCATGTCGATCATCACCAGGGTCCCAAGCTCCCCGGCGGCCTCGAGAACCCGATGAGAGTTCTCGAGGCAGATGTCTTCCGAGACGTCGAGACCCAGCTGCGTGAGCTTCACGGAGATGTTCGCGTCGCTCAGGCCCTCCTCCTCGATGCGCTTCAACGCGAGGACGTACCGATCTGCCGCCGCAGACGCTTGATCGGCCGACTCCACGTTCTCGCCGAGGTGATCCAGCATGGCGCCGGTGGCCCGATCGTTCAGCTGCCTGGCCACCCGCATGCCGTCGTCCAGCGTCTCGCCGGCCACGAACCTCAGAGCCAGCCGGCGGCCGGGACCGACCCCGGTTACGAGGCGTCGCACCAGCGGTGAATTCGCGAACCAGAGCACCGGAGCCCGGAACAGGGGGCCGCTCACTTTTCAGACCACCCGGGCCCCGAGGATGTTCTCGATGTGTGACAGGGCCCACCGGTTGACGTCCTCGTTCCCGTGGCCCGGACTGTCGAACGTCTCCACGCCGTCTCTGTGCACGACGACCCTGAAGTCCCGGTTCCGAAGGTCGGCCGTCGTATGCAGGACGCAGATGTCGGAGCACAAGCCGATGACGTGGATCTCGTGGGGGTTCAGGTCCTTGATGACCTGATCGAGCTCGGTCTCGTGGAAGGCCGAGTACCGGCTCTTCTGGATCACCGCCGCCGCGTCCGGCTCGAACTCCCTGAGCTCCTCGACCAGCTCGTGTTCGGGGGTGCCCACGATGCAGTGGGGAGGGAACATCTCGAACTCGGGGTCCCCCTCCCGGTGGGTGTCCTTGGTGAAGATGATCGGGGTCCCGGCGGCCCCCTCCTTCTCCACGATGGCTCGGATCCGGGGAACGGCAGCCGTGCACGTCTCGCTGGCCAGGTTGCCCTGCCGGGTGAATCCCTCTTGGGTGTCGATGACCATCAGCACCCTGCCGGGCATTCGCTCGTCCCTCCAGTGCGCCGAAACGGTCCGCCAAGAGTATAGGAAAGGCCCGAGGGACTTCCGGCTCGCCGCCGGTTCCGTGAGGCGAACCTCACGGCGCCGTCGGCCACCTTCAGCCCCTCGGGCCAGATGCTCCGAGCAACCTTCGCCGCCGCAGCCGGTTCGCGTCCTTCCGGTAGCCCCTTTCGTTGGGCCTTGGGGGTTCCGAGCCTCCCCGCCCGCACAGCCAGTTGGCCTTCCCGACCGTACGACCAGGTGCGCCCAGTCGCCTTACAGCTTTCCCAGGGGGCCCCGGTCGGTTTTCCGACCGGGTCGCTCCGGCTGCTCGGAGCGAGCGAAACATAAACGCGGACCCGGGGACCGTCAAGGTGACAAAACACCTGCTCGCATGGCATCCACCCAGGTGGGGCGGGTCGTTTTCTTGTCGACCTTTTTGCTTCCGCTTGCTTCCTCAGGCGCCGGCCAGCGCGCCGGGGCCGGCAAGCGCGGGAACGAGCTCCCCGTAAACCGAATGCACCAGGTCGGCGGTGCGCTCCCAGGAGAACCGCGATGCGTGCCTGCGAGCCGCTCCCGAGAGCCGGGCCCGCAGACCCGGATGCCCGAGCAGCAGGACCAACCGGTCGGCGAACGCCTGGTGGTCGCCGGGCGGGACCAGGAAGCCCGTCTGCCCATCCGCCACCACGTACGGCAGCCCACCCACCGCCGAGGCCACGACGGGTACGCCGCAGGACTGGGCCTCCAGGGCCACCAGGCCGAAGGACTCCGATCGGGACGGCATCACCACCACATCGGCGGCCGCGTAGAAGGCCGGCAGCTCCTGGTGCGGAACGGGAGGCACGAAGCGGACCCGTCCCGCCACTCCCACCTCCCGGGCCAGCCGCTCCAGCCGGGCCATCTCCGCGCCGGGCCTGCCCGGACCGCTGGGCCCGCCCATCAGGACCAGTACGGCCTCGTCGAACAGGTCCGGCCGCCGCCGGGCCGCCTCGGCGAAAGCTCGGATGGCAACGTCGGGCCCCTTCAGGCGCTGGAGCCGGCCGACGAACAGGATCATCCGCCTCCCATCGAGCCCGAGCCTTCGACGCGCTTCGGGGCCGGGACCGGGGCGGAATCGCTCCAGGTCCACCCCCGGTGGGACCAGCCGGAGCCGCTCGGGCCCGGCCCCGTACAGGCGCACGAGGTGGGCCGCTTCCGCCGGGGTCGGGGCCAGGATGAGGTCCGCGTCACGAACCACCGCGTGCTCCCCACCGAGCCGCCGGGGCGGCTCCGGCGCGTCCGCCAGGGCCAGGTTCTTCACCTTGCCCAGGGTATGGAACGAAGCCACGAGCGGGACATCCCACGCTCTCTTCACCGCCCGGCCGGCCGATCCGGAGAGCCAGTAGTGCGCGTGGACCAGATCGTACCGGCCCTCCCCACCCCCCATCACCCCGCCCGTGAACTGGGGGAGGTGCGTGGGCAGATCCTCCTTGGCGACGGGGGCACACGGTCCCGCCTGGACCTGGATCACCCGGACCAGCGGGCTCATCTCCTCGACCTGCGGCACGCCACGGCCGCTGCACCGGGTGAACACGTCGACGGCTACCCCCCGGTCGGCCAGCCGCTCGGACAGGGCCCGGACGTAGACGTTCATCCCCCCCGAGTCACCCGTACCGGGCTGGTCGAGAGGCGAGGTGTGAAGACTCAGGACGGCGACCCGGGCCCGGGCCGCCTCGATCGCTCGCACTGCCTCCATGTTATGGGACACCTTCGATTCCAACCACGGCGCCTCTTGCAACGAAAAACCCGCCCCCCGAGGGAGGGCGGGTTTCCGGGTTCGATCGACGCCTAGCCGACCTTCTTGGCAGCGGTCTTCGCCGCCTCGGCCTGGGCGCCCACCGCCTTGCGGATGCTGGTCGTGGCGGCCTTGACCTGGCTACGGGCTTGCTTGGTCTGATCCGCGGCACGCTTGGCCGGGGCCGACTTCGTCATCTGCGTGGCCAGGCGCTCGCCGCGCTTCGCCCACGAGGTGTATCGCTTGGTGACCCACCTGCGGGACGTGTTCGCGGTGTTCGAGAGCCGGTCGCGCACCTCCTCCGGCTTGACCTTGCGGGCCTTGGTGACCATGGTCTTGCCGGTCTCGATGGCGGCCTCTCCCGCACCGATCAGCACGTAGAACGGCCTAGTGAGGTTCATCGTGTCACCTCCTCTCGAGAAGAAGCGGACGGGAGGACCGATCGGGAGTCGGGGGAGGGCGATGCCCCTTCCCGGTGCCGGGCCTTCGAGGTCTTGGCCTTGGTCGTGCTCCGGCGCCCGGGCCCCTTCCGGGACGCCCGGCGCCGCTCGGTCTCCTCCCGAAACGTCGAGTACACCTGGACCAAGACCTGCTTCTGTCGCTCCGTGATGGCGCCATCCGCCAGGATGGCCGACGCCACGTCCGCGCCGGGCGCC
Organism: Actinomycetota bacterium; assembly: GCA_050693035.1. GTDB lineage: Bacteria > Actinomycetota > UBA4738 > UBA4738 > CALAEC01 > DASYVD01. The sequence continues at coordinate 32,636 of JBOGWB010000074.1, forward strand.
TCCTGCTTGCGGTCGTCGAGGATCCCAGCCTGCACGTACAGGGTCTCGGCGGAGATCCGGAGAGCCTTGGCGATGCCCTGGAGGATGTCCGCGCTCGGACGGCGCAGCCCGCGCTCGATCTGCGAGAGATACGGGTTCGACACGCCGGCCAGCTTCGCCATCTTCCTCAGCGAGAGCTGGGCGCCGCGCCGCTGCTCTCGGATGAACTTCCCCAGGTCCTGGACCTTCATCGATTCCCTTTCCGAGCTCTGGCAGATGCTTCGACCGATCCATACCCTAGCACATCTGTATAACAGTTGCAAGCACTTTGCATAACGCTTGCAAGCAGGTCACCGGAGGTCTACGTGAGGCGTTCCAGGTCGAAATCGGCGACCAGCTCCCCCACCTCCCGCCCCCCGCCCTTGACCACCGGCCGGGAATGGCCGCCGAGAGCCTCCTGGTGCGACGGACCGATCAGCCCCATGACCCGGAGAGCTCGGACCACCGCCGGGCCGGCGGCACGGTAGCCGCCGTCCGCGATCTTGACCGCTATGGCCACGCCCTCCTCCAGGAGGACCGCGCACTGGAGGGCCTCGGCTCCGCCCTTGGCCACCATGCGGGGGACCGTCCGCATGAGCGCGGTGTCCAACCCCCGGGTCCCGGAGACCATCACTGGCTCCGCCAGAAGCGCCCGCGTCGCCCGCCGGGCGGGAGCTTCGAACGGCCCCAAGTCCTCCGGGGTCGACAGGCGCGCGAACATCGTCGCCAGAGCGGCCAGCGGGAAGGCGTGGACCGGGACCCCGCAGCCATCCACTCCCACGGCCGCCGGCTCCATCCCCGCCGCCCTCGACAGCACCTCGAGCGCGGCCCGCTGAACCGTGTGCCCCTCCTCGGGATAGGTTCCCGTGTCCAGATCGGCTCGCACCGACGCCAGGAGCATCCCGGCGTGCTTCCCCGAGCAGTTGTGGTACTCGGGGCGACGCTCCGTGACGGCCAGGGCGGCGTCGGGGTCGAGGGGAAGGCCCGGGGGACACAGAAGGGCTTCCGGACCGAGGCCGGCCCGCGCCAGGAGAGCCCCGACCGCGTCGAGGTGTTCAGGCTCCCCATGGTGGGAGCCGCACATCACCGCCACCTCTCGGTCGGAGAGCTCCTCGCCGGCGTTCTCGCCCATCAGGGAGAGGGAGGCCGCGGCCTGGAAGGGCTTGCTTGCCGACCGGGCGAAGGCCACCCCGGCGGGGTCCCCGGCGGCCGCGATCAGGCGGCCCCGCGCGTCGACCACAGCCACCGAACCGAGGTGGACGGCTTCCTCCACCCCGGAGCGCATCACCCTGACGAGGGGTACCGGCCCCGACACGGCTCGTAGCCTATCCGTCGAACGGGAAGGGCCGAGACGGGCGAGAACGCAGCTCAGTAAGCGGTCGCCGCGGCCGGGCTTCGGGTGGCTCCCTCCACGAACAGGAGGAACGCCTCCACCACGTCTGGGTCGAAGTGGTGCCCGGAACACCGGACGATCTCCTCGAGCGCGGCGGCCGACGACATCGAAGGTCGGTACGGCCGGTCGGTCGTCATGGCGTCGAATGCATCGACGATGGAGAAGATCCGCGCGGCGAGCGGGATATCGGTGCCCTTCAGCCCGCGCGGATAACCCGATCCGTCGAACTTCTCATGGTGGTGGGCGATGACGTCGACCGCCTCGCCGATGAACCGCATCGGGGCCACGATCTGGGTCCCGATCACCGGATGGGTCTGCATCACCGACCACTCCGCGGAGCTCAGCGGCCCGGGCTTGTTGAGGATCCGCTCCGAGATCCCGATCTTCCCGATGTCGTGCAGGAGGAATCCGTAGCCGATCTGGGGGCGGCGGGCCAGCTCCGGAGCGATCATCCAGGCCAGCGCCATGCCGTAGGTGTGGGCTCGGTCCAGGTGGGTCCGGGTACCCACGTCCTTGGCCTCGACCAGGAAGGCGAGGGTCTTCATCGTGTCGAGGTAGGTGTCGTTGAGCTCCTGGACCGCTTGCTCGAGCTCCAGGGTGCGCTGGCGTTCACGCCGATAGATCTCCTTGATCTCCTCGGCGAAGATCACCAGCTGGCGACGAGCCGCATCGAGCTCGTCGTCGGCCCGTGTGTCGTCGCTCACACGCCGTCCCCGCCCACATGGACACCCACCATCTCCAGCACCTCGAGCGGTGAGAACGGCTTCCTGAGATAGGCGTCCGCGCCGGCTTCGAGCCCCAGGCGCTCGTCCTCGGGGCGATCGCGGGCGGTGAGCATGACCACTCGAGGTGGGTGGGGACTCGACTTGAGCTGACGGCACACCTCGATGCCGTCCATACCGGGCATGGTCACGTCCAGGATGACCACGTCTGGTCGTACGGCCGCCGACATGACCAGAGCCGACTCGCCATCGGGCGCATCAACGACCTGGCAACCCTCGAACCCCAACATGACCCGAAGAACGTCTCGGATCGTTCGGTCATCGTCCACTACCAGAACTTTGAACGAGGTCATGGTTGCCATTTCGTCACGCAAACTGTCACACTCGCCGGCCGGTCGGTCTAGAGCCCGCTGGCACCATCCCGTCACTCCCACCCTCGCCCCACGTGGTGGGCCGGGCGCGGGAGGGTCGGCCGCGGCCGCCGGTCCCCCGTCCGGGCCTCAACCGAACCGCCCACTCAGGCGCTCTCGATACCGGCGTACCAGCTCCGCCTGGAGGGAGTCGTGAACGGCGATGACGCTGCCACGAAGGTCGGACAGGTTACGTTCTTCCTCGTCCAGCCGGCTGATGGCTTCCTCCAGCTCTTCGTCGGACAGCTCCGGCAGGTTCGAGAGACGGGAGTCGGACACCAGGCGCTCCACCCTGCGCCGAGCCAGGGTGATCTCCTCGTCGGGGATCGCGACCACCATGGCCTCGCCTCTCGACGGCCCCACGGGCGCGTCGGCAAGGATGGCCGCGATGTCGGCGAGGAGGGATCCCTCATCGTCCCCTCCCCTCCGCCGACGATCGAGCTCGGCCTGGAGGATGTCCCGGCGTCCCTGGATCAGACGACGGAGGTAGGAGAGATACTCGCGCTCGGCCCTGCTGAGGTCGCGACGGCGGCGAAGCTCCTCGAGGTCGATGTCCTGGAGCCCGGCGGCGAACTCCGCAGCCAGAACCTGGTCGATGCGCCGCTTCCCGCCGATCATCGGGGCGTCGGTCACGAGAAGGATTATCGCCCGGACGGGGCGGCGAACCCAGTAACCGGGCTCAGCAGACCGCCCGAAGATAGGGGTAGGGGTTCACGGCCCCGCCCCCGCCGGGGTGGTACTCGAAGTGAAGGTGGGGGGTACCCGTGGCGTTTCCCGTGTCGCCGACGTATCCGATGAGGCTGCCCGCCGAAGCGTGGCCGCCCGACGGCACGCCCCCGTAGCCCTGGAGGTGGGCGTAGAAGGTGGTGTCCCCGCCGTCCCCGTAGACGTACGCCTGGATGCCTCCGAGGTCGCTCGAACTGTGGGCCACCGACCCGCTCTGGGCGGCGTACACGGGCGTCCCGTAGGGAGCCATCATGTCCGTACCCTGGTGGGTCCGGCCGCCCGACCGCGGCGCTCCCCAGCTGTCACCGAAGGAGGAACCCGGCACGGGACAGGCCTGCAGCGCCTGGCCCTGGATGACCCGGGACCCGGTTGCCGCCGCCACCAGCTCGGCGGCCCGCCGCTCCGCAGACAGCTGGTCGGCAAGCTCCTGCTTCAGGGCCTCGGCCTTCTCCAGCTGGTCGTAGACCACTGCGAGGTGCGACTTGGCTTCCTTCAGCGTCCGAGCCTGCTGATCGGCCTGGCGGTCGAGGTCGGCCTCCAGACGGCGTAGGATCTCGGAGGTCACGCCGACCCTGGTGACCAGGTCGGCGTCGTCCTCCGCGAGGCGGTCGAGGAATACCATGCGATCGGAGAACTCGGTGAAGGACTCCGCCGTCAGGAGAAGCTCCAGGCTGCTCATGGGGCCCATCAGATAGGTCTCCCTGGCCCGCTCCGCGAGGTGACCCTGGAGCCGGTGAAGGCGCCGGCGGGCACCGGTGATCGCTTCCTGGGTGCGGTCGATGTCCTCCTGGGTCTCGATGTACCGGCCGTAGGCCTCCTCGTACGCCACGGTGGCGATGTTCGCCCGGGCCAGGGTCTGGTCATACCGTCGCTTGGCGGACTCGAGCTTCTCTTCTGTGGTCTGCGCTCCGACGGGTTGCGTAACTACGGGGATGGCGAGGAGGATCGCGATGCTCATCGCAACACGAACTCGTCCTGTTACCGTCAACAGCCTCCTCCCACGGTTTCCGACTGACCACCGGTTCGGACGTCGGCGGCCGGGCAAGTTCGCACGGACCCTACCATCGCTCGCAAGGCCCTTCAACGTCCGATCCCGCCCAAAAACCTCTTGATTCGTATCTTCCTCGCGACCCGTACGAGTGAGACAAGTCTGGCAGGGGCCCGCCCCTGACGAGCCGAAGCCCGAACGGGTAACGTTCCTGCCGTGCAGGCGGGGGACCAGATCGTGGACGTGCTGGCGAGGATGGCGCTCTTCGCCGACCTCTCCCGGCCCCAGCTCGAGGCGGTGGCCCACACCTTCGAGGAGGAGTGGCTGCCGGAGGGACAGCGGATCCTCCGCCAGGGGCTCGCGGGGACCGGCTTCTACGTGATCCTCGACGGCGAGGCGGCCGTGGTCATCGACGGGGAGGAACGCGCTCGCCTCGGCCGGGGCGAGTTCTTCGGCGAGATCTCGGTGCTCCTCGAGGAGCCGCCCACCGCCGACGTCGTCGCCACGGGACCGCTTCGATGCCTCCACCTCGCCGGGCCGGAGCTCGAGGAATTCCTCATCTCCCATCCCCACGTCACCTTCCGGATGCTCCAGGTGGAGGCCCGGCGGCTGCATACGACCCTCGGATGGCGGAGCTAGGCCCCTGCCCCCCGGGCTCGTATCCGGTGGTGGTGCTGGGCACCGGGCCGGGGGGCCTCCAGATGAGCCACTCCCTCACCCGGAGGGGCATCGAGCACGCCCTCCTCTCGGCCGACGACAGGCCGGCCGGCATGTTCCGGAGGTTCCCGTTCTTCCAGCGCCTGATCAGCTGGACAAAGCCCTACGCACCCGTCGAGCGCGGCACCCGGGAGTACGAGCGGTACGACTGGAACAGCTTGCTCGCCGAGGACCCGCCGCACCGGGCCCTGGTGGCGGACTTCATGGATGGCACGTCGTACTTCCCTTCCCGGGCGGAGATGGAGAAGGGGCTGGTGAGCTTCTCCGAGCGAGCGGGGATCCGCGCGAGGTACGGCTGTCGGTGGGAGGCGACCCGACGGGACGGCGAGGGATTCGTCGTGCAGACGTCCGACGGGGAGTACCGGTGCCGCGCGCTGGTCGTGGCGGTTGGGATGACCGAGCCGTGGAAGCCCGACATCCCGGGGCTGCAGGAGGTCCCTCACTACGTCGACACGGAGGCCGCCAAAGCCTATGCGGGGCAGACAGTGTTCATCATCGGGAAGCGCAATTCCGGATTCGAGCTCGCCGACGGCCTGCTTCCGTGGGCCCGGCAGTTGGTCCTGGCCTCTCCCCGCCCTGCCCGCCTGTCGGTGGTGACGCATTCGACGGCGGGGGCCCGGGCCCGGTACCTCCAGCCCTACGAGGACTTCATCCTGGCCGGGGGGACGTTCGTCGTCGATGCGGCCATCGACCGCGTGGAGCGAACGGGGGGCGGCTGGCGGGTGTTCGCCAAGGGCACCACCCGTCCGGGCGACCTGGTGTTCGACGTGGACCGTGTCATCGCCGCCACCGGATTCTCCACCCCCCTCCGAGACCTGCCCGACCTTGGGGTGGCCACCTTCTACCAGGGGCGCCTGCCCGCCCAGACCCCCTTCTTCGAGAGCGCGTCGGCTCCGGGGATCTTCTTCGCCGGATCGATCACCCAGGGGTCCGTGGGGCTCAAGAAGTACGGGCGCCCCAGCAGCTCGGCGGCGGTCCACGGGTTCCGGTACAACGCCAGGTTGCTGGCCCGGCACCTCGCGGAGACCCGCTTCGGAGGGGCCGTCGAAGAAGGACGCCGCCTGAGCGCCGACCAGGTAGTGCCGCTCCTCCTGGCCGAGGTGACCCGGGGGCCCGAGCTCTGGCATCAGGCGTCCTACCTCTGCCGGGTGGTGTCCTTCCATCGGGCCCGGGGCATCCGCGACGACGGCATCCAACCGCTGGCCCATTTCGTCGACACCGCCGGGCCGGACGCCGTGGCGATCGCCGTGGAGACCGACGCGGACAACGACACGCATCCGGCCGTTTACGTGCGGCGCGAGGGCCGGATCGACGAGCACCTCCTCCCCTCCCACCCATTGAACGAGTTCGAGGGCGCCGAGCACCGGAGTCAGCTTGCGGCGCTGCTTCACGGGTGGCTCGGCTAGTCTGGGTTCATGGATGAGGCATCGTTCGAGAACCCTTCCGACGACGAGCTCCGCGAGATCTACGACGAGACGTCCACCATCGCCGTGGTCGGGGCGTCCGCAAACCCAGGCAAGCCCGCCTTCGCCATCCCCCGGCAGCTCAAGGACCTGGGCTACCGGATCGTGCCGGTGAACCCGAAGGGCGGGGAGATCCACGGGGAGCGCGCCTACGGCTCGCTCGATGAGGTCGACGTGCCCATCGACGTGGTGGACGTGTTCCGCCCGGCGGAGGAGACCCCCGACATCGCGCGCCAAGCGGTCAAGGCTGGGGCCAAGGTGCTGTGGCTCCAGGAGGGGATCGTGTCCGATGAGGCCGCCGCCGTCGCCCGCGAGGGAGGCCTCACGGTGGTCATGGGAATCTGCATGGGCCACACGGCCCGCCGCCTCGGGATCAGCCCCCGCCGTCCTGACCGGGACTGACCGAGGGCTTCGGCCCGACGAGCAGGTAGGTCGTCATGGCGCCCTTGCCCTTGACGGACACCGATCGCCGCTCCTCGAACTCGTATCGGTCACGGAGCCGCTCGAACACGCGCCTGGTGACCTGGATCGTTCCCGGCAGCCCGTGCGACTCCATGCGGCTCGCCGTGTTCACCGTGTCCCCCCACAGGTCGTAGATGAATTTCCGTCGCCCGATCACCCCCGCGACGACCGAACCCGTATCGATGCCGATCCTCACCGTAAGTGGGGCACCGAACCGGTTGGCGCACCGGGCCACCTCCTTCAGCATCGCCAGGGCCATCTCCGCAATCGCCACCACATGGTCCGTGCGCGGCACCGGCAGCCCGCCGGCCACCATGTACGCGTCACCGATCGTCTTGATCTTCTCGAGCCCCTGGTCCTCGGTGAGGCGGTCGAACGCCGTGAACACCTCGTCGAGGAGCGTCACGACCTCCTCCGGACTGAGACTCTCCGACAGCGGGGTGAAGTCCACGATATCGGCGAACAGCACGGAAACCTCGGGGAAGCCGTCCGCGATGATGCCCTCCCTGGCCTTCAGCCGTTCGGCGATCGGCTGTGGCAGCACGTTCAGGAGCAGTCGTTCGGAGTTCTCGCGCTCGATGCGCAGGGCCGCCATCGCCCGCTCCCGCTCGCGGACGAAGTAGTGGACGAGCGCGTAGGTGGTGGCGGCCACGGCGGCGACATTCAGCACGAAGAACGTCACGACTACCGTCTCCGGGATCGGGGGACCCTGCGGAAGAACGGGATCGAGGACCCCGGCTAGCGTCGTGAGCCCGAGGAAGGCCAGCAGCCATGGCACCGCTTGGCGGACCCCGTAGAAGACGAGCGCGCCGAACGGCGCCCACACCGCCCACAGGATCACGCCGCTCGAGGGCACGAACCCACCCAGGCTGAGCTGGAGGAAGAAGGGAAGGAGAAGCATCAGCAGGACCTGAGTGAACCGGAACAGACGAAAGCGGTTGGTCCGGATGAAGATGACCAGGCTCGCGCCGGAGGCCAGGCTGGTACCCGAACGGGATGGCGGCGGAGACCGGGCGGTCGAGCAGCCAGTACGCGACCACCCACACGACCGCGAGGGGTCCGATCACCAGCGGCGCAAGCGTGAGGGCAGCCTTTCGCAGCCGGTCTTCCTCGGTGTCCTCGGGAAGCGTGCCGATCGTTGCGAGCCGCCCGAGCCAAGCAGGGAGCCGCGCCGGCAGGGTGCTACTCCTTCTCCCCTCCGGCCATGGCCTCGATGAGGATGTCGGCGACTTCGGGCCGGCTGAACTCGGGCGGTGGTCGCTGGCCCGACCGGAGCATCTCCCGCACCTTGGTCCC
>JBOGWB010000075.1:0-23078 GCA_050693035.1 Actinomycetota bacterium
ACCAGGCGCCGGCTGGCGCGGGCGCCGACCGCGGCGGCGAGCGCGATCGCGCCGAGGGCCACGCCCAGCAATACGCGCCGCAGAACGGCCAGGGTCTGGTCGAGATCGCCGAGCGGGTAGAAGAAGAATGCCTGCAATCCGTGTCCGGGAACGGGGGAGCCGAACACGAGCTGTCTGGGTGCGCCGGAACGAAATGCGTATCCGACTCGCCCCCTGCCGACCGCAGCCTCCAGCTCCTCGGGGACCGAGGCGGGGGAGATCGAGACCGAGGAGGAGAAGAACCGCCGCTCCTCGGTCACCAGGGACTCGAATGCTCCCCGCGTCTCGAGCAGGCGCCCTAACTCCGCCAGTGAAACCTCCTCGTCGGGTCCCGACAGATACAGCACCGCGAAGTGGACGTTGCTGATGGCTTGACGGGTCGATTCATCCACCCGTTGGTTCAGCAGGTAGCGGTAAGCCAGCAGATAGGTGGTCCCGGCAACGAACGCCGACAGTGCCAGAGCGCCGGCGATGAAGGCGATACTGATCCTCCACCTGAGTCCGACCTGGCGCCCCTTCCGGGAGAATCTCATCGTCACACCTCTCGACCGTCCGCGATCTTGTACCCGAGTCCCCGCACCGTTTGAACGATCCGGGGCTCGCTCGGGTCCTCCTCGATCTTGCCCCGGAGCCGCCGGACGTGGACGTCGACCAGACGCGAGTCGCCAAAGTAGTCGTACTCCCAGACCTGCTGGAGGAGCATCTCCCGGGTGAACACCTGATTGGGGCGGGATGCCAGCGTGCACAGCAGCTTGAACTCTGTCTTGGTGAGGCGGACGGGGGCGCCGTCCTTGGTCACCGTAGCCGCATCGGGGCTGATCTCGAGCTCCCCGAGGACGATCGTCCGCGGTAGCGTCCCCCGGTCCCGGGCCCTTCGCAGGAGGGCTCGGATGCGCGCCAGGAGCTCCTTGGTCACGAACGGCTTGGTCACGTAGTCGTCGGCGCCGGACTCCAGGCCGACCACGATGTCGACCGTGTCGGTCTTCGCCGTGAGCATGAGGATGGGCACGGGGCTGCGCGTTCGGATGTCCCGGCACAGCTCGAAGCCGTCCCGTCCCGGGAGCATCACGTCGAGGATGAGGAGGTCGGGGGCATCGGCGTCGATCATGCCCAGGGCCTCCTCGCCGGACTCCGCCGTCCTGACACCGTAGCCCTCGTCTTCGAGGGCCATGCCGACGATCTCCCGGAGCCGGGCGTCGTCGTCGATCAGCAGGATCAGCGGGGAAGCCATCCCGGAAGATTATCCCGCCCCGCCAGGCAGGCTACCGGCCGCGCGGGTCACGGGCGAGAGATGGGTTCGGGTTCCTGTTACATTCCTCCCTCGATGGACGGCAGGCCCCCCCGCAACCCCGGCGAGGAGCCCAGCGCGGTGCTGACCCGTGAAGCCTTCGAGCGGCTGCGACAGGAACTCGAGGAGCTGACGAGCGAGGGACGCCGCGGGGTCGCCGAACGGCTGCTTCGCGCCCGGGAGCACGGAGACATCAGGGAGAACGCCGAGTACGACGCCGCCAAGGACCAGCAGGGGCTGATGGAAGCCCGGATCCGGCAGCTCCAGCGGTTGCTGAAGGATCCAGACATCGCCGAGGTCCCCACGGACGCCGACGTGGCCGGGCCCGGCATCCTGGTGACCCTGCGTCCGGTCGGGGAGGCCGATCCCGAGGAGGAGCTCTACCTGCTGGCGGGGACGAAGGAGGAACGGGCTCCGGGGGCCCGGACCGTATCGGTCTCGTCGCCCCTGGGGCAGGCGCTGATCGGTCGACGGGTGGGCGACCGGATCACCTACCAGGCCCCCGGAGGCTTGTTCGCCTACGAGGTCGTGGCCCTGGAGCCGTTCTCGCCCTGAGACCCGCGGTACCCTCGCGACGTGCTCCTCCTGATCGGCGGTACGCTTGCGTATCTCTTCCTTCCGTGGCCCTGGTGGCTGGTGGTGGTGGGGATCTTGGCCGGGGCCGAGGCCTTCGAGGTGGCTCTATGGCTCTCCCTGCGGCGTCGGCGACCGCTGACGGGACACGAGTCGCTGGTCGGGGAGCGCGGCCGGCTCGCAGGCCCGTCCCGGGTGCGTATCAGGGGAACCTCGTACCCGGCGAGGGTTGAGGGCGGTGGCACGGGCGATGGGGTGGAGGTCGTTGCGGTGGATGGGATGACACTGGTTGTTCGCCGAACCGAACAGGTCTGATTCGGGGCGTTCGCCCGCATCGTCCCAGCTATCCCGCCAAGCGCGGTGGTAGAATAGAATGACCTGCTCAGAGGGATGGCAGGGATGGCAATGAGGCCGGTACGGGTCCAGGTCATCACCTACGCGCCTACGGCGTTCTACCACTGCCAGCACTGCGAGCTGACCTTCTCCGAGATGGGCCTGGGCGAGCGCATCCACCAGGAGCAGGCCCGCGATGCTCTCCCCGACGACTTGCGCCGCGAGTACGAGCTCGTCTCCGGCTGGGTCCACGACGTCGTCCACCGCTTCGGACGCCGGGTCCGGGTCAGGATGGTGGATGCCGCATCCATCGAAGGCTTCTGGAAGTCGCTTCGTCACGGCGTCCGGCGGTACCCCGCGGTCATCGTCGAGGGCGAGCGGAAGCACGTCGCTGGGGATCTGAAGGCTGCGGGGCAGGTGATCGAACGCTTCGTCACCGCTCCCCACAACTGACCACTGAAAAGGGGGTGAAGCCGAGTCGCGAAAAGGTCGGGCCAATGAGACTCCCTGGCATTACATGAGGCATGCCGTGGGATCCCAAGGAGGGGGTGAGGGATGGAGTTCAACTCGCTGTGGGTCGTAGTCATCGGCTTCGTGGTCATCGTCGCGATGTACCAGCTCTACGCGAAGCGGATCGATCGAACCGTCATCCAAGCTGACCGTGAGCGACCCACGCCCGCGAGGATGTACATGGACGGCGTGGACTTCGTACCCACCAGCAGATACGTCCTGTACGGCTACCACTTCAAGTCGATCGCCGCCGCGGGGCCGATCGTCGGAGTGATCACCGCGGCCAACATCTGGGGTTGGCTCCCGTCGATCATCTGGCTCATGGTCGGAGTGAGCCTGATCGGATGGGCCAGCGATTACAGCGCGATCATGGTGGCCGTCCGCAACGACGGGAACTCCCTGTCTGCGATCGCGCATCGTCTGATCGCGCCGCGGGCCAGGACGATTCTCTTCGTGTTCATCTTCTTTTACCTGCTGCTCGTAGCGGGGGCTTTCGTCGGCATCATGGCGGGCGTCCTGGACGCCCGGCCGGACGTGCCGTTCGGCATCCTCGTGCTGGCCGTGGCCGGCTTGGTCGCGGGACAGCTGATCTACAAGCGGAAGGCCGACCTGGTGGCGGTCACGCTGGGGGTCGTGGTGGTCACCATCCTGGCCATGGCTCTCGGGCCACTGGGGGCGAACGTCGCCAGTGCGCCTCCTGACTTCAGCACCGGAGCGATCAGCGGACCGGTGAAAGCGATCAACGACGGCCTGAATTCGGGGGGACCGCTCTATACCGTGGTGGACCCGACCAACGCCGACCCGCGCATCCCGCCGCCAGACCCGGCCACGGGTGAGCGCCCGGAGACGGCGGCCTTCGACCCGAGCACCGGCGCGATCAGCGTGTTCCCAAGCTTCATCTTCTGGGCCCTGTTCCTGCTGGTGTTCAGCTATCTGGGGACGAACCTGCCGATCTGGAGGTTCGCGCAACCGGTGAACTACATCGGGTTCTGGGTGACGGCCCTGACCATCGGGATCAGCGCGATCGGAGCGGTCTTGGCCCCGATCGGCCTGGTCGGAGGGGGCACCAACGGCCAGTTCGTGATCCCGGCGTTCACGGGTTTCCTCGGTACCGAGTCGGTTCGAGCGTCCGGTGCGTTGATGTCTCTGTGGCCCATGCTGTTCGTGACCATCGCCTGCGGTGCCATCTCCGGGTGGCATGCCCTGTTCGGCTCCGTGGGGACGGCGCGGCAGCTTGAGTATGAGACGGACGCGCTACCTGTGGGGGGCGGAGGGATGTTCTCTGAGAACACCCTCGGTCTGCTTTCGCTGACCGCGGTGGCCATCGTGGGCGGCGGGGTTGCCGGCGCCCGGGCCTTCGCCATCGGCGTGGGCAACCTGCTGAACGTGGCCACGTTCGGGACCCTCTCCACCACGTTCGGGACGGCCCTTGGGTTCGGTGCCTTCGTGGTCATCGTCCTCACCGTGGTCCAACTGGTGTTCCGGGTCATGCGAGTGACGCTGGGCGAGTGGCTGGGAGAAGCCTGGGTGGGCTTCAAGAACCAGCATGTCGCCTCGATCGTCTCGATGGTCCTGACGCTCGCCCTGGTCCTCACGGGCACGTGGGTATACCTGTGGCAGCTCTTCGGAGCGTCGAACCAGCTGATGGCCGGACTATCGCTGTTGATCGTGACGATCTGGCTGGCATCGACGGGACGGAACCCCGCGTTCGTGGGGATTCCGATGCTGTTCATGTACACGACCACGATCGCCGCGACGCTGGTGACGGCGTACAACCTGTACCAGACCATCGCCGTCAAGGAGGGCGTGGCCACGGTGTCGGTGATCGGCGCGTGGGCCATGATCATCGTGTCGCTGTTGATCACGGTCGCCGCTCTGATCATCGCGTACGACGGATGGCGAGCCTGGGCCAAGTACCGGGCAGCGCCCGTGGCGCCCCAACCGGTCGGTGGCGGAGGAGGCGAGTAGGCCTTACCGCCCGGAAGCACTGAGGGACGGGGGTCTCGTCCTGCGGTCCCCGTCCCTCATCTATCCGAGGTGCTTAGCTCTTCCTGGCGACGGCCTTGCCCAGACTCCGGAACGCCTCCACCAGGCGGTCTGCGGGAACCATGGCGAGGTCGGGGGGAAGCACATGCACTTCGAGGTGCGGGTTGTCTCGGCGGATCGACAGACGCCATACGCCTCCGCTCGCCGTGGTCAGGTCGTCCCAGGCGCCCCGGGCGAGGCCCGGGTCCGCGTCCCCGCTGTGTGCCACCCGGAGATTGGGATCACCCCAATCGCCTTCGCGCCACGTTTCCATGTCGAGCCGGCCTATCCGCTCCAAACCGGTCCACCCCCGCCGATCACCCGCCTCGAGCTCGAAACGAGGGGCGCCCCGGAGGCGTCCTCGCAGGATCACGAAATCCCCCCGGCCCCGGGCCCGGGCCCACGCCCACAGGAACGTGACGTCGCGCGGCTTGAGGACCACGACCACCTCGGTCTCCCTGAAGGGATCCTTCGCTTCCTGGATCTTCAATATCGCCGCCGTGCTCCCCAGCCACCGAAGCGTCGTCCGGGCGCCCAGGAGCGGAAGCCCCCCTTGGAGCCATCGAAGGAGCTCGTTTCCCTTGCGGATGTTTCGGCTCGTCCCCAAGGCGAACACCAGGAACACGCCGAGGAGGGCGAGGAGGAGGATCGTGGTGAGCGGCGGCAGCTCCGGCATCCCGACGGCGAGCTTTCGGCAGGCCTAGACCGTGGGACGGGAGAACGTCATCACGACGGAGGCGTCGGGAGCCCCCCGCGTCACGAAGGCCAGCCCGCCCTCCTCATCCACAGTGAGCCAGACCACGAGAGTCTGAACGGTTGCCTGCGGCCCGGCGAGCACGGGGCCCAGGGCATCGCGGACCTCGGTGAGCTGGTCGGCGAGGGACTTGGGGTCGGCCTTGCCCTTGACCTGTACCCCCACCTCGGGGGTGCTGAGGTCCAGGATGGGATAGGGCATCCGGTCACCTCCTGTTGCGGCCTCGAGGGCTGCACTCTTGCAGAGCCGGCGGCGAGGAATCAAGGCGAAGCGTCCCCCGCGACTGGACCCGTCGTTGGCGGGTATGTTCTGGTCGATGCTACATTGGCCCCGCTGGTGGCGGATCCGCAGGCGGGAGACCCGAAAGCGCGTGGGGAGGCCGAGCGGGGCCGATGGCGGTTTGGAAGGGTTCTCCGCGAGTTCCTCCACGGAATGGGCGGGTACGAGTTCGTGCGCCACGCCATGGAGGAGCGATCCTCGATGGAGGCGTTGTTCATGGCCATCACCGTGGGGGACATGGTCGGTCTGCCGATCCTGCCGCCCTACTACTCGCTGCGCCTCCTCCCCTACGTCACCCCGAGCATCGAGTCCTGGAAGAAACGCGTTGTCCGTGAGCGTGATTTCGCGGATCGTGAGAGCGCTGACCTGCACGGAGTCTGAACGAGGAGGAACGTGATGACGGAAGAGCCGACGCCGGACGAGACGGGCAAGGATCCGCTGGCAGCGGGTGGCCTCCGGGGCTTCCTCGGGAAGGTCAGGAAAGTCACGTACGGGATGGCCGCCCACGACATGACCCGGTACGCCCTGCGGACCAGGGCCAGCATGGAGCACCTGTTCATCCTGGTGACCATGGGCGACATGCTGGGAGTTCCGATCCTTCCGCCGTACTACTCGATGCGGCTGCTGCCCTACGTCGTGCCGCAAGTGGCCACATGGAAGCGGCGCATGCTCCGCGAGAAGGACGTCACCGACGCGATCTTCTGAGGAGGCCATGGCGCAAACAAAGGGAACAGCCCAGCGGACACAGCCAAAGTCCTTGGCCCATATCTTCGAGGAGCATCCCGAACGGCGGTACGTGATGTTCGGCGGGAAGGGAGGGTTGGGGAAGACCACCTTTTCCGCGGCCACCGCGTGGTGGCTGGCGCAACAGGGACACAAGGTCCTCGTGTTCTCCGTGGATCCGCAGGCCAGTCTGTCCGACATCTTCCAGAAGGACATCTTCGGCAAGGGCGCGGTGAAGATCATGGACAACCTGTGGGCGCAGGAGATCGACGCCGACCAGCACATCAAGGAATACCAGGACGAGATCCGCAAGAAGATCCTCGATATGTACGGGATGGACAAGGTCCCCGACGAGATCGAGGACTACATCCAGGCGGCGTCGTCGGAGCCGGCCATGGAGGAGAGCGCCATCTTCGACTCCGTCGTCGACATCGTGGTGGAGGGTAACTACGACTACTACATCTACGACCTGGTCCCGCTTGGCCACGCCCTCTACTACCTGTCGATGGCCAAGGTCTACGACGAGTGGATCGGCAAGATCACGCACCTGCGCGAGGAGATGGCCGAGTACCAGGAAGTCGTGGCCAAGATCCGCCGGGAGAAGGAGACGGAAGAGGATCAGATCCTGGACGAGCTGCACTACATCCGGGACCGGATCCGGACGGCGTCGGGGATCCTCACCGATCGGGAGAAAACGGCATTCTTCTTCGTGGTGATCGCTGAGGAGATGATCATCCTCGATACCCGCAAGGCGGCGGAGCTCTTCTCCAAGTTCGACGTGCCCATCGCCGGCTACGTCGTGAACCGGGTTCTCCCCGAGGATCTCCTCCAGGAGGACGTTCCCCCATACCTCAAGAGGCGGATCGAGATGCAGCGGAAGTACCTCAAGGAGATCGACGGGACCTTCGGCGGCCAGATCCTGGCCCATGTCCCGGAGTTCGAACGAGACGTGACGGGCCTCGAGATGATCGAGCGGGTGGCCAGGCGGATGTACGAGGCGTGAGGAGGAGCCGATGACGCGAGTCGCGGCCGATGAGAGCCGGCTGGTCGAGGTGTCGATGCAGGACTTCATCCAGCAGCACGAAGGGCTCCGGTATCTCTTCTTCGGCGGCAAGGGGGGCGTGGGCAAGACGGTGCTCGCCGGCGTCACCGCCACCATGCTGGCCGGCCAGGGAAGGCGCACCCTGCTGGCGTCCACGAACCCCGTGCACAGCCTGTCCGGGCTTCTCGACATGGATGTGTTCGGGAAGCACACGTCCGTGGACGGTGTGGAGAACCTGTGGGCTCTGGAGATCGATACGCGCGACGCCATCGCGCGCTCCAAGCGTGAGATCAAGGAAAAGGTCCAGTGGTTCCTGAAATTCGCGGAGATCCAGACCAAAGCCGATGAGTTCGTGGAAGCAGCCACGATGAACCCCGCCTTCGAGGAGTCGGCCATGTTCGAGAATATGGTCGAGCTCATGTTCAAGGACGAGTACGAGGTCTACGTTTTCGATACCGCTCCCACGGCGAACGCCCGGCGCCTCCTCGGGATGTCCAAGGTCTATGGGCTTTGGGTGAACAAGATGCTGAAGTCGCGGGAGGAGGCGCAGTCCCTGCGAGAGCTCCTCTCGATCACGAAGAAGAAGGAAACAGATCCGCTGATGGAGTACCTGGTCGAGTTCCGGGAGCGGATCGCCCACGCCAAGGAGCTGCTCACCGACCCGGAGAAGACCGCATTCTTCTTCGTGACGTTGCCCGAGGCCCTGCCGATAGCGGTCATCCGCCGATTCATCAACTGGTTCACGGACTTCGGCATCCCGGTGGGCGGGGTGGTGGTGAACCAGGTCATCGAGGAGCAGGACGGCCGCGTGGCTGAGTTCGTCCGCAATCGGATCGACATGCAGTCGGGCTACCTCCGGGAGATCCATGACACGTTCGGAGACCAGGTCCGAGCGATCCTGCCTCTCTATGACGACGAGCTTCGCGGTGTCGAGGACCTGAAGATGGCAGCGCGCGACCTCTTCGCCTCAGCATGAGCGTGGTGTACACGGCGAGGGTCCGAGTCGAGCGTTTCAAGGACGGCACGCGCAGGCTCGACCTGCCGGTGGGGGAATCGGTCCTGGTCGGGTCGCACGACGAGATCGCGGAGCACTACCAACGAGAGCCGGGTTCGTACGAGCCCCACGCCGCCACCCTCGACTACATCGCCGCTGCCGCGGGCGGCTGACTGACGGGGACCCTGGGGGGCGCGCTGGAGGCGCGCGGGATACCAGCGCACGACGGCCGGCTCGTGGCCGACGTTACCGGCGACATCGAGACGACCGACGACAACGTCCTCGTCGTCCGGCGTATCCACGTGAAGTACCGGCTGTCGGTGGCGGATCTGGACGACGAGACACGCGAGAAGATCGAGCGGTGCATGGAGTTCCATCCGAAGAAGTGCCCGGTGGCCCGGTCGCTGGAAGGAGCCATCGACATCTCCACGGAGATGGAGCTCGTGGAATCGGGCTAGGCGACCTCTCGCCGCCTCGATCAGCCCTCCGACTCGGCTCGCTCGGCCGCGGCGTCGACCCCCCGGGTGAGCAGCCAGACCACAGCCAGCGCGACCAACGTGGGCGGAGGAGCTCCCCACCGATCGGCGGCAACCGCCCACAGCAACCCGCCGGCCACCGCGGCGGCCGCCGTCGGGAAGGTCAGCCTTCCCCAGATCAGGAACCGCGCGTCAAGAGGGCCACCCCGATGGCGAGCAGCGGCTCCAAGTCGGGGGCCTGCTCAAGTCGCCCGGGCATCTGGGGCTCGTATGTGGCGATGCGGTACGCGAACGATGGCACGGCGGGGATCGTACCCAGGGCCGGCCGGCGCTACGCCGAACAGGCTCGTCCATCGTCACGACCGTGTCATGCAGGCGAGCGCCGATCACATCCCGGCTCGCGCTTCCCAAGCCTGCGGGTTCACGAGGGTGGGAGGCCGGCGGCCCTCGAGGGCGGCGGCGAGGTTGTCCACGGCCAGGAACCCCATGGCATCGCGGGTCTGGACGGTTGCACTGCCCAGATGAGGGATCACGACGGCGTTATGGAGGTCGAGAAGGCCGGGGTAGACCTCGGGCTCCTTCTCGAATACGTCGAGCCCGGCCCCGAAGATCTCCCCGTCCCGAAGCGCGTCGGCCAGGGCGGCCTCGTCGACCACGGGTCCACGCGACGTGTTCACCAACACGGCGGTGGATTTCATCTTTTGAAATTGCTCTGCTCCGAACAGGTGCCGCGTCTCCGGCATCAGGGCCACGTGGATGCTGATGAGATCCGCCTCGGCGAGGAGATCGTCGAGCAGCCGGTACTCCGCCCGGAGATCCCGCTCCACGCTGTCGGGCGGGCGGATCACGTCGTGGTAGATGACCCGCATCCCGAACCCGGATGCCCTCCGAGCCATCGCCTGGCCGATGCGTCCGAACCCCACCACCCCGAGCACCTTGCCGTGGACGTCTTGACCCAGCATCATCTCCGGAGTCCAGATCCACGGGGTGCCGGTCCGAAGGAAGCGGTCCCCCTCGGTCACACGGCGCGCCACCGTCATGAGCAGGGTCCAGGCGAGGTCGGCGGTCGTCTCCGTGAGGACGTCGGGCGTGTTCGATACGAGGACCCCCCGGCGGGTGCACTCTTCCACGTCGACGTTGTCGAACCCGACGGCGTAGTTCGCCACGATGGCCAGGTCGGGCCCTGCGGCGTCCAGGAATTCAGCGTCGACCCGTTCGGTCAGCAGCGTGATCGCTCCCACCTTCCCCTTGATCCGGGCCAAGAGCTCGTCGCGGGGGATCGCGTCCTCTCCTTCCCACACGTCGGCCTCGTATCGCTCGATGACGCGGGCCATCGGGCCGGGCGGAAGTCGCCGAGTGACCAGCACGTTCGGGCGGTGCGATGGCTCAGTCACCCACGAGCTCCGGAAGCACGGCCTCGATCGCTTCGAGGGCGTCGCGGATGTTCTGCACGGAACTGGCGTATGAGAATCGAAGATACCCCTGGCCGCCGGGACCGAAGGCCGTCCCGGGAAGGATGGCCACGCCGGCGCGATCGAGCAGGTAGTCGGCGACCTCTTCGGAGGAGCGCCCCGTACCGGCGATGTTGGGAAAGGCGTAGAAGGCGCCTCTCGGCTCCAGGCAGCGAAATCCGGGCACCTGGTTCAGGCCGGCAACGATGACGGCCCTCCGTCGGCGGAACTCCTCCACCATCTCTCGGACCGGTTCGAACGGCCCCTCCAGGGCGGCCACGGCGGCCTTCTGCACGAAGGTCGCCGTGCAGGACACCGAATTGATGATCAAGCGGTTCACCGGCTCGACGAGCAGCGGGGGAAGGGCGGCGAACCCCATCCGCCATCCGGTCATGGCGAATGCTTTCGAGCACCCGTCGAGCAGGATTGTCCGATCCTGCATCCCGTCGATCTGCGAGATGCTCGAGTGCTCTCCGTCGTACCGGATTGCCCAGTAGACCTCATCGGTGACCACATAGACGTCGCGGCCGGACAGAACCTCCGCGATCCGCGTGTGATCCTCGTGCGTCAGGGCGCTGCCACAGGGGTTCTCAGGGGTATTCAGAAAGACAATGCGCGTGCGGTCGGTGAGGAGCCCGGCCAGCTCGTCGGGGTCCAGACGGAATTCGTTCTCTTCTCGGAGAGGGACGGGAACAGGCTTCGCTCCAGCGAACGCGCTGATGGATTGGTACATGGGGTAGGAGGGATCCGGGTAGATGACTTCGTCCCCCTGCTGGCAGAGGGCCATGATGGTGTAGAAGAGCACGGGCTTCGCTCCGGGGACCGCCACGATCCGATCCGGCGGGTAGTCGACCCCGCGGGTGCGGGAGAACCAGGCGGCCACCGCCTCTCGCAGCTCGGGGATGCCCGGGGCGGGCGTGTAGTGGGTGTATCCGTCTCGGATGGCCTGGGCCGCCGCTTCGCCGATGTGGGGCGGGGTGTCGAAGTCGGGCTCCCCGATCTCCAGGTGGATGATCTTGCGGCCCTGGGCCTCGAGTGCCCGGGCCTTGGCAAGGACCTCGAACGCCGACTCCGTTCCCAGGCGTTTCATCCGGTCCGCGAGCTGCATGAACACCTCCTCGCGAGCGGGCTTCGCCAGTGTATGCGAGGTCCCGGGTGCCCGCGACAACGGGGAAGCGGTTCGCGCCCGAGGCGCACCGAGTGATGGTGCGCTAGCCGATGGGAGGCAGCCGCCGCCACGCGGTCACCAGGCGCTGGGCAACGGTGAGCGTTCCCATGGCCGTAAGGAGGACCAGAGCGGGAACCAGGCCGCCCGGGATGACGAGCCCGAGGGAGAGCATCAGGATCCGCTCGGGCCGCTGGAACACCCCCTCGGTCATCGTCACCCCCGAGGCCTCGGCCCGCGCCCGCAGGTGGCTCACGAGCAGACCCACGACGAGCGAGCCGACCGCCAGGCCGGCGGACAGCCGCGCGCCCCGGAGTCCCTCGGAGATGAACAGCGAGCCGTACACCAAGGCATCCGCCACTCGGTCCATCACCGAGTCGAGCAGGGCACCCGAGCGGGAGTCTTCCCCTCGGAGCCGAGCAAGAGCCCCGTCGAACACGTCGAGGAGTCCCGCCCCGAGGAGCGCGAAGGCCGCGGCAAGATGGAGCCCTGCGAACAGGAGCGCTGCCGCGCCGGCCGCCGCCGCGAGGGAGAGCACGGTGAGGTGCCAGGCCCGCAGGCCGGCGCGGTGGAGTCCCGCCAGCGCGAACCGGTACGGCCAATGGAACAGCCACCGGAGCGCGGGGGCCGTGACGCTCTCTCCCCGGCGGGGTCCGGGTAGGTCCCGGGCACGTGGGGTGGGGGCGTCGCGACTGCGATCCGATCGTGGCAGGTGCTCGTCGCCGTGGGCTGCGCTCACCTCCCGAGTATCCTGCCGCCGGCCGTCGGCCGCACGCCACTAAGCCACGGATAGGATGAAGCCGTGGGAGACATCCAGCTCCGTCTCGGCGAGCTGGAGGACCTGGTCCAGGCCCGCCTGAAGCGGCTGGCCGACGAGGACGTGGTGGCCCGGATGTGGGCCCGGGACCACACCGTCTGGAAGGACGACCCCACCGAGATCTCCGACCGGCTCGGATGGCTCGACGCCGTCGAGCGGTCCCGCATGGGGCTGGCGGAGCTCCGCGCGCTCACGGCGGACGCGCGACGGGATCGGCTCCGTCACGCCGTCCTCTTGGGGATGGGTGGGTCGAGCCTCGCGGCCGAGGTCGTCGGTACGGTGCACCGCTCCGGCGATCTCAGGGTTCTGGACACCACCCACCCCGACGCGATCGCCCGGCTCGAACGGGAGATCCCGTTGCCGGAAACGCTGTTCGTCGTGTCCAGCAAGTCGGGCACGACGATCGAGACGCGTTCCCACATGGCCCACTTCCTCGACCAGGCGAAGGATCCGTCCCACTTCGTGGCGATCACTGACCCGGGAACACCGTTGGCCTCCTCCGCCAAGCAGCTCGGTCTCCGACGGGTGTTCTCTTCCCCGGAGGATGTGGGAGGCCGGTACTCGGCGCTCACGGTGTTCGGGCTGCTGCCGGCGACCCTGGCGGGAGTGGACCCGGAGGACCTGCTCGACGGGGCGGAGCGAGCCTCACAGGACTGCGGGGCTGAGACTCCTATCGACGAGAACCCCGGGGCCCTGGTGGGCGCCGCGCTGGGGGAGGCCGCGCTGGTGGGACGGGACAAGGCCACCGTGGCCTTCGGCGACGAGTTCGCTCCCTTGGGCGCTTGGATCGAGCAGCTGCTGGCCGAGTCGACCGGCAAGGAGGGAAAGGGCATCCTCCCGGTCGACGGGGAGCCCCTGGGCCAGGCGGACGTCTACGGCGACGATCGCCTGTTCCTGACCACCCCCGGCGTGGAAGCGCCCGGTCCATCCGTGGAGCTCCCGCCCCGCGGGCCCGAGGATCTGGGGTGGGCTTTCTTCGTGCTCGAGTTCGCCACCGCGGTCGCGGGCGCAATCCTCCAGGTCAACCCGTTCGACCAGCCCGACGTCCAGTCGGCCAAGAACCGGACCGCCGCCGTGCTGGCGTCCGGCGAGATCCCGAACGATCCGGGCGGAGACATCGAGGAGCTCCTCGGGCTGGTTCGCCCGGGAGACTACGTGTGTATCCAGGCCTTCGTGGACCCCCGTGGCGAGACCGCTCGGCGTTTGCCGGAGGTACGGGCGCGGATCCGCGACCGGCTCCGCGTGGCCACCACCCTGGGGTTCGGGCCCAGATACCTCCATTCCACCGGCCAGTACCACAAGGGTGGACCCAACACGGGGGTGTTCCTGCAGGTGTTCGAGGAGCCGGAGGAGGATCGAGCCATCCCCGGTGAGGACTTCTCGTTCGGACGACTCCTCGCGGCCCAGGCCGCGGGCGACCTGGTCGCTCTCCGGGAACGAGGACGCCGTGCCGCCCGGGTCGGAGTGGAAGACCTCCTGTCGTGGCAGGGTTGACGGGGAACAAGACACCAGAGCGAAAGGAGGGGGAGTGTCTGACTTCGTGAGCGTGGGGTCGCCCGAGGACGTCCCTGACGGCGAGATGCGGATGTTCCAGGTCGGGGGAGAGGACGTCGCCGTGGCGAACGTCGAGGGTGAGTACTTTGCCTTCGGCGACGTGTGCACCCACCGGCAGTGCTCTCTCTCCGAGGGAGACCTCGAGGACACGTCCGTGGTCTGTCCCTGCCACGGCAGCGCCTTCGACATCAAGACGGGAGAGGTCCTGGCGCCCCCCGCCACCGAACCGATCGCCGTCTTCGAGGTCAGGGTAGAGGGCGGCGAGCTCCAGGTCGCGCCGTGAGCGGGACCGGCACCGGGCAGCCACTGCGTCTGGGGATGGTTGGGCTCGGCCGCATGGGCGGCAGCATGACCGTGCGCCTCATCCGTCACGGCCATCGGGTGGTGGGCTACGCGCGCAGCGAACCTTCCCGCCGGAAGGCAGCCACCCAGGGGGCCGAGGTGGCGGAGTCGCTGGCAGAGCTGGTCAAGATGCTTGACCCGCCCCGGATCGTGTGGGTCATGGTCCCCGCGGGCGATCCAACCGAGCAGGTCGTGACCGAGCTGGGCGAGCTCCTCGAGGAGGGCGACGTTGTGGTGGACGGGGGGAATTCCCTGTTCCGGGACTCGCTGCGCCGTGGGGCGGAGCTGTCGCGGCGCGGCATCCGCTTCGTCGACGCAGGGGTCTCCGGCGGCGTATGGGGATTGAAGGAAGGCTACTGCATGATGCTCGGCGGTGACCCCGAGGCACTCGAGCGCCTCCGCCCGGCGCTCGACGCTCTCGCTCCCGAGGATGGCTGGGCACACGTGGGGCCGAACGGGGCCGGTCACTTCGTGAAGATGGTTCACAACGGGATCGAGTACGGGCTCCTCCAAGCCTACGGCGAGGGCTTCGAGATCCTGGAGAGCTCGGTCTACGATCTGGACCTGCACCGGATCGCCGAGCTGTGGCGCCACGGCGCCGTGGTCCGGTCGTGGCTGCTCGACCTCCTGGCCAGGGCGCTCCAGGAGGATCCCGGTCTGCGTGAGGTCGCCGGCTACGTGGAGGACTCGGGAGAGGGCCGGTGGACCGTGCTCACGGCGATCGATCAGGAGGTGCCGGCCCCGGTCACGGCGCTCTCTCTGTTCGCCAGGTTCGCTTCGCGCCAGGAGGACTCGTTCGCAGCGAAGGTGATCGCCGCGCTCCGGCACGAGTTCGGCGGCCACGCGGTGAAGGAGGCAGAGGAGTGAAGCCCGAAGTCCCCTCGACCACCATGGTCATCTTCGGGGCGTCCGGGGACCTGGCCAGGCGAAAGCTGCTGCCGTCACTGTTCCACCTCTTCCACGCGGGCATGCTTCCCGAGAGCTTCGCGGTGATCGGCTACTCCCGGACGGAGATGAGCGATGATGAGTTCCGCCAACGGGCCAAGGAGTCGGCGGACCAGTACTGCCGCTGCGAGTTGGAGGATGGCGAGTGGGAAAGGTTCGCGGAGCGCCTGTCCTACGTTCCCGGCGAGTTCGAGAAGGAACGCGACTTCGAGGATATGGCAGAGAGGCTGAAGGAGGTCGAGGCTCGGTTCGGGACGAGGGCTCGGCTCTTCTACTGCTCCACCCCGCCGGAGGCCTACCCAGAGATCGTGCGGCGGATCGGGGAGGAGGGCCTCCAGGACCGAGCCCGGATCATCATCGAAAAGCCGTTCGGGGAGAACCTCGAGACCGCGAAGGAGCTCAACGAGATCGTCCGGTCGGTCTTCGATGAGTCTCAGGTCTTCCGGATCGACCATTACCTGGGGAAGGAGACCGTCCAGAACATCCTGGTGTTCCGGTTCGCCAACGCATTGTTCGAGCCGGTGTGGAATCGAAACTACGTCGACCACGTTCAACTCACGGTGGCCGAGGATATCGGCATCGAGGGGCGAGGACGATTCTACGAGCGCGTCGGTGGTCTCCGCGACATGGTGCAGACTCATCTGCTCCAGATCCTCACGTTCCTTGCCATGGAGCCTCCGCCGTCGTTCGATCCCGACCGGGTCCGCGACGAGAAGGCGAAGGTGCTTCGGTCGATCCCACCGATCTCTTCGGAGCAGGTCGTCCGGGGCCAGTACGCCGGCTACCGAGACGAGGAGAACGTGCCGCCGGATTCCGAGGTCGAGACGTTCGTCGCACTCCGCCTGGAGATCGACAGCTGGCGATGGGCGGGTGTGCCGTTCTTCCTTCGGACTGGGAAGCGGCTGGCCGAGCGGCGGGCGGAGGCGGTCATCGAGTTCAAGGAGATCCCCCACATGCTCTTCCGGCAACTCGGGATGGAGCACCTCGAGCCGAACCGGCTGACCATCCGGATACAGCCGGACGAGGGCGTGTCTCTCTCGTTCACGGTCCAGAAGCCGGGGGCGCAGATCGAGCTCGATCAGGCGTCGCTGGAGTTCCGGTACGGCACGGCCTTCGACACTCCTCTGGTGGAGGCGTACGAGATCCTGCTCCTGGATGCCATGCGCGGGGACCACATGTTGTTCACTCGACAGGACGGTGTGGAGCGAGCGTGGGAGATCCTCCAGCCGGTCTTGGTGTCCCCGCCGAGGACACTCGAGTACAAGCCCGGCTCGTGGGGCCCTGAGGAAGCCGACGAGCTCATCGCACCACGGGCCTGGATCGTGCACTGACCGGACGGGGTTGGTGAAGCTCAACCTCCTGGGTAGAACTTCAGAGACACGTTTGACCGGGAGGTGATGAGCGATGGCGACGAGACGACAGACCACGGCGGCCAGGCGGAACATCGAGAAGGCGCAGCAGGCCGCCCGCAGGAAGAAGACGATCTCCAAGCTCCCCAAGAGCGTACGGAGCGACCTGGGGCGGCAGGCGGCGAAGTCCCGCCAGCGTGGAGGCAGGCCCGGCCGGGCGCTCGAGGACCGAACTCGGCAGGACCTCTACGAGACGGCCAAGAAGCGAGGTATCGCGGGCCGTTCCAAGATGGGGAAGTGGGACCTGATCGAGGCCATCCGCCGGGCGGGGTGACCCTGAGCTCCCGCGGCCGGGCCCTCGAGACCTGACGGCCCGTTCACGCGAAGCCTTTCCCCTCGGGTAGCCTAGCGTTCCGCGCCCGCAGCACCGACAAGCAGAGGGGAAGGAGGAAGCATGGCTAGGGAGATCGACTGGCAGCTTTTCGAGAGGGCCTGTGACCTGGCCGCGATGGCGGTCCGCGGGGGCATGGGTGGGGAGAACTCCCAGCCACCAAAATACGCCGCCGAGGTGTTCAGGGAAGTGTGGAAGGCATTCAAGGAGGCCGCCAAAGAACTCCCCGAGACGAGCCGGGCCGGGTTCAAGAGCTAGTAGGGGCTAATCCCCCAGGGCCGACAGGTCACGCATCGACACGACTCCAACCACCGAGTCGTCGTCGACAACTGGAAGGTGGCGGAACCCTCCCTGGATCATGCGCTCCAGGGCCTGCCGAACCGGGGTGTCCGGAGGGACCGTCACGGGGTTCGCCGTCATCCATTCCGACACGGGGTGACCCGCCGCGTCGAAGTGCTGGCCCAGGGCCTTCACGATGTCGCGCTCGGTGAAGATGCCGAGGAGGCGCTCACCCTCCATCACCAGGGCGGACCCGGCTCGTCGCTCGCCCATCAGCGTTGCGGCCTCTCCCACGGTCGCTGCGGGCTCCACGGCCAGCAAGCTCTTGGTCATGACCTCCCCCACGGTGGCCATGGCAGAACACTACTCGCAGAAAGAACATCCTGTCACCTGAGCCCTCTGATCCACCGTTGCGGGAACGTGGAGCCACGCCCGGCCGTCGAAACTGCGACGACGCGAGGGAGGAGAGTCATGAACAGGAAGCTCTGGCTGGCGACGGTCGCGCTCACGGTTCTCCTGGCGGCTTGCAACCAGATACGCGGCACCAGCGAGACCGGCGCCCCCGCGGAGCGGGGCGGCGGCGACCCGCAGTTGGCCCCGTTTGCGGACGAACCGGAGAGTGCACCCGGGGGAGACTCGGCCGTCGGTGGGGTGGGCCTGCCTCCGATCGGCCACAACGTGATCAAGACCGCCGACCTCCGCGTCGAGGTCCGGCGGAGCACCCTTCGCGACGCGGTCGGCGACGTCACCGCCGTTGCCGGGCGGCACGGCGGTTTCGTCCTCTCCACACAGGTCGCCGGGGCCAACGCGAGATCCGGGCTGCTGGTGATCCGCGTCCCCGCCGAGCGCTTCGAGGTGGCTTTGGCGGAGATCCGGGACCTGGGGACGAAGGTGCTCCGCGAGACCGTCGCGGGGGAGGACGTGGGCCAGGAGTTCATCGACCTCGAAGCCCGTCTCCGGAACTGGCGGGCCCAGGAAGTGGTCCTGTTGCGGCTCATGAACAGGGCCCAGTCCGTTACCGACACGATCCGTGTCCAGCGAGAGCTCCAGCAGGTCCAGCTGGAGATCGAGCAGATCCGCGGACGGCTCCGGTATCTCGAGGACCAGACCACCATGAGCACCATCACGGTGGGGCTCCGCGAGGCCGGGGCGGCTGCGGCTCAGCCGAACCCGCTGGGACGGGCATGGGAGCAGGCCGTTCGGTCCTTCCTGGTCATCGTGACGGGTGTCATCGTGGGGGCGGGCTTGCTCATGCCGTTCGCGGTGCTCCTCGTGGCGGGGTGGATCGTGTTCCGGTTCCTCCGCCCGCGCCTGGGAACGGCGGGGACCACCCGAAGCTCATAGTGAACCCGGGCGGGATCCGGCGACGCCGTGTCAGGCGCCCTTCAGGCCGGGGATGACCTCCGCGCCGAACAGCTCCACGGCCCTGGCAGCCGTGTCGAGATTCATCCCCGGATAATGCAACCGGACCACGAAGTGGAATTCCTTCCGGGAGGCGAACGTGTCCACGAGCGGGCGGAGAGCTCGAAGCACGGTGTGGCGGTCGCCGGCCGGAGTCAGGGCCCGAAGATCCTCTTCCGCCGGCGGCATGACTTCCAGCTCGGGTTTCTCCGGCGTGTCGGTCCCCGCCCGCCATCCCGCGTACACCCCGATCTGGTGAGCCACTCCGTGGCGGACCATCCCCCAGGCGTCTCCGTCCTCCCACACGAAGGCGTTCTGCAGCAAGGCGAAACCGAGATCGGAGGGATCCTTCCCGGCGGCGCGGGCGCCCTCCTCCGCCGACGCCAGCGCCTGCCTGGCGCTCTGGAGGTCGCCCCGACTGCGGATGTAGCCGTCACCCAGGCGGCCGGCGCGCTTGATCGCCGGCTCCACCATGCCTCCGAGATAGATGGGAATCCCGCCCTCTCGGTATGGGGACGGAGTGATCATCACTTCGTCGAACCGGAAGATCTTCCCCTCGTGGGAGAAGCGCTTCCCCGTCCAGGCCTTCCGGAGGATGTCCACCGTCTCGGTGGTGCGGGGAACGCGCTCAGAGACCGGGATGCCCCACATCCGGAACTCCTCCTCCCGCCATCCCAGGCCCAGTCCGAGGATCAGCCTGCCTTCGGAGATCTGGTCCAGGACGGCAGCGTCCTCGGCCAGACGAAGGGGGTGATGGAAGGGGGTGAGCACCACGCCCGTGCCGAGCAGGAGCCGGTCTGAGGCTTCCGCCAGCGTGGCCAGCAGCGGCAGGCATGAGGGAAGGTAGCCGTCGGACGATCCGTGGTGCTCGCTGACCCATACGGAGTCGAAGCCGAGAGTGTCGGCCAGCCGGGTCAGCTCGACGACGTCGTGGTACTCCTGGGTGAACGTGCGGCCGGTCCCCTTGGGGATCTGCCCGGTGAAGAGGCCCAGTCCGATCCGGACGGTCACGCCGTGACCCTATCAGCCCCGGCGGGCTCTTCCGTCACCGCCTCTCGCGGCTCGCCGAGGACCCGGTGGGTCACCGGGGAGGAGAGGACGAGAGCGGTCACCGTCTCGCCGTACAGCATCAGCCGGTCGATGAGCTCCTGGAGGTGCAGCACTGACCGGACCACGACCTTCACGATGTAGGAGTCCTCACCGGTGACTCGGTTGGCCTCCACGACCTCGGGGACCTCCTTCACGAACTCGCCGAGGATGGCGCAGCCCCGTTCCCCCCGGGCCCGCATCCGTACGAACGCGCTGATCGGGTAGCCGACCCGGTCCAAGGCCACCTGAGCCCGGTACCCGGTGATCAGCCCGGCCTCCTCCATCCGGCGGACCCGTTCCGCCACCGCCGGCGGCGTGAGCGAGACCCGCCGTCCCAGCTCGCTGAAGGAGATCCTGGCGTTCTCCTGGAGCTCCCGCAGGATGGCCCATCCGGTCTCGTCGAGGGCCCGATTCGGCCCCAAAGTATCTTGGCCGTTTGGGTGCGGTTTCTTCGCCATTTCTATCCAATCTCCTTCGATTCAGGGCTTCCTCTTGGCCAATAGGTTTTATATCATGGTTCCCGTGATCCGTACAGATTCCGATCTTGGCACGTCCGGGCGGGCCCGCCGAGAGGCCGCGGCCCTGGAGTCGGACGGCCACCGGGCCAGAGCGGCGGCCGTGTGGGCCGCCCTTCTGTCGGTGTGGCTCTTCTGGGGAGGCACCTACCTCGCCATCCGCGTGGTGGTTCAGACCATGCCCCCGTTCCTCTCCGCGAGCTCGCGTTTCCTGATCGCCGGGGCGTTGCTGTACGCGTTGGCGGTCCGCCGAGGCGACAGGGAAGGGGATCGCCCCGGCCGGGCTCAGTGGTTGGCCGCGGCCATCATCGGCGGGAGCCTCCTGCTCGGCGGGAACGGGCTGGTTATGTGGGCCGAGCAGACCGTCCCCTCCGGCATCGCCGCGCTCATCATCGCGAGCGTGCCGCTGTGGATGGCCTTGCTCGACCGGGTGGTGTTCGGGAGCCGTCTGCCCTGGCTCGCCATCCTCGGACTGGCGGTCGGTTTCGGAGGCCTGGCCCTCCTGCTGAATCCCTGGGCAAGTGGCCGCCTCGATCCTGCCGGAGTCGCAGCGCTCGTGTTCGCGTCGCTCTCGTGGTCCGCCGGGTCGTTGTACGCACGGCACGCGTCGCTGCCGAAGCGTCCGCTCGTTGGCACCGGTATGCAGATGCTGGCCGGGGGCCTGCTGCTCGCTCTGGTGGGATTGGGCCGCGGCGAGCTCGCTCAGGTGGAGGCCGCCGATGTCTCCATGGAGTCATTGCTGGGACTCGGATACCTGATCGTGTTTGGTTCGCTGGTCGCGTTCGCTGCATACGTGTGGCTGCTGCGCGTCACTCGGACCAGCCTCGTGTCGACGTACGCCTACGTCAACCCGGTCGTGGCGGTGTTCCTGGGATGGGCGGTCCTCTCAGAGCCCGTCACGGTGCGGACGCTGATCGCGGGGGGGGTCATCGTCGTGGCGGTAGCCCTCATCGTGAGTGCCCGCCGCGCCAAGCAGCCCTCCAACGAGAGCGCTGGGCCAGAGGCTACCCGCGGGTGATGGCTTCTTCGAAGTCGGGGAAGTAGCGGGAGATCACGCTCACGTCGAACCGGGAGAGGATCGATTCCTTGGGCTCCCGTGCCAGGAGGAACTCGAAGCAGGCCGTGACGAACTCCTCGGGCGAGTCGTATCCTTCCCCGAGCTGTCGGTAGTCCTCCTCCGAAAGCGTGACCTCGTGACGGGATTCTGAGCTCCCGTCCATGACGCGAACGTCGAAGACGATCTGCCCGTTCGCGCCAGTGCGTTCGACCGCGATGTCGGCCACTCTCCCATCCTAGTAGCCTATTCGCGCATGCTTGATTCGGCGGTGGCGTGCGCGCGGGCGGTGCGCGACAAGGAAGTCTCCCCGGTGGAGCTGGTGGAACGGTCCCTGGACCGGATCGACCGGTGGCAGCAGGTCATCAACGCGTTCTCGCAGATCCGGCCCGAGGCGGCCCTGGACGAGGCTCGCGTCCGGGCCGACGCCCTGGCCCGGGGTGAGCCGGCCGGGCCTCTGGCCGGGGTTCCCGTTGCCGTGAAGGAGCTCTTCGACGTGACCGGCTGGGACACTTCGGGATGCAGCCTCGCCTACCGGGGCAACGTCGCCCGGCGCGACGCCGAGGCCGTGCGGAGGCTCCGGGATGCGGGCGCCGTGGTGGTGGGGAAGACCAATCAGCACGAGCTCGCGGCGGGCGCGACCAACGTGATCTCCGCCTGCGGGCCCACGAAGAACCCGTGGGACCCTCCGCGGATCACGGGGGGCTCCAGCGGCGGGTCCGCCGCCGCGGTGGCCGCCCGGATCGTGCCGCTGGCGCTCGGCTCCGATACCGGCGGGTCGATCCGCATCCCCTCCTCGTTCTGTGGCACGACGGGACTCAAGCCGACCACCGCCCGGGTGAGCATGGAGGGGGCGATGGTCCTCGCTCCCTCACTGGACACCGCGGGACCCATCGCGGTGACCGCGGAGGACGTGGCCCTTGCTCTGGCGGTGCTGGCGCGGGATCAGGGATTGGTGGAGGCCTCCGAGCGGCCCCCGGAGCGGTTGCGGGTCGGCGTGGCGGGCGGGTTCTTCACCGACAGGGTCCATCCGGAGATGCTCGAGGCGGTGGAGGACGTCCGGGCCACGCTCCAGGAGGCCGGGGTGCGCACGAGCGCCGTGGACCTGGGAGACATCCGAGACGCCCCGGAAGTGTGGAACAGGGTGGCGTGGCCCGAGTTCGCGGTGGCGCACGGAAGGCTCCTGCGCCGCCCGGAGACCCTGTACCCGCGGACCCGGTCCCGCCTGGAATACGGGTCGGCCCGGACGGCCGTCGACTACCTGCAGGCCAAGGAGCGGGCCGCCGCGATCCGAGACGTGTTCCTCGAGGCCCTGGGTGAGGTTGATGCCCTGGTGGCGCCCACGACCCCATTCCCAGCCCCTCGGGCCGACCGTGAACAGGTCGACTTCGGGGGCGTCACATGGGACATCCATCGCGGGGGACCGGCCTGGCTGACTCGCCCGGCGAATCTCGCGGGCCTCCCGGCGTTGGCGCTGCCCGCCGGGTTCTCGAGAGAGGGGATGCCGCTCGGCGTCCAGCTCATCGGGCGGCCCGCAGGGGAAGCGATCCTGTTGCGTCTGGCCCGCGCGTACGAGGACGCTACCGGGCACCAACGCCGAGGCCCCGTCCTCCGGGGCGAGCGGGCGGGCGCCTAGCTAGCGCGGCCGCCGCCGGCGCCGCCCCGAGGGCCACCCCCACCAGCGCCACCG
>JBOGWB010000076.1:0-130613 GCA_050693035.1 Actinomycetota bacterium
CGGCGCGGGCCCGGAGTTTCCGGCAGAGAACGAGACCACCATGTCCTCGTGGTCCCACACGAACTTGTCCAGGCGCACCGCATCGCCGAGATCGAGGAGGGGGACGATCAGTCCCCAGGAGTTGTTGTGGGTCCGGGCGTCCTCCAGGGGCCGGTAGTTGGTGGTGTAGTCCGCGGGGTTTCCACTCGCCCCGCTGGTCTCGGAGACGCTGGCGGGATCGCGGGGACGGTAGGCCTGCCGGAAGAGGTCGTAGAGGTCGTCCGGGAGGACCAGTCCTCCGCTGGAGGAGCCGATGTTCTGGTGGACGTGGTTCGCCGCGGGAGCCAATCCGTCGTCCCGGGTGTATTCGTCGTAGGGGGGCTGGTCGCCGTCGACGGATCCGGCGGTGTGCGACCCGTGGGACGACTCATCGAAGGGGTTGGGCCCGGTGGCGCCGAGGTCGAAGTAGGCCACCATCTTGCGGTGACCGGTGTTGTTGTTGACCACGTTGTTCATCTGAGCCACGCCGGCGCCGGGCTGGAGCTGGGTGTAGATCGCTTCCTTGCACACTCCCGCGGAGTCGCAATCGCGGAAGGCCACGTGGGCCCGGTGGTTCAGGTCGTAGGTGTAGTTCAGCCCGGTGTCGGCGATCCCGGCCGTCTGACCGGCCCCCGTGAGGCGCCCGGGGGCCGTGGCCGAATGGAGGTCCCGGATGCCCGTGTCGTTCACCCATCGGGCGTTGGCGTTCAGGGCCACCGCCTTGGGCTTGATACCGATCCACTCCACGGCCGGCAGCGCGGCCATGGCCGGAACCTGGGCCGCGGTGGCCCGCACGTCCACCACCACACCCGAGTTCCCGACCACCTCGACGCCGGCCATCTCCGCCACGGCTTGGCTCACCGCGCCCGGGTTCGGGTCCTCGACGAACACGTGCACCCGGTATGTCCGCGGGCCCTCCAGCTCGAAGAGGCCGGGAAGTCCGCCGGCGGCCACCGGGACGCGCCACGCGGGCTGGTAGTACCCGGCCCACCGGACGGCCGAGCTGGCCTCGATCTGGGCGCTCTGGGCAGGAGTCGCTCGAACCATGTAGGTGTCGTCGTGGACGTAGCCCACGATCAGGCCGCCCGCCGCCGTCACCGCCTCCGCCACCGCGGGGAACTGGTCGTCCTTCACCTGGACCAGCCAGTACTGGGCGGTCGGAGCGGGAAGCGTGGCCTCGTTGACCAGCGGGATACCTGAAGGAGCAGGCAGCGGGTCGGCCAGGGGATCGAACGCGCCGACCTGGAGCCGGATCAGGTTGGCTCCCTCCGCGGCGAAGTTGGGAAGGACCCCGGTGCCCCTGACCCCGGTGCCCAGGAGGCCGGGATCACCCGAGGGCGAGGCCTGTGCCCCGGCCGGCGCCGCGGCGACCAGCGGAAGGAACGTCGCCACCAGGGCGAAGACGACTGCTGCGGGCAGAGAGCGGTGCTTGGCCATCGAAGCGACCCCCTTGTCGATCCCTCGTTCTCGAGCCCTCAGGCCGGACTCCGCCAGCCTGAGGGCTAGTTATTTTTGTCTACTCCTGATGGCGATGTCTAGTTCTGATTGACCGGTTCGTACAACCCGGAGGCCGAGGCGCCCGCCTGAGCTCACACCCGAAGGGATTCGCCACCGCCGCCGTACGTCCTGCTGGGGCTGTTTAGCCCTGCCTGATGTGGAGCCGCACGGCGGTCCCCGACGGGCCGGGGACGATCTGGAGGAGGTCCACCAGCTGGCGGGCCAGCCACAGCCCTCGCCCGGCAGCGATGTCGTCGCCGGGGGGACGATAGCCGGCAAGGGAGTCGGCGAGACCCTGACCCCGGTCCTCGATCTGGCAGATGAACTCTCCATCGTCGACCCAGGCCCACAGCGCCGTGAGGCCGTTCGCGTACTGGACCGCGTTGGTGAGCACCTCGTTGGCGGCCAGGACCAGGTCCGCGGCCCGCTTGGGCTCGATCCCCGCACGCAGGGCTTCCTCCTGGAGGAACCACCGGGCGAAGGACAGGTCGGCGACCTCGGGCATCCGGACCGCAGAGGACGGCGGCGGGTCCAGGCTCGGGTTCCAGCCGGGAAGGAACTCCTCCGGCGCCACGAACTCGCCACTCGGCTGCTCTCCCCCCGCTCCAAAGACCACGGGATGGGTGCGGCGGGCCCCGTCGAGGATCGATCCGTCCAGCCGGGACGCGTCGTACAGGCACACGAGCGTGGCCGGGAACGGGGCCAGGACGGCGTTGAGAACCGACTCGTAGCGCTGCCACTCCCGGACCAGCTCCGGAGGCCCGGCCGGCCACACCGGCTCGCCGGCCAGGCGGAAGCGCTTCGCCCCCGCCCCGAGCTCCCCGGTGATCAGCTCGTTGAACGCCCGCAGCCTGGTGGCAGGATGCGGGTACCACTCGTCGGTGTCCTCCAGCCGGGCCCCGGCGGCTCGCGTCCCGAGCTCATCCCGGAGGGCACCCACCATGACGCCGCGGGCCGCGACGAACACGACCTCCTCGCGCTCGATCCCGGCCGACACGTACGGAACCATCACCCCGAGGAAGTCCTCCATTCTCTCGTAGAGGAGGGCGGGGTGCTCGAGGAGGCCCCGAGTCCGGCCGTTATCGGTCGCCATTGTGGCTGCTCCCTTCGATGACCAGTCCGGGTTCGCGATCGAAGCCGAGGATCTCCGCCGCACGGATCAGCGTCGGGGTCGCCCCCCGCACCACCAGCCGCCTCGACGGAGCAAGCTCACGTGTCGCCTGCGCGATGAGGCTCATGCCGTGCCCGTCCATGAAGGAGAGGCCGCCGACGTCGAGGATGACGTCCTCGCCTTCGGCGCCGCCGGCCACACTCGTGAGGGCATCCCGGAGGATGGCCCATGAGCCCAGATCGACTTCCCCCGAGAGGGCGATCCCCTCGTCCGTGGGCGACACCTCCAGCTGTGGGAGGTTGCCACCGAGCGGTCGCTGCCCGGCCTCCACGAATTCGAGGTCGTGGACGGAGCGCAGAGCGTCCGCCGAAGGCCCCCTGATGACAGAGGCGTTGTACTGACACAACAACACCGCATCGCCTCCGGCGGCGGCGAACCCCTCCACCAGCCGCTCCTCCTCCAGGTACCGTTCCTCCTCGAGGATGTCGCTCCGTATTCCCCGGGTCCTCTCCACGGTGAGCCACAGGCCTCGAAGACCCTCCGACCTCACCTGGTCCAAAAGGTGGCCGTAGAGGTCCACCGACAGGTTCCGATCCGCGGGAGACAGGAGGACGAGCTTGCCCCGGGCCACGAGGCCGTCGGGGTCGAGCCCGGCCAGGCGGAGGTAGCCGGTACATCGAGCGGGCTCGCATCGGCCTGGTAGACCACCTTGCCGCCCCTCTCGAGCCCTTGCCGGACGAAGGCCGTCACGCCCTGGCGATGCTCATCCGGGGAATGGACGAACCAGCACGCGTGGTCCCCCGGGAGCAGGCGCAACGAGGGCAGCCGCGCGCCCCCCGACCCGTTCCGACCAGCCACGAACGTCACAGAACCCAGCTCCCCCGACCCACGGCGATGCACCTCGGTCCCGACCGAGAAGGTGGCAGATACCTAGCCGTCCAGGGGGAACTTCAAACCTGGGGTTGCTCTCCGACGGCTTGGCCTGCGGGATGGGAGGCCACTTCGATCACCAGGAGGGCCACGTCGTCTCCGATGTCCTCCTCCAGCAGCTCGTTGACGATCTTGTCGCACTGCGCCTCTGGCTCGAGCCTGGTACGGCAGACCTCGGAGAGTCGGAGGAGTCCCTCATCCAGCGAGACGTTGCGGCGCTCGACGAGGCCGTCCGTATAGAGGATGAGGGCGGTCCCTGGATGCAGCTCCTCCTCGTTGTCCGTGAACGACCAGCCGGATGGGGCCCCCAGCGGCGGGCCGCTGTCTACGGGCCTGATCCGGACGGTCCCGTCGGGCTCCCGGATGATCGGCGACATGTGGCCGGCGCTGGCGAAACGGAAGGTCAGATCGACTGTGTCGATCGTCCCGTAGAAGACCGTCGCCATCTGCTCGGGATCCAGGTGCAGAAGCAGCCGATTCATCCGCTGCAGGACCTCGGTCGGCGAGAAGAGCTCGAACGCATAGGCTCGCAGGGCGTTCCGGAGCATCCCCATGAGCGAAGCGGCACCGAGGCCTCGGCCGACGACATCGCCGATCGCCACCGCGATCGATCCGCTCGGCAGAAGAAACGCGTCGTACCAGTCACCCCCGACGTCTCCGCCCGGTGTCGCGAGGTACCGCGCCGCGAGCCTGAAGCCCGGAGGGCTCGGGAGTCTCTCTGGGAGGAGGCTGCGCTGAAGTGTTCTGGCGACGGCGCGTTCCCGCTCGTACAGGCTGACATTGATCGCCAGGGCCACCCGGTCCCCGACCAGTTGCAGCAGCGCCTTGTCATCGTGAGTGAATCGACGGGGATGGAGCGTGCCCACGTGCAGGACGCCCAGCGTCTTCCCCTGAACCACCAGCGGCACGCCGAGGAGCGAACGAACACCCTTCTCCCTCAGGATCGGGTTCAACACGATGGAGTGGTCCACGTCGTAGATCGACATCGGCTCCCCCGAGGCGGCGATCGTTCCGGCGAAGCCACGCCCTACCGGGATCCTGACCCCCTGTCGGACCTCCTCCTCCAGACCCTTCGCCGCCCGAGCGACGAGCTCTCCCCGCGCCCTGTCGAGAAGAAGGATGGCCGCCGTATCGGCGGCGAGGGCCTCCCTGACGCGGATCAACAGCTCGTCCAGCAGCTCATCCACCGTGAGGTTGGCAAGAGCCGCGTCGGTGACCCGTTGCAGCTTGCGCAGATGATCCACCGACGCCAGCGCCTTCTCGGCGTCGGCCTGAGTGAGCCAGACTCGTGGCTCGTTTAGAGGTTCGGCCATCCCGGCACGCCTCGGACGAGGAGGAATTCACCATACCCTCGTGGGCGTCCTTGGAACGCTCCCCGAGCCCCGAGGCCTCTCTCTCTACGCCGGGTCCTCCACCAGGGCGCTGCCGCCGCCCCGGCGAGTCGGTTCGGCGGCCGCCACGACCACCCCTCCCGGCAGGAAGGCGATCCCCGTGGCCGCTCCGATCTCGGCGCTGGTGGTGAAGGTGTGTCCGCGCGCGCCGAGTGCCGCCTCCCAGGCGGTTCGGAAGCCCGGCTCGGCGAACACGTTCCCCGTGTTCCGCTGGGAAGCCCGTGCCGCGGCGATCGCGTCGGGCAGGGTCATCCCGAAGTCGAAGTGGTTCACCAGGATCTGGAGGACAGTCGTGATGATCATGGATCCTCCGGGCGATCCCACCGCCAGGACCGGCCGCCCCTCCTCGAGCACGATGGTCGGGCTCATGGAGCTCCGGGGTCGCTTCCCGCCCTCGACGCTGTTCGGGTGGCCGACCGCGTCGAAGTTGAAGTCGGTGAGCTCGTTGTTCAGCAGGAAGCCCCAACCCGGGGCGACGATCCCGTTGCCGCCGGTCGACTCGATCGTGTACGTGTAGGACACCACGTTCCCCCACCGGTCCGACACCGTGAGGTGGGTCGTGGTCTCACCGCGGCCGGCGGCGGTCGCGACCGATCCTGCCGAACCGCCGGCGCCGTCGTACGGCCACGGATCTCCCGGAGGGACCGGCTTCGTCGCCGCTTCCTCCGTGATGAGCTCCCGGCGCTCGTCGGCGAATCCCTGGGACAGGATCCCGTCCAGCGGGACGTCCACGAAGTCCTCGTCGCCCAGATAGGCGTTGCGGTCGGCGAAGGAGAACGCCGACGCCTCCAGGTAGTAGTGGAGGGCCTGCTCCCGCGGCAGGCTCCCGAGGTCCCAACCCTCCAGGATGTTCAGGGCCTCTCCCCCGGTGGAGCCACCGCTCGAGGGGGGGCCCATCCCGAACACGTCGAGGCCCCGGTACTCGACGTGGGTGGGCTCGCGCAGCGGGGCCACGTACCCCCTCACGTCGCGCATGGTCATGACCCCCGGCCGCCACTCGTGGTTGGCGTCGGCGGTCAGGGGTGGGTCCTGCACCGCGGTCACCATCGCGTCGGCGATGGCCCCGCGGTAGAACCCCTTCGGGCCCAGGCGGGCGATCCGTCGGTACGCCTGGGCCATCTGCGGGTTGCGGAACGTCGAGCCGACGTCGGGTGCCGTTCCGTCCGGATCCAGGTACACCTCGCTGGTCGATGTGATGTCGTCGAAGAAGTCTTCGTTCGGGACCACCTGGTCGTGGAAGGTCTGGTCCACCTCGAAGCCCTCGTTGGCAACCCTGATCGCGGGCCGAAGGAGCTCGGCCAGGGACATGGTCCCGAACCGGCTCAGGGCGCGGTTCCACCCGCGCACGCTCCCCGGCACGCCCGCCGAGAGCCCGCTCCACCGGGCATCGCCGAACGGGAGCGGGGCGCCGTCTTCCCAGAACGACTGGGGGTGCATCGCCGACGGAGCCGTCTCCCGGTGGTCGATCGTGGTCACGCTTCCGTCGGAGGCGCGGTAGATCACCATGAATCCACCTCCGCCGATCCCGCAGGAGAAAGGCTCGGTGACCCCGAGAACCGCGGCGGCGGCGACCGCGGCGTCCACCGCGTTCCCGCCGTCCTCCAGGACGTCGAGCCCCGCCTGCGAGGCCAGGACGTCGACGGTGGCGATGGCACCGCCGGTTCCCACCGCGGTCGGCTGCTTGGCCTCCTGTCCGGCGGCGGGCAGGGCACCGAGCGGGCCGGCCACGGCCACGACGAGGGCGAAGGCCAGGGTTCGGGCGAGGATCCTCCGGAAGCTGCGAGCCATTGGCGCCTCCCTTATCAGAGCAAGCATGCCTCATATCGGGGCGTAACGGTCAGCCCGGTCATGCTTTCACCGATCGGCGGGAGTTGTCCAATCGTCCGGCCGTGATCCTGGACGTTCCGCCGGCACCGCCCAGGGTGTGGCCGGATAAGCTTCGGACGTGGTGAGTTCACCCACTTCGAGCGCCGACCGCGAACGGATGGTCCTCGCCGCGTTCATCGTGGGTTCCATCCTCGCCGGCGGCAACGCGGTCGGCGTCCGGTTCAGCAACCGCGAGCTCGCCCCCCTGTGGGGAGCGGGCCTGCGGTTCTCGCTCGCCGCCGTGATCCTTCTCGTCGCGATGGTGGCGATGAGGCTGCCGTTGCCTCGCGGACGGGCGCTCACCGGCGCTCTCCTCTACGGCCTGCTGAACTTCGCCGGGGCATTCGCTCTCGCCTACTACGCGCTCCTCCACGTGCACGCCGGCTTCGGCCAGATTCTGCTCGCGCTGGTGCCCCTGCTGACGCTGCTGCTCGCGGTGCTCCAGGGCCAGGAGCGCCTCCGGCTCGCCGCGGTCGTCGGCACCGTCCTGGCGCTGGCCGGAGTGGCCTTGATGTCTCGGGCTCCGCTCGAAGAGTCGGTGCCCCTGCTCGCCGTGCTCGCGGCGATCGGGGGAGCCCTGTGCTTCGCGGAAGCGGCCGTGCTGGTACGCCGGTTCCCGACGAACCATCCGGTGGCAATGAACGGCGTCGGCATGGCCACGGGAGCCGCTGTGCTATTGGCCGGTTCGTTCATCGCGCGCGAACCGCACGTGCTGCCGGAGCGCGCCGCGACGTGGGCCGCGCTCGGCTACCTCATCGCGGTGGGATCGGTCGTCGTGTTCGTGCTGTATCTCTTCGTGCTGAGGCATTGGGCCGCGTCTCGTGCCGCGTACACGTTCGTGCTCATCCCAGTGGTGACGGTGTTGCTGTCCGCGTGGCTCGACGACGAGCCGGTCCGCGCCGGGCTGGTGCTCGGAGGCCTGCTCGTCCTGGCGGGCGTGTACGTCGGGGCGCTGCGTCCGGCGGAACAACCCTCCGCTCAACCAGTCACTTCGAAGGGCTCGTAGCCCGCGGCTGCCGCCGGCCACGGACGAGCCCGTTCCCACGCCTCCGCCAGGTCGATCAGCATCCCGTCGTGGAAGCGCGGCCCGGTGAACTGGAGCCCGAACGGGACTCCGTTCTCGAAGCGTCCGGCGGGCACCACGATCGCCGGGAGCCCGGCCAGGTTCTGAACGGCGACGTTGTAGGCCCCCGACGGCGGGTCGACTTCGTCCGAGCCGGGGAGCGGTCCCTCAGCGGTCCACCCGTCCACGGTGAGCGTGAGGCCGGCGATGACCGTGTCCTTCCCCAGCGCCGCGTCCAGCTCGCGGGCGTACTCGGCGGCCCGGGCCCGGACCGCCCGGTACTCTGCTTCGCTCACCCCGAGGCCGAACTCCACAAACCCGCGCGTGGCGGGGTGCAGCGACTCCAGCGACGCCCCCGCCCGTTCGCGTCCGAGCCACTCCACCAGCTCCGGCCCCGTCCACACGGCCCAGTCGTCCTCGGGGTTGCCGGCGCGGACCACCTCCGCCGGTTCGAGGAACTCGACGGGGAGACCGAGCTCCCGCTCCACCGCCGCCACCGCTTCCTCGAACACCGTCTCGACCTCTTTAGAGATCGGAGGTCCCTGGAAGAACCGCGGCATGGCGACCACCCGCCGCGGAAGCCGGCCTTCCCTGAGGGTCCTGGACGGATCGGCCGCCTCTATCTCGAGGAGCAGCCGGACGTCGTCGGCGGAAACCCCCAGCGGCCCGCACGTGGTGAGGTCGGGCCACAGCAGCGCGGGGTCGCGGGCGACCACGCCGTTGGTCGGCTTCAGGCCCACCAGGCCGCAGAACGCCGCGGGGATCCTGATCGACCCGCCGGTGTCGGTGGCCGTGGCCACCGGGACCATGCCCGCGGCGATGGCCGCACCCGAGCCGCCGCTGGAGCCGCCGGGCGACCACTCGAGCGACCACGGGTTCCGGGTCACACCGAACAGCCGGTTCGAGGTGAATCCCGCGCAGGCGAACTCGGCGGTGTTGGCCTTCCCCACCGGGATGGCCCCGGCCGCCCGAAGACGGGCCGCCATCTCGCCGTCTCGCTCGGCCGGCGCGGCGTCGGCGAACAACAGGGAGCCGAACGTGGTGGGCATCCCTCGGAGATCCTCGATGTCCTTGACCAGGAAGGGAACTCCCGCCAGAGGCCCGGGGTCCTCGCCGCGCGCGACGCGCCCGTCCATCTCGGCCGCCTCGCCCAAGGCCTCCTGGGCCCGGAGACCGACGACCGCCCCGACGGCCGGGTCGAGTGACTCGACCCGGGAGAGCGCCAGCGAGACCAGCTCGCGCGCAGCGACGCGTCGGCTTCGGACGGCCTCGGCGAGGGAGCGCAGCACGGCGGGGCCATCCTACGCGGCGCTAGGATGAGCGCCATGCCGAAGCGGGCTCGCGTGTCGACGAAGGCGTCCTCCTTCACCGAGTCGGTCATCCGGGAGATGACCCGGATGGCCATGGAGAACGACGCCATCAACCTGGCCCAGGGGTTCCCCGACTTCGCCACGGCTCCCGAGCTCAAACAGGCCGCCACCCGGGCGATCGAGGCGGATCTCAACCAGTACCCCATCACCTGGGGCGAGCCCGAGCTGCGCGGAGCGATCGCTGCCAAGTACGAGCGCGCTTACGGGATGAAGGTGGACCCGGAGCGCAACGTGTGCGTCACGTGCGGCTCGACCGAGGCCATGGTGGCCTCGCTGCTCGCCGTGCTCGATCCCGGGGACGAGGTGGTGATCTTCGAGCCCTTCTACGAGAACTACGGGCCCGACACCATCCTCGCCGGCGCCGTCCCCCGCCGGGTGGCCCTGCGGCCGCCCGACTGGAGCTTCGACCAGGCCGAGCTGGCCGCGGCGTTCAACGATCGCACTCGGGGCATCGTCGTGAACACGCCGAACAACCCCACGGGGAAGGTGTTCACCCGCGAGGAGCTCGACGTGATCGCCGCCCTGTGCCAGAAGTGGGACGCCATCGCGTTCACCGATGAGATCTACGAGCACATCACCTACGACGGCGCCCGGCACGTGCCCATCGCCACCGTTCCCGGCATGGAGGACCGCACCGTCACGATCAGCGCGCTATCGAAGACGTACGCGGTGACCGGATGGCGGGTGGGTTGGACGGTTGCCGCCCCCGACCTCATCAAGGGGATCCGCACCGTGCACGACTTCCTCACCGTCGGCGCCCCTACTCCGCTTCAGCACGCCGGCGCGGTGGCGCTGGGCTTCCCCGACGAGTACTACGTGCGGCTGGCCGAAGAGTACGCCGAACGCCGAGCGGTCCTGCTCGAGATCCTCGGCGAGACGGGCTTCAAGGCTCAGCCGCCGGCCGGCGCCTACTACGTGATGGCCGACGTGACCCACCTGGGGATCGAAAGCGACGTCCAGGCCGCCGCCCGCATGGTGCGGGAGGCCCGGGTGGCGGTGGTCCCCGGGTCGTCGTTCTTCTCTCGCCCCGAGCTCGGGCGCCACGTCGTCAGGTTCTCGTTCTGCAAGCGGCTGGAGACCCTCCGGGAAGCGGGCAACCGCCTCCGGGCCTGGGTGGCCAAAGGACCCGGCCGGCCCTAGACCTGGTCATTTCGGAGGATGGCGCGCTCACACCCGCCGCCCCTAGGCTCGCCTTGGTTCCCTGACTCCTGAAGGGAGATCACCATGAACCGGTGGCGCACATCAACGTTCGTGCTGGCGGCCGTGGTCGGCGTGCTCCTCGTTCAGGCCGCCTTCGCCGGAGGGGGGCCGACGGTGACCAGCGTGAGCGGCAAGGGGGCCACGCGAACGAAGATCATCCGATCGATCCAGCAGCAGGCCACCTCTTCGGCCACGTTCGTGCCGATCCCGGGGATCGCGACGACTATCTCCGTCCCGGCCGGGACAAGGGCGATCATCAAGGTGGAGTTCTTCGCCAGGTCGTTCTGCTTCGGGATCAACCCTCGCTGCGCCGTGCGCATCAGGATCGGCGGCGCGAACGCTCATCCGAACAACTGGGACCTGCCGTTCGACGCCGGCGAGTCCAACAACGACCACACCGAGGCGCACGCCACCCAGGGATCCTCGAACGTCCTCGGCACGGGCTCGTACACCGTCCGCGTGCAGTGGAAGGTGGACGACGCGGCGAATTCCTTCTCCATCGACGGCTTCAGCATGAGTGTGGAAAGGATTCGGGTCTAGCGCTGCCGCTCGAGGACCGCGGGGTCGGCGCCCAGGAAGCGCAGCAGGTTCCCGAACAACGCGAACAGCGAGAACACCGACGTGGCCAGGCCAATGAACACCACGGTGACCGCGGCGATGGTCGGGGTGAATCCGTACCGAAGGCTGTTGAAGATCTTGATCGGCAGGGTCTCCACGGAGAACCCTGCCACCAGGAAGGCGATGATGTACTCGTTCAGGCTGAGCACGAACGCAGCCGCGTAGCCCGTGATCATCGACGGGATCAACAGGGGAAGCGTCACCGTCCTGAAGGTCTTCCGGGGATTGGCTCCCATGGTCTGAGCGGCCTCCGGCAGCGCCGGATCGAGCGTGTCCATGGCCAGGCTGATGGTGATGAGAGGAAGCGTGGAGAAGAAGATGCCGTGGGCCACGATCACGTTCTCGATCCGGCCGATGTGGTTCACGCCGTTCCAGAACACCTGGGCCCCCAGGGCGCTGATCACCGGCGGCAGCATGAACGGGAGGATCCCCAGCCCGTACAGCAGCGGCGTCAGCCGGACCCGGTAGGCCCGCAGCACGTAGGCCAGGGGCAGGGCGATGACGACCGCCAGGGCCGCGCCCGCAGCGGCGATGATCAGGCTGCGCTCGATGGCCCGTCGCCATCCCGGGTCGGCCCAGATCTGCTGATACCAATGGAGCGAGAACCCGTCCGGCGGGAAGTCCATGTACCGGCTGGTGTTGATGGACACGATCGCCACCACCACCAGCGGGGCCACCAGGAACAGCACCACCAGCACGGCCAGGACCACCCGCAGGGGCCGCACCTACTCGGCCCTCCGGGTCTTCGACTCGATCAGCAGGACCATCCCCACGAGTCCCAGGCTGAGCACGGTCAGGAACATGGCCATGGCCGAGGCGAACGGGACGTTCGCGTTGAACGAGGCCTGGTCGGAGATGAACACCGACAGGGTCCAGTGCTCCGGCCGTCCCAGGATCGCCGCGATCAGGTAGCTCCCCAGCGTGAACACGAACACGAGCAGGAACGCGGCCATGATGGTGGGGCGCATGATCGGGATGACCACGGTCCGGAACGTGCGCCACGGGCTGGCTCCCAGCGTCTGGGCCGCCTCGGTCACCTCCCGGTCCAGCCGGGACAGCTGCGGATACAGCGTGAGGATGCAGTAGGGGAAGGCAATGTACGACAGGCCCAGCAGAACGGCGACGAACCCCGGTTGGTAGGGCTGGGCCTCCCCCATGAGCCCCAGCCAGACCAGGATGTTGGAGATCCCGGCGGCCCGGCCAAGGACCACGCTCCAGCTGAACCCCACGATGACCTCGGACAGAGAAAGCGCCGACATCACCAGGACCAGCAGCACGACGTGGGGCCGGCGCCGCATCTGGGTCAGGAAGTAGGTGAACGGGAAGGCCAGCGTCACACAGGCCGCCGCGGCGACCAACGAGATCCAGATCGAGAACAGCGCCCGCTCCACGAACAGCCCGCTGAACAGGCGCGTGTAGCTGGCCAGCTCGAATCCGGGCTCGTAGAAGCCGCCGGAGATCCGACGGTAGAACGATGCCGCCACCATCATCATGAACGGCGTGAGGAAGAAGACGGCCAGCATCCCCACGGGGAAGGCCAGAACGAGGTAGGTGCGAAGGGACGGCCTCCGCCGTTCGCTCATTCCCGAACCACCACGCAGGCCTCGGGGGGGAACCGCACGGTCACCGCGTCGCCCTGCGCCACCGGAACGCGTTCCCGGGGACTCCCCGCCACCACCACGTGGTCCTCGAGGCCGCAGTCCACGTAGCACTCGAACAGCTCGCCGAGGTCGCGGACGAACACCACCGTTCCGGGGAGGCTGTTCTGATCGGATTTCTCGCCCGCTTCGAGGTGCGCGTCCTCCGGGCGGACCGAGAGCAGGACCCGCTCTCCCTCCAACGGCGCCTGTCCGTCGAGGGTGAAGGTCCGGTCGCGGACCATCACCCGGCCGCCGCTCGCCGCCCTACCTTCCAGGAGGTTCGTGGAGCCCATGAACTTGGCCACGAACGCGGTCGCCGGCCGCCGGTACACCTCCAGCGCGACGCCCATCTGCTCGATCCGTCCGTCGCGCATCACCACCACCAGGTCCGACATGGTCATGGCCTCGCGCTGGTCGTGGGTGACCATGATCGTGGTGATCCCCAGCTTCTGTTGCAGCAGCCGCAGCTCCACCTGGAGCTGCTCCCGGAGGTTCGCGTCGAGCGCCGACAGCGGCTCGTCGAGGAGGAACAGCCGTGGCTCCAGGGCCAGGGCCCGGGCGGTGGCGACGCGCTGCCGCTGTCCTCCGGAGAGCTGCATGATCCGCCGGCTTCCCAGTCCCGGCAGGTCTACCAGGGCGAGCAGCTCCTCCACCCTCCGGCTCATGGTGCCCCGGTCGGCCCCCCTGATCCGCAGCCCGTAGGCCACGTTGCCCGACACGTTCAGGTGGGGGAACAGGGCCAGGGTCTGGAACACCATCCCCACGTCACGGGCGTGCGGAGGCAGATCAGTGATGTCCTTCCCGTCGAGGAACACCCGGCCCGCGGTGGGCTGCTCGAGCCCGGCGATCAGCCGCAGCAAGGTGG
The DNA here is from genome assembly GCA_050693035.1 of Actinomycetota bacterium. Lineage (GTDB taxonomy): Bacteria > Actinomycetota > UBA4738 > UBA4738 > CALAEC01 > DASYVD01. Next base: position 13,570 of record JBOGWB010000076.1, read on the forward strand.
TCTTCCCGCAACCGGAAGGACCGAGGAAGGAGATCAGCTTGCCGGGCGGCAGCTCCAGGTCCACCCCGGCCACCGCCGTCACGTCGGCGAACCGCTTGACCAGCCCCTGCAGGCGGAGGGCACCCCGGGCTTCCCGCCGCTCGTTCATGAGGGAGTCTCGTTCGGGGGCGCTAGGAGATCACCATCTCCGACCACTGCTGGTCGATCCAGTCCTCCCACTGGTCGTAGATCTTGTACTCGGGACGGAGCGCCGCCTCCGGGCCCGGGCCGCTCACCGCGGTGTATTCCTCTTCTGTCAGGTCCATCTGGTCCCGGATCACCACGGGCGAGGTTCCCAGGGTCCGGGCCAGCTCGGCCTGGATCTCCGGGCGGCAGAAGTAGTCGATGAACGCGTGGCACGCCGCCACGTTCTCGCTGTTGCGCGAGATGTGCCAGAACCCCGAGTCCAGGATGGCGCCCTCGGTGGGGAACACGCTGCGGAGCGCTTCACCCTGCGAGGCCGCGAACGTGGTGATGTCGTGGTAGAACTGGCCCAACGACACCTCCCCGGTGTTGAACGCGTTCTGCGCGTTGGCCTCGTCCCGGTACCACAGCTTCACGTTCGGCTTCACCTCTTGGAGCTTGGTCAGGACCTCGAGCACTCCCTCCTGCGTCTGGATCGCATCGTAGCCCCCGAAGAAGGTCGCCGCGGTGATCTCGATGAGGAAGGAGTTCCCCGCGTTGCGGAGCAGCGCCAGCTCGTTCCGCCACTCCGGGTCCCAGAACGCCGCCCACGTGTCGGGGCTCTCGTTCACCCGCTCGGTGTTCGAGACGATGGTGATGAACCAGGACACGGCGCCGATGCCGGCAACCCGACTGTCCTCGCTCTCGCGGACGAACCCCTCGGCGAGGTGCGTCGAGTTCGGGACGGCCGAGAGGTCCACGGGCGCGAAGATCTCCCCGTTGATGGCCCGCTGGATCCCCACCCCGGAAAGCATCGACACATCCGAGGGGGGTGGGGTGTTCGCTCGCACCGACTGCTGGAGCTGGGTGACCCACACCTCCGAGGTGGGCTCGGAGACCGACTCCACCTCGACCCCCGTCTCCTCCGTGAACGCGGGGTACATCTTGCGGAAGTTCTCCTCGAAGAAGCCACCGTACGTGCTGGCCTTGATCTTCGTGCCCTCGATGTTGCCGGTCGAGATGGCGGTCGGGCTGGCCGCGGGCGAGGGGGTCCTGCCACAGGCGGCCAGGATGCCCGGAATGGTCAGGGCCCCGGCCGCCAGGGGAACGCGGTTCAGGAAATCACGCCGAGTGAGACGCCGATCGCTCGCCACGGAGAGCCTCCCTCCGGAAAGTCTGGTGGCCGGACGATATACCCGCGTTCCGGCAAGGAGCAAGGCAGGGTTGGTCGAGGCGGCAGCTACCCGGGTGGTCGCCGGGCGAACAGTCCCAACAGCTCGTAGGCCACGTGTGAGGCGGCGACGCCGGTCACCTCGGCGTGGTCGTACGCCGGGGCCACCTCCACGATGTCGGCGGAGACGACGTTGAGGCCGGCCAGGCCGCGGAGGATGCCCAGGAGCTCCCTGGTGGTCAGCCCGCCCGCCTCGGGGGTCCCCGTCCCCGGGGCCATCCCCGGGTCGATCACGTCGATGTCCACGGAGACGTAGACGGGGGCCTCCGCCACCCGATCGCGGATGCGCTGCACCGCCCCCTCCACCCGCATCTCCTCCAGGTCCATGGCGCCGACGACGGTGAAGCCGAACCGCTCGTCGTCGGAGAGATCCTCCCGGGAGAACAGCGGCCCCCGGATGCCCACGTGCACGGCATGATCCTGCAGCAGCAACTTCTCCTCCCAGGCCCGACGGAACGGTGTGCCGTGCGTGTAGGGCTCGCCGAAGTACGTGTCCCACGTGTCGAGGTGGGCGTCGAAGTGCACCAGGGCCACCGGGCCGAACTTGCGACTCACCGCCCGCAGCAGCGGCAGGGCGACGGTGTGATCTCCCCCCAGCGTGAGCAGGTGGCCGGCCGACCCGAGCAGCTCCTCCGCGCCCCGCTCGATCTGCCCGATGGCCTCCTGGATGCTGAATGGGTTCGCCGGGATATCGCCCGCGTCGGCGACCTGCTGCGCCCGGAACGGCTCGACGTCCAGAGCGGGGTGATAGGCGCGAAGGAGCCGGGAGGCCTGGCGGATCGCGGACGGTCCGAACCGGGCCCCGGGCCGGTAGGTGGTCCCGGTGTCGAACGGTGCCCCAACCACCGCGACGTCGCATCTCTCGACCTCGTCCCGGCGGGGGAGCCGGGCGAACGTGGCCGGTCCCGCGAACCGCGGAACCTTCAGTGGATCGACGGGACCGAGGGGCCCCCGTCCGGCGGTGCCCTCCGTCAACTAATCCCGCCTCAGCTCGTCGGTGTGTTCCTCGAGGGCCTTCTTCAGTCCCGCTTGGACGAGCGACACGGTGAGGTCTCCCCTGGTGCGCTCGATGATCCCCCGGGCCGAGTCGGTGGAGCGGCGCAGGTTCCCCGTCACCGCGTCCGGATAGTCCATCGACACGAGCAGGTGGTAGATGTCCTCCATCATCCGGAGGATCTCCTCGCTCCTCCCGACCTCCCCCTTCCGCAGCAGATCGAGGATGGCCCGTCGGCCCTCGCCGATGGCTTCGGCCATGCCGTTGAGGTATGCGGGCAGGGTGACCCGGAGATCGTCGGGGCCGGGGAGCTCCTCTCCCTTCACCACGGCCTCGGTGAGCTTGGACTCCGCGTACTCCTTCTGGGCGTCTTGGACGAACCCCGCGTGCAGCACGTCCGGCTGGGAGTGTAGGGCCTCACCCGCGGTATCAAGGGCCGCACGGGCCTCGTCCTGGAGGCGGTGAGCTTCTTCCCATTCCCCCCGGTGGATGGCCCGGATGGAGTTGGCCGAGGCGCGGATGGCCTTCCGGGACGAGGGCAGGCCGATTTCCCGGGCGGCCATCTTCTCGTCGAACCGGCGCTGGAACTCCCCGGCCAGGCCCCGCAGGTCGGTCACGTCCGCGATTCTCGCAGAGCGTCTCGTGCCGCGGCGAGCCGGAGGCACCGGTCCCGGGAAAGGGTACGGGCCCCGGCACGCGACCGGGACCCGACCCAGGGGGTGTTGCTGAGGTGTTGCTCTACCTACCTCATAACCCCCTTTTCCCAGTCCAAACCGAACCAACCCCTCGATTTCCCCTAAACCGAGACGAGACGCGCTGACCTGGGAAAACGTTCGGTCGCTCTGCTCTCTTGCTCTGCTTCGAGGCGTTTGTCCGACTCCGCACCGGGGTAGGTCTGAAGGGTACCCAATCGGAACACCGGAAGGGGTTCTCCCGTGGTGAAGAAGGTCATCAAGCGCCGGATCCGCCATCAGAAAGATGGCGTGAACCTCGCGGCCGACATCGACGCCGTCGTGTCGGTGAACACCGGGGAATCCGGAAAGACCTCCGTCACCCGTTCTCGGAGCCGCAGCAGAATCGTGCAGCGGTCGGGCGGATCCGAGAAGCCCGTGAAGGACTCCGGGAAACCCCAGGGAACCGACAGCCCGATGGAGGGAGGTGAGTAGAGTGGGCGAGAAGGAGCAGTACAAGCGCCTCACGAAGGAGGAGCTCGACCAGCTTGCCGGCGAGCCCCTCCCTGAGCGGGCGGCCATGTCGCTGATCAACGCGAACATCGCCATCCCGATCAACGCGGCCATCGCCGCCAACGTGCTGTCGGACAACGCCGTGGCCTACGCCGAGGCGGCCCAGACCGGAGACGTCGACCAGGCCTCCGGCTCGATCGTCGAGGGCCCGTAGTCACGGCAGATCGATGACAGTACGCAGTCTCAACGACCACCTCTCAAGGAGGTGACAACGATGGGCAAGAAGAACGCCGAAGAGTACAAGCGCTTGACGAAGGAGGAGCTCGAGACTCTGGCAGGTGAGCCCCTCCCGGAGCGCGCGGCCATGTCGCTGATCAACGCGAACATCGCCGCACCGGTGAACGCGGCGCTGGCGCTCAACGTGCTGAGCGACAACTCGGTGGCCTATGCCGAGGCGACCCAGACCGCGGACATCGACCAGGCCGCCGGCTCGATCGTGGACGAGGGGCCGTAGCGGCTGATCCGATGGATCGATGACATGACGAAGGAGGGCGCAATGGCCAAGGACGAATTCAAGCGCCTCACCAAGGAGGAGCTCGACGCTCTGGCCGGCGAGCCCCTCCCTGAGCGGGCGGCCATGTCGCTGATCAACGCGAACGTGGCTGCACCGATCAACCTCGCCCTGGCCGCGAACATCGCATCGGACAACTCGACGGCCGTGGCAATCGCCGAGCAGGACGTGGACATCGACCAGTCCGCCGGCTCGATCGTCGAGGGCCCGTAGGCGAGGACGACCGAGGAGAAAGCCGATAGGAGGGGCGGTCCGCAAGGGCCGCCCCTCCTCGGCTGAGAGGGAGGACGAAGTCATCACTCAGGAAGCCACCACCGCAGCCCTCCCGGCGGAGGAAGCGCTGCCGCGGCTCGCCGAGGGCGTCGAGCTCCTCGGGCGGGCCGAGGACTCCGGGTACCGGGAGCCTCCTTACATGGTCCGTCGTTCCGACGGGCAGATGGTCCAGCTTCCTCCCCTCCTGTACCTGATCGCCGAGCGCTCCGACGGGAGCCGCACCGAAGAGCAGATCGCCGACGAGGTCTCGGAGATCGTCCAGCGCGGCCTCGACCCGGACGATGTCCGCACGCTCGTGGATCAGAAGCTTCGGCCCCTGGGGATCATGGCCCTCCCCGACGGGTCGAGTCCCAAAATCGAGAAGGTCAATCCGCTCCTGGCTCTGCGGTTCCGGGCGGCCCTGATCCCCGAATCGGTCACCAACGCCGTGGCCGTGCTGTTCCGCCCCCTCTTCTTTCCGCCGGTGATCCTGGCGGTGCTCGCGGGACTGGTGGTCGTCGACGGGTGGCTGTTCTTCGGCCACGGGTTCGCACAGAGCGTGCGGCACATGCTGTACGCGCCCTTGCTCCTGATCCTGGTGTTCGCGTTCGTGGTGATCGCCGGGATGCTGCACGAGACCGGTCACGCCGCGGGATGCCGCTACGGAGGAGGCCGGCCCGGCGTCATGGGAGCCGGCATCTACGTCGTGTGGCCGGCCTTCTACACCGACGTGACCGACTCGTATCGACTATCGAAGGGCGGGCGCCTGCGCACGGACCTGGGCGGAGTGTACTTCAACGCCATCTTCATCCTGCTCACCGCGGGGGCGTACTTCCTCACCGGGTTCGAGGTCCTCCTCATCGTGATCTTCGTCCAGCACCTCGAGATCATCCGCCAGCTCCTCCCGCTCCTGCGATTCGACGGCTATCTGGTGCTCTCCGACCTCACGGGAGTGCCGGATCTCTTTTCCCGGATCGGGCCCATCCTGGTGAGCCTGATCCCGGGGAAGAGACCCGACCGGCGGGTGGTGGCCCTGAAACCGTGGGTCCGGCTGGTGGTGACGGTGTGGGTCCTGGTGGTGGTCCCGGTGCTCGCCTTCTACCTGCTGATGGCGCTGGTGTACGCCCCCCGGATCTTCGCCACCGGGTGGGACTCGTTCTGGGTTCAGCTCGACCGGACCACCGGGGCTTTCGGAGCGGGGAAGGGCCTGGCGGGAACGGCGGGGATCCTCCACATGCTCGCGCTGGCCCTGCCGGCCATGGGACTCGTCTACGGCCTCGGCCGGATCACCACCCAGGGCAGCCGGAAGATGTGGACCAGCACCGAGGGCCGCCCCGCCATGCGGGCGGTGGGTATGGCCGCCATCGTCGCCGCCCTGGGCGGCCTGGCCTTCGTGTGGTGGCCCGACGGCGACTACAAGCCGGTGCAACCCGGTGAGCGGTGGACGGTGCCCGAGGCGGTGTCCGTCGCCACCACGACGGCCTCCGGCGACGCCGCGTTCCAGGACGTCCCGGCCAACTGGAGCGGGGCCACGGAGGACACGACGACCGGCGAGGAGGAGGACTCCACGGAGACGGACCCGGGGACGACGCCCTCCCCCACCGAGTCGCCTTCGCCGTCCCCGACCGCAGAGCCCAGCCCGACGGCGTCGCCGACCCCAACCCCGACGACCAGTCCCTAGGAGGAGCCGATGAGTCGTCATACGCGGGCCGTGGCAGGATCCCTCCTTGCGGCGGCGCTGTTCGCGGGAACGGTCTCCCGTTCGGCGCTGGCGCAGGAGACCGAAGAGCCGCCCGGCGGAGGCAGCGGCGGCGACAACGTGGCCGTGGCCATCAACACCAAGGACGGGTTCGACCTCTTCCGCCTAGCGTTCAAGATCACCCGGGCCACCGGCGAGGTGGTGGACGCGTCGAACGCCGCAGTGGCCTTCTCGAGTTGCACGGAGTGCCAGACCATCGCCATCGCGTTCCAGGTGGTGCTGATCTTCTCCGACCCCAGCGTGATCACCACCGAGAACGTGGCCATCGCCATCAACTACCTGTGCGAGCTGTGCGAGAGCCTGGCGTACGCCTATCAGTTCGTGTTCAGCACCGGTGGGCCGGTACGCTTCACCCCCGAGGGCCACCGGGCCCTCGCCCAGCTGCGGAAGGAACTGCACGACCTCCGGAGATCGGACCTCACCCTGGAGGAGCTGGTGGCGGAGCTCAGGGAGCTGGCCGCGAGGCTCGAGCAGATCATCCGCACGGAGCTGGTCGCCGCCGGGCCGACGCCGGAGGTGGAGGTGACGATGGAGCCGAGCCCCGAGGAGACACCTTCCCCGTCGCCGTCGCCGTCGCCGTCGCCACCGGAGGCCACTCCCTCCCCGAGCCCAAGCGAGGGATGAACATGAGGAATCGCTTCGCGATCGGATCAGCCGCGGTGGCCGTGGGGATGCTCCTATCGGCGTGCGCCCGCCCGGGAGCGCAAGAGGTGCTCTCCGACACCGCCGCGAACCTCCCCCGGATCGACAGCGGCGTCCTGACCATGAAGATGATCACCGAGTCTTCTGGCCAGCTCGCCGGGGAGATGGGCTTCGAGCTCGAGGGGCCCTTCGCCCTTCCCGTCGGTGACGAGACCCTCCCCGTGGCCGAGTTCCGGTACACGCAGATCGCCGGGCCGCAGTCGGCTGAGGCCACGTTCATCTCCACGGGCCAGGAGGCCTTCATCGAGATCGACGGGCAGGCCTACGAGCTACCCGCCGAAGACCTCGCCGAGGAGCCGGCCGCGGCCCCCGCGGCGGCCGCCGCGGGCCTGGGCACGATCCGGCTCGACCGGTGGATCCGGGACCCCGAGCTCTCCGACGGCGGGGAGGTCGGTGGGACCGACACGTGGAAGGTCACCGCCGAACTGGACGCGGCGGTGGCCATCCCCGACCTGATGCAGCTCTCCGGCTCCCTCGGTTCCACCGGCATGCTGGCGGCGTTTCAGGGAGCCGGATCGGAGCAGCTCGAGCAGGCCGTGGAGTCCTCCACGATCGAGGTTTACACGGGGAAGGACGACCGCCTCCTCCGGCGCCTGGTGATGGACGTCCGTCTGGGGCTCTCCCACCTAGAGGAAGAGCTCGGCGACGCCGTCACCGGGCTCGCCGGTGTGCATCTGCAGTTCGAGGTGGGGGTGTCGGACATCGGCCGGCAGGTCTCGGTGGAGGCACCCACCGACGCGCTGCCGATCTCGGAGCTGGCTGCCCGGGGGGCAGAGCAGGGGGATTGACGAGAACGGGGGCGGGTCGGCTAGCGAGCCAGCAGCCGGATGCCGGCGTCGGCCAGGTCGTCGGGGTCCGGCGCGGACGCGCCGTTCTCCTGGAAGGCGGGGGCCAGGGTGGCGTGCCCGTTCCCGCTCCCCTCGAGGACGGCCGTGGGGGCGGCATGGCCGTTCCCCGCCCCAGCACGGCCCACCGACGTTCCCGACTGCGGGGGGTGGAGCCTGACCAACAGGTAGATGTAGGTGGCCAGGACGCCGAAGAAGGCCGCCGTCACCCACCACATCGCTCGGAGGGGCGGGAACGCCCCGATCAGCCCGGTGAGCGCGATGACCTCGGCCAGCACGGTGAACACGCGGCGGCGGCGCTCGCGGGCCCGGGCCCTGGCCCGGCCGCCGGTCCCCAGGAACCGCTCGTCCCGCCGGGGGACGAGCACCCACCGTCCCGGGCGGTTCAGGTGCGACAGCATGTCCATGTCTTTTTCGAACCCCTCGACGCTCTCTTGTGGTCCTCGGTGGGGGATGAGGAAGACGGCCCAGATGATGCCCAATACCGCGAGCAGAAGCCAATCCACCCGACGCACCTCCGCAGCCAGTCTCCCGGCCCGACCGCAAGATACTGCGCTCCACGCACGGTAACACCCAACATATAGGGCGGGCAATCACATCAGTGTAATTCGGGGGCGGGCTTGCCTTTTTAGGAGAGGAAGCAATTCGCCCCGGGACGGACGAACGAACGGAGGATGGCACCCGCCATGCGCGGCGTGATCCGCGTGGAGGGCTGAGACAGCTCGCCGTTCAGCGGTCCAGCGAGCGGAACACCTGCACGCGCACCTGGGTACCGGCCGGCACGCTCCCCTGCTCCGGCGGCACCAGGATGAGGCCGTTCGCCCGAACCAGGGCGGCGAGAAAGTTCGGGCCCGCCGGGCCGGTCGGCTTGGCCTGCCACTTCCCCTCGACCCGCCCGACCCTGGCCGGGGCCACCAGGGTGAGGCCGGAAGGCGCGGAGACCTCATCGTCGAGGGCGGCCATCACCTCCGGCCGCTTGATGTCCTGCCGCCCCATCATCCTGAGCAGCGCGGGGCGCACGAACATCTCGAACGACACGAATGAGGAGACGGGGCTCCCCGACAGGAGGAAGAACGGCATCCCCTCGATCGTCCCGACCACCTGGGTCATGCCGGGGTACATGGCCACCTGGAGCCACTCGAGGTCGGCCACGCTGGCCAGGGCGTGCACCAACCGGGACGCCTCGTCCTCCATGGCCAGGGCGACGAACGCGTCGGCCCGAACGAGGTTCGAAAGGAGGGCCTCGCGGAGGTCCTCGTCGCTCCCCGAGACGATCCCCATGCGATAGGGCACCGCCCCCAGGTCGCGGAGGGCGCCGAACACCGTGTAGGAGGCGGAGTCGCGAACGGAGCCGAACTCCGCCGGTTGGCCCGGTTCGACCAGGCCGTTGCCGACGGACAACACCCCGACCCGGACCTTCGGGTGGGAGAGCGCCGCGGGCCGTCCCGAAGCGGCCAGGATGCCGATCTCCGGGCCCGAGATCCGCCGTCCCGCCGGCACCAGCACTTCTCCCGCCCGGACGTCCTCGCCCGCGGGGCGGACGTACGATCCCGGCGGCAGGGCCTCGGTCACCCGGACGGTCTCACCTTCGACCGCGCAAGCCTCGAGCGGCACCACCGTGTCGGCTCCGGCCGGGAGCGGCGCGCCGGGGACGATCCGCACGGCCTCGCCCCACCCGACCGTGGCGTCGGGCGGACGTCCCGTCACCGACCGTCCGGTGATGCGCAACGCGGCCGGAGCTTCGGCAGAGGCGCCGTGGACGTCCGCAGCCCGCACGGCGATGCCGTCGACCTCCGAAGAGGAGAAGGAGGGGATGTCGAACTCCGCCGCCACATCACGCGCCAGCACGCAACCGTGGGCCTCGATCAGCGGCAGCTCGATGGGTGACAGAGGCCGAACTGCCTCGAGCATCCGGCGCCGCGCGTGATCGATCGGGATCATCGAAGACGTCATGGTCACGCAGGCCATGGTACCCCGGCAGCCTCGACCGGACCGTGGTTCTACAGGAGCTTCTTGCGCTGGACGAAATCCGCGAGGAACTGCCGGAACTCCTGGCCGAAGTCCTCCCGCTCCGCGGCGAGCTCCACCGTGGCCCTGAGGTAGTCGAGCTTCTTCCCGATGTCGTAGCGCGGGCCCTCGTAGGTGAACGCATACACCGCCTGCTCTCGGGCCAGCAGCCGGATGGCGTCGGTGAGCTGAACCTCCCCGTTCGCGTCGGGAGAGGTCTCCCGGAGCGCGTCGAAGACCTCGGGGGTCAGGATGTACCGTCCGATCACCGCCAGGTTCGAGGGAGCATCTTCGGGCGACGGCTTCTCGACGATGTCCACCACTCGGGCCAGGTGGTCCTCCACGAATTCGGGCTCCACCGCGCCGTACAGGCTGATCTCCTCCCGGCGCACCTCCTGGACCGCGACGACGCTCCGCCCGTACCGGTCGTAGATGTCGATCATCTGCTGGAGGAGGGGACGCGACGCCGCCACGATGTCGTCTCCGAGGAGCACGGCGAACGGCTCCCCCGCCACGTGCTGCTCGGCCACGGCGACGGCAGCGCCCAGCCCCATCGGGTCGCGCTGCCGGATGTAGTGGATCGAGCCCATCTCGGTGATCTCCCGGACCGCCTTGACCTCGTCGTGCTTCCCGGCCCGCTCCAGGTACGCCTCGAGCTCGAAGGAGCGGTCGAAGTGGTCCTCCAGGGTGCGCTTACCGCGGCCGGTGATGATCAGGATGTCCCGGAGCCCCGCCTGCGCCGCCTCCTCGACGACGTATTGGATGGCGGGCTTGTCCACCACGGGAAGCATCTCCTTCGGTTGCGCCTTGGTGGCCGGGAGGAAGCGCGTGCCGAGCCCCGCCGCCGGGATGACTGCCTTCTTGACCCGCACTCGCCGTTCCATGGGGGGAAGAGTGTAAGCCCCCGGCCCCGGGCTCGGAAGGCCTGAGCGACCTACCGCGCCTCGGTGGCCGGCCTACCGGGGCGACTCCACGCGGTCGCGGCCCCGCCGCTTGGCCTTGTACATGGCGACGTCGGCGGCCTGCATCAGCTCCTCGGGGCCGGTCCCGTCCTCCGGGTAGACGGCCACGCCGATGCTCACCGTGAGCCTGACTTCCGAGCCGACATCGGAGACGAACGGCTTGCCGCGGACGGCCCGGCGGAGCTTGTCGGCCACCACCCGGGCGCCCTCCCGAGGGGTCTCCGGGAGCACGATGATGAACTCCTCTCCGCCGAATCGGGCCAGTGTGTCGATCTCGCCGCGGATGCGCGACATCATCCGGCGGGACAGCTCCACCAAGACCTCGTCGCCGCGGAGGTGACCGTGGGCGTCGTTCACGTCCTTGAAGCGGTCGATGTCCACCATCAGGATCGACAACGGCCGTTGGAATCGCTGGGCACGCTCGATCTCCTTGGCCAGGGTGAGGGAGAGGTACCGCCGGTTCCACACGCCGGTCAGCCCGTCGGTGATCGACAGCCGTTGGGCCTCCTGATGGAGGAGGACGTTCTCGATGGCCACGGAGGCCTGCGCGGCGAACGATCCGAGGGTGTCGAGGTCCTCCGCGGCGAAGGGTTCGGGGAGGCTCCGGCCGTACAGGGCCAGGACGCCCATGGACCGGTCTCCTCGGAGCAGCGGCACCCCGAGCGCGGTGGGGGCGGACGGCTCCACCGGGGGGTGGGGGGCGGGCTCACCGTTGGGACCGGACAGCAGGACCGGGCGACCGGACGCCGCCACCGTTCCGGCCACGCCCTCGTCCAGATGGAGCGCCGCGCCGATGGGAGGCTCGTAGCCCACCGCCACCTCGGGGCGAAGCTCCCGGGCTCCCGGATGCAACAGATAGAGCGCCCCCGCCCGGGCCCGAAGCGTGACGGCGGCGGTGTCGAGGATCACCCCGAGCATGGCCTCGAGGTCGTGCGTCGACCGGAGGGTCACCCCCAGCCGTTCCAGATTTCGCCGGAGCTCGTCCCGCGATTCCTCGAGCTCCCCCACGTACTGCTGGAGGTTCGTGGTCATCGTGTTGAACGCCTCGGCGATCCGCCCGAAGTCCTGTCCCTCGGCCTCCACGCGGGTCTGGAGGTCCCCCGCGGCAACCGAGCGGGCCCCCTCGGCGAGCTGCTCGAGAGGCTCGGCGAGCAAGCGCGCCAGCACGAGCCCCAGCGCCGCCGCCACCACCAGGCCGGCCAGGATGACGAGCCACAGGAACGCGGGGAATCTCGCAGCGACCCGGGCGGGACCCACGAGGAGCACGCCGACCCGCTGTTCGGCGACCATCGTGGTCATGGCCAGCCGGTCCCCGTTCACCCGAACCGGCCCTTCTCCCACCGGGGGAGCTTCCGGCGGCCGGGGCAGCGTCGACGCGAGCAGCCGGTTCCCACTCACTACTGCAACGTCCGTGCCGGCGGCCGCGGAGAGCTGGCGGATCAGCCGTTCGTCCGCGTACCAGCCGCCGGTGACCGTGACCCGCCGTTCCCCCGCCACCACCGGGATCTGCGCCCGAAGGACTCCGGGGAAGCCGTCCGGGGAGGCCAGGTCGCTCGGGGTGGGCGGCAGTACCCCGGAGCGGAACGTGGGCTCGGTGAGGGCCGATGCCAGCACCGAGCCGGACTGGTCGGTGACCACCAGGAAGTCGATCTCGGCGTCGGCGCGGGCACTCTCCAGCGCTCCCGCAAGCTCCGGAGTACCGAGCCGCGGAGCCACGATCGCGGCGGCCAGGCGGCTCTCGGCCCGGGCCTCGCGGAGCCGGGCATCCCACAGGGTGGCCACGGTCCGGGCGGCGGTGGCGAGGCGAGCCTCCGCCTGCCGCTCGGATTCCCGCCGGACGAGGGCCTGAAGAAGGATCGTGGCCGCGAGCAAGGGAACGACCACGATTCCGATGAAGAACAGCGTGAGGCGGGCGCGAAGCGTCAAGTCAAATCTTCCTTGCTTGCCGGCCTCCCGCGGGGCCAGCGTGCCCCCCGTGAGCCCACCGGTCCTCTCAGTACCCTATATCGGCGACCATCGCTCTGAAACTTGACGTTCCAGAGCGTCGCAGCGTTCCCAAGGAATCGGACCGATGAGATGACAGACCCGTCCTGGGAGAAAGCCGACCTCCGGGCCCGGATGCGGGCCCTCCGCGCCGCTGTGCCTCTCGAGGAGAGGCTCCGGCTGGCCGTGGCGGTGGAGGAGCGGGTGTTCGCCCTCCCCGTGATGGCCCCCGCACGCACGGTTCTCCTCTTCTACTCCTTCGGCTCCGAGGTCGAGACGTCGGAGATGGCGAAGCGGGTCCACCAGGAGGGGAAGCGGCTCCTCCTGCCGTTCCTGGAGGCCGAGCGGATGGAGGCCGCCGAGGTCCTCCCCGAGGACGAACTCGTCCCGTCCGGCTACGGGCCGCGGGAGCCGGCTCGCCGGGTGGCGGTGGATCCCTCGGAGGTCGACGTGGTGATCGCCCCGGGACTCGCCTTCGACCGGGAAGGCTACCGGTTGGGGTACGGCGGGGGGCACTACGACCGGTACCTCAGCCGGATCGGTCCGGGCGCCCTGCGCATCGGGATCGGGTTCGCGGCACAGCTCGTTGAGCGCGTCCCCCGCGAACCTGCCGACGAGCGACTGGACCTCGTCGTCACCGATACCGGCGTGGTTGACTGCCGCTCGACCCGCTGACGGTCGGACGCCGCTCTCGCTCCTATAATCGGCGCGCATGCCCACCTACGAGTACGCCTGCGTGCAGTGCGGGAATCGGATCGAGATCTTCCACCGGATCGGTGACGAGCCTCCCCGCGTTTGCGAGGTATGCGGGGGCGACCTTCGGAAGGTCTTCCACCCCGCCGGCATCGTGTTCAAGGGATCCGGCTTCTACAAGACCGATTCCCGGCAGACGTCCAAGGCGGGGAAGGACTCGGGCTCGAGCGAGGGCTCGGGGGAGAAGAAGCCCGAGCGGGCGGGCGGGGGAAAGGGAGAGTCGAAGAGCGACTCAGGATCCTCCGGGAAGTCCGAGAAGAAGGAGGCCCCCTCCTGAGCCAGGCCGAGATCGGGATCTTCGGCGGCTCCGGCTTCTACTCTCTCCTCGAGGGCGTCGAGGAGATCGAGATCGAGACACCGTACGGGGAGCCCTCGGCCCCGGTCGCGGTGGGCGAGATCGGCGGAAGGAAGGTGGCGTTCCTCCCCCGCCACGGCAAGAAGCACGAGTTCCCGCCACACCGCGTGCCGTACCGGGCAAACGTGTGGGCGATGAAGGAGCTCGGCGTGCAACGGATCATCGGGCCCTGCGCGGCGGGATCCCTCCAGCCGCACGTGACCGTGGGGAGCTTCGTGGTCTGCGATCAACTCGTGAATCTCACCTGCGGCCGAGACTCGACCTTCTACGACGGCCCGGAAACCACCCACATCTCCTTCGCCGACCCGTACTGCCCGACCATGCGTCGGGTCGCCACGAGGAGCGCGCGCGATCAACGGCTCGACGTTCGAGACGAGGGAACCGTGGTGGTGATCGAGGGACCCAGGTTCTCCACCCGCTCCGAGTCGATGTTCTTCCGGGCCCAGGGATGGGAGGTCATCAACATGACCCAGCACCCGGAGGCCGTCCTCGCCCGGGAGCTGGAGCTCTGCTACCTGAACATCTCACTGATCACCGACTACGACGTCGGTGTGGAGGGCGGAGAGGTCGAGCCGGTGACGCACGAGGAGGTCATCCGGGTGTTCGAGGAGAACATCGTGAAGCTCCGGGAGCTTCTGTTCGGGACCGTCCCCGCGCTCCCGGCCGAACGGGATTGCCCCTGCGCGACCGCGCTGGAGGGCGCCCGCTTCGAGGTCCACTAGCCGCGACGTTCGTGTCGGCACCTCCGCTCACAATGGCGCCGACTCCCCGATGGAACACCGCGTCCTCCCCGGAAAGGAGCGAGCGTGCGACGTCGTGCGCCGGCCGCCTCTCGGGTGCTGATGGCTCTGGCGCTCCTGCTGGGAGCGTCGGCGACCCTTGTCCTGCAGGGCTACCTCTCCCGTCTGGAGGCCCAGGCCCGAGCGGCCGGGCCCGGGGTCCCCGTGGTGGTGGCAGCGCGGGGCCTGGCCCGCGGAACGGTGCTCGACGCCTCCTCCGTCAGAGTCGGCAGCATGCCGGAACGGTTCCTGCCGCCCGGCGCACTGCGGACCGTGGAGCAAGCGGTGGGGCGGTTGCTGTCGGCCGAGGTAGCCCCGGGGGAGGTGCTCACCGCGGCCAGGCTCGCCCCGCCCGGAGGGCCGGTGGCCTCCCTGGTTCCGCCCGGGCTGCGGGCGGTGCCGGTGACGGCGGCCATCCCGAGCACCGCCGTCCTTCCGGGTGACCGCGTTGACGTGCTGGCCACCTTCGGGCCCGGCGCGGCCTCGGGGGGCCCGCACGCGGAGACGGTCGCCTCAGAGGCCGAGGTGCTCCTCGTGGTGGAACGGGCCGGCTTCGAGGAGCCCGCGGGGGCGACCACCGTGGTCCTGCTGGTGACCCCGGAGACGGCGGAGCGTCTGGCGTACGCCAGGGCCCTCGCCGACCTGAGCCTGGCGATCGCTCCCCCCGCCTCCGTTGTGCCTCCACCCTCCGCTGTCGTTCCCCCGGCCTCCGCGGGGCCGTGAGCGTCCCTTCGGTCGCGGCCGCGCCGCTACACTGGCCCGAATGTTCCGTGCCCTCGTCCTCGGCGTGGTCCAGGGGTTCACGGAGTTCCTGCCGATCTCCTCCTCGGCCCACCTCGTGCTGGTCCCGTTCGTGCTGGGATGGGAGACGCCGGGCCTCCCGTTCGACGTGGCCGTGCACGTCGGGACGGCCCTCGCCGTGGTGGCGTACTTCTGGCGGGAGCTCCTCGGGTTGGGAACCGGCAGCGTGCGGACGCTGGCAGGAAGAGGAGACGACCACGACCGGGCGAATGCGAAGCTCACGCTGCTGCTCGCGCTGGGATCGGTTCCGGCGGCGATCGCCGGGCTCTTCCTCCAGGGCTTCGTGGAGGACCTCACCGACCGTCCAGACCTGGTGGCGGCGTTCCTCCTCGGCACCGCGGCGATCCTGATCCTCGGCGAAGAGGTATACCGGCGCCGCGGTGCGCTCGAGACCCGGGACATGACCCAGGTCGGCGCGGTGGACACCATCCTCGTGGGGATGTGGCAGGCGCTGGCCATCATCCCCGGGATCTCGCGCTCGGGGTCCACCATCACCGGGGGCATCCTGCGAGGCCTGTCCCGTGACGCCGCGGCACGGTTCTCGTTCCTCCTGGGACTGCCGGCCATCGTGGGGGCCGCCATCATCGAGCTGCCGGACCTGACCGCCGTCGAGCCGGCCACGGTGGTCGCGGCCACCGGGGTATCGGCGGCCACCGGGTTCGCGGCCATCGCCTTCCTCCTGCGGTACCTGAGGACGAGGACCATGCGGCCGTTCGCCGCCTACTGCGTCGTGGCGTCCGCGGTCGCCCTGGCGATCTGGTTCCGAGGGTCGTAGCCGCCCGGCGCCGCCGCCTACCGGCCGGCGACGGTCATCTCTCCCACCAGGAGCGTGGGCGTCCCGATGGCGCCGCCCCCGGGGAAGAACCTCAGGTCGGCGCCGATGGCAGTCACCGCGGTGAGCATGTCGAGCAGCGTGCTGGCCACGGTCATCTCCCGGAGCGGCTCACCGAGGGCCCCTCCCTCCACGCGAAGGCCGGTGGCCCCGACGGAGAACTCCCCGCTGACCGGGTTGGCCCCCGAGTGGACGCCGCTGACGTCCTGGACGTACACGGCGCGGCCCGACTGAGCCAGGAGATCCTCGAGGGAGGCGCGGCCCGGCTCGACGAACAGGTTGGACGGCGACACGCCGGGCACTCCCCGGTAGGACGAGCGCCGGGCGTTGCCCGTGGACGACGCGCCCTCTCGCCGGGCGGTCTCGGTGTTGTGCAGGAAACCGCGCAGCACTCCGCGTTCCACCAGGACGGTTCGCCCCGTGGGGACTCCTTCGTCGTCGAACGCCGACGCGGCAGGCCCTTCGGAGAGCCGGCCGTCGTCGACCAGGGACAGGAGGCTAGAGGCGACCGCGTCTCCGACGCGACCCGCCAGGAGCGACCGGCCCTTCTGGACCTCCTCGGCCGAGAGCGACCCGGCCAGCACGCCCAGGAACGATGACGCCGCCCAGGGATCGAGGATCACGGCGAGGCGCTCGGTCCCGGGCTTCCTCGCTCCCAGCATGCGCGCTCCCCGCTCGGCGGCCTCGCGAGCGGCCCCACGCCAATCGAGCTCATCGATCTCCCGCGCGACCCGGAACGCGTGGCCGGTCTGCGTCTCACCGTCGCGTTCGGCCAGGGCCACCACCATGCACCAGCAGTCGGTCCCGGCGTCCTCCACGGCCAGCCCCGCAGTCGAGGCCACCGCCACCCGCGACACGGCGTCGCCGTAGATCGCCTCCTCCACCCGGGACACGGAGGGATCTGTCTCCGTGGCCGCTCGCTCCAGGTCCAGGGCCAGCGCCACCTTGCGCTCGGGGCCCAGGCCGGCCTGAGCTTCCCGGAACAAGCCGGGGAGCGGCTCGGCCTCCGCCGCGGCGAGAAGCCCGTTGGCTTCGTCCGAGGTGGCGAAGGCGGCGTTGTCCCGCGCCGCCTCCAGAAGCCCCGCGGCCTCGTCGAGATCGGGGTCCGCCGCCCACGCGTAGCCCATCCGGCCGTCGCGCACGACCCTGACGCCGACGCCCCGGGACTCCGAAGAGGAGAACGAGTCCACCTCTCGATCCCGGGCCTTGACCGTCGTCTGCCGCGTCTGCTCCGCGTAGGCCTCGGCCTCCTCCCCTTCCCGGGCGCCGCCGATGGCGGCCCGGCACAGCTCGACCAGATCAGCCACCGGTGCCTCCGATCGTCATCCGGGCGATGCGCAGAGTGGGACTCCCAGTCGAGACCGGCACCCCCTGCCCGTCCTTGCCGCAGGTGCCGGGGCGGGAGTCGAAATCGGAGGCCACCGCGTCCACCGCCTGGAGGATGTCGATCCCGTTTCCCACCAGGTTCGCTCCTCGCACCGGCGTGGTGATCCGACCGTCCTCGATCAGGTAGGCCTCGGTAACGCCGAACACGAAGTCGCCGGTGGCCGGGTTGACCTGGCCTCCGCCGAGCAACTTGGCGTACAGCCCCCGACGCGTGTCCGCGATGACGTCCTCCGGGTCGGCGTCGCCGGCGAGGATGGACGTGTTCGTCATCCGGGGGATCGGAAGGTGGCCGTACGACTGGCGGCGGCCGTTGCCGGTCGAGCGCTCGCCGTCCCGCTCGGACCAGAACCGGTCGTACAGGAACCCCACCAGCTCGCCCTGGCGGAAGAGCTCCGTCCGTTGCGCGGGGGAGGCCTCATCGTCGAACGAGAACGATCCCCATCCTCCGGGCACCGTGGCGTCGTCGACGCCGTTCACCAGACGTGAACCGAGGCGTTCACCGAGACGGCCCCGGTAGATCGACGCACCCTTCCCCATGGTGTCGGCCTCGAGCCCGTGCCCGCAGGCCTCGTGGAACAGGACCCCCCCGCCGGCGGGCCCGACGACGACTGGCATCTCTCCCGCGGGGGCGGGGATCCCGTCGAGCATCGTGACGGCCTGGGTCGCCGCTTTGCGGGCGATGTCGGCGGGCGGATGCTCACGGAGGAGCTCTGCGCCCCCGAGCGCCGCCGGGCCCTCGAACCCGGTCTGGCGCACCCCGTCCCGGGCGGCGACCACACTGACGATGAGGCGGACCCGGGGCCGCTCCTCCTCCACCCACGTCCCGTCGGAGGTGGCGATGAGCAGGCGTTGGATGGAGTCTCCGTACCCCACCCCCACCTGCCGGACCTCACCGGAGTAGGAACGAGCCGCGTCGTCGGCTTCCTGAACCCAGGCCACCTTGGCGTCGCGGGGGATGCCGTCCGCGATCTCCTCGGCTCCGTGGACCACCTCGGGCTGGGGCCGCGTGAAGTCGCGGACGGAAACGGGCTCGCCGCCGGCAACCGCCGCGGCAGCCGCCCGGGCCGCCTCGAGCAGCGCGTCCCGGTCGAGCCGGTTCGAATGCGCGTACGCGGTGGTCTGGCCGGCCACGACCCGAACGCCGGCCCCTCGGTCGATCCCCGTCGACAGCTCCTCCACCCGGCGGTCGTCGAGCCGGAGGGACGTGGACCGCCGCTCCTCGGCGAACACCTCAGCGAACCGTCCGCCCGAGCCCAGCGCAGCACGGAGCACTTCACGGACCAGCGACTCGTCGAGCACGAAGCGCAATTCTATCGGCGGAGTTCGGGTACGGTGCAGCCGTGCGCCGGGCCCCAACGCTTCGGGCGCGTCCCGAGAAGGCCGCCAGGCCCCCGACCCCGGCAGACTGGCCGCGGGCGGTCGGGTTCGCCGCCGTGGCGGGCCTTGCCGTCGTGGGCCTGTACCTCCTGCACCCGATCCTCGGCGCCCGCCGACTGCCCATCGGGCCCGACGGGCCCGTGTACACGTGGTGGACCAACCTCGCCGCCGCCGAAGGCCTCGGGGTGATCCCGCAGCGGCCGGGGGTGCCGGGGATCGCCCTGGTCCTCGGATCCGTGTTCGGAACGGAGCCCCTGGAGACCCTGGCCCTCCTGGGCCCGGTCCTCGCGGCGTCATGCGGACTGGCGGGGGCGGCGCTGCTCGAAGCATCCCTCGGTCCCAGCGCGTTCCGGGCTTCGGCCGCCGTCCTGTTGGTCGGAGCGTTCGCCGGGTATCTCGCAGCGGGCTGGCTGGCGAACCTCGCCCTCACGGTCCTGTTCCTGGGCGCGGCAACCTCGCTCGCGCTGGCCGGGCGGTCCTGGCGGGCCGTGGTGGGAGGGGCCGCGCTCCTGGCGGCCGGAGGGCTCGCCCATTCCCTCTTCTTCGTGCTGGCGCTGATGATCCTGACGGGAGTGGTGCTGTTCCACCTTCCCGAGGCGATCCGCCACGTCCGGGGTGGAGGGCGACCCTGGAACACCACGGCGGCTCGGGTGGCCGGCGCGGCGGCGGGAGGCGCCGCCGGGGCGACCCTGGGGTTCGGGCTGATCGCCCGGGCGCCGATCCGGGTGAGCACCTCCCAGGACGCGCTGCTCCGCCGTATCGGGCTGGGCGACGTGCTCACTTCGTGGTTGCGCCAGCGGCTGCTGGTGGATGGGCGGCGCGCGGTGTTCCCCCTGGCGGCCGCGGGATGGCTGGCGTGGACCGGCCTCCGGAGAAGAGCGTCCGCTCCCGGCACAGGAGAGATCGCCCCGGAGGGCCGCCGGTACCTGTGGTCCCTGTGCGGGACCTGGGCGCTCGTCACCGTGGCGGGACTTCTGGCTCTGGCGGTGACGGTGCGCGGCCCCGCCAACCGGCTGCTGCCCTTCGCCTTCTTCGTTCCGCTCACCGCCGCCGTCGCCCTCCACCGGCTGCTGACCGCTCCCGCCACCCGCGTCGAGCGGATCGGCGCGTGGGTCGCCGGGGCCGTCATCGTCGCCGCAGGCTTTTACGGGTGGGTCGACCGCCCGCCGTACGTCGAGGAGGCCGAGCTCCTGGCGGCCCGTGGAGCGGCGCGGTCGGTGGCCCACCTCCCACCCGGCACACCGCTCGTGTTCATCGTGGACACCTCGGAGGACGCCGCCGGGTTCCACGTCGTTCGGTTCTCCAACGTGATCCGGATGGAGCTCCCCCCCGAACGGATCCCAGACCTGCGGATCGCGGTGGCCCGGCCCTCGGATTACCTGGCCGGCCGCCCCACCACGATCGGCGATCTCGAACACGACAGCATCTCCCGGGCGACGGTGGCCGAGACCGCGGCGCTCGCCCGGCGAGGAGCCATCCTCGTGGTCCAGCCCTTCAACCGGCCCGGGTTCGGCGAAGCGGTGAGCCTCGGAACCGTGGTGTCCCCCGATGTCGTGTCCCTCCGGGGCGGCCGGGTGGCCGGCGCCCCCCTCGAAGCCGAGGAACGACCGGGACTCGCGCCGGGGCCCCTGGTCCTCCTGTCGATGGCCACCCTGGTGATCGTGTGGATCCTCGGTGCGGGATGGGCCCGGTGGGCCTTGGCCGGCGCCGCCCCGCTGGCGATGGCCTGCGCTGCGCCTTCAGCGGGAGTTGCCGTCGCCGTCTTCTCCGCCCTCGCCGCGGACCGGCTTGCGCTCGCCTCCGGGCCGGCGGGCCCGATCGCCGCCGTCGCCCTCGGTGCCGTGGGATATGCGGCGGCGCTTCTCTCGCCGCGGCCTGAGGCTGCCGGCTCCTCCCGCTGAGACCTCCTCCAGCAACAGGGGGTCGAGGAAGCCGGTGGCGGGGGCCAGGCGGAGGCGGCCCCGGAGGTCCCGGACGAGCCACACCAGGAGCACCAGGATCAGCGGCGTGACCACGTACTGGATCCCGAACCCCATCACCTCCCACGCCACCGGAGCCCGCGACGGCTCCGCGATGAGCTCGGTTATGGCCAGCGCCGCGGACATCACCACCGCGGCCGTCCGCGCGGTTCGGGGCAGGACCCACACGAGGGGAAGGAACCACACCACGTACCATGGCAACAGCAACGGGGACGACATCAGGCCGAGGATCGACATCCAGGCCATGGCCCCCACGACCATCACGGGATCGATGCGCGCCGGTCGCCGGGCGAGATGGAGAGCCATCCCCACGAGCGCAACGAGGAACACGAAGGGAAACGCCAGACGCACCAGGATGGCCAGCACCTCACCGGCCGCCGGGCTCCCGAGGATCCGCCCCAGCTCCCGAAGCGTCACCCCCAGAAGGCGAGAGGGAGCCCACCACGCCTGGAGCTTGGTGAGGGTGAAGAAGCCGAGGGTCGGATCGCGCGTCTGGAGGAACGGAACAGCAAACAGGGCGGCCACCACCGTGGCGATCCCCCCATGGAGAGCGAGGGTCCGAAGGCGCTCCCCGCGCGGGCGACGGGCCACCGCGCCGATCACCGCCAGCAGGAGCGGCACGCCCCCCGAAACCTTCACCAGAGCCCCCAGGGCGAGGACGCCGGTGCCGAGGAGCTCCCTCCGCCGCAGGATGAGCAGGACGGCGACGGCGACACCCAGGGCCACGAGCGCGTCGTTGTGCCCGCCGGCAGCCCCGTGGAGCACCACGACCGGGTTCCAGCCGATCATCGCCGCGGCGAACGCGGCGCGCTCGGGGCGGGCCCGGCGGGCCGCCGCCGCCACCAGGAACATGGTCGCCGCGCTGGCCAGCACGGCCACAAGCTTGAAGGCCAGGATGGCGGCCGCCGGCGACCGAGCCACCCGGGTAAGTCCCCCCGCGAGCACGACGAAGCCCGGCCCGTAGAGGGACGGCGTCTGGTTCCAGTCCGGCGACACGTACGGCGACACCGGGTCGCTGGGGAATGCGGCCGGCACGGAGACGTACGGGTTGGTGCCATGGACCGAGAGCATCCGACCGTAGATCGTGTAGCTATAGACGTCGCGAGACAGGAACAGCGGCATGGCAAGGGACAGGGCGTGCAGCGCGATGCCGACCACGAGGACCCGTCGAACGGTGAGGCTTCCCCGCCACGCCACCCGCGCCGTGTACAAGAAGCCGAGACCGGCCGAGAGGAGGAGTAGGCCCGACAGGAGCCCGGCCGCCTCCTTGTGCAACCGATCGAGCCCCAGGGCCGCCGCGGGTCGCGACAGGAACCAGGGGGCTTCCGCGCCGGGAGGTAACGGTGGAGTGAGTGGAGACGCCGGCCGGGATGCAAGCAGGGCCACGGCGAGCCACGTCACCAGGGTGCCCGCGGTGGCGATCCAGGCGATGGCTCGGGAGGGGGAACTCGCCGCTGCGCCGGGAGGTCGCGCCACCGTCGTGCCCATGGGAGCCTTCCGACTGTAGCAAGGCCCGCTCCGGCGGGCCCTCTCTCTCCCCTTACAATCTCTACGGGCCCTCGTAGCTCAGTGGATAGAGCACCGGTTTCCTAAACCGGGTGTCGCAGGTTCGATTCCTGCCGGGGGCACCAGAGATACGACGAGCCGATCCAAGCTGTGCGTTCCCGGCGCCGAGTGATCGCTACCAGACGTCTCCCGGCCGCCAGTCGCAGCTGATCGGCGCCGACAGGTCGAGCGGGGGGGACGTTGGTGTCAGACGCACCAGCACGTGGCCGTCCTCCTCGCCCGTTCGGATGAGCCCCGAGTCCGTGCGGACGAACGTGGGACCCTTCCACGCCACCCAACCCAGGCGCTCGTAGAAACCATGCTCTCCCGTCCCCAGCGCTCCGAGCTGGAAGGTCTGATCGATGTATTCCCCCACTGCTCGCATGACCGCGGATCCGTAGCCCCGTCCCCGATGGATCGGCAAGGTGGCGACGGCCTCAACGTATCCGGTGGCGAGATCGTGGCCGGCCGTGTGTAGCCGCCGCTCGATCACAGAGGCGTGCGACACGATGGCTCCGCCGTCCTCCAGAACGAAGTGTTGACCACCGAACGCGTGATCCCAATCTTCATCGGTGAACGCATCCTCGTCCGTCCACGACGCATCGAAGAGCTCGCGCAATACGGCCACCTCATGTGGCCGTAGGTTCCCGCTCGCCACCCTTCTCACCATCGCCACGATCAGGAACCCTCGACCTCCGGCGGGATGTTCTGGTTGAGCCGGTACAGGTTGGTCGGGTCGTACCGAGCCTTGATCGCGGCGAGCCGGTCCCAGGTCGACCCCGGATAGGCCTGGCGGATCCGGGCTTCGCCCTCGTCAGCGAGGAAGCCGACGTAGGCGCCCGTGTCACCCTGGCGGAGCACCGCGGCGAACTCGGAGACCCAGGCCTCGCGCACGGCCCGGTCCTCGGGGCCCTCGTAGAACGCAGCCACGTTGACCATGATCCGGCTCGCGCGGTGCGCGAACGCCGTGGCATGGGCGGGCACTCGGGCCATCGCTCCGCCGAGCACCCGCAGCTGCGCCACCTTCATGGTGGCGTCGGACGCCCGGAGGTGCTCAACGATCGTCTCCGCGACGCCACGGTCGATCGTGTCGACGAACATCGTGCGCCCCACCGCGGTGGGGTGGTAGCCCTCTTCCTCCGGCAGGTAGATCTCGCTATAGGGCATGGGCCGGACCATATCGGCGATGGGCTCGGCCAGCGCGCGGAATGGTGCGACGGCACGCTCGCCGGCCTCGCCGCCGGCGGCGTGGGCGAGGATGGCGAAGATGACCAGCCGGCCGTGGTGCTCCTCCGGCACGAACGGCATCGGGGGCGCCGGCATGACGTTGGCGATCGTGGATAGCTCTTCCGGCGCGGCCTCCGCCTCGGCGATGAACGACGCGATGACGTCGGGCGTCGCCGGCAGGATCAGCCTCCCGCCCACGATCGTGTCGACCTCGCGCAGACGGAACTGGAATCGGGTGGCGACGCCGAAGTTGCCGCCGCCGCCGCGGATCGCCCAGAAGAGGTCCGGATTCGTCTCCGCGTCCACCCGGAGGAGCTGGCCGTCCGCAGTCACGATGTCGGCGGCCAGCAGCGAGTCGATGGTGAGGCCGTGCTTGCGAACGAGGAACCCGACGCCGCCCGCCAGCGTGATCCCCCCGATCCCGACCGAGCCCGTGTCGCCGAACCCCGTCGCGAGCCGGTGAGCCCCCGCCGCGGTGGTGTATTCGCCCGCGGTCAACCCAGTCTGGGCCCACGCGGTGCGTCCCTCGGCGTCGATCTCCAGCGCCCGCATGTCCGAGAGATCGAGCACGATCCCCCCGTCCGACACGCTGTGACCGGCGGGGCTGTGGCCGCCGCTGCGGACGGCGAGCTCCAGGCCGGTCTCGCGGGCGAGCGACACGACGTGGGAGACCTCGCTCGCGTCGACGGCCCGGACGATGACGGCGGGGCGCCGATCGATCCCGCCGTAGAAGATGGTGCGCGCCTCGTCGTACCCGGCGTCGTCGGGCGCGATCACCCGACCGCCCAGGGCCGCGCGGAGCTGCGAGACGGTCTGGGGGAGGGAGGGCGAGGACTGCATGGGGGCTCCTTCCAATGGCCGATGGTCATCTACTCAGACCAGGCGTTCGATGAAAACTCATCGGTCGGTCCGGTCCACCGACAAATTTCCTCATCTTGACAAGAAATTCTGTCGGTGGCAAGATGCGCCCATGCTCGACGTTGCGGTGATCGAGGATCCGGCCGCGGCTGAGGTCTCGCTGGACCCGGTGCGGGCCCGGCTGCTGGCCGAACTGGCCGAGCCCGGTTCGGCGACGATGCTGGCGGCCAGGATCGGACTGCCCAGGCAGAAGGTGAACTACCACCTCAGGGCGCTGGAGCGCCACGGATTGGTGGAGGTGGTGGAGGAACGCAGGAAGGGGAACGTCACCGAACGAGTGATGCGTGCCACGGCGGCGTCCTACGTGATCTCGCCAGCCGCGCTGGCCGCGGCGCAGCCAGACCCGTCCCGCGCACCCGACCGGCTCTCGGCCTACTGGCTCCTCGCGGTGGCCTCTCGGCTGGTGCGGGACGTGGGCAGCCTCATCACCGGGGCGACCAAGGCTCGCAAGCGGCTCGCGACCTTCGCCCTGGATGGCGAGGTGCGTTTCGCCTCGGCGGCCGATCGCGCGGCGTTCTCCGAGGAGCTGACGAATGCCATCACCGCTCTGATGGGGAAGTATCACCACGAGGCGGCGGAGCGCGGCAGGCACCATCGCGTGATCGTCGCGGTCCATCCGAGTGTCAAGACCGACCCGGTCACCACCGAGGCGAAGGAGGCCTGACATGCCCCACGAGTTCGAGATCGAGAACGAGATCGTGGTGGACGCGACCCCCGAGCAGGTCTGGGAGGCGATCACCACCGGCCGGGGGATCGACTCCTGGTTCATGGGGAGGAACGAGGTCGAGGGCCGTGAGGGCGGCACGGCGCGGACGACCCTCGCTGGCTTCACCATGGAGGCCACCGTGACCGCGTGGGACCCGCCGAGACGATTCGCCACCAGGGGGAGTGAGGGAGAGGACGGATCGCTCCACGCATTCGAGTTCATCATCGAGGGACGCGAGGGAGGCACCACCGTCGTCCGGTGGGTCCACAGCGGCTTCCTCGGTGACAACTGGGAGGCGGAGTACGACGGCCTGACCGAAGGCGACCCCATGTACTTCCACAAGCTGGCCCAGTACCTCACCTACTTCCGCGGCCGGACGGCGACGTCCATCGAGGTGTACGGACCCCGGGTGGCCGACCGGGAACACGCGTGGGCGGAGATCAGGGGCGGTCTCGGGCTGACCGGCAAGGTCGCCGAAGGCGACGAGGTGCGGCTCACGCCGCGGGGGCTCGCCCCGATCGAGGGCGTGGTGGATTACGTCTCCCCGAGCTTCCTGGGCGTGCGGAGCAGCGACGGACTGTACCGGTTCATCTCTGGGTTCGATGGCACAATCGTTCTCGGACACCATGTCTTCTCCGACGATGTCGACCAGAAGGGGCTCGAGCAGGCCTGGCGGTCCTGGCTATCTGGATTGTCCGCCTAGCACGCGCAGATCGGCGCCACGACCGAAGGAGGAGAGCCATGGAAACGGTCACGTCGAAAGACGGCACCACCATCGCGTTCGATCGGCTTGGTGAGGGACCGCCGGTCATCCTGGTGTGCGGCGGGTCGACCGATCGAATGGCGAACACACCACTCGCTGCGCTCTTGGCATCGCAGTTCACCGTGTTCAACTACGACCGCCGGGGTCGTGGCGACAGCGGAGACACGGCGCCGTACGCCGTCGAGCGCGAGGTGGAGGATATCGATGCCGTCATCACCGCGGCCGATGGATCGGCATGCCTGTACGGCACCTCCTCCGGTGCGGCCCTCGCCCTCGAGGCCGCCGCGAGCGGGCTCGCCATCACGAAGCTGGCGTTGTGGGAGCCACCGTTCATCCTCGACGAGAGCCGCCGGCCGCCGGCGGACACGGCGAAGACGTATACCGAGTTGGTCTCGGAAGGTCGGCGAGGCGACGCGGTCGAGTACTTCATGTCCAAGGTCGTCGGCCTACCCCCCGAATTCGTCGCCCAGGCGCGCAGCGCGCCGTTCTGGGCGGCCCAGGAGGCCCTTGCGCACACGCTCGCCTACGACGCCACCATCATGGGCGACTACTCCCTGCCGGCGGAGCGGGCCGCCTCCGTCAAGGCGCCCACGCTGGTGATCGACGGGGAGGCGAGTTTTGCGGGGATGGGCGAGGCGGCACAGGCGCTCGCGGACGTTCTCCCCGATGGGCAGCGCCGCACCCTGGAGGGCCAGGAGCACAACGTCGACCCGGCCGTCCTCGCTCCCGCATTGGTTGAGTTCTTCAAAGACTGAGGAGCCCGAGAGATGCGCGGAGGTCTCTGTCAGGACGGCCGGCCAGAGGCAACCTTGTCGGTGTCGCGCGATGAGTTTCGCCCGCCCGGACGGTCTCTGTTGAGGAAACAACGAACAGGAGGTCTGGGTTGGCCGGTCTCGAGGAGCCGCCGACGCCACCCGTGCGTGCGGTGCGCCCGCCTCCCGAGCCGACCACGATCGTTGTGGTCATGAGCGCTCCGATCGCTCGCGAGGACGTCGCGGGGCTCTGCGAGCGCTTCCGAGTGTTGCTGGAAGGCAGCCCCGCCGACCAGATCGTCTGCGACGTCGAAGCGCTCGTTGCTCCAGACGCCGTCACGGTCGATGTCTTGGCCCGGCTGCAGCTCACCGCCAGACGACTCGGGCGCTGGGTCCGGGTTCGCCACGCCTGTGGCGAGCTGCAGGACCTGCTCGCTCTGATGGGGCTGGGCGACGCCGTGCCGCTCTGTGGGACCTCAGCGGTCGAGGCGAGGGGGCAAACCGAACAGCGGGAACAGCCTATCGGTGTCGAGGAAGAAAGTGATCCCGCTGATCAGACCGGCTGACCTCTCGACGACCTGCAGCGACCACGGCTCGTATCCGCCCGAATCGCTCGGCTTGTACTGCCCGAACGCCGGCAGACCGTTCGCCGTGGTGGGGATCAAGCGCGAGCCGCGACAGCCGATCCCGGGCCCGAGGCACCACCGGCGGATGTCCTCGTGGGTCTGGAGCCACAGCTCGTAGGGTGGCATCGACCACGTGGCATCCTCATGGAGGAGCGAGGTCAGAGAGTCGAGGTCGTACCGCTCGAAGGCATCCACGTAGCGGGCCAGGAGCGCCCGCTGCTCTTCGTCCATCGTCTGGGACGGGTCCGTGGCGGCGACGTCGCGGGCCGCGAGGGTCGAGTGGGCTCGTTGGAGCAGGCTATTGACCGACGCGACGGTCGTGTCGAGCAGCTCCGCCACCTCGGCCGCCTTCCAGCGCAGGACATCTCTCAGAATGAGCACCGCTCGCTGTCTGGGCGGCAGGTGCTGGAGCGCGGCGATGAATGCAAGACGGACGGTCTCGCGCGAGATAGCCAGCTCGGCTGGGTCGGCATCCGGCGGCAGGACTCGGCTGTCGGGGATCGGCTGGATCCAGGTGGCCTCCGGTAGCCCTTCGCCAAGGGGTGCATCGGCCGTCTTCGGAGGACCAAGATCCATGGGGCGGGCGCGACGCTCTCTGCCGTCCAGCATGTCGAGGCATACGTTGGTCGCGATCCGGTAGAGCCACGAGCGCAGCGAGGCCCGGCCTTCGAACCGATCGAAGCTCCGCCACGCGCGCAGGAGGGTCTCCTGCACGGCGTCCTCCGCTTCGAACGCCGAGCCCAGCATCCGGTAGCAGTGCGCGGTCAGCGCCACACGATGCTGCTCCAGCAGATGCTCCAGTTGACCAGACCCGCGCGTTGCGGTGCTCTGGGCCACGTCGTCTGTGGTCGCCTCAGTCATGCTGGGGGCGCTCCTCCCCGCCCAGGTGCCAACCCGATGAATCCTACACGAGGGGCTAGGGTACGCGGCTGACCACGGCGGGCATACCTGGCGGTCCTTGTCCTGGTCCTGCTGCGCCGAATACGAACTGGTTCCGATTCCGAAGATCGATCGGACCTCGAGCCCGACGGAGCGGCTCCGAGAGGCGCTGCCGTCGGCAAGGTCCCGGACGCCACCACTCTGGAGCCATGAGAGCGCAGCGCTCCTGGGAGATCCGATCCCCTAGCGGAACGCGATCTGGTGTCCCCAGCCTCAGCCTGAGACGTCGCCGAGCCGGATCGCCACCAGGGCCACATCGTCGTGGGCAGTCGATCCCACCATCTGCTCGAGGATGCGATCGCAGAGGCCGTCGGGGTCATCTCGGCTCGTTCCGACACTCTTCTGCAGCCGACTGAGGCCCTCGTCGATCCCCTCCCGTGTTTCCACCAGCCCGTCCGTATACAGGATGAGGACGGAACCGGGTTCCACATTTTCGGTGATCGGTTGGTACTTGGCCCCGGCGACCACCCCGAGAGGGACACCCAGGCCGCCCTCCAGATACCTCGGTTCTCCCCGCGGAGGAACGAGGAGCGGCGGAGGGTGGCCCGCCCTCACCATTCGTAGGTCCCGTGCGGCTGGGTCGAGGATCAAATAGAGCATGGTCGAGAAGTGGCCCAGTCTCATCGCCTGGATCAGCGCGTCCGTTCGGTCGACCACGATCTCCGGGGCTTCCCCCGCCAGGGCGTAGGCTCGGAAGGCCATCCGTACCTGCCCCATGACGGAAGCGGCGTCGGCACCGCGACCGAGCACATCCCCGACGGCGACAGCGACCCGTTCATCCGGGAGAGGGAACACGTCATACCAATCCCCGCCGACGTTGACGCCGACACCGCCCGGAAGGTACCGGGCGGCCACCGTCACCCCGGGGATTTCCGGCAACCTCTCGGGCAACAGGCGACGCTGGAGCGTCTGGGCAACCTCATGCTCCAAACGGGCCACCTCGGTCGCCTCCCAGAATCCCCGTTGCACCATCTCGAAGGCCGACAGACTCTCCAGGAAGAACTGCGTGGCCGCATCGGTCACTCTTCCGATCTCTTCGGTTTCCTTCCCTCGTGAAATCAGCGACGCCCCCAGAACCGCATGGTGGATCGTCGCAATCTCGAGCACGCTCAGTTGCTCTTTTACGGCCTCCCGGCCCAGCTCGTACGCGAGACGCAGGGCGAATTCCCCTCCGTTGGCCAGGTACTGTTCGAAAGCGACCGAGTACGAATCCTGAAATCGGCTGAGGCTCGCCCTCGCAGCGTCCCCTCCCAGATAGCGAACCACGACGACCAGCGCATCATCGGTCCCCTTGTCCTCCACCTCGAGGATGCGCTCGGCGATCTCCTTCGGCGTGCGCGACAGATCCCTGGGATCGGCGAAGCCACCCCGGATCCCGTCGGTGGCCAGGATCAGAACGTCGCCACGTCGAACGGGGAGCGTGACCGAGCGGAGCGCCGGCAGACGATAACCGACGATGCCTGCCTGAGGGACCATGGACTCGTGATGGATCCCCCCTTCGTCGGAGCGCCGGATAAGCCTTCCCTCGACGTTGCCCACCCCAAGCCAGGTCATGGTGTCTTCCGTCGCGTCGAAACAGGCAACGGTCATGACCACGCCACGGCTGCGTTTGAGGCCTTGGTGGCAACGCTCGATGAGGCGGTGGGCGGGTTCGCCGGCTGAGCCCCGGAGGATCTGCTCGGCCGCGCTGGCCGCTCGAGCCGCCTCGGGCCCATGGCCGAGCCCATCAACGGCGGCCGCCATGGCTCCGTTGGGGAAAGACCAGACCACGGCGACATCTCCGGATTCAGCTTCTCCCGGCATCGCCCGCGTTGCTGCATTCCATTCCAGGAGTGGAGGATCACCCACGAGCGCGGCCTCTCCACTTCTTGATCACAACCTGCGTCCCCCTGCCCGCCTCGGAGTGAATCTCGAACTCGTCCATGAGCCGTCTGGTGCCGGGCAGACCCATGCCCAAACCTCGGCCGGTGGTGAATCCCTCATTGGTGGCCTCATCGATGTCGACGATCCCAGGCCCCTCGTCACGAGCGACGACCACGATGCCGTCTCTCCCGTTCTCGAAGACGTGGCTGAGTACTATCTCCCCGGCGCCCGCGTACGCGAGGATGTTCCGGGCCAGCTCCGAGATAGCCGTTGCAATGAGCGTCGCGTCGGTCACCGAGAAGCCCAGCTGCCCCGCGAGCTCACGCCCCTTCTGCCGAGCTACGACCAGATCCGAATCGGACCCAACGGAGATGCGGTCTTCATCTGCCACTGTCGCCGGTCTCCTTGCCCCGTCGGGCCAGGAAGGCGAGGCCTTCCTCCAAGTCGAGGGCGGTGCGCACCCCTTCGAGGGTGAGACCCATCTGAACGATCGCGAAAGCGACCTCCGGCCGGATCCCCACGATGACAGCGTTCGCTCCCCTGAGCTTGGCCGTGATAGCCATGGCGTGAAGGGCTCTCGACACGAAGGAGTCGATGACATCGAGGCCGCTGACGTCGAGGATCACCCCTCGAGAGCGGAACCTCCCCACCTGCTCGGCGATGTCATCCTGTAGCTGAATGACCTCGCCGTCGGTGAGGGCGGACTGGATGCTGGCGATCAGGTACTCGCCTTGCTTCAGGATAGAAGCCGGCATCCGCGAGACCCTGCCTTACCGCTCGTGCTCGCGCGGCGATTCCGCGGTACCCGCCTCGTGGCCCAGCAGCCGCTCGGCCTCCTCGATGCCGCCCTGCAGGTCCCCAACGGTCTGGATGATGCCGAGCTCCACACCGAGGTCGACGAGCGTTTGGGCGATCCCCGAAGAGAGTCCGGTGATGATGACGTCCGCGCCCATGAGGCGGGATGCGTTGACCGTCTGAACGAGGTGGTTGGCAACGGTGAGATCGATGGCGGGCACACCGGTGATGTCCACCACCACCACTCTGGCCCGGTTGGTTCGGATGGCGGCAAGCAGTTGCTCCGTCAGCTGGCGGGCGCGAAGCGAGTCGAGAACGCCGATGATCGGCAGGATGAGCAGTCGCTCGCGCACCTGAAGAACAGGGGTGGAGAGCTCGCGGATGGCTTCCTGCTGCTGTCGGATGACCCGCTCGCGCTCCTCGACGAAGCTCACGCCCACCGTCACCGCGATCCGGTTCGCGGCCGGCTCGTAGGCATCGAGGATCCGAAGCAGCTGATTGTGATCGGCCTGGTACTTCTCGATGAGCGAGCGAGCCAGGACGTCTCGCAGGAGGAGAACGATGCCCAGTACCTCGTGCGTCTCGACGCCCCGGGGGATGATCCGCTCGGACAGGTCGCGTGCGTAGGCCTGCAGCCGCTCCACGCTTCCGGTCTCCAGCGTGTCCACGTAGTTGTCGTAGACCGCGGTGACCTCGGAGAAGATCTCCTCGGCGGTCATCGCCCTCAGGAGCTGGGCATCGGTGATGCGCCTGACCCATTCCTCGCGCAGGTCGGCCCGGGTCTCCCGGAGGTGCGAGACGAGCTCGCGTAGAAGCGAGATCTCGGTTTCCGGGGCTTGAGTCAACGGCACCCCTGCGGTTTCCGGCTGCTCCATGCTGTCCCCCTCCAGGCTAGCCAGGGCTTCGAAAGGGCAACTTTGGACGAAGAGTGTACCTCCGGGCAAGGCCCTCCCGCACCGCCAGAGCCCGGTGAGGCCCGAGGGCTAGATCCCGCTCGTTCCCTCCAGGAACGAGAGCATCACCCGCCGCTCGTTGTTCTGTCGGTTGGGGTCCACCAGGACCACCCGCTGCCACGTCCCCAGGGCCGGCCGGCCCGCGCGTACGGGCAGCACCACTGAAGGGGAGACGAATACGGGCAGGAGATGGTCCCCTCCGTGTCCGGGCGGGCCGTGACGGTGCACGTACCGGTCGTCGCGCGGGAGAAGCCGTCGCACCGTCTCCTCGAGGTCGGGCTCGGACCCGGAGCCGGTCTCCATCACCGCGACCCCGGCGGTTGCGTGAGGGACGAACACGTGGAGGAGACCGTCACTCTCGGCCTCTCCGGCGAACGCCTCGACCCGGTCGGTGATATCGGTGACGAACCGGTCGGTGGTGTCCACCGCGAACTCCGTCGTCCGCATGGTCCGTCAGAACAGCGCGCTGGCCAGGCGGGGCCGGAATTCCCGCGTGAGCGGGTGGTCCTCTCCCAAGGCCTCGAACATCCGCACCATGAGGTCTCGGGCCCGGTCGCGCTCATCCCCACCCAGCTGGACCAGGCGCAGGGCCCGCTCCAGGGCGTCGCGATGCTCCCCCGCCCCCGCCTCCGCCGTGGCCAGTGCGAAGGCGGCCTCCTGGTCGCCCGCCTCCGCCCTGACCCGGAGGGCCTCGCGATCGTCTTCGCCCCGCGCCGCCGAGCGCAGCTCCAGCGCCGCGTCCAGCTGCCGGACGCCCTCGGTCGCCGGAAGCTGCGCGAGCAGCCCCCGCGCCTCCTCGTCCTCCCCCCGCATGCCGAGCAGCGCGGCCAGTCCCAGCTTCGAAGGCTGGTGGGCGGGGTCCTTCGCCAGAGCCTCCCGGTAACGGGCCTCCGCCTCCACCAAATCACCCAACTCCCGGGCCCGCTCAGCCTGAGCGGCGAGCTCGTCTGCCGCGGAGGGCAAGAGCTCGTCGACGAACCGGCGCAACACCTCTGCTGGCTGCACCCCCACGAACTCGGCGACCACCTCCCCGTCGCGAAACGCCTTCACCGCGGGGATGCCCTGGATCCCGAACAGCGCGCTCAACCCGGGGTTCGCGTCGACGTCCACCTTGGCCAGCACGAACCGCCCCTCTCCCTCCGCGGCCAGCCGCTCGAGCATCGGGCTCAGCACGAGGCAGGGCCGGCACCAAGCGGCCCAGAAGTCCACGAGCACCGGGACGTCGTGGGACGCCCGGAGGACCTGCTCCTCGAAGTCGCCCTCGCCGACATCGATCACCGTCGCGGCCACACCGACCCCCTACCCCTCGGCCGGCGTCAGCCGCACGGTGATCTTCCCGGCTCGTGCGGTGAGCGAGCCGCCGAATCGCTCCGCCACCCGTCGGGCCAGGTAGAACTCCAGCCCGGACAGGCGGACCCTACCGTCCGTGGAGAATGTGATGGTCACCGGGGACCCCTGCCGCAGCCGGACGCGGACGCCCTTCACGGGGTCGGCGGCGGCAGTGACCGTCAGCAGCTCCTCGAACGCCCGAACCAGCCATCGTTCGGATCCCCTCACCGGGACCGGCCTTCCCTCACCAGCTCCGGCCGCAGCGACCCGGGCCCCCGGGGCGGCTTCCTCCAGTCGCCGGACGGCCTCCCGGAGTGCGGCCGCCGCGTCGGCGATGTCGCCGGCTCCGGCGCGCGCGAGGCTCCGCACCTCTCGCAGGTGGTCCATCCCCTCCGAAAGACGGGCGCTCTGGTCCGCGATGACCTGGAGGAACCACCTGCGCTGCTCCTCGGGCAGGTCTCGCTCGAGCAGGGTCGTGGCGTAGCCGTGCAGGAGGGCCAGGGGAGTCTTCAGCTCGTGGACGACGTGGCTCCAAAACTCTCCCTCCACCTCTTCGAGCAGCCGCTCGCGTTCGTCGGCGGAAGACCGTCCGACCTGCTGGGAACTCCTGGAAGGCATGGTTGAATTAACGCATCTATCGTAGCCGCTCGCCCGGGAACGGCCCGGCGTCGCGGCCCCTCTTTCGGGGGGAGGATGGCGGAAGAACCCCTTCGGCTGTTCGTCGTGGACGACCACGCGGTCATCCGCGACGGCATCCGGCTGATCTGCGATCAGACCTCCGATGTGGAGTTCGCCGGCGGCGCCTCCTCGGAGGAGGAGGCCCTGGACGGCATCCAGCGAGGCCGTCCGGACGTGGTCCTGGTGGACCTCCACGTTCCTCCGGGCTCGGGGATCGACCTCATCCGGGCCATCCAACAGCGCTGGCCGGGGATCAAGAGCGTGGTTCTCACGGTCGAGCGCGACGAGAACCAGGTCCTGGAAGCGATGAACGCGGGGGCGAACGGGTACGTGACCAAGGAGACCAGCCTCCACGACATCGTGGACGCGGTCCGGCGAGCAGCGGCGGGCGAAACCGTCGTCGAGGGGCTGGCCACCGGCCGCATCCTCCAGCGATTCGTGACCTTCGCCAAAGAGGCCGAGCGGTCGGCCCGTCTCCTCTCCGACCTCACCCCTCGTGAGCGACAGGTCCTGGCGGCCCTGGCGGCGGGCCAGACGAACCAGCAGATCGGGTCGAGGCTCGGCATCAGCAGCCGGACCGTCGCTTCCCACGTGGCCAGCATCTACCGGAAGCTCCGGGTGTCGAATCGGGTGGACGCGGCCCGGGAGGCAGTCCGGATCGGCCTGGCGGACTCCTAGGCCGCCCGCTTCCCCCTCACGGTCAGGTCACCCATGCAGAGGTGGGGTCCGTACAAGTGCTTAGTTCGACATCGGGCAACCATCCGATGCAGTGTTGGGGCCGTTCTCCCTACTCTCCTGCGTGCAAACCTGGCGCTCCGGAGGCGCAGCTTGCCCAAGATCGCGGTCGCTGAGTCGGCCGTCCCATCCAGCGTGATGGACGGCCTGAGAGAGTTGGGCTACGGGATCTGGTTCCTCCCCCGGGGGGAAGCCAGCGAGACCCTACGCCTGATCGACGAGTTCCCCCCGGACGTGGTCATCCTGCCCGAGGGGCCCGAGACCGAGCAGGTGGCCGTGGTGGCCCGCTCCTCTCACCCCGCCCTCCGGGTCCTGGTGGCGGCCGAAGAGCCTCGAGTTCCCTCGGAGATCCCCGGTTGGGCGGATCTGGTGATCGCCTCGGATGCGGACCTCACCTTCTGGATGCTGGCCATGATGGCCGTGGCTCCCCTCGATCGGCCGCACGGGGAGATCCCCGCCCGCGGCCGCCAGACCCTGTTCACGATCATCGATGCCGCCCACCGGGGGCTGCGCTCCATCGAGCGGGAGGCCCCGGGAAACCGAGTGCTGGGACAGCTCCGGGACCGGCTGGAGCAATCCTTCGAGCTGCTGCTTCGGATCGTCCTCGACCAGCTCGAGCGGGAGATCGAGGGGTTCGGCGGCCATTCGGCGCGGGCGTCGGAGCTGTCCCGGCGGCTCGCGGTCAAGCTGCGGCTGTCGCCAGGAGAGGTCGAGGTGGCGGGCACGGCCGGGTTGCTGCACGACGTCGGGATGCACCTGGTCGTGCCGACCGACGCGTTCGGCAGGCCCGGCGCGCTCAACGTCGCGGAGTGGGAGGTCATCCGGGCACATCCGGCGGCCTCGGCCCTGGCCGTCTCTCCCCTGCGTTCCGCGGCCGCCGCGACCGCCGCCATCCGGGAGCATCACGAGCGGCTGGACGGAAGCGGATACCCGATGGGCAAGAAGGGCGACGACCTTTCGGTGGCCGGCCGTGTCGTGGCCGTCGCCGCCACGTACGACGCCCTGGTGCACGCGAGGCCGTATCGGCCCGCGCTCACGACTGATCGGGCCCTGGAGACCCTCACTCGCGAAGCGAAGGACGGGAAGCTGGATCCCGACGCGATAGACGCCCTGCCCTCGGTCGTTCCGAAGGAGCGGCCGGTGGTCCGGGCGGTACGGCTCGAAGACGTGGCCCGCAACTGGATCGAGGATGCCGGCTCCGGCGCATCCGGGAGGAGGGCTTGAACTCGGGGCGCCACTGACCATCGAGGGGCGGCGGAGGCATCGTGGACCATTGGCCACCGCCGGCCGCTGGACCGAAGGGAGAACGAAGTGAGCGATGCGCGCGGGAGGGACCGCTCGGAGGCGCGGTCTCTGAGGAGGAGAACGCGAACCCTGATCGGGGTCGCACTGACGATCTTGCTGCTGGCGATGCAGGCCCAGTTCGTCGCGGGGGCCAAGCCGCCTGAGAAGGACAAGGAGAAGAAGGGCGGACCGCCCGCCGAGGCCGGGCCTCCGGAAGCGAGCCCACCCCCCGTGGTGGAGCCGCCCGCCGAAGAGCAACCGGCCGAAGATTCCCCGGAGGAATCCCCACCGCCCACAGACGAACCGGCGCCGGAGCCCACAACCCCACCGGCGGACGGCGAAGGCGGGGGCGGGTCCTCCGGCGGGGGCGACACGAGCGGCGGTGGCGAAACGGGGACCGAACCCGGCACGGGTGCCGATCTGGAGGACCCGGAGGACGGCGCCGGGGCGACCCCGGACGACGACGGGGAGACTCGCCTCCGCCGGCTGAGCGGCTTCCGGGCCGAGAGGGCCATGGTGCAGCCGCCCGAACCCGACACCGCCGGACCTCCATCGGGCAGCGGCGTCCAGCCGATCCTGGTGGACGACAACCCAACGTGCAGGCTGCTCGCTCCTGAGGGGACCGTTTGGACGGAGCTCAAGGTCGAGCCCGTACGGGACGGCACCTTCAGCGGCGGGGCCCTCACGGTCACCGTCGACGTGCGGGACACCGCTTCGGGCCCAGTGTTCGACTGGACCTCGAACGTCGGAGTGGACGGCGTATTCGTCAAGGGCGGGTCGAACGGCAACCTGTACCTCTACAACGAAGCGTCGGGCGACACCAGCCTGCACGCGCCGGTCAACCCGAGCAACGACACCTTCTACGGCCTCAGCCACATCTCGTTCTGTTACGACGTGGACGAGGACCAACCCGACGTCAAGATCGAGAAGACCGCGAACCTCGACATCGATCCGAGCTCGGGAGAAGCGTTCTCCTACACCATCACGGTTACCAGCGTGGGGACGGGGACGGCCGAGGGAGTCGAGGTCACCGACACCTTCCCCGAAGGTGTCTCTGTTGACGAGCAGCGGCTACCGGAGAATTGCTCGCTGGACGGAAGCACCGTGACGTGCGACCTCGGAGATATCGACGAGGGCGAATCCAAGTCGGTGACCATCTGGGTCACGGTGGCGGAGGACTTCTGCGGCGAGCTCGCCAACACGGCGACCGTCACCGCCGAGAACGACTCGAACCCAGGAAACAACACGAGCAACACCGTGACGCTGAACGTGGACTGCGAGTCGGACGTCAGCGTGGAGAAGTCGGCAGACATCGACGGTGATCCCAGTCCCGGTGACACGTTCGACTTCTCCATCACGGTGACGAACGTCGGGACGGGCACGGCCGAGGACGTCATGCTCACCGACGTCATCCAGCCCGGGCTGGTGATCGTGGACGTCCCGGAGAATTGCACCATCGAGCCCGGGGAGGACGGCGAGACCGTCACCTGCGACCTGGGCGACATCGAGGGAGGCGACGAGGTCACCGTCACCATCACCGTGATGGTCGAGGACGACTTCTGCGGCCCCATCGAGAACACCGCCGAGATCACGTCGCCGAGCGACTCCAACTCCGAGAACGACAGCGACACGATCACCTTCGAGGCCGATTGCGCGCCCGACGTGGCCGTGAGGAAGTCGGCGGAGATCGACGGAGACGACGTCGACGAGGTGCCCTCGGGCAGCAGCTTCACGTACGTCATCACCGTGACCAACGAGGGCACGGGCACGGTCGAGGGGGTCATGCTCTCGGATGACCTGAACGATGCCCTGGAGGGCGTGACGGCGACCCCATCGCAGGGCTCGTGCGTCGTGGGCAGCCAGAACACGCTGTCGTGCGACCTCGGAGACATCGAACAGGGTGACTCCGTCACCATCACCATCGAGGTCGAAGTGCCCGCCGACTTCTGCGGCGAGCTCCTGAACCAGGCGTCGGTGGAGGCGGAGAACGACAACAACCCCCAGAACGACCAGAGCGATCTCGTCAGCGTGGACGTGCCGTGCGGTCCGGACATCGACGTTCGGAAGACGAACGACGCCGACGCCGACGGCTCCTTCCACGACGAGGAAGAAGCGCTCCACGAGGGGGATCCGGTGACCTTCCGGGTCGTCATCACCAACACCGGCAAGGTGGCGATCCTGCTCGACACACTGGTCGACGAGTACGAGGAGATCTCCATCAGTCCCGACTGCCTGACGGCAGAAGGTGAAAACGTGCTGGGGATGATCCTCGAGCCCGGAGCCAGCGTGACCTGCTTCTTCACCGTGGACGACTACGCTCCCGAGCCGAACGGGGAGATCGTGGACATCGTAACGGTGGAGGGCCACGACACGCAGAATCCGGAGACCACCGTGAGCGACTTCGACGATTCCACCGTGACCACGCCGGAAGTCCTGCCCACGCCGCCGATCCGGCCGGAGCCGCCGGTGCCACCGGCACCACCGATCCTCCCCGTCACCGGCGCTGAGCTGGCGCTCATGGGGCTCCTCGCCTTGGGCCTGGTGCTGGCGGGGATCATCCTGAGCTTCCTGGGTCGGAAGGAGGACGAGCCCGGGACCTGAGGGGGGCAACCACGACGAAGGGCCCGGGCTTAGCCCGGGCCCTTCGTGCTTCCGGCTCTCTCTCTGGTGCCGCCTGAGAGAGGAGGATCAGGCGGTCAACCCATGAACAGAACGGTCACCCACATCCTGCCGCCGGACTTCACGACGCCGATGCCCACGTACCGGTACGGTCGGTACAGGACGTTCCGGCGGTGTGGCCGGCTATCCATGAACGCCCGATGAAGGCTCTTCATGCTGGAGCCCACGCCGACGTTCTCGCCGCCCACCGACCAGTTGTAGTCGTTGAAGGTACAGCTCAGGCAGGAGCTGTGGTGGATGTAGCCGCTCCTGGCCATCTTCAGGCTGTGCCGCTCCGCCTTCAACGACAGGCTGGCGCTGAGCACGTATTTCTTGATGTCCCTGGTGACACGGGCCTGGTTGTGCCGCCACAAGAGATCTCGCTCCGGAGAGCCCCACGCCGATGCGGGTTCGGCGGGGAGCGCCGTCAGCACGACGCATATCGCCAGGAACAGGCCGATCCATCCGGCCCTCCGGCGTCGAATCGCCCCTGCAACCATCCAGAGCCTCCCGACCTGGTCGTTGGTGGGTCCCAACCCCAGAGCCCGAAGGCCTGTCCTTCGGCAGCTCGGCCACCTGCGCCCGGAGGCGGAGAGGCCCGGAGCTTTGCGTCGCGCCGTTTCCGACGGTTTGCCGTTTCGGGACCGCACGCTCTTCCGTTGTCAGCTTCATCAATCGGCATCGGGCCTATCAGCCTTTAGCCCGAACGGCCTACACTCATGGGGCATGAGGTAGTCATGTTGGGCCTGCTGGCGTGGTCAACTAGGGTGGAGAGAGCGGTCCGTGATTCAAGTGTTCGTCACCGTTGCGGTAGTGTCCTGAGTATTCCCTGAGCGGAATGGCGACCCTAAGACAGGACCCCACCACCAAGGAGTGGATCATCCTGGCGCCGCGTCGAGCGGAGCGGCCGGCGGCCTATGGTTCCTTTTCCCGGGGCCCCCTCCCCGAGCGAGACGACCGGTGCCCGTTCTGTCCCGGAAACGAGCACATGACTCCTCCCGAGATCACCCGGGTGGGCGCCGAGGACGCCTGGGACCAACGCGTCGTACCGAACCTGTTCCCAGCCCTGGAGCCGGGAGGGAGCCTGGAACGACAGGACGGAGCAGGGCTGTTTGGGGAGATGGCAGGGGTCGGCTCGCACGAGGTCATCGTGGAGTCCCCCCTCCACGGTGAGCGGATGGACGAGATGTCCCTCGACCGGATGACCCGGCTGATCAGGCTGTGGCGGGATCGCTACGTGTTCCTCAAGGCGGATCCGGCCACCAAGGGGGTCATCGTGTTCAAGAACTATGGGGAGCGGGCGGGAACCTCGCTGGTCCACCCTCATTCGCAGATCGTGGCCACGCCGGTCTTCCCGCCGGAGTCCCTCCGCCGGTACGCCGTGGCCACCCGGTACTACGACGACACCGGACACTGCGTGTACGACGACCTCCTCGAGGCGGAGCTCCGCCGGGGGGAGCGCCTGGTCTCCCTCGTGGACGGGTTCGCCGCCGTGGCTCCATTCGCCGCCCGGGTGCCCTTCGAGACCTGGATCATGCCCCTCCGGCACCAGACGTCGTTCGGCCAGCTTGAGGACGACCTGGTACCCGCGTTCGCAGGGCTCCTGCGCGGGATGCTGGGAGCCCTCCGCCGGGTGGGAGGCGATCCGGACTTCAACGTCGTGGTCCTGTCGGCTCCTTCCCACGAGGAGTGGAAGCCTTTCTTCCTCTGGCACTTGCGGATACTCCCTCGGCTGGCCACCGCGGCAGGCTTCGAGCTCGGTTCCGGCATGTACATCAACACCGTTTCCCCGGAGGCGTCGGCCCGGTTGCTTCGAGAGGCCATGGCCGGGGTCCGCTCCGGCTGACCATCCGGGCCGCTCCCGATCCCCGGCACGGTGCCCTGCTCAAGGCCACCCCGGGCCCGGGTCGATACCCGAACAGATGCGCTCCCGAAACCACCGAGCCGTCCGGGCGGCCGTCACGGCGGTTGCTGTGGCGTCGACCCTCCTCCGGGCGGGGCCCGCGACGGCCGCCTTCTCCGACGTCCCCAGCGGCCACTGGGCGGCGTCGGCCATCTCCTACGTGGCCGAACAGCGGAACTGGATGCGGGACTTCGGCTCCACGGAATTCCGGCCGGAGGCGCGGCTACAACGACGCCACCTGGCCCGGGCGGTCGTCCGGGCCTTCGCTCGCTCCGAGCCGACGGACCCGAGCATCACCTTCACCGACCTACCCTCCGACGATCCGTTCTTCCCGTTCGCCAATGTGGCCGTGAAGCTGGGATGGATGAGCGACTCCGAGGGGGCGTTCCTGCCGAGAGCGGCGGTCACGAAGATCGACCTCGACCGAGCCCTGGTCAAGGCGCTGGGGCTCACGAAGGAGATCGCCGGGCTTGCCTCCATACGGACCGAGGACGGCTACCGTTTCCGGCGCCCGAAAGGGTTCGCGGTGCTCGCCCTGGGACTGTCCCTACGACTCCACCACAACCATCCTGGCGGGAGCGAAGGACGGGAGCTGCTTCCGGGGTCGAGGGTTCGCCGAGCCGACGCCGCGTTCGCGCTTCGACGGGCCCACCGGGTCCGGATGTCGGAGTCGTGGCGCCTCTCGGCAGCGTCGCGCTACCGGGACGTCACCCTGCCGGCGATGGGCGAGGCCCGCCGGGCGGCCACCGAGTTCGCCCTGGCCCACGTGGGCTGGCCGTATGTCTACGCCGGCGAGTGGTATCGGAAGACCCCCGCCGGCTACTGCTGCGGCGCTCAGGTCAGGGGCGGCTTCGACTGCTCGGGGTTCGTGTGGTGGGTTCTCCGGGCGCCCGGCGAGGGCTGGGACAACACCGAAGTCCGTCCATACCCCGGCTGGAGGCTCGTCCAACGATCCTCCAGCGACATGGCCAGAGCCACCAGGAACCGCTTGGGATGGCGAGAGACGCGGCCCATGGACGTGATGTTCTTCGATCCCTCCGGCGGCGACGGCTGGGCGGGAGTGAGCCACGCGGGACTGTTCCTGGGCAACGGTTGGGTCATCGACTCTTCGAACGGGCAGGGCGGCGTGACCATCAGTTGGGCCGCCGAGGGTTGGCACCGGGACTCGTTCGTGTGGTCGCGGCGGGTCATCAGGTAGCCATCCCCAACGGGGACCGGCCTACTTCTCCCCCAGCACCTGCCTGACCTTCGACAAGAGCTCCCCGATGGGGAACGGGCGGCGCAGCTCCGCGTCCACCGGGACAAGGGCCAACTTCCCCGTCTCCCCCTTGCCCGCCATGAACACGATCACCTTGACGTCCTTGAGATCGTCACGAGAACGGATCTTCCGCAGCGTCTCCCATCCGTCCTCGACGCCGGGAAGCTCGGCGTCGAGGAGCAGGAGGTCGTATCGCCCATCCTCCAGCTTCTCCAGCCCGGCCCTCCCGTCGTGGGCCTCGTCCACCTGGTAACCCTCGAGCTGGAGGCGGAGGACCGGCTGGCGCATGTGCTCGGGCCGATGGTCGATGAGCAGGATCTTCTTCTTGGCCATCGGTCGAAGGGTACCCCGTTACGCCGACACGCACGCCGCGAGGCGATTACAGCCGGTCGACCTGGATCCCCTGCTCGGCGAGCCACGCCACCGCGTCCGCGATGGCCTCAGTGGTCCCCTCCACCTCGATGATGACCCACGCCAGCTGGTCGTTGATGTTGGCCCGGCGAAGGTTGGTGACCAGGCCGAAGCGGGTGCCGAGCGTGTAGATGACGGGCTCCTCAACGAGGCGCTCGGGGAACGTCAGATGGAGCCTGGCGGTCGGCACGGCGCGATTGTACGGCGGCCCGTGGTTGGCGGGGGGTACGGGGGCGGCCCCCGCGCTCTGCCCCCAGGCGCGGGGAACCGTCCCCAGATCGAGATACGCGATCCTAGCCAAGGTTTCGACGGAGGAGGCCGGGCTCCTTCCCCAGGGCGAAGACCGGTTCAGAAAAACGGAGGGGCCGGGTCTCTACCCGGCCCCTCGCGCGGAGAGTTCCTCGTCGAGCCTAGAACTCGTCCATGCCGCCACCGCCGGGCATCGGCGGCATCTTCTCCTTCTCGGGCTTCTCCGCCACGACCGCCTCGGTGGTGAGGAACAGCGCCGCGATCGAGGCGGCGTTCTGGAGCGCCGACCGCGTCACCTTGGTCGCGTCGACGATGCCCGCCTTGAACATGTCGACGTAGTCGCCGCCCGACGCGTCCAGGCCCCAGCCCGGATCCAGGGACCTGACCTTCTCGACCACCACGCCACCCTCCAAGCCGGCGTTCACGGCGATCTGCTTGAGGGGATCCTCGAGAGCCTTGCGGACGATCCGGGTCCCCGTGGCCTCGTCACCTTCGAGGTCCAGCTTGTCCAGGGCCGACTGCGCCGCCAGGAGGGTCACCCCTCCGCCGGGCACGATCCCTTCCTCGACGGCCGCCTTGGTGGTGGACACGGCGTCCTCGATCCGGTGCTTCTTCTCCTTGAGCTCGACCTCGGTGGCCGCACCGACCTTGATGACGGCGACGCCTCCGGCCAGCTTGGCCAGGCGCTCCTGGAGCTTCTCCCGGTCGTAGTCGGAATCCGTCTTCTCGATCTCCGCCTTGATCTGGTTGATCCGGCCCTTGATCTCATCCTGAGAGCCCCCGCCCTCGACGATCGTGGTCTCGTCCTTGGTGACCACGATCTTGCGAGCCTTGCCCAGCATGTCGAGCTGGGTGCTCTCGAGCTTCAGCCCGACCTCTTCCGAGATGACCTGCCC
Source organism: Actinomycetota bacterium (assembly GCA_050693035.1). GTDB lineage: Bacteria > Actinomycetota > UBA4738 > UBA4738 > CALAEC01 > DASYVD01. Next base: position 56,972 of record JBOGWB010000076.1, read on the forward strand.
GCCGGCGAGGATGGCGATGTCCTGGAGCATCGCCTTCCGGCGGTCGCCGAATCCCGGGGCCTTCACGGCCACGGACTTGAAGGTGCCGCGGATCTTGTTGACGATCAGCGTGGCCAGGGCCTCCCCCTCCATGTCCTCGGCGATCACCGCCAGAGGCTTGCCCGTCTGCATGACCTTCTCCAGGATGGGAAGGAGGTCCTTCACCGCGGAGATCTTCTGGTTGGCCAGCAGGACGTAGGGGTCCTCGAGCACGGTCTCCATCCGCTCGGGGTCGGTGACGAAGTACGGGGAGAGGTAGCCCTTGTCGAATCGCATCCCCTCCACCAGCTCCAGCTCCATGCCGAAGGTCTGCGACTCCTCCACGGTGATGACCCCGTCCTTGCCCACGCGGTCCATGGCCTCGGCGATCTGCTCGCCGATCTCCGGGTCGCCGGCGGAGATCGCCGCCACCTGCGCGATCTCGTCCTTGCCCCCGATCTCCTTGGCCTGGTTCTTGATCGCTTCCACGGCCGCTTCCACGCCCGCCTCGATGCCTCTCTTGAGCGCCATCGGGTTGGCTCCGGCGGCCACGTTGCGGAGACCCTCCTTCACCATGGCCTGGGCCAGCACGGTGGCCGTGGTGGTGCCGTCGCCGGCGACGTCGTCGGTCTTCTTGGCGACCTCCTTCACCAGCTCGGCCCCCACCTTCTCCAGGGGATCCTCGAGCTCGATCTCCTTGGCGATGGAGACGCCGTCGTTCGTGATCGTGGGGGCGCCCCACTTCTTCTCCAGGACCACGTTCCGGCCCTTCGGTCCCAGGGTGATCCGGACCGCGTTCGCCAGCTGGTCCATCCCCCGCTCCAGGGCCCGGCGGGCTTCCGCCTCGAAGCTAATTATCTTGGCCGCCATACGCTCCCTCCGTCTCTGATCCGACTCACGGTTACTAGCACTCTCGACCCGAGACTGCTAACAGATTGTATAGCGACCGGGGCAGGGTGACGCAAGGGGCGGAGGTCGCCTCTGCCCGGCCACAACTGCTCCATTTCTGCCGCAAATATGGCTTATGCCGGGACTGTACCGCGGAGATGCTTGCTAACTCCCCCCGAACCCCCCACGATTGTGCCTAGGGGCCGTGCCTGTGCGGCCTGACAGAAGGTACACGGGCCGCGGGCCCGAAAGGAGGTAGGGATGGCCCAGTACGAAGCGTACTGCGTCAAGGATCGGAAGAAGGTTCAGTTCGAGGGCGAGGTGGTCACGCTCAAGAACGGTCGGAAGGCCGCCAAGGGCAAGTGCCCGGACTGCGGGACGACCGTGATGCGGATCCTGGGCAAGTAGCCCGGTTCCGAGCTCGCGCTACGCCTCTTCGGAGGCTGCGGGCTCGGCCTCCTCGTCTGAGAACGGTTCCACCAGGTCGAGGAGCTCCGCTCTCAGGAGCTCGGCCATACGGCGCTCCCGGAGCTCCTCCCTGGGGGACAGTAGGACCTCCTGCACCTTGACCACCAGCATCTCCGGGTCGAAGGGCTTCGACTGGTATCCGTCGACGCCCATCTCCCAGCCCCGGATGATCTCCTCCTCGTCGCTCGCGTCGGAGAGCACCAGGACCTTGGTCGAATCGCGCAGACCGGAGCGGTTCATCTCCTGGAGGACGTCCCAGCCGGAGGCGGGGCCGAGCACCAGGTCCAGAAGGACGAGCTCGTAGGCTCCCTCACGCTCGCGCAGGGCACGGAGAGCCTCATCGGCCGACGCCACCTCGGTAACGTCATACCCGTAGGTGGTGAGGGCGGAGGCCACCTGAGCCCGAACTTCGGGCTCGTCCTCGACGACGAGGATCTCCATCCACAGCCAGGTATCGGCGCGCCCGGGTGAGAGATTGAGGCCCAACTAGTTGGCGCCGGCCGGGCGAAGGAGGTCCTCCGGGGACCACATGGGGTTGTCCGGAGCAAGCCGCCGGTGCCTGAGGGCCAGGGCGGCCACGGTCGTGCGCTCGAAGACATCCCGGACGGCCGAGTGGACGTCCACCCACAGCTCTTGGAGGCCGCAACGCCCGTCCTGAAAGCACGTGTGGTCGGCGGGCTCCAGGCAGTACATGGGGAAGGCGGGTCCCTCCATCACGTCCACGATCTCGGAGACCCGGATCGTGGAGGGGTCTCTGGCGAGCCTGCACCCTCCTCCCGCACCGCGGAAGGACTCCACCAGGCCCGCCTTGTGCAGCACGGCGAGCTGCTGCTCGAGGAATCGGAGAGGGATGCCCTGGGCCTCGGCGATCTCCCGGGCGGGAACACGGCTGGGGCCGTAGCGGAGCGCCAGCTCGACCGTGGCCCGCAGGGCGTACTCGGTCCTCTGCGAGACCTTCAGCATCTGGTCCGCCTTTCTGGTCTCTGGTCGAACGTATCCCTGGCTTCGGGATCCTGTCAACGCAGCCGGACGCGAGAAATTATACTGCAACGGTCGGATTCCCCCGACGGCGGAGCGGGTCACGCTTCCCTGACGAGGAAGACATGAGTCGTCCAAACACAGATATGGTGGACCCCCGCCTTCCGAGGCTCGGGCAGGCCATCACGGGGATCGCCCTGGGCCTGGCCTTCGTCCTCCTCTGGCCCGTCGTGATCCCCGTCGTGGCCGCCGTCCTGGCCGGAGCCTCCCTTCTGGGACCGCGGGCGAACCTCTACGCCCACCTGTTCCGGTGGGTGAAGGGCGCGTTCTCCCTGAAGCCCCCGGCCCACCTGGAGGAGGCCGCTCCCCCACGCTTCTCCAACACCGTGGGATTCGTGTTCACGGCCACGGCCTCGGTCGCCTACTACGCCTTCGGCGCGGAGGCGGTGGCCTGGACGCTGGCCCTGATCGTCTCGGCCCTGGCGCTGCTGGCCGCGGTGACCGGACTGTGCGTCGGCTGCGAGCTGTACGTCCTGGCCCGCCGCGTCGCCACCCGTGGGCGCGTGTCTCGCAGGCTCACCGTCCCCGTCTCCGGAAGGTAGCGATGCTGCTCCGGCTGTTGCTCCTGGCCACCGTGGTGGCCACCCTGTACGTGGTTTGGGTCCTGTGGCGGCGGCCCCCGGGTCGCCTCCGGAAGCTCGACCTCCCGGGGCTGGGGGTGTGGGGTCCGGCGGTGGTTCAGTTCACCACCCCCACCTGCGGACCCTGCAAGGCGGCGGCGCCCTGGCTGGCAAGGGCCGCCGATCGGGCGGGGGTCCGATTCGCAGAAGTGGACCTCAGCGAACGGCCGGAGGTGGCTCGTCGGTACGGGATCCGGACCGTGCCCACCATCGTGGTGGCCGGCGAGGAGGGTGAGGTCGTCGGGACCTGGACCGCTCTTCCCGGCGACGGGGCGCTGGAAGAGGCGGTCCGCCGGGCGGCAACCTAGCGCCCGCGCCCTCTCTACTTCAGACCGGTCCTCCCCCGTGCACCCGGGTGGCGCGGGTATCATCGTCCGGTGTCCGATTGGTTCGCTCGGCGGACCTTCCACCACTCCCGTTTCGAGGACCTGCGGGCTCTCCTTCGAGCCAAGGAGGCGGGAGGACACACCATCTCCGTCTGCATCCCCACCCTGAACGAGGGAGCCACGATCGGGCCCATCCTTCGGTGCATCCGCGAGGCCCTCATCGAGGAGGTCCCCCTGGTCGACGAGCTCGCCATCATGGACTCGTCCTCCCAGGACGAGACGGCGAGCGTGGCCCGGGACTGCGGCGCCGACGTGTACCAGGACCGGGACATCCTTCCCCACCTGGAGCCGCTGGGAGGCAAGGGGGAAGCGCTGTGGAAGAGCCTGTTCGTGATGAAGGGAGACCTCATCGCGTGGTGTGACGCGGACATCGAGAACTTCGATCCCCCCTTCATCACTGGCGTGCTTGGCCCGCTCCTCACCGATCGGGACGTCGGCTACGTGAAGGCCTTCTACGAGCGGCCGGTGAAGTCCGGCACCCAGCTCGTGCCGGGTGAGGGTGGTCGGGTGACCGAGCTCGTGGCCCGTCCGCTGCTGAACACGTTCTGGCCCACGCTCGCTCCCCTCGTCCAGCCCCTCTCCGGCGAATATGCGGGACGGCGGGCGCTGCTCGAGCAGGTACCGTTCTTCTCGGGCTACGGCGTGGAGATCGGATTGGTCATCGATATCGCCGAGCGCTTCGGGCTGGATGCATTCGCCCAGGTGGATCTGGGCGACCGGATCCACCGCAACCGAGGCGTGCGAGAGCTGGCCCGGATGGCCTTCGCCATCCTCCACGTGGTCATCCAGCGTCTGGAGTCCACCGGGCGGCTGGACCTCCGTACCGAGGTGGGGCGGACCCTGTACCAGTTCGTGCGCCCGGATGGAGAGCTGATGTCACAGGCGCAGCCGGTCGAGATCGGCGAGCGCCCGCCGGCGGCCTCGCTGCCCGAGTATCGCTCGGACCGGTGAGGACAGCCGCCGAGCGCCTGCCCGAGCTGGCTCGCCGGCTGGACCTCCGAATCGTGTACGCCGACCTCGACGGCACGCTGCTGGGGCCCGGCGGCTCGCTCTTCGCCAGCCCTGATGGGATCACCATGCGGGCCGCGGAGGCCGTGGGCGCCCTCCACCGGGCGGGCGTGGCCCTGGTGCCGATCTCCGGTAGGACCGTGCAGCTCGTCCGGGAGGCGGCGCGACTTCTGGGCTGCCCCAGCTTCATCGCCGAGCTCGGCGGAGTGACCTCCTTCGACGGCGAGATCCTCCACGACCACGGGGCGTTCCGAGGGTCGGGAACGCCGTTCGAGGCCATGGCCCGCACGGGTGCCGCGGCATTGCTCCTCGAGGCGTTCGCCGGAAGGTTCGAGCCCCACGCGCCGTGGGCCCACATGCCCCGCGAGTGCAGCATGCTCTTCAGAGGGCAGGTGGACGTCCACGAAGCCGGAGAGCTCCTGGATCGATCCGGCTTCGACTGGCTCTCGTTGCAGGACAACGGGATCATCCCCCGGCGGATGGCGGGGTCCCAGGAGGATCGGTTCCCGGGACTGGAGGCGGAGGAGGTCCATGCCTACCATCTCGTCCCTCGGGGAGTGAGCAAGGCAGCCGCCGCGGCGGCGGACCTGTCTCGTCGCGGGCTCGGCCCCGACGCCGCCGTCGGGATCGGGGACTCGCCGGCCGACGCCGAGCTCGCTCATCACGTCGGGGCGGTGTTCATCGTGGCCAACGGCAGGCGGGCGGTGGAGGCCGGCGGCGCCTGGCCCGACAACGCCTACCTGACGGACGCCCCGTACGGCGAGGGCTTCGCCGAAGTGGTGTTCGGCTTGCTCGGCTCAGCGACGTAACGGCCGCGTCAGACGGGGCGGGTGGGCTGGTCGGCACCCGATCCGCGAAGCCGTCGCCATCCCCGGCGAACCGCCCCCAGCACGCTGCGCCACACTTCCTGGCCGTTCGAGCTCGAGGTGGCCTTCGACGAGGCTCCGATGGGGACGATCCGCCCGGGCCCCACCGCACGGTCGTCAGCCTCGCGATCCCCGGGCCCGCCGTGTGGAGAAGCCATCTCGGGTGTCTCCGGGGGCTTCGGCGGCCACGTCATGCGGGTATCCCACGCATGCAGGAGGAGAATCTTCGCCGCCGCCACGGACGGAACCGCCAGGAGCATGCCCCACAGTCCCAGGAGGGTGCCCCCCGCAAGAAGCGCCAGCATTACGGTGACCGGGTGAAGCTTGACCGTTCGGGCCACGATGTTCGGGCTGAGGATGTGGTTGTCGATCTGCTGCACGATGGCCAGGCCGATGCCGGAGCCGATCGTCAGCGGCCATCCCGGGTCCAGGTGGAGCAGCCCCCCGGTTGGAGGGATCGCGGTGAAGGCGACGAACGCCGCGACGATGCCGCCGATCCACGGGCCGACGAAGGGGATGAGGTTGAAGAGCCCCGTGACCAGTCCCACGACCGCCCAGTACGGCAGGCCCACCGCCCACAGCACGATCGCCGAGGCCAGCCCGACGAACAGCGACACCAAGAGCTGTCCTCGAAAGAACCCGCCCACGGCCCGGCCGAGCTTCTCCATCACCGACATGAACCCCACCCGTCGGCGCTCGGGGACCATGGCCACGACACCCCGCTGGATCTTCGGGAGGTCCACCAGGAGATAGAAGGCCAGGATGGGGCCGAGGATCACCACCAGCACGAAATGGAACACTCCCCGAGTCAGTGACAGCAGGCTGCCGAGGTAGTCGAGAACCGCCCTCTGGCTCTCCGCGTTGAGTGCCGCCTGCGCGTCGATCCGGAAGTTGAACCGCCGCCCCAGGCCGTCGAGCGTCTCCACGGCCCGGTCGACCAGACCGGGGAGGGACCTGGCGAACCCGGTGACCTGGTCGGCCACGACCGGGATGAGGTAGGAGAGGCCCGCCCCGACGAGGGAGAGGACCACCATGTACGTGACGAGAGCGGCGACGATCCGGGGCATCCTCCGCGCCATCCGAGACACCAGCGGGTTCAGGACGTAAACGAAGATCAGGGCCACGGCCAGCGGAGGGAAGATGATGCGGATGGGGTAGAGGACGTATCGGAGGACGATGAACCCGAGCACGAGGACGCCGATGCCCGCCCATGCCACCACGCCCCACCGGGCGGCCGCGGCGACGAAGGGGTGGCCGAGCACCCGGGTGCGGTCGTCGTTCACCTCAGCCATTATGACACCGGCTTCCGCTCCAACCTCCGGAGAAGCGTTCCTGACACCGAATGACTATCCCGCGATCCCCCGTCCGAGCGGTACAGTCTGCGGAACGGCCGTCCGATAACCGGGGGGAGGGAATGACGTGCGGATCCTCGTGATCGACGACGAACCCGACGTCCTCCTCCTCTGCCGCGTGAACCTCGAGTACGAGGGCCACGAGGTCGTGGAGGCCGGCAGCGGGGAGGAGGGCCTCGACCAGGCCGTCCTGCATCGTCCCGACCTGATCGTCCTCGACGTCATGCTCCCCGAGAAGGACGGTTTCTCCGTGCTGCGGCGGCTCCGCGAGCACAGCGAGCTCGCGGACGTGCCGGTCATCTTCCTCACGGCCAAAGCCCAGGACGACGACCAGATCCGCGGGTTCTTGGCCGGCGCAGCCGAGTACGTCACCAAGCCGTTCAGCCCGGTGGCGCTCAACCACGCGGTGAGCCGTGTGGGGGCGATGACCCCCGCCGAACGCGACACCCGGCGGAACGAGCAGCTCGCACGGCTCTCCCTCCTGGCCGGACCATAAGACACCGCCAGCAGCAGCCGCCGGAAACCGCACCGGAAACCGCACCCGTGCTCCCGATAGACTGACGGGCATGCTGGTCAGCGTCCCCGTTCCCGAGGGCAAGCGCCTCGACGACTACGCGGAACCGGCAGGTGAGGAGGCCGTCGCCCGTCTCCGTGAGGCTGCCGAGCCCCTCAAGGGGTGCCGCCTGGTCCACATCAGCAGCACCTCGTTCGGCGGCGGGGTAGCCGAGCTTCTGGTCACCCAGGTGGCCCTGCTCCGCGACCTGGGCATCGACGCCGACTGGCAGCTCATCGAGGGCTCCGAGGAGTTCTTCGCCGTCACCAAGCTCGTCCACAACGCCCTCCAAGGAGCGGGGATCCCGTGGACCGAGTCCATGGAGGCCACCTACCTGGAGCGAGTGGAAGCCAACTCCCATCGATTCGAGGAGAACGCGGACTTCGTGTTCGTCCACGATCCGCAGCCCGCCGCACTCCTCACGTTCCTCGAGGAGGCTGGGCGACGGCACGGGAAATGGGTCTGGCGTTGCCACATCGACCTCTCGCACCCGATGGAAACCGTCTGGGGCTTCTTCGCCAACCACGTCCACGGCTACGACGCCGCCGTCTTCACCATGGAGGACTTCGTCCGCCCAGGGCTCACGCCGAGGATCGCGGTGATCCCCCCCTCGATCGATCCCCTCTCTCCGAAGAACAGCTGGCTCGAGCCGGAGGCGGTCTTCGAGATCCTCCAGGGGTACGGGATCGACCGGTGGCGTCCTCTCGTCCTCCAAGTGTCTCGATTCGACCCGTGGAAGGACCCCCTTGGTGTGATCGACGCCTATCGCATCGTCAAGGAGGAGATCCCCGAACTCCAGCTGATCATGGTGGGGTCGATGGCTCACGACGACCCCGAGGGCTGGCACTACATCGAGCAGACGGAGGAGCACCGAGCGGGCGACCCCGACGTGCACATCCTCACCAATCTCCAGGGCGTGGGCGACGTCGCGGTCAACGCGTTCCAGCGAGGATGTACCGTGGCCATCCAGAAGTCGCTCCGCGAGGGGTTCGGCCTGACCGTCTCGGAGGCCATGTGGAAGGAGAAACCCGTGATCGCGGGCAACGCCGGAGGCCTGAGGCTCCAGGTCGAGGAAGGGACCACCGGGTTCCTGGTCGACACCGTCGAGGAGTGCGCCGACCGTATGCGCCACCTCTTGACCGACGTCGATCTCCGTACCCGGATGGGCCTGGCCGGGCGGGAACGGGTTCGTGAACACTTCCTTTCGATCCGCGAGCTCGACGACTACCTTCGGCTCCTCGCGTCGCTGTGATCTCCACCAGCCGGGTACTCGTGGCCTCGAACCGCGGGCCGGTCACGTTCGTTCCGGAAGGCGACCACCTGGTTCCCAGGCGCGGCGCGGGGGGCCTGGTGAGCTCGCTCAGCTCGGCGGTTCAGACCACCGCCGGGCTGTGGGTCTCCTCGGCGATGAGTCCCGGCGACCGCGAGAGAGCGAGTCGCTCGGCCGACGGACGGATCGAGGTGATCACCGACGAGGCCAAGTTCCAGGTCCGGCTCCTCACATTCGACGACGAGACCTACGACCTGGCCTACAACCAGGTGAGCAACCGGATCCTGTGGTTCCTCCATCACCACCTGTGGGACGTTCCCCGCACACCGAGCTTCGACTCCAAGACGCGACGAGCCTGGGAGGCGTACCGCCGGTACAACGTGACGTTCGCTGAGGCTCTAGCAGAGGAGGCGAGGACCGAGCGGACCACCGCCCTGGTCCAGGACTACCACCTCTGTCTCGTCCCCCGGGTCCTCCGTGACCTGACTCCGGCAACGAGGATCGCCCACTTCCACCACTCCCCCTTCGCCGGGCCAGACGAGCTCCGGCTTCTCCCCGAGCCCATGTGGCGCGAGCTCCTCGAGGGACTGTTGGGGGCGGACCTTCTCGGGTTCCACACCGAGCGATGGGCCCAGAACTTCCTGGCATGCTGCCGGCTCCTGGAGGGGGCCACGTGTCGGGGGCGATCCGTGAAGTGGCAGGGACGGACGGTGCGGCTGGGGGTCTTCCCCATCTCTATCGACGCCGACGACCTTCGGGAGCGCGCCCGAGCTCCGGAGGTCGAGGAGAAGCGAGAGGACCTCCTCCGGTCGCTGGGCGGCCGCACCCTGCTGCTGCGAGTGGATCGGACCGACCTGTCGAAGAACATCGTTCGGGGATTCCAGGCGTACGGCGACCTCCTGCGCCGGTACCCCGAGTGGCGGGCGAAGGTCATGTTCCTGGCGCTGCTCAACCCGTCCCGACAGCGGGTGCCGGAGTACCGCGCCTACACGGAAGAGCTCTCGGAGGCGGCCGAGGCGGTGAACCTTGAGTTCGGAGATGCCGGGTGGCAGCCCCTGGAGGTCAGGATGGGCGACGACTGGGACGAGGTCATCGCGGCCTACGGCATCTACGACGTCCTCATGGTCAACCCGGTGTTCGACGGGATGAACCTGGTGGCGAAGGAGGGCCCGCTCTTGAACCGCCGGAACGGGGTGCTCCTGCTGTCACGGAACGCGGGCGCCTACGCCGAGCTCGGGAAGCACTCCCTTCCGGTGAGTCCGCTCGACGTGGCCGGGACGGCGGACGCGCTCGACGAGGCGCTGCGGATGGGCCCGGAGGAGCGGAGGACGAGGGCGCAGGCGCTTCGCAGGGTGGCCGGAGCCAGGACGCCGGCCCGATGGGCGTCCGCGCAGCTCCGTGAGCTCGACCGCATCGCGCCCATGGACGCCTAGCCCGAGGCGTCCGGGCCTTCCTCCCGCAGCCGGCCCGTCAGCTCCCGGAGCAGGGCCACGACCCGATCGGGACCCTCTACCACAACATCCGCCGCCTCGATGAGCCCCGCCGGCGCCTCCGGGTGACGGACGGCAACCTTCAGCGTGGTCAGGCCGTCCTCGGTGAGCCGGTCGATGGCCTCGAACGCCGCCTCGTCGGCTGCGTCATCTCCCGCATACATCGCCGCTCTCAGCCCCGAGCTCTTCACCACCCGAGCGACCACGTCCCCCTTCGTGGGGCCGCCCACGGCGGCAAGCTCCACTACCTTCTTTCCCTCGAGGAGACGATAGCCGTGGGCTTCCGCGACCGGGCGGAGCCTCTCCACGAGGACCCGCCGGGCCGTTTCCGGCTCAGGCGAGGCCCGGTAGTGCACCGCCACCTGGAGCCCCTTCGCCTCCACGCGGCTGCCGGGCACCAGGGCGGCGGCCCGCTCCACGTCGGGGAGGACGGACTCCAGAGCGGCCACCAGCTCCGCCGATCGCGACACCGGGCCGCGCTCGTCTTCCAGGCCGTACAACCCGAAGCACCGCACGGGAGCCTCGAGCATCGCCGCCACCGCACCGGCCCGCCGTCCGCTGATCACCACGGTCTCCGCGCCCGCGGCGACCAGCCCCTCCAGAGCGTCGCGAAGCCCCGGGGCGGGACGGGCCTCCTCCGGCGTCGGCGCGATCTCCGAGAGGGTCCCATCGTAATCGAGGAAGACCCCGACCGGACGCGCTTCCCCGGGGAACCATCCGGGGAGGCCCGCGGCCCGCTCGCTGGGTTCCGCCGGCATCCGGGCAAGCCTACCGTGCTACCCTCCGGCCGGTGCGCCGCACGGTCCCGCTGCTCTGCCTCCTCCTTGCCGCGACTCTCTCGTCGTGCGCGGATCACCGCGTGCTCCTCGCCAGCAGGCCGGGCGGGGGCCCGCCGCTCACGTTCCGCCTCGAGCTCACCGCGGACGTGGACCGGACCCTCGAGGGGGAGACGCGCGGGCAGCGCATCGAGGCGGCGTTCCGTGTCGTGCAAGACGTCCTGGCCTACCAGCAGGACGGGACCGCCCGGGCCCGCCTGACCCTCGCCCCGACCTCGCTCGAAGTGGATGGTCAGCGAGTGGCGGTGGGGCCGGGGCAGGAGTTCCTGGTTGCGCTGGCTCCCGACGGCCGCATGGTGGAGATCGAGGAATCGACCGGCGAGCCGGCCGAGGCCCTGGAGCCCGTGGGCCTGGAGCGGCTCCTCCCTCGCCTCGGCCCCGTGCTCCCCGGAGCCCCCGTCGGCATCGGGGAGACGTGGAGATCCGACACCGAGTTCGCCGACGAGACCGGCAGCTTCTCGGTGGCCCTCCGTTCACACCTCGCTCGCCTGGGGATGCGAGATGGGGAGCCCGCGGCCCTGGTGCGCACGACCTACGTGTCACCGGTGCGCCGGCGGGAGGTGTTCGCCAACGCGGTTGCAGAGATCGACGGCCAGGACGTGGGCACACAGGAGGCGTGGTTCGCGCTCGGAGGATTCCTCATCCAGGCCTCGGGCGACTCGGTCGGAAGCTATCGAGTGACGTTCCGGCCCCCCGGCGGCGAGGACGTGCTCGACCCGGTGCGAGGCTCGTTGGACGTCAGGCTCCACACGGAGATGCGCCTGGTTTCGCAGGGATCATGAGCGGCCTCTCGGGATGGGCGGCCGCGCGATCTGTGATCGCTATTGGTTCCGCTCGGCCCAGTCCAGACCGACGACCACCGTGATCTGGACGTCGGGGTCGAGCTGGCCGGTGGCCCGCTCCAGCTTCGCCCCCGCGAAGACCGTGTCGCGGAGGTGCCGGGCCTCGAGCCTCGAGTCGTTGCGGAAGAAGAGCGTGGTGACCTCGTACGGCTTCGCCTGGGCGTCTCCGATGTCCTCGTCGTCCACCCGGTAGCCGAGCTGCTTGAGCCTCTGCGCGGTGGTCGCCGCGAGGCCCGTCTCCGTCGTCCCGTTCAGGACGGCCAGCCGGACTCCCCGCACATCGGGGCTGGGCTGCTCCGGCGGCGGGGTGGTCTCTTCGCCGGGCGGCGTCGTGGGCTCCTGGGTGGGAGTCGTCGGGGCTCCCGTGGACTGCGGCACCGGCGCCTCGGTCTGAGGGAAGGCGCGCGACAACACGAACAGCCCGACCACGAGGGCCGTGACGACGAGCGCGGCTCTCAGCGCCCCGGTAGCCAAGGAGACGTAGAACGTGGTTCTGGTCGGCGGCTCATGCTTCCCGTTCAAACCTCCCCCGCGGGCTTTGTCCTCCGGTCCTGCTCCCGAGCATATCCGGGGCGTGTGGGGTCTTCAACGGCCTTGACGGGGCCAAGAGCGCACCCACTGCTACGGGTACAACCCACGCGTCTGGTGAGCCTCCGCCACCCGGGAGACTCCAAGGATGGTGGCGGCTCGCCGCATGGTGACGTCTCGCCCCTTCGCCATGTCGAGCACGCACACGTAGGCCTCCTCCATCAGGGTACGGAGCCGGTCGTTCACTTCGTCCTCCTTCCAGAAGTAGGCGTACAGGTCCTGGACCCACTCGAAATAGGAGACGGTGACTCCCCCTGCGTTGGCGAGGATGTCGGGAACCACGTGTACGCCTCTGTCGTTCAGGATCTCGTCGGCCTCGGTGGTCACGGGGCCGTTGGCAGCCTCCACGACCACTCGCGCTTGGACCCGGTCGGCGTTCTTCTCCGTGATGACTCCCTCGAGCGCCGCCGGGACCAGGACATCGCACTCGAGCTCGAGGATCGCTTCGCTCGGCACCGGGTTCCCCCCCGGGAACCCGGCCACCGTGCCGGCCTCCTCGTGGTACCGGGCGAGCTCCTCGGGGGAAAGGCCGCGTGGGTTGTAGACTCCCCCGTTCACGTCGGCCACCCCCACCACCAGGCAGCCCTGAGCGGCAAGGAAGTCGACCACGGGTGCCCCGACCTTCCCGTACCCCTGCACCACGACACGGGCTTCGTCCACCGGCATGGCCAGGTGCTTGAGCGTGGCGACGGTCACGTACATCACCCCGCGAGCGGTGGCTGCCCGGCGGCCGGCCGATCCTCCCACCGACTGAGGTTTGCCCGTGACGACGCCAGGAACGGAGAAGCCCTGGTTCATCGAGTACGTGTCCATGATCCACGCCATCACCTGCTCGTCGGTACCCACGTCCGGCGCGGGGATGTCACGTTCCGGCCCGATCAGAGGAAGGATCTCCGACGCGTAGCGACGGGTCAGCTTCTCCAGCTCGCCGATGGAGAGCTCCTTCGGGTTCACCACCACACCACCCTTGGCACCGCCGTACGGTATGCCCACGACCGCGCACTTCCAGGTCATCCACATCGCCAGGGCCTTGACCTCGTCCAGGGTCACGCTGGGGTGATAGCGGATCCCGCCCTTCGACGGGCCGCGGGAGGTGTTGTGGTGGACCCGGTATCCCGTGAACACACGCACGTGGCCGTCGTCCATACGCACGGGGACCGCCACCTCGAGGGCCCGCTTGGGATGGCGGAGGACCTCGTGAACGTTCGGGTCGAGCCCCATGATGGCGGCGGCCTGGTCCAGCTGACGCAGGGCCTGCTCCCAGGCACTCTCGCTCACGTGGGCCGCCACGTCGCGCACGAAGGGGAAGTCTAGCCGCTCGGCGAGGCCGGATTCAGTTCCGACCACCGGGCCCGGGGCATCCCGTAGACCACGTGGTCGACGAAATGATCGTAGAGCCACTCGGCCCTGCGGACCACCCCGTCCTCGTCGAACCCCAGTCGGACGGGGACGGCCCGGCTCCGGAGGTTCTCCGTCGCTGCCCGGATCTCCACCCGCTCGAGGGAGAGCTCCCTCACCGCGTGGTCGACGAGCGCGCGGCACGCCCGGGTCATGATGCCCCTTCCCTCGAACTCCTGGCCGAGCCAGTAGCCGAGCGCGACCCGTCGCCGCGGCCAGTCGATGCGGTGGTAGCCGACCACTCCGGCCAGCTCTCCTCGGTACCAGATGCCGGCCTGGAACCCGTCTCCTTCCCGCTCCTGCTCCCGGGCGGTGCGGATGAAGGCCCGAGTGTCGTGAACCGTGCGAGTACCGTCCACCCACGGAAGCCAGGCCCGCAGATGGTCCCGGTTTCGGTCGGTCAGAACGAACAGCGTATCCGCGTCGGGCTCGTCGAGCGCTCTCAACTCGATCTCCCCGTCGAGACGGCGATGGAAGAGGGCCTGCGTGGTCATCGTCCCCTTCCACGGTACGACAGCCTGTCCCCTCGCGCCTCGGGTCTCGCCGTGACCTCTACCCCCGCCGGGGGCGGTGACGGCCCCGTGGGCGGGAGACGCTTACGGGTACGTCAATCACTCCTCCCCACGGATTCGCCGCGTAGGGTAACGTCCGCCCAATGCCGACCTTGCTCCATCCCGACGATCCCGCTTTCCACCGAATGGTGGCGGCTTTCGAGGGCCCGCCGGAGCCCTGGCTGGCCGTCAACCGGGCCCTCAGGGACGCGATGGTAGCCTACGCCGCCGAGCGCAGCCCTTACTACCGGTCCGTGGTCCGGCCGGGGATGGCCTTCGAGGACATCCCCATCCTCACCAAGGAGATCATCCGGGAGCGATACGACGACCTGATCGCCGACGGCGTCGAGCAGAGCCGGTGGTGGCCTAGCCGGACCGCAGGGAGCTTCGGTCATCCGACCAACTTCCTCCGGGATGCGGTCCAGGGATACCTGGAGAACCTGTCCGGCCTGCGCTTCCTCAAGTGGATGCAGAACGTGCCCCCGGACGCCACGACCGTCTGGGTATCCGCCTCGCCGCCGCCGCCCGGCCCCGGGATCCATCCCGTCACCACGGTGACGCTGACGCCGAAGCGCTTCAAGCGAGAGATCCGAGCATGGAGAGGGTTCGAGAGCTACTTCCTGTACGGGTTTGCCAGCGCGCTCGAGTGGATGGCCCAGGAGGTGGACCGGCGGGGACTGGCCGTTCCCGCTCTCGAATGCGTCGTGACCACCAGCGAGACCCTCTCGAAGAGCGCGGCGGATCGCATCCGGCGAGCGTTCGGGGTGCCGATGCACTCCTGGTACGGCTCGAAGGAGATGAACGGCTACATCGCAGGAACCCTTCCCGGGACGCGGCGCTACGCGGTCAATCCCTTCCTCGTCTACCTCGAGATCCTGGACGAGGACGGACGCTCGGTCCCGCCCGGGCAGACGGGCCGGGTCGTTCTCACCGACCTCAACAACCTGGTGATGCCGTTCATCCGGTACGACATGGATGACCTGGCCGTGCCCTCGACCGAGGGCTCGGTCGGCGGCTTCCCGCTGATCGAGGAGGTGGTCGGCAGAGCGAGCGAGGTGGTCGACCTTCCCAGCGGAAAGGCCATGAGCGCCGTCAGCCTGAGCCAGACCGTCTTCACCACCCACGGATTCGCTCCGGACATCGATCGCTTCCAGTGCGTCAAGGTGGGGCCCAACGAGCTGGAGTTTCGCGTCCTCTGGAGCCATCCCACCCCTCCGGAGCGCGCCGCCCGCTTGGCCGAAGCGGTACGGTCGGCTGCGGATCCGGACACCGTCGTCACCATCCGCCCGATCGACCAGGTGGATCGCCTGCCGTCTGGGAAAGCGTGGCTGCTGCGAGACGAGACCCGCGACGCCGGGACTGACCAGCCGACGCTCGGTCGCTGACCGAGCGGCTCACTCCTCCGCCGGGATGAGGGTGCATGCCGTGCCGGACAAGGTCACCGTGACCTCGGTGCCGGGGCGCAGGGATTGCGACGGATTGCACCGCGCCCTGATCTCCAGGCTCCCCACCGCGACCACGTGGTCCACCGACTCTCCCAGGAACGCCCGAGCCTGAACCTCTCCCCGCCAGCCGTGGCCGGCCGAGGGACCAGGCTCTACGGCTCGGAGACCGACCCGCTCAGGGCGGATGGACACGACGACCTTGCTCCCCTTCCTGAGCCCGGCGCCACCGCCCGTCAGGCGGAGGACCCCTGCGGGCGTTCGAACCGAACACCGGCCCTCCGGACCAACGTCGACTACCTCGCCCTGGATGAAGTTCGAGCTGCCGATGAAATCTGCCACGAAACGGGACGAGGGGCGCTCGTAGATCTCCCTGGGCTTCCCCACCTGCTGGATCCGGCCGTCCCGCATGACCGCGATGCGGTTCGACATCGCCAACGCTTCCACCTGATCGTGGGTCACGTACACCGCCGTGATGCCGAGGCTCCGTTGGAGTCGTTTGAGCTCGAAGCGCATCTCCTCGCGCAACTTCGCATCCAGGTTCGAGAGCGGCTCGTCGAGCAGGAGCAGAGGCGGACGCATCACCAGCGCTCGGGCCAGCGCCAGGCGTTGCTGCTGGCCGCCGGACAGGTCGGTGGCTTGCCGGTCGGCCAGCTCGTCGAGCCGTACCACCTGAAGAACCTCCTCGACGCGTTCCCTGATCTCCTGGCGCGAGGGCCGCCGGCGCTTGGGGAGCACGTGCAGGGGGAACGCCACGTTTCTGTACACGTTCATGTGCGGCCAGATGGCGTAGGACTGGAAGACCATTCCGAGCCCTCGCTCGTTGGCCGGGACGTTCACGTGTCGCGTCGAGGAGAACAGGGTGCGGCCCGAAACGGCGATCTCGCCGGCGTCGGGCCGCTCGAGGCCCGCGATGCTGCGAAGCGCGGTCGTCTTTCCGCACCCGGACGGGCCGAGCAGCGTGAACATCTGCCCCGCCGCGACGTCGAACGTGATCCCGTCCACCGCCGGTACGGGAGCGCTCCGCGCGGAACGACCGCCGGGGAAGGTCTTCACCAGGCCGGCAACCTCCAGGCCAGGGCCGTTGCCCCCGCGCTCCCCGGCATCGTCGATGAGGCGGCCGATGCGGAGCCGCCCGTTTGCCCTGGCCCACACGTCAGTGCTCCCTGATGCCGACTCGCGCCCCCAGCCGGGTGGCCAGGACCACCAGGACGACCAGGGTGAAGACCATCACCATCCCCAGAGCGGCCAACTCAGTGACCTGGCCGTTCTGCCATCGCTCCCAGATCAGGATGGACAGCACCTCGTCGCCGGGCGAGTACAACAGGATGGAGCTGGACAGCTCCCGGAAGGAGACCAGCACGATGTAGATCCATCCGGCGATCAACCCTGGCATCAACAGCGGGAGGTTCACCCGCCGGAAGACCTGCCACCAGGTTGCCCCGCTGGTCTGGGCCGACTCTTCCAGCTCACTACTGATCTGATACATCGAGTTGGACGCGGACCGCATGCCGTACGGCATGTACCGGGTGACGTAGGCGATGAACAGGATCCACAGCGTCCCGTAGACGGGCACGGGGAACCGCAGGTACACGAAGAGGAGCGAGACCCCCATCACCAGGCCGGGGATTACCAGGGGCACGAACGCCACGTTGTCCACGAGCCACCGGCCGGGCATCCGGGTCCGAACCACCAACCACGATGCGATCGCCATCAAGAACATCACGAAGGTCGCCGTGCCGATGCCGAGGACCAGGGAGTTGCGGAACGCGGTCAGCGCCTGAGGCTGCGTGAACGTCGCGACGAAGTTCTCCAGCGACATCCGAGAGAAGCTCTCCACCGACGGTGCCGAGTAGAACGGTTGGGTCGATGAGTAGAGGAGGATCAGGACCGGCATCGCCACCGCGATCAGGAAATACACGAAGACCACGGTCGTGGCCGGCCATCGCCACCGCCCGAGCGGGAGCGGCCGGGGCCGGAACCCCTTCCCGGTGATGGTCTGGAAGGCCCGCCCCCGAGTGGACAGGCGAGAGTAGACGTAGACACCGACCGTCGTCAGGACCAACAGGGAAATGGCAAGGGCTCCCGCCTCGCCGTACTTCGGCGGGAACGTCCTCAGAGCCGAGAAGATCCGGGAGACGAACACCCAGCAGCGGCATTGCGGGCCGAGGATCGCCGCCACCTCGAACGCCTCCAGGACCCGGACCCCCATGACCAGGATGGCCGCCATCAGGGCCGGCCGGACCAGCGGCAGGGTGACCCGGCGAACCACCGTTCGCAGACGGGCCCCGCTCATGAGGGCCGACTCCTCGAGCGAGGGGTCCATCGACCGGAAGGCCGCCGCCATCAGCAGGAACACCAGGGGCGACAGGTGGAGGCCCTCGACCAGGATCATCCCCGGCATGCTGAAGATGTCGAAGGCCCGCGGTCCGAAGAAGGGCTCGAGCCACGCGTTGAAGAGGCCGGTCCTCGGACTGAGCAGCAGGATCCAGGCTACCGTGTGCAGGATCCCCGGGATGATCAGTGGCACGAGCGAGGCCGCGAAGATCACCCGCTTGAGGGGGACATCGGTGCGAACCTGGAGGTACGCCAGGGTGGTGCCGATGACGACCGACAGCACCGTCGACCCGATGGCAAAGGTGGCCGAGTTGGTCGCCACCTCCCCGAGGCCGATCCGCGCGTACGCCTGCTCGAAGAACCGAAGCGTGAAGCCCTGCTGGTCGAAGAACGTGCCCCACAGGAGGTATCCGACAGGAACGATCGCCAGGTAGACGATCGCGGCGACCACGGCGCCGATGATGAGGTTCCGTGGCTGGAACACGCTCGTCACGGAGCGGCGGTCCCAGGCAGGGAGCCGTCCCGCCACCGTCGTCCGTGCCATCCGGCTACCTCCCAAACCCTCGACCGCGCATCCTACCCCTGGGCCGGGTGGCGCTCGATGTTGTGCATCCGGAGGTGACGCATCAGGGGAACAGTGTGGATCGCCAGGTATCGGGCGGGCTCATCCTCCGACAGGTTGAAGTGCTGGTGCCACGCCCACACGGGTGGAGAGAACAGCGAGCCCTCCTCCCAGTCGATCCGCTCCTCGGGCTCGCCGTCGAAGTTGATGGTCGAGTAGCCATGCCCCCGCACGATGTACAGGTACGCCTCGTTGGTATGACGGTGCCGCACCGATGCCTCGCCGGGGAGGAGCTCGCCGATATGCCCATCGATGCACCGGTTCTCCGCCAGGCGGAAGTACCGGCCTCGGTTGTTGCGCCAGGGGCGCTCCGGCAGCTCCATGGTCCGAAGGTCCCCCGGGATGACGAGCCCCTCGAGCGGAGGATACTTCCGATTGAACTCGTCGCGAGACGCGATCTCCGTGGCGTCGCGGTGAGCGGCATCGGTAGCAAGGACTTGACGGTCTCCCAGCTGCATGGGCTGCTCCTTGTTCGGCCTGGACGGGTGCCAGCCGGCTCAGAAGGTCTGCCGGTCCTGCCGAAAAACCAGAGGCATCACCTCCGCTGGCATACGACGTCCACGAGTGACGGCCGCCGCTCGGTGAGGACGACCTCCGTGGCTCGCGCGATGGCCTTGTGGAGATCCTCGGGGTCCTCGATCGGCCCCTCGGCGTGCCACCCCAGCGCCCGGGCAACTCCGGCGAAGTCCGGTGCCGGCCGATCGATCTCCAACCCGATCCCGGCGTTGTCGACCGGGGTCCCCCGGCTGCGAGCGATCCGCTCCTGGTGCTCTCGGTCGTTGTGGTACGACCGGTTGTTGAACATCACAACGAGCATCGGGATCCGGTGGTGAGCCGCCACCCACAGGGCCCCAATGTCGAACATCAGGTCCCCGTCGGGCTGGAGGTCCACGACGAGCCGGCCAGCATCGCGGTGAGCCAGCGCCACGCCGAGAGAGAGCCCGATCTGGGTCGCGGTCCCCAGGCTCCGCCCCGGATGCCGGTGCGGACGGTCGAAGTCCCAGGTCCGAAGGGCCCAGCCGGACGCCGTACCGGCGGTCAGCACCCAGTCGTGGCTCCGGATCTCCCCCCACACCTCCCCCGCCAGTCGCGCCGTGGACACGGGCGAGAGGTCCGCGTCCCGGACGGCTTCCCGCCGCCAGCCGTCCCACACCTGCTCGTGGATCCGGGCGAGCTCGGACCGACGGCGCCTGCGGGCCTCGGCCCGAGCAGCGTCATCCTTGGCGACGAGCCTCCGGATGAGTCCGAGTAGCTCGCGGAGGGCCACCACGCTGTCGGCGGTAATCCGGAGATCGGCTTCGTGGAGCTGGGTGAAGTCGTGGGACCAGGCCGAGATCCCCTGCTCGTTGAAGCCCATGTCCACGATGGTGGCCCTCTCCGCGATGCGGGACCGGGACGTCCGCGCGGTGGGATCGACGTCCTGGGTGGGCCTGCCCATGTCCTTCACGTCGACGAACAGCACCAAGTCAGCTTCCTCCAAAGCGTGCGACCCGGTGACGTTCAGGGGATGGCGGTTGGGAAAGTTGAGCCGGATGCCCGTGTCGATCACCCCCATGGCCACCAGCTCGGCCAGATCGACGAGTTGTCCGAACGCGTCGGGATCCCGTCCCGCGTACCCGGGGATCATGACCGGCCGCTCCGCGGCGACGAGCAGCTCTGCCGCCCGGCGGAGGGCGACGGGGTCCGGCCCGATCCGCGTCGGGGCAGCCAGACGTTCCAGGTCGGGCAGGACGAGATCAGGTGGCACCTGCTCCTCCTGGAGCGCGGCGTCCAGGGCCACATAGACCGGCCCCGCCGGCTCGGAGGTGGCCACCCTGACCGCCCGGACCATAGATTCGGGGATGGATGCGATCGAGGCCGGTTGGTCGTCCCACTTGGTGTAGTCGCGGACGGCGTTCCCCTGGACGTTGGCCGAGTGGATCCAGTCGATGCCCGGGCGGCGGCGGGTCAAATCCATGGGCCCCGCCCCGCCCAGGGCCAGCATGGGCACTCGGTCGACGTACGCGCAGTAGATGCCCATGGACCCGTGCAACAATCCCACCAGGTCGTGGAGGATCACCGCCATGGGGTCCCCCGACGCCTTGGCGAACCCGTGAGCCAGACCCACCGCGACCTTCTCATGGGGGCACAGGATGATCTCCGGCGAGTTCTCCCCGTGGTTCACCAGGGAGTGGTGCAGCCCGCGGAAGGATGAGCCGGGATTGAGGCTCGCGTACCGAAACCCGAGGGCCTGAAGGAGGTCGACGACCACATCGGAGCCGTACCGCGTCGCCGTCACGGCCGCTCGGCTCCCCTCGATCGGACCGTAGCTGGACGCACCCTCAGGAAGGCCCCCCGTTCAGTCCTCGACCACCTCGCCGCCCGAGCCCTCGATGATCTCCGCCCAGAGGCCCTCCCACTTCTCGCGCTCCTCGAGCAGCGCGTCGAGGTCCACGACGATGGTATCGACCCCGGAGGGGATGCCCCCTCCCTCGACGCCCTCGGTGGCCGGCTGACGGTCGATGTCAAGGAGAAGCTGCTGGGCTTCGGTCATCATGAACTCCAGGAAGAGGAGGGCGGAGGCCGGATGCACCGCGTACCGGTGGATGGCGATGCCGTTCGGCCGGACGATTATGGGCTCGGGCCCGCCCTCCCACTCCACGGGCGCACCTTCTTTCTTGTGCTGCAGCACCCCGTGCAGGTAGGTCGACGCGGCGTAGTCGTACTCCCCCGCGGCCAGGAGCTCGAGCATCAGGCTGTGGCCGTTCACGAGTGACGCGTTCCGGGCCGCTTGCCGGAACAGGTCGATCGCCTCCTTCTCGGTCATCCCGTTCCTCTCGACGAAGTAGCTCTTGACCAGCGTGGCGAACCAGTCGAAGTCGCCGACCTCCAGGGCCAGGCCGTCCTCGATCGACAGGACGTCCTCCCAGCTCGTGGGACCCGTGGAAACGCTGTCGGTGTTCCAGGAGGCCGCGAAGGTGTTGAGGTAGAACCACACCCAGTTGTCGAAGACTCCCTCCTCCGGGACCCGGTCGGTCACGGGGGAATCCAGTGGGGCGAGGAGGCCTTCCCCGTCGATGACCTGGAGCTCCGGCCCGTTGGTGAGCACGACGTCCGTGCCGGGGAAGCCGGCATCGGCTTCCTGGAGCACCCGTTGGAGGACGTCGGCCGACGACGCCCGGTAGTAGTTGACCTCGAGACCCGTCAGGCTCTCGAACTCGTCGATCATGGGGAACACGTCGTCCAGGTTGGTGGACCCGTAGGCGTTGAAACTCCCTCCCTCCTCCGCCGCCATCTGGATGAGCCGCTCTCGCCGTGCATCAGGCTCGAGCCCCTCGAGCTCGCCGTTGATCTCGTTGAGGCGGCCGGTGACGTCCACCAGTCCGCTGTCGCCGTCCCCTTCGGCGGTCGGAGGCGGGGTGCACGCCGCCGCCAACAGCAGGCAGGCCATGACGAGCAGACGGGACCTCGGACCTGCCGGTCGCATCACCCCTCCCAGCCGAGCCGAACACTCATCCATGCTGGCCACGCGTGTCAAGCACGGTGCACCCGAACCGGATCCGCGCGCCTCAGCCGCATACCCGCTGGCGTGGGAAGGCCAGGACGGCCTCGGCCACGGCCTCCACCTCGTCATCGCTGAGGAAGGCATGCACAGGCAGCGACAGCACCCGCGTTGCGGCGTCCTCCGCGTTCGGGGCCCGAACCGGTTTCCCCGAGGCGAACACGCGGTGTCGGTGGAGCGGGGCCGGATACTGGACCATCGTCTCGACGCCCCAGCCCGCCAGGTGATCCCGGAGCGCGTCGCGGTGCGGCGTGGCGACCACGTACTTCTGGAACACGTGCTCCGCGTCCGGCAGGACGGCCGGGACCGTCAGGTGGTCCGAGCCCTGGAGAGCCTCGGAGTACCGGCCCGCGATCTTGCGGCGCCGCCGGATCCACTCCGCATTGTGACGCAGCTTGATCCCGAGCACCGCGGCGACGAGCGTCGACATCTGGGAGTTGAACCCGAGGCTCTCGACCGTCCGGTCCGCCGTTCTCCCGTGGTAGCGGAGCAGGCGGACGCGCTCGGCAACCTCGTCCTCGTCGGTGAGGACCATCCCGCCGCTGCCGGGCGCACTGATCGTCTTGAACGGATCGAAGCTCAGGCAGCTCGCCTGACCCACGCTCCCCGCGGGCCTTCCGGCGAAGCTGGCCCCCAATGCCTGGGCGGCGTCCTCGATCACGACCAAGTCGTGCTGTTGGGCGAACGCCTCCGCCGCCGCCGGATCGGACATCTGCCCGAATAGGTGGACGGAGATCACCGCCCGGGTGCGTGAGGTGACCAGCCGCTCCGCCACTTCCAGGTCCATGTTGAACGTGGCCGGATGGATGTCCACGAACAGCGGGGTGGCGCCGCAGCGCAGGATGCACGAGGCGGAGGCCACGAAGGAGAAGTCCGTCACCAGGACCTCGTCGTCCGGGCCCAACCCCAGGGCGAGTAGGGCAAAGTACAGGGCGTCGGTGCACGAGTTCACGGCGATCCCGTGCCGGCGGCCCGCCAGGCCGGCCACCTCTCGTTCGAGCTCCACGACGGCCTGGCCCTGGAGCACGGGGCCGGAAGCCAGAACTTCATCGATCGCCGGGAGCACCTCATGCCGCAGCTGGACGTACTCCCGCTCCGCGTCGTAGAAGGGTATTTCCCTCACTGCACCGGCAGGATAACGGAGCCGCCAGGGCCGCTCCCCAGGGGCGCCCACCCAGCCGCCTCGCCCGTCGCTTCGTCGACGATCTCGAATATGCTCGAAGTCCTCTCGCTCGTACCGGGTTTGGCGTTCGGCGATCTGCTCTGGGCTCTGGGCCGCCTGGGGTGCTCCTCCACCCATTGGACGTCCTCGTCGGCGGAAAGGCTACTCCACCGGTCGTCTCATCTCTCGGGGCGGCGCACGCCCACCTCGTCGAGATGGGCGAGGAGATCCGCGGGATCCTCGTACACGCGGTAGGCCCCCGCGCTCTGGAGCTCTTCCGCGCCGTAGCCTCCGGATAGGAGCCCAACGCCGAGGGCCCGGGCCCGCCGAGCAGCGAGAAGGTCCCACACGCTGTCCCCGACCACGACGGAGTCCTCGATGTCCACGGCGAGCCGCTCCGCGGCGGTGAGGAACAGGTCGGGGTCTGGCTTGGCCCGCTCTACCTGATCCCGAGTGACGATGGGGACGCCGTCGGGTACTCCCAGCGACGCGATGGCCGGGGCGGCGATCTCACTGTACCCGCTGGTGGCGATGGCCCACGGCACCTCGAGCTCGGTGAGCAAGGCGAGGAGCTCCCGGGCGCCGGGGAGCGGCCGGGCTCTGACCGCCCGTTCGTGGTAGGCCTCGGCGTGCAGCGTCCGAAGCCGCTCCGCTTCCCGGGCGGTCACCTCCCGGCCCGTCTCACGCAGCAGCGCCGCCGTGAGCAGACCGCCGCTCATCCCGATCTTCCGATGGATACGCCACACGGAGAGTCGCATCCCCATCTCTTCGAGTGCTTCCTGCCACGCGAGGACATGGTGGTAGACGGTATCGACGAGCGTGCCGTCGAGGTCGAATACGAACGCCTGACGCTTCATCCACCCACCTGGTTCGGTCGAGCTGGCGGTGGGATTCGAACCCACGACCTGGCGATTACAAGTCGCCTGCGCTACCGGGCTGCGCCACGCCAGCCGGACGATTGTAGCCAGCCCCGGGCGCCCCGGTTCGCGGGTGGGCTAGGCCGAGGCCCGTCCTTCTTGCTCGCGGGACCGAAGATGCAGCTCCACCTTCCGCTTGATGCGCTGGAGGGCGTTGTCCACCGCCTTCAACTGCCGCTGGAGGAGCACCGCGATCTCCTGGTAGGACTTCCCCTCGACGTACAGGTGCAGGACCTCGATCTCGAAGTCCGACAGGATCTCGGCGAAGGCGAGCTTCATGCTCCGGAGCTCCTCGCTCGAGATCAGGAGCTCCGCGGGATCGGTGACCTCCTGAGGTTGGAGGACGTCCATCAGCGCGCGGTCCGGCTCGTCGTCCGTGGCCAGCGGCTTGGACAACGAGACGTACGTGTTGAGCGGGATGTGCTTCTGCCGGGTGGCCATCTTGATGGCGGTGATGATCTGGCGGGTGACGCAGACGTCCGCGAAGGCCCGGAACGAGGTCTCCTTGGCCGGGCTGAAGTCCCGGACCGCCTTGTACAGCCCGATCATGGCCTCCTGGACGATGTCTTCCTTGTCCGCACCGACCAGGAAGTACGAGCGAGCCTTGGACCGGGCGAAGTTGCGGTACCGGGCGAGCAGACCGTCCATGGCCCGTGCGTCACCGTCCCGATACAGGGAGATGAGTTCCTCGTCCGTCTGGTCTTCGATGACGAGGAGGGTCCGAGCTCTGCCTTCTCTCACAGCCCGCTCCCGCGAACGAAGGATTCCCTCTGCCCTGCGAATGAGCGGAAACCGCAGGTCACCGCGTATTATTCCCCTTCCAGCAGGACTTACGCAAGGGTTTCGTGCGTGGCAGAAATGGACCTATGTGTACGAAGGGGACGGGTGGGTCCTGCTCGGCGGCCTCAACGGCCCCCGACCGGCCGGATCGCGTACCCGAAGAGGGCGACCCCGGCGGCCACCGACACGTTGAGGGACCCGACCCGGCCGCGCATGGGGATGCCCAGCAGCTCGTCGCAGCGCTCGGAGACGAGCCGGGAAAGTCCGGCGCCCTCGGCGCCGAGGACCAGGGCCAGCCGACCGGGCGGCCGCGACGAATCGAAGATGGTGCGCTCGGCACGGCCGTCCAGCCCGACGACCCAGAACCCGCCCTCTTTCAGGAGCTCGAGGGCCCTGGCCAGGTTGGGCACTCGGGCCAGCGGGAGATGCGCCAGTGCCCCCGCGGACGCCGCCAGGGCCGCCGGGCTCACCGGAGCCCCTCGGCGACGCCGCACCACCAACGCGGAGGCTCCCGCCGCCTCGGCTGCCCTGGCGCACGCCCCGAGGTTGTGAGGGTCGGTGACTCCGTCCAGGACCAGCACCACGGCGTCCTCCTCCCATTCCCTGCTCCGCAGGTCGGATTGGGCCAGCTCCGTTCGGTCGCGTCCCAGGCGGGCGGCCACTCCCTGGTGGCGGGCTCCTCCACCCAGCCGTTCGACCTGCTCCCGCTCCACCACCGAGACGGGCACACCGGTGGCTCTCGCTTCCCGCAGGAGCTCCCGAAGCCCCGGCGTCGAGCGGGACTCCCGGGCCACCAGGACCTCGCGGGCCGAGCCCGCCCGGATGGCCTCCAGCACGGGCCGCTTGCCGACCACGACCCCATCGGTCCCGGTCACGAGGGGCCCAGGACCACCAGGGCCAGGCACCCGGCTCCGTCCCCGGTGAGTCCGAGCCCTTCCGGGCGCGTTCCCTTCACGGAGACTCGCTCGATCGGGATCCTCAGTACCCGGCCGAGGCCCGCTCGGATCTCCTCGCGCCGAGGGGCAACCGCGGGACGTTCCGCGATCACCACCGCGTCGCAGGACACCGGGGCCAGACCCGCGCCCTGGACCATTTCCACCACCCGGGCCAGCAGATCGAGACCGGCGATGCCCTCGAGCTCCGGATCGCCCTCGCGGAAATGGGTTCCGATATCTCCCAGGCCGGCCGCGCCGAGGAACGCGTCGGCGAGCGCATGGCACACCACGTCGGCGTCGGAGTGGCCCGCCAGCCCGGCCTCTCCCGCGAAGCGGACCCCCCCGAGAAACAGCGGCCGGTCCTCGTCCCTGGGGTGGGCGTCGAATCCGAGGCCGAACCGGAGATCAGTGTCCATCGCTCCGGCTGAGCCGTCCCGCCAGGAGCTCCTCGACGAGCCGCAGGTCACGGAGGGTGCGGACCGGGACGTCGCCCGGATCACCGGGGATCGTCGCCACCCGGAGCCCCGTCGCCGCTCCGAGGAGGTCCCAATTCGCCGGTTGCCGGGCTCCGCCGCCGGCGCCGACCACAGCCGCCAGCGCCTCCCGGCGGAAGGCCTGGGGCGTCTGGAGGACGGCGAGCCCGTCCCTGGGGATCGTCTCGCCCACCACGCCCCCATCCACCCGCTTCACGGTGTCCCCCACGGGAACCTGGGGCACCGCGACG
Source organism: Actinomycetota bacterium (assembly GCA_050693035.1). Taxonomy (GTDB): domain Bacteria; phylum Actinomycetota; class UBA4738; order UBA4738; family CALAEC01; genus DASYVD01. The sequence goes on from JBOGWB010000076.1 coordinate 83,604, forward strand.
TCGGCATCCTCCAACGCTCCGAGCACCGCGGCGAACAGCTCGCGTGATGCCAGAGGGCGGTCGGCGTCGTGCCACACCACCGCCTCGAAACGACGAGGAAGGGCGGCGATCCCTGGGATCAGCGACTCGAGGGCGGTGGATCCCCCGCGAACCGCGGCGAGGAACTTGCCGGAGGACCGGGTGGCGCCGGCCGCCCGGTCCTCCATGCCTGCCGGAACGACCACCACGAAACCCTCGATGCCGGGGCAGCCGTCCACGGTTTCGGCGCAGAGCCCGAGGAGGGTTCGGCCGAGAACCTGGGCGAAACCCCAAGGCTCGTCGGACCCCCTGCCCGCCGCGGTGAGGATCACGGCGGCCGGGGCCGATCTCGCGGCCGCAGGGCCACCCGACGGTCCCGCCTTTCCCACGCGACGCTCTCCCGTCACGTGTCGGCGGGGTCGGCAGGGTCCGGCACGCGGGCGAAGACCATCCGTCCCGACGACGTCATCAGGACGTTCGTGACGTGAACGGCCACCTCGGACCCCACGAGCGCGCCCCCTCCCTCCACCACCACCATGGTTCCGTCGGGGAGGAAACCGATGCCCTGGTCCGCCTCACGTCCCGGCCTGGTCAGTCGAATGGTGACCTCCTCGCCGGGCACCACGGAGGCCCGCATGGCCATCGCCAGTTCGTTGAGCGAGCGGACGGGCACGTCGAGTGCGGCCGCCACGCTTCCCAGGTTGGCGTCGGTGGTGACCACCACGGCCCCCCGGTCCCGGGCCAGGCGGACGAGCTGTGCGTCGGCGTCCCCGGGGAGGCTCTCGTCCACCAGGATGACGTCCACTGCGGGAGAGCGCTGGAGCTCGTGGAGAACCCTCAGACCTCGCTGGCCCCGGGCGCGCCGGGTCGGCTCTCCGGAGTCGGCGATCCCCTGGAGCTCCTCCAACACGATCCTGGGGATCAGGAAGGTCCCCCCCAGGAACCCGGCCGTGACCACCTCCATGATCCGCCCGTCGATGAGGGCGCTGGTATCGAGGACGTTCATCTCCCCGCGGCGGATCCCCGAGGCCCGGGGCTTCAACCCGAACAGCCCGAACAGCTCCTCCTGCTTGGCCCGCCCAACCCGATATCCCAGGAACGCGAGGAGCAGCGCGACGATGCCCGCGGTGGGGTACGCGGCTGCCGCGGGGAGCCGGAACAGGAACACGGACAGGAGGACGGCGATGAGGAGACCCAGGATGAGCCCCATGGCTCCCGCCAAGAGCTCGGACGCGGGGACCTTGGCGAAGTCCCGCTCCACGGCGGAAACCGCCACCACGGCCTTCCTGCCCAAGACGCCGCCGATCACGTAGCCAACGGCGCTCCCGAGGACGATGCCGAGCAGGATCCGGCTCTCGCCGAAGCCCACGATCTCCCGGGCGATGCGCCATCCGCCCACGGCGAAGACGGCCACGAGGATCAGGCGAACGAGCTCGACCACGATGCCCCTGGGGGAATGTCGCCGGGCTTCGGAGGCCTCGCTCGGAGCGGGAGGCTCGGCAGGGGCAGGCTCGCCGGCACCGGACGTTCGCCTCGGGCGGGTCGCCTTGTCTGACTTCCCCTCGTTGGGCCGGGCGCTCACGACACTACGGTGCGCCAGACGGCCTGCCGCTACAAGTACCTAGCCGGACGCCCGGACCTCGCCGTGAGCTTCGTCGAGGACCTTGTCGATCATCGAGCCGGCCTTCTCTTCGGTGGAACCCACGGCGAAGACCAGCTCGGAGATGAGGATCTGGCGGGCCTTGGCGAGCATCCGCTTCTCCCCCGCCGAGAGGCCCTTCTGGCCCTCGCGGATCGACAGGTTCCGAACGACCTCGGCGACCTGGTACACGTCGCCCGAGCGGATCTTCTCGATGTTCGTCTTGTAGCGCCGGCTCCAGTTCGAGGGCATCCGGGACTCTTCCTCCCGGAGCACCTCCATGACCTTCTTGACGTCTCGCTTGCTGACGACCTCCCGGAGCCCGACTTCCTCGGTGTTGTCCACGGGGACCATCAGCTTCAGGTCGCCGTACGCGAGCTTGAGGACGAAGTACTTCTTCTTCTCGCCGAGGAAATCGCGTTCCGTGAGGTCTTCGATCACTGCCGCCCCATGATGGGGATAGATAACCTTGTCCCCTTTGCGGAACACGAACACCCCCTCGTAAAAGGATCTCTGCGGGTGGAGCCTATGGTAGCACGTCGGACCCCCCTCTGGCAAATCAAAAGTGCTGGTCAAACGCCCAATCGGGCCATCCGAACCTCGGGGCCGTCTCCGTCCTCGAGCCGGTCACCCATGTCGGATTTGGGGCGTTCGCACCGGACGCCGAGAGGGGATCGGCGGCCACGTCAGCCCGCGGTCCGGATGCCCGCCCACGTCAGCGCGTCCCGGACGTGCCGTACCCGAGCCACCGACACCCCTGTCGGGGGGGTGGCCTCTCCCGCCATGTAGACCGTCCGGGCCCCCGCGGCGGCCGCAGCTGCCAGCCGCCGGGCCGGGTTGGGGACCGGGCGCACCGCGCCGGTGAGGCCCACCTCGCCCACGAACGCCGAGCCCTCGGGGGGCGGGCTCTCTCGGGCCGCCGAGGCCAGAGCCGCCGCCACCGCCAGGTCGGCGCCGGGATCGTCGACCCGGAGACCGCCCGCGGAGCTTCCGTAGAGCTCAGCCCGGAACAGGCCCAACCCCAGGGCTCGCTCCACCACGGCGGCCACCTGGCCGAACCTCCGGGGGTCGAGCCCGGAGACGTGGCGGCGCGGCGGGCCCGCGGTGGGCACCACCAGGGCCTGGACCTCGACGGCCAACGCCCTGCGGCCCGCGCCCACCAGGGCCTGGGCCGCTCCGGGCTCGGGTCCTCCCCCGGACAGGAGCCCGACCGGGTCGACCTCCCTGAGCCCGTCGGAGCCCAGCTCGAACCAGGCCAGCTCCCCTTCGGGTCCGAACCGGTTCTTGCCTCCGGCGAGCACCCGCAGGCCCGTCCTGGGGTCGCCGTCGAAGGAGCACACCACGTCGACGGCGTGCTCGAGGGTCCGGGGACCAGCAACCTCGCCGTCCTTGGTGACCTGGCCCGCCAGGAGTACCGCCATCCCTTCCTGCTTGGCCAGCCCCACGAGCGCGTCGGCGCACCACCTGACCTGGGCGGGCCCCCCGGCCACCGCGGGCTGGGCGGGATCCCGGACGGCCTGGATCGAGTCCACGATGAGGACGGCCGGCCGCATGGCCCGCGCGGCGTCCAGGATGGCCGGAAGCTCCCGACCGGGGACGAACGAGGCCGCCCCGGCCGGGATCCCGAGGCGCCGGGCCCGGGCAGCCACCTGAGGGCGGGACTCCTCCCCCGAGGCCAGCAGGCAGCCTCGCCCAGACCCCCCCAGGGCCACCGTGGCCTGGAGGAGCAGGGTCGACTTCCCGATGCCGGGCTCCCCCGCCACCAGAACCACCGAACCGGGGACCAGCCCCCCGCCGAGCACCCGGTCGACTCCCGGGAACCCCGTCGGCAACCGTTCCTCGGCCTCCTCCGGGCCTCCCAGCGGGACCGGGGTCACGTCAGACGCCGGGACCGGCGCTCGCTCGTCGATCGTCCCCCAAGCGTCGCAGGAGGGGCACCGGCCGGCCCACCGGCTCACGGCGTGCCCGCAGGCGCTGCAGGCGAGGAGCTTCCTGACCTTCCCCACGGCCCGTGCAGCCTACCGGCCGCCGCTGACATGACCTTCGGCGGTTCAGGCCCCCGGAGGTGGCCCCACTATGCGGGTCCCGTGCCGGGCCCCGATCTCCGCCAGTCGTTCCACGTCGGGTGGGCCCTCCGGCGGCGGTGGGATCTCGAGACGGGCGGCCGGTTCTCCGATGTCCCGGAACAGGTCCTCGTGGCTCCCGTTGCACGGGGCCAAGAACACGATCAGCTTGGCGTCGGCCGTTTCGAACCGGAAGGCATGCTCGAGGTTCCGGGGCGCATAGGCGAACGATCCGGCGGGGGCCCGGACCTCCTCGTTCCCGAGGAAGAACGTGACCTCGCCCTCCGCCACGAAGAAGCCTTCGCCCTCCTCCTCGTGGAGGTGTACCGGGATGGCGAAGCCCCCCGGCGCTCGCACCTCGATCACCGTGCATCCTCCATCCGTCTCACCGGCCAGCGCCTTGAACGTGTACAGGCCGCCGAGGACCCACAGGGCCTCTCCCTGGCCCGGCTCGCGGACGAAGCCCCGAGTGTGAACCATGCTCATCACCTCACCTCCCTTTCTGCGTGGCACGCAATCACTGAACGGTTCTGTTCACTGATTCGCAGACTCTAGCTTGCCCCTCGAGGTGGTGTCAAGGGGTTCAGGGAACAGAGCTGTACACTGAATTGCCATGGGCCGATATCAGCTGAAGCGGCGCGCCGAACAGATGGAGCAGACCAGCCGGCGTATCGCCCGGGCCACGTTCGAGCTCCACGGTTCGATTGGCCCCGCGTACACCACGATCAGCGCCATCGCCGAGCGGGCGGGGGTCCAGCGGCTCACGGTGTACCGGCATTTCCCCGACGAGCTGTCGCTCTTCCGGGCGTGCACGTCGTACGGGTACCACGCTCATCCCCCTCCGGACCCCTCGCCCTGGTGGGAGATCGGTGATCCGGACGCCCGGCTGCGCCGGGCCTTGACCGACCTGTACGGCTACTACCGGCGAACCGCGGAGATCTGGACGAAGGTCCTGCGTGACCTCCCCCTCAAGCCCACCCTCGCCGAGGTGAACCGGCCGTTCTTCGAGCAGATGGCTCGGGTCCGCGACCGGCTGGCGGGCGGCTGGGGGGCCCGGGGGCGCAGTAAGGCCCTCCTCCGGGCCGCGATCGGCCATGCGATGGACTTCCGCACCTGGAGGTCCCTTACCGTCGACCAGGGCCTCGAGGATCCGCAGGTCGTGGAGGTCATGGCCACAGCGGCCGGATGCCTGGCTGGCGGGTCAGCGGCGATGAAGCCCTCAGGCCTCCGCGCGTGACGCCGCGGGGGTCCGCGCGGGCGGAATGAGGAGAAGGCCGCACAGGGCCACGACCCCTCCCACGAGGAACGCTCCCCGGAACCCGAACCCGGCTGCAACGACCCCCAATAGCACCGGCCCGAGGCCGAACGCCACCTCGACGAAGGCGGTGAACGTCCCCACCAGGGACCCTCGCTCAGAGGAGGGTACCCCCCGCATCGCCAGCGTCATCAGCGCCGGGAAGGCCAGAGCCTGCCCCACCGCAAGCACGACGGTGCCGACGACGACCCCGGCCGCCCCCGGCCAGGCGGCGAGGACGATCATCCCCGCCGCCGTGGAGATCAGCGCACCCAGAGACGCCCGCCGAGGGCCGATCCGGTCGGGGACGCGCGCCCCCAAGGTCCGGACCGCGATGACCACCGCGGAGAACAGGAGGAAGATCAGCCGCGCCCCTTCCAGCCCCGCCTCGGGCGCGTGGAGAGGAAGAAACGCGAAGTACCCCGCCATGGCCACGAGGTTCGCCCACAGGATCACCCCGGGGCGAAGGGCGGCCCGATGGATCAGCGGCTTCACGGCGACCTCGTCCTCCGCCTGCACCCGGGTCTCGGGCACGGCCAGCCCCAGCAGTCCGGCCACCGCTGCCAGGACGGCGGCCGCGACCCAGGCAGCGCCGAACCCGAGCGACTCCACGGCACCCTCGCCGAGTATCGGCCCGAGCCCGATCCCCGCGTAGAGAGCCAGGGAGAACAGACTCAGGGCTTCCCCGCGCCGCTCCTCGGGTGCCAGGTCGGCGACGGCGCTGGCCACGCCGACGAAGAAGAAGGCCTCCCCCACGCCGGTCACGAACCGGAGGGCCACGATCACCTGGGCCGAACGAGCGAAGAGATACCCCAGCACGGACAGAGCGACGAGAAAGGCGCCGCCGACAATGATCGGTCGTCGGCCCCGACGGTCTCCCAGTCGTCCGGCCCAGGGGCGGAACAGGAAGCCGGAGATGCTGAACACGCCGACGGCGAGTCCCACCGCCACCTCCCCGCCCCGAAGGGGCCCCTCCACGTACAGGGGGACCGCCGGGACCAGGACCCCGAGGGAAAGGAAGTAGGCGAGCGACCCCGCACTGATGACGAAGAATGCCGGGGTCAGCAGGCGGGCGCGGCCGTGGGCTTCCATGACCGACAGAGCCTACGCGATGCGATCCTCTCGAAGATGCCGAAAGCCCGGCGACCGTAGGGCTGCCGGGCTGTCGGCCTTACCGTCCGCGAGCGTCCTCGCGGCCGGGGTCAGGAAAAGGACTCCAGTCGATGCGGAGAACCCCTCCCGATGTCCTCGCTCAGGACTCCTGGCCGGCCAGCTCGACCGGCGGAGACTCCGGCGACTGCGGAGCGCCCTCGAACAAGATCTCGCCGTCCTGCGCGTCGACGATGATCGTCTGGCCTGCCGCGAACTCCTTCCACAGGAGCTTCTCCGACAGAGGATCCTCGACCAGCCGCTGAATGGTCCGGCGGAGCGGCCGAGCCCCGAGGGTGGGGTCGTAGCCCTTGTCGGCCAGAACTTCCTTGGCCGTCTCGGTCAGCTCGATGTCGATGTCCTTCGACTTCAGCTGGTCGCTGACCCTCCGCATCATCAGGTCCACGATGGACTTCACATTCTCGCGAGATAGCGACTCGAACACGATGATCTCGTCGATGCGGTTGAGGAACTCTGGCCGGAAGGAGCGCTTCAGCTCCTCCATGACCCGGTCCTTCATCTTCTCGTAGGTCACCTGCTCGTCGCTGGTGGAGAAGCCGATCGTGGTGCCCTTCTGGAGGTCCCGGGTGCCGAGGTTCGACGTCATGATGATCACGGTGTTCTTGAAGTCCACCGTGTGACCCTGCGCGTCGGTGAGCCGCCCGTCCTCCAAGATCTGGAGGAGCGTGTTGAACACGTCCGGGTGGGCCTTCTCGATCTCGTCGAACAGCACCACCGAGAACGGCCGGCGTCGCACCGCTTCGGTGAGCTGCCCGCCCTCCTCGTAGCCGACGTAGCCGGGCGGGGAGCCGATCAGCCGGGACACGGTGTGCTTCTCCATGTATTCCGACATGTCCAGCTGGATCAGCGCTTCCTCGTCACCGAACAGGAACTCGGCCAGGGCCTTGGACAGCTCTGTCTTCCCCACGCCGGAGGGCCCCAGGAAGATGAACGACCCGGCGGGCCGCTTGGGGTCCTTCAGACCGGCCCGGGTCCGCCGGATCGCCTTGGACACCGCGGCCACGGACTCGTTCTGATCCACGATCCGCTTGTGGAGCTCCTCCTCCATCCGGATGAGCTTCTGCGTCTCCTCCTCGGTCAGCTTGTAGACCGGGATGCCCGTCCACGCCGACAGGACCTCGGCGATCTCCTCTTCGTCGACCTCCGACAGGACGTCGAGCTCGCCGGCCTTCCACTCCTTCTCCCGGCGGGCCCGCTCGTCGAGGTGCTGCCGCTCCTCGTCGCGCAGCTTGGCGGCGGCCTCGAAGTCCTGCGAGTCGATGGCGGACTCCTTCCGGAGCCGCACGTCGGCGATCTGCTCGTCCACTTCTCGGACGTCCGGCGGAGCGGTCATCCGGCGGATGCGCATCCGCGAGCCGGCCTCGTCGATCAGGTCGATGGCCTTGTCGGGCAGGAACCGGTCGCTGATGTAGCGGTCGGCCAGGTTCGCCGAGGCCACCAGGGCCTCGTCGGTGAACGTGACCCGGTGGTGGGCCTCGTACCGGTCCCGGAGCCCCTTGAGGATGTCGATGGTGTGGGCGACGGTCGGCTCCTTCACGTCGATGGGCTGGAACCGTCGCTCCAGGGCGGCATCCTTTTCTAGATGTTTGCGGTACTCGTCGCGGGTGGTCGCCCCGATGGTCTGGAGCTCCCCGCGGGCCAGCATGGGCTTGAGGATGGAGGCGGCGTCGATGGCTCCCTCGGCCGCACCGGCGCCCACCAGCGTGTGCAGCTCGTCGATGAACAGGACGATGTCTCCGCGGCTCTTGATCTCCTTGAGGACCTTCTTCAGACGCTCCTCGAAGTCACCCCGGTACCGCGACCCGGCCACCAGCGCGCCCAGGTCGAGCGTGTAGATCTGCTTTCCCTTGAGTGTTTCGGGGACGTCGCCCTTGACGATGTTCTGGGCCAGCCCCTCCACGATGGCGGTCTTCCCCACGCCGGGCTCCCCGATGAGCACGGGGTTGTTCTTGGTCCGGCGGGACAACACCTGCATGACCCGCTCGATCTCCTTGCTCCGGCCGATGACCGGGTCGAGCTTCGACTCCCGCGCCAGCTGGGTGAGGTTCCGGCCGAACTGGTCCAGAACCATCGAGCCCTGCGGGGACTGCTCGGCCGCGGTGGTCTCTCGCCCGCCGGTGTATCCCGACAGGAGCTGGATCACCTGCTGGCGAACGCGGTTGAGGTCCGCTCCGAGCTTCTGCAGAACCTGAGCGGCCACGCCCTCTCCCTCCCGGATGAGCCCCAGGAGGATGTGCTCGGTGCCGATGTAGTTGTGGCCGAGCTGGAGGGCCTCACGCAGCGAGAGCTCCAAGACCTTTTTCGCGCGTGGCGTGAACGGGATGTGGCCCGTGGGGGCGGACTGCCCCTGGCCGATGATCTCTTCGACCTGAGACCGCACGGCCTCGAGCGAGATGCCCAGGGACTCCAGGGCCTTGGCGGCCACTCCCTCTCCCTCGTGGATGAGACCCAGGAGGATGTGCTCGGTCCCGATGTAGTTGTGGTTGAGCATCCTCGCCTCTTCCTGGGCGAGGACGACGACCCGGCGGGCTCTATCGGTGAACCGCTCGAACATGATGCTCTGCCTCCGGGCCGGCATGGCCGGCCCCCGTCGCTCCTACCTCGGGGATCCGTGGACCCCGTCCTCCCCCCGAGGCACCGCGGGCGCCCTCGGGGCTTCCTCCACCTGGTGAGCCCCGGAGCGCCCTCCGCTTCGCATTATACCCCGGGGGTCTGCGAACACCTCCCAAGGCTCCTTCTGGCCCCGCGTTCTCACCAATCTCTCCTTCGGTCGCAACCGTCCTCGACCTGAGCCGAGGCGACTCCCATCTTCTAGGACCCCCCGGCGGCCCGAAACGTTCCCTCTCCCAGGCCAGCCGGGGCGTTCCGGCCCGATCCCCCAACCGGCTGATGTCGATTTTCATCCCTTCGGCCCATATGCAGGGAAGAGACCTCCCGATATCCTCTCCGACGGAGGCGTCCGACAGAAGGAGGGCGGGATGGATGTGCGCGCTCGAGCCCGTCGGGCCCTGTCCCATCCTTCCCCCGGGGTTCGAATCGCTCTGTACGTGGCCGTGACGGCCACGGTCGCGGTGGTGACCGCTTCGGTCAGCGCGTCTCCGCTGCTCGTCGCCGGGACCATCGTCCTGGGGGCCGCGTCGGCCCTGGCCGCGGCCACGTAGGTGAGGCGGATCCGGGAGCGGCATCAGGTGGTCGAAGTCCTCAAGGCGGCCGAGCGAGCCCGCCTTCTGCGCGAGTTCGTGGCAGCCCGGGAAGGCGAGCGGCGGGCGTTGTGGGATCGTCTCCACGACCAGGTGCTGCAGACCTCGGCCGGCAACCTCCTGCGCCTCGATGCCGCCCGGGTGCTGCTCGAGGAGGGCCGGGACGCCCAGGCCGGGACACTCCTGACGGAGGCGGCCCGGACCGAGCGGCAGATCTTCGGTGACCTCCGCCGGCTCATGGGCGAGATGAACGTCGATCCGTTGGGGATGCCGGGCGATGACCCGCTCCAGGTTCTGGTGGCGATCCCCGAATCGGAGCGCGGGTCCGGGGGGCTGGCAAGGATCCGGCGCCGCAAGGCTCTGGCGTAGGCGAAGGCCCGGCCTCAGACCTCCGGGATCTCTCCGAAGGAGCCGTCCTCGACGCGGGTGCGACGCTCCTTGATCGCCCCCGTGGCCTTGTCCACACCCTGCTGGACCACGCTGAGACCCTTTCGAGCGCCCGTCTCCGCGGCCTCCTTCCCGGTGGCCACGGCCCGCTGGACCGTGTGGCTCCCCGTGACGGCGTTCCAGGCCCGCCTGATGTCCTCGTACCGCTCGCGCCCCGCCTTCGACCCCAGCACATAACCGATCCCGAAACCGACCAGCACACCCGATCTGAATCCCATGGCGCCTCCTCTCCCGGAACCTCTACCCGTCCTCCCTGGACATTACCCCCGGCGCAGACGGACCGCCTCGAGCGCTCCCATCAGTGGAGCGGGTCCCGCCGGAGCCGGGTGACGATCCCGTACCGCGACGTCCAGTACTTTGGCGCGGGGCGGTTCTGGCGCCACCGGGGGAAGAACACCCGCCTGTCCCGGTCCAGGATCCCGGTGCGTTCCAGGTCCGGCGTGAACGATCGCATGATGGGCCGCCATGGAGCCTGGGGGCCGACCCATCGCTCGGCGCGCTCGGCGTCGCCCGGCACCGCGAACATCCCTATCTCGTTCGCCCCCGGGAACACGTGGTCGTCGGGGCCGAGCTGCACCGGCAACGAGGAGTACGGGCGCCACGGCAGCGCTTCCAGGGCGCGGACCAACCGGGGGCCCCCGCGGCCTCGGGCCCGGCGGAGTCCGTCCCCGAGGACCCGGACCGCGTCGTACCCCTCCTGCTCGTGCCCCGCGGGCAGCCGGCCGAACTCCTTCCGGAACCGGGACCGGAACGCACCCACCCTGGGGATGGGCTGGGCCCATCCGGCCCAGGTGTACGCGTATGGCGCGACGGTCCCGGGCGACGGACCGGCCGCGGCGAACTCCGGCGTGAGCGCGTCCGACGACGCCACCAGTTGCGTCTCCCCCGCCCGCCTGGCCAGAGCCGGGGCGAGCCTGGTGGCGGTGGAGGAGCTTCCCAGGAGCACCAGCGCGTCGGCGTCCTCCGATGCCGACACCACGGCGCCCAGGCTTTCCCCCGGATCGAGCGCGAGGCGGGCCGCCGCTCGGCCTCCTTCCTCCGCCATGGCGGCGTCGAAGGCCGCTCGACCGCCCGGGGCCCACCCCGTCTCCGTAACCAGCACCACCCGGTCGTGCCGGCGGTCCCGGACCAGGTAACGGGCAATGGCCCTGGCCTGCCACAGGACCGGCACGCTGGTCTGGAACACCTGGCGATAGAGGGACCGGGACGAATACAGGTCCCCGCCGAGGAGGATCACGGGGGCGCCGAGCGCTTCGACCTCCCGTCTCAGCGTTATCAGCGGCCGGCCGTCCCCCACCACGAGCACTGCCTCGGCATCCCTCGCCTGGAGGATGTCTCGGAGGAGGCGCCGGGCTCGAGCCGGCCGGCCCCGGTCGTCCGCCACCTCGAGGAGAAGGTCCCGGCGGCGGACCCCGTCCGCCCCGTTGATCTGTCTCTCCGCCAGCCGCATCCCCTCCAGGTAGATCCGATCCGATGCGGACGTGGCCCCGGTCACCGAAGCCACCACGGAAACGACCAGAGCGGGGGGCCCAGCGTCGGTCCGGGGGGAGGGCGGCGGCGTGGTCCGGGTCTGTTCCGGCGGATCGCCGAGCGTGCAGGCGGACAGCAGGGCCAGGAGGAGGGCTGCCGCGCGTCTCAGGACGGGTGATCCTCCGGCCTGAGTGCCGGGAACAAGATCACCTCTCGGAGCGACGGCGCCCCGGAGAGGATCATCAGGAGCCGGTCCGTTCCCAGCCCCAACCCCCCGGCCGGTGGCATCCCGTGTTCCAGGGCCACCAGGAAGTCCTCGTCGAAGGGATGGGTCTCCTCCGCGCCCGCGGCCTTCTGGGCCTGCTGCATCTCGAACCGGCGGCGTTGTTCATCGGGGTCGTTCAGCTCGGAGTACGCGGGGGCGATCTCCACTCCTCCCATGATCAGGTCGAAGTGCTCGGTGAGCCGGGCATCGTCGCGGTGCGTCCTGGCCAGCGGGGAGACCTCGCGGGGGAAGTCCTTGACGATGGTCGGCTCGACCAGCTCCTCCTCCACGAGCTTCTCGAAGAGCTCCAGGAGGATCTTCCCGGCGCCCCACTTCGGGTCGTAGCCGACGCCGTGCTCATCAGCGATCCGCTGGAGCTCGGGGAGGGGCGTATCGAGCGAGAGGTCCCGGCCGGCGCGCTCGGACACGAGCTCCAAGAGCGTCCGCCGGGGCCATGGCCGCTCGAGGTCGATCCGCCGTCCGCCCAGCTCGAACGTCAGGCCACCGTTCACCGCGATGGCCGCCTCCTTCACCAGGCCCTCCACCAGATCCATCATGTCCTCGTACGAGGCGAAGGCCTGATACGCCTCGAGCATGGTGAACTCGGGGTTGTACTTCGGGGAGATGCCCTCGTTCCGGAACGTCCGCCCGATCTCGTACACGCGCTCCAGCCCTCCAACCAGAAGACGCTTCAGATAGAGCTCCGGTGCGATCCGCAGGTACATGTCGATGTCGAGCGCCTCGTGGTGGGTGACGAACGGCTTCGCCAGGCCGCCCCCGGGGACGGGTTGGAGGAGCGGCGTCTCCACCTCCACGAACCCTCGCGCTTCGAGGTAGGCGCGGAACGCCGCGAGCATCCGGGCCCGGGCCCGGACGAGCTCGGCGGCCCCGGCGTTCGTGGCCAGGTCGAGGTACCGGCGACGGTACCGGAGTTCGACATCCTTGAGCCCGTGCCACTTCTCGGGCATCGGACGGAGGGACTTCGAGAGCAGGGTGAGCCGGCCGGCCTTCACCGAGACCTCGCCGCGCTTGGTCTTGACCACCTCACCCTCCGCCCCGACCCAGTCCCCCAGGTCGAGGTCCTCGACGAGAGCGACGCTGTCGGTGTCGAGGGCTTCGTTCGTCAGGAAGAGCTGGATCTCGCCGGAGGGGTCGCGGAGCACTCCGAAGGTGAGCTTCCCGTGGCGGCGAAGCGCGAGGAGGCGACCGGCCACCCGCGCGACCTGCCCGGTAGACGTTCCCGCTTCGATGTTCCCGAACCGCTCCTGCAGCTCCGCGGCAAAGGCATCCCGGTCGAAGCGAAGGGCGAAGGGCTCCACGCCTCGGGCCCGGAGCCGCTCGAGCTTCTCCCGCCGCACCGCAAGGACGTGCTCGGGCCGCTCGTCCGCGGGAGCATCGCTCATCGCGCCTCCGTGTTGCGATCGAACACCAGCCGGAGTCCCTCGAGCGTGAGCCAGGGCTCGTGGTGATCGATCGACCGGCACTCCTCCACCACCAGCGGCGCCAGGCCGCCCGTGGCGACCACCGTGGGGCTTCCAAGCTCCTTGGCCATCCGCTCGACCATGCCGTCGACGAGCGAGGCGTACCCGAGGACCAGCCCCGACTGGAGGCTCTCCGCGGTGCTCTTGCCGATCACCGATCGTGGGGGCAACAGCTCAACGCGCCGAAGGAGCGCGGCCTGGCGGTAGAGGGACTCGGCGGACACCGCAATCCCCGGGGCGATGGCCCCGCCGAGGTACTCACAGTTCGCGGACACCGCGTCGAGCGTCGTCGCCGTACCGAAGTCGACCACGATGGCGGGCCCCCCGAACTTGGTGAACGCCGCGAGCGCGTTGACGATGCGATCCGCACCGACCTCCTTGGGATTGTCGATGAGGATGGCGATGCCGGTCTTCACGCCCGGCTCCACCACCACCGGAGGGAACCCGAAATACCGCCGGACCATCTCCCTCAGAGCCTGCGTGGCCGACGGGACCACGCTCGAGATGACCACGCCGGTGACGTTGCGGTCGAAGCTCAGGCCGGCATGGTCGAGGAGTCCCTGGAACAGCAGCGCCAGCTCGTCGGCGGTGCGCTCCGGGACCGTGGACAGGCGCCACTGCCACGCCAGCTCCTCATCCCGGAACACCCCGCAGACGGTCTGGGTGTTGCCGACATCCACGGCGAGCAGCACGGCTCAATCCTCCCCGGAAAGGAGGGCGTTGTCGATGAGCCGCGCCTTCCCCACCCGAGCCGCGACGAGGGCGCGGCACGGGCCGGCGATGCGGTCCACGTCCCCGAACGTGCCATCGTCGACGACGGCGGAGTAGTTCAGCGTCGCCAGGGGCTCCGCCTCGATGCGCGCCGCCATTCGGGCCCGGAGCACACGGGCGTCGCGCTCGCCCGCCTCGACACCCTCCACCGCCTCGAACAAGGCCCGCGACAGGCAGAGCGCGGCGGCGCGCTCCTCCGGCGACAGGTAGATGTTTCGTGAAGAGATTGCAAGGCCGTCCGGCTCGCGGACGGTGGGACACCCGACCACCTCGACCGGCATGTCGAGATCCGCCGCCATCCGCCGGATCACCGCGAGTTGCTGGGCGTCCTTCTCACCGAAGTACGCCCGGCACGGCCCCACCACGCCGAAGAGCTTGGCCACGACGGTGCACACGCCCCGGAAGTGGCCCGGGCGCGACGTGCCCTCGAGCCGGTCGCCCAAGGAGCCGGGGTCCACCGTGACGACGGGCCTCCTCCGCGGGTACATCTCCGCCTCGTCGGGGACGAACAGGACGTCGATGCCGGACCCGTCGGCGAGCGCGCTGTCACGCGGGAGGTTGCGTGGGTAGCTCGCCAGGTCCTCGGCCGGCGCAAACTGGAGCGGGTTCACGAAGATCGACATCACGGTGAGGTCACATTCCTCTCGGGCCCGCCGGACGAGCGAAAGATGCCCCTCGTGCAGGAACCCCATGGTCGGCACGAACCCGACGGAAAGACCCTTGTGACGTCCTTCTTCGCAGGCCGCGCGGAGGGCTTCGCCGGAGCCGGTCACTTCCACTCCAGCGCCTCCTCCACGTGGGCACGAGTCTGCGGATCGAGCCTCCCGGCACGCTCCGCGAGGTCGAGCGCCGTTCGAGCCAGCGCGACGTAGGCGTCCAGGGCCTCGGGCGCATGGGCTTCCAACGCCTCGAGATTGCGACGGATGGTGCCCGCGTCCCCGCGAGCGGCGGGCCCGGTGAGAGCGGCGGCCGGCCCATCCTCGAGCACATGGTCCAGCGTCGCCCTCGCCAGCGGGGCGAACAGGTGAACGGGGTCGTCGAGTCCTGCCGCCCGGAACAAGAGCTCGGCCACGCCTTCCACTACCACGAGGTAGTTGGAACAGAAGACTGCGGCCGCATGGTAGAGAGGCTTGCGCCCGTCCGGCAGGCGGAACGGACGCCCGCCCGCATCGTCGGCCAGTCGCTCGCCGAGCGCGAAACCCTCCTCGTCGGGCGCGGTAACGGCCATCGCGCTCCCCGGCAGGCGGGTGATCGCGGCGTCGACGTCGGGCACGGTCTGCAGGGGATGAACCGAAAGGACCGAGGCGCCCATGCGCCGTGCCGATTCGAGGGCGCCCAGAGAAGTCGCCCCAGAAAGATGGAGGACCGCCTGCCCCGGGCGGAACACCCCGGCGCCGGCGAGCTCTGAGCAGACGGACTCGATACGGTCGTCGGGGACGCCGATGATGACGAGGGTCCCCGCCCGACCGGCTTCCGCGTCAGCCAGGAACGGCACACTGGGAAGGTGGCGCTCCACGCGAGCCCGGGAAGCCTGCCGTCCCGAGGCGGCCACGACCGGATGCCCGGCGCGCTGCAGCAGCACGGCCAGGCCGGTCCCGACCCTGCCGGCCCCCACAACCGAGATGTTCAGGTCCGGCGAGTCACTGCGCTGAGTGCGAGCGTCGATGTTCCGGTTCCCTCCGGACTCCGGACAACCCCAAGTATAGGGAGAGGACTCGCGGCGTGGTTACGCTGCCACGGCCCGCTCGCGGGCCCACTCGCGCAGGCGATCGATCTCCTCCGGCCGCGCCCTCGACAACGGCACGGTGGCGGCGATCTCGGCGACGACGTCGTTCGTGTCGAGCTCCCGGCGCTGCGCGAACGCCCGGTAGAGCGCGGCGACCACCGCCGCCTCGATCTCGGCGCCGGAGAATCCCTCCGATGCCTCTCCCAGCCGGGAGAGATCGAAGGAATCCGGAGTCCGGCCCCTGCTCGCCAGGTGCACCCGGAAGATCTCGCCACGCTCGTCGCGTTCCGGCAGATCGACGAAGAACACCTCGTCGAACCGTCCCTTCCGCCCGAGCTCCGGCGGCAGCGCGGTCACGTCATTGCACGTGGCCACGAGGAACACGCCGTCCGGACGGTCCTGCATCCACCGGAGGAACGTGCCCAGCAGCCTGGCGGACACCCCGCCGTCGGCGTCGCGGTTCCGAGCGAACCCCTTCTCGATCTCGTCGATCCACAGCACGACGGGGGCCATGGCCTCCACGGTCCGAAGGGCTTGCCGTAGCCTCTGCTCGGACTCCCCGACGTAGGGACCGTACAACGCTCCCGGGTCGAGCAGCACGAGCGGAAGTTCCCACGCCGCGGCGAGACACTTCGCCACGAGCGACTTCCCACACCCGGGAACGCCCGTCAGGAGGACGCCCTTGGGAGGTTCCAGACCGTAGGCCCGGGCCCCCGGGGAGAGCGCCTGCCCCCGAAGGGTCAGCCACTCCTTCAACTGGTCCATGCCGCCCACCCGGTCGAGGCCGCCGGGCCCTGGGTCCACCAGCTCGAGCGTCCCGCCCGCTCCCAGGAGCTCGGCCTTGGCCTTTCGCACGAAGTCCACGTCGCCCTGGGCGACCTTCCCGTCCTCCATGGCCGCGCGATGCACCAGTCCCTCGGCTTCCGCCGTCGACAGGCCGCGCAGGGCGTCGACCAGGGAATCGACGCCGGCATCGTCGAGCGCCACCGGGAAGTTCCGGGCCCGCAGGTCGTCCAGGGTTTGCTGCACCAGCCGGTGGAGCTCGTCGCGGTCGGGGGGGCGCAGGTCCCACGGGATGGCCAGCCCGTCGAGCTCCGGTGGGATGTCGAGGACGGGCGCCGAGAGCACGATGGTCTGCCCCCGTCGATTCGCCTGCGCGAGCTCCTTGATCCGCCGCACCGTGATCGGGTCCCGAAGGGCGTGGTGGACGTCGGCGAACACGAACACGGCCGGCCCGGTCAGCTCGGCGATGAAGTCGAGGGCCTTGCGCGGGTCGATGGTGCCGTACGCGGGGTGCTGGCCGGCCCGGGCGAGGCCGCGGGTCGCTGTCCACACCCACACCGGCAGGTCGAGCGCTCCCGCCGCCCGGCCCAGGATGTCCATGAACCTGACCTCATCGCTCATCTCCACAGCCAGGAGAGGGTGTCGGGACGCGAGCAGCAGCCGCAGATCGTGAGTGTTGTCCATCCCGCGGGAGTATCGGCGGGCCGCTCAGGCCCCTGAAGATGCGCGCTCGAGCGGAGGGGCGAACGGCCTCACGCCGCCGATCGACCAGGCCCCCATCCGGAGCGCCGTGGCCTTCCGCCCGCGGGGGAGCATGGGGTCCGCGTCCAGCTCGAGGAGGGGGATCATCACGAACGCTCGCTCGTGCATCCGAGGGTGCGGGACCTGGAGATCGGGTTCGTCCACCTCCTGCTCCCCGAAGGTCAGGATGTCCACATCGATCAGCCGCGGGCCCCACCGCTCCTCCCGGACGCGGCCCATCGCCTGCTCCACCGCCAGGCCGGCGATCAGGAGGCCCCGCGCCGAGAGCTCCGTCTCCACCTCGATCACCACGTTGAGGTAGTCGGGCTGCGGCGGGCCCACCGGCTCGGTCTCGTACACCCGCGATGAGCGGAGGAATCGAGCGCCCCGCTCCTCGAGCAGGGCCACCGCGAGCCGAAGGCTCGCCAGCCGGTCGCCGAGATTTGCCCCCAGCCCCAGGTAGGCGCGGCTGGCAGGGGTCATCCCTTCGAGCCGGCCTCGGCGGACACGTCCGAAACCCCCAAGCCCTCTGCCGCCTCCGGTTTGTGCACGGTGGCGCGGCAGGACCGGACGCCGTGCATCCCCGACACGACCTCGGCGATCCGACGGGCCAGGGTCTCGATCAGGCGGTAGGACTCCCCCGCCACCAGGTCCTGGACCGTGGGAACGATCCTGGCGTAGTCGGCAGTGGTGGTGAGGTCGTCCCCCGCCGCATCGACTTCCAGCTCAATGTCCACCACGAAGGCTTGAGCCCGGTCGCGCTCCCACTCCAGCACGCCGTGTCGCCCGTCGGCCTGGATCCCCGCGATCCTCACGAGCTCCATGTCATTCCTCGTCGGGGAGCGTTGGCGGCTCGGCAGGGCGTTCGAACGAGACGCCGAGGTCCACCGGCACGGCCGAGGACGCGCGCGCGTGGCTCTCCCCGAGGTACCGCAACCGGAGGAACTCGAACACGATGGGGGTCACGGTCTCGGGCGCGTCTTCCAGAACGAAGTGAGAACAGCCGGGGAGAAGAGCCACCGCCGTGTCGCCCACCTCGTCCTGGAGGCGCTCCGCGAGCGAGGGCGGAAGCCACGGGTCGTCTTCGCCCCACACGGCCAGGACGGGGATCTCCTGTTGCCGGATGCGACCGGCGACCTCCGACAGCGACCGGCCGTCAGGAGCTCGGGCCGCTCGTATCAGGGCCGCGGGGTTCTCTCGCCACGGCGAGATAAACAGCTCCAGATCCTGGGGCAGCAGACGGTCAGGATGGCCCATCCCCCGGCTGAAGGCCTCACCCACCGCCCGCTCGGCCAGGTCGGCGCCCCCCGCCGCCGCGTCGTCGTCGGCGAGGGCGTCGCCGATCCCCCCTGTCGGCCGCGGGCCGAACACCACGCTGTCGAGCAGAACGAGCGTCCGGACGCCGCCTTCGCCCGCCAAGAGCTGAGCGACCCCGCCGCCCACCCCGTGGCCCACCGCAGCGAACTCCTCTACCCCGAGCCCGTCGAGCAGCTCGCGCAAGTATCCCGCCTGAGCTTCGAGGGAGAGGTCCGCGTGCTCCGGCTTCTCCGACCAGCCGTACCCCAGCATGTCGGGGGCGACCACCCGAAACCGCGGGGCCAGGAGCGGCACCAAGTTCCGCCACAGGTCTGCGTGGGCGGGGAAGCCGTGAACAAGGAGCACGGCGGGCCCATCCCCCTCGTCGACGAAGGCGAGCTCTCCGGCGGAGATGCGAGCCCTGCGCCGCTCCAGCTGCCCATTCACTTCCTCATCCCTCTCCTTCGGCAGCGTCCTTCGGCCAGGGGGAACGCAGCAGCCTGATCCGCTCCGCTGCGCTCCGCGGGGCTGCTGCCCCCCTGGACCCCCTCACGCTCGGAGGATGGCGTCCGCCACCCGAACCGCCCGGGCCGCTTCCCGCACGTCGTGCACCCTCACGATGTGGGCACCCCGGGAGACGGCGAAGACCACCGCGGCCAGCGTCCCCTCCAGGCGCTCGTCCACGGGGAGGTCCAGGGCCCAGCCGATGAAGGACTTCCGCGACGGCCCGACGAGCACCGGGCGTCCCAACGACAGGAAGGCATCCGTCTCCCGGATCAGCCGAAGGGACTGGTTCTCGGTTTTCGCGAACCCCAGCCCAGGGTCCACACACAGCTGGTCGCGGTGAAGGCCTGCAGCCACCGCCGCCTCCACCCGCGCAGTGAGGTAGTCGCGGACCTCCCCGACCACGTCCTGGTAACCGGTCAGCTGCTGCATCGTGGCCGGCTCTCCCCGCATGTGCATGAGGACCACGCCCGCCGCCGCGTCTCGGGCCACCTCGAACGTGCGCGGATCTCCCCCGGCGGTGACGTCGTTCACGATCGTGGCACCCACCTCCAGGGCTGCCCGGGCCACCTCGGGCTTCCGAGTGTCGACGGAGATGGGGATGTCGAGCTCGGCAGCGAGCCGCTTGATGACGGGGATCACCCGGCGGCGCTCCTCGTCCTCGGAGACGGCTTCCGAGCCCGGCCGGGTCGACTCCCCGCCCACGTCGAGGAGGTCCGCTCCCTCCGCGGCCATGTCTACTCCACGTGACACGGCGGCCTCGGGGTCGAAGAACCGCCCCCCGTCGGAGAACGAATCCGGGGTGATGTTCAGCACACCCATCACCCGGGTGCGCTCCGCGCAGTCGATCGTGTGGGGGCCGCATCGCCACAGAAGCTGGGTCACAACACGAAGCGTAGCGGAGCGGCCCGGACCGAGTCGCGTTGATCTTCGACCCGATGAGATACTTCTCCCCGAGATGACAGCGGAGCGAGCGCCGCGGCGAGCCGCCCGGTCGGTCGTCCTGGCTCTGGGGCTGGTTGCGCTGCTGCCCGGCCGGGCCTGGGGACACGAGCACCGCGAGGTCGGGAACCTCGGGTTGACCGTGGGCTGGGCCGAGGAACCCGCCTTGGCGGGGACGAAGAACGGCGTCGAGCTGTACGTGGCGCGAGGAGAGAGAGCGGTCGAAGGCGGAAGGTTGGAGGTCGTGGTGATCTTCGGCCAGCCCGACGCTGACATCCGGACCCAGCCCATGCCCCTGGACCCCGCCTTCGGCGAGCCCGGCAGGTACGTCGCGGACCTGATCCCGACCCGCCCCGGAACGTACACCTTTCACATAGCCGGGCGGGTCGGAGGAGAGAGTCTGGACGAACTGTTCACCTCCGGGCCTGAGACGTTCGACGACGTCCACAACCCCGCAGAGGTGGAGTTCCCGGTGCAGGACCCGACAAGAGCCGAGCTTGCCACCCGGCTGGATCGCCTCGATGCCCGCCTCGCCGAAGCCCCACAGGGCGACGGGCTGGCTCGGGGACTCGCCGCCGGGGCCGCCATCGCGGCGCTCCTGGCCCTCGGTGTCGCGCTGTTGGGCCGCCGCCCAGCGGCCTGAGCCGATGGCTCCACAGCTCCGAGCCCGGCGATGGCTCGCCATGGCCGCCTTCACCGCTTCCATGGCCTTCATCTCGGCCGCGCCGGCCGGCGCGCATGCTCTGCTGGCCTCGTCCGACCCACCGGATGGGGTTCGGCTCGAGGAGGCCCCTCAGGCGGTGACCATCACATTCACGGAACCGCCCGATCTCGCGCTCTCGTTCATCCAGGTCCAGAACCAGGACGGGACGGCGGTTCACCGCGGACGCTCCGAGATCGAGCCCGGTCATCCGCAGACCCTTCGGCAGCCGGTGGGGCCGCTGGACGAAGGCGTGTACACGATCACCTGGCGGGTGGTCTCCCGGGTCGACGGCCACGCCACGGGGGGATTCCTTTCATTCGGAGTGGGGGTGTCCCCTCTCGAGGCGCCGATTCGCCCAGAAGGGGCGACCGTCATCGTGCCGGAATCGTCCCGGCTGGAGATGGCGGCCCGATGGACGCTGTTCCTCGGCCTCGGACTGCTCCTCGGGGCAGCCTGGGTAGGAGCGGCGGCGTTCACGGACACCCCCCGAGGCGTCCTCATGCTGTCGTTGGCGGGTGTGGGGGGGTCGGTCCTGGGGCTCGCCGGATTGGCTCTGGCTCAGCAGCGGGCGGCGGGGGTCGGGCTGGGAGCGCTGCTGGGGACTTCCGTTGGGCGCGCTCTGCTCCTGCGGGGGTTGGGCATCGTGGCGGCCGCCGTCACTGCCTGGATCGCGGTGCGGTCTCCTCGCCTGAGGCGTGCGGCGCTCGGCGCCACGGCCGTCGCCGCGGCGCTGGCCATGCTGGCCCACGTGGGGGCGGGACACGCCGCCTCCGGGTCTCTCCGCTGGGTCAAGGTGACGGCGCAGTGGGCTCACTTCGCTGGAACGGGAGTCTGGCTCGGGGGCCTGGCCGCCCTGATCCTGGGGGTACGCGGAAGGCCCAGCGAGTGGAAGGCCCGCGCGGTCCGGCGTTTCTCCTTCGTCGCGGGGATCGCCCTGGGGGTGGTCGCCGTGACCGGGGCGCTCAGAGCGGTCAACGAGGTCGCGCGCTGGGGCGATCTCTTCTCGACTTCTTACGGGCAGGTCGTGCTGGTGAAGTCGGGGCTTCTCCTACCCCTGCTCGGCTTCGGGGCCATCAACCGGTACCGGAACGTGCCGGTCGCGGGGCGCTCTCTCCGGGGCCTCCGAATGGTCTCCGCAGCGGAGCTCGGTGTGGCCGCGATCGTCCTGGTCGCCGCGGCCGTGCTCGCCAGCCTGGTTCCACCGGCCCTCGTCCCTCCCCCGGCCGTGAGAGCGGCCCCCCTGGTGGCCACGGGCTCCGACTTCGCCACCTCCGTGCGGGCCCGGCTCGACGTGGAGCCGGGAATGCCGGGCCCCAATCGGTTCCTGCTCCGCGTCACCGACTACGACACCGCGGAGCCCCTCGCCGCCGAGCGGGTGGCCCTCCGTTTCTCCTTCCCGGCCCGCTCCGACCTCGGGGAGTCCACGCTGGAGCTCTCCCCGGCCGGCCGGGGACTCTACGGCGCCAGCGGGGCCAACCTGGCCTTCGCGGGCCCCTGGGACGTCACCGTCCTGGTCCAGCGGGGAGCCGACGCCGTGGAGGTGCCGCTGCGAGTGGGAACGGTGTGCCGAACGAGGGAGATCCCCGGCCCACCCACGATCCACATCCTGGAACTGCCCTCGGGGCTCTCGGTCGAGGCGCTGGTGCTTCCGGAAGCCGTAGGGCGGACCAACGTCCACTTCACGTTCACGGACGAGAGCGGTGAAGAGATCCGCCTGCGGGACGGGCCGGTCATGGTGGGATGGCCCCGGGGCGAAGAGCCGTTCAACCTGCGGCCGCGCCGATTGGACATCGGCCACTTCACCGCGGTCACCGAACTGGAGCCGGGATCATGGCGGTTCGACATCGCCGCCGAGACGAGGGCGGGCGACGCCGTTTCAGGGTGCTTCGAGACGACGATCCGCTAGACGTGGATGATCCCGCACTGCCCCCGGCACCTCGTGCCGTTCAGGCTGGAGTGCAGGGTGCACCGGTACCGGTAGGTGCCCGTGCTGGTGAACCGACGGCGCACGCTCTGGCCCGGTGAGATCGTCCTCGAGTAGGACCAGTTCCCTCCGTAGGCCCGGATGTTGTGGGTACGAGCGGTGGGATTCCGCCACCGGACGTAGTCGCCCCGGGCGATGTAGGTGTGCTTGAGGGCGCCCGTCCGGACGTCGCGCCAACGCCACCCATTGTCGGTCCGAACGGCCTTCACCCCGCGGGTGACGGCCCACGCCGGAGCCGCTTGGAGGACGAACGTTCCTCCCACCGTGGCGACCACGAGCACGGCCAGCGTTCGGCGCAGCCTCCCCACCCGACCCGGGCGCGCCCTCGTCTCCTCACGTTCCGCTATCTCCATCGGCTCCATCCCGTTCCTCCTCCTAGCGCTTGGCCACTTCGAACGTGCTCAGGTTGCGCCCCTTGGCGAAGCTCGTCTCCACGTTCCCGGCCCCGTCGATCCCCCTGCACCAGGCCGTGTAGTTCTTTATACGCGTCCCCACGCTGGGCCTCAATGGAGACCGGAACCGCTTCAGGTACAGGTCGAAGTCGAACTTCATCGGCAGCCATCGCTTGGCGCTGCACCGGCCGGCCTTCCACTCGCCCTTGACCCACCAGGCGCAGGATCCGTTGAGCCTCTTCTTTCGAAGCGCCATCTCCACGGCCACCACTCCCGATGGAGGCGACCCCTGGTCGTCGAAGAAGACGTGCACTTCTCTGAGGCGATAGTCGCCGTACGAATACAACTTGCCCTGGCGCGGATGATGCCACCTGGTGGTCGGTGGAATGAAGTCCCGGTCGTTGTCCTGGATGGTCAGGGTGAGGACGCTCGGGGTGGCGAGCTGGTAGCCGGCCCCGGCTTCCAAGGAGATCTGGATCGTCTCGGCATTCTCGATCTCGGTGTCGTTGTTGATCGTGAACTGGATGGACTGCGCGCGATTGCTGGACGTAAAGGACAGCGGAACATCAGCGGGGGGCTGGTAATCTGCGCCGGCCGTTGCCGGATTGGTGGGCCCGGGCTGAACCGTGAACCCCACCTCGACGGGGTCCGCGATCGGACCGGCCATGAACACGGGGATCTTGACGGACGTCTTCGTTTCGCTCTGGACCAACGTCGACTCGCGGAAGGCGACACGGGTTTCCCCGTCCAGATCGATGATGTACGCAGGGACGGGATTGGGGCCCCCGATCAGCCAACCTTGCTCCGGCGTATGCAGATTGATCTGAAACGACTCCACGACCGGCTCGACACTCGTATCGTCGAGGAGAGGAACGGAGGCCGGCCCCACGCCGTTAACGAGATCGACGGTCTCGTCATCCTGCAACTGAAAATCGCCCTCAGCAGCGGTCGCCGTCCCGTCGACGGTGCTGAAGTGGACGTACGTGTTGGGGTCCAAGCTGCAGACATCCGAGTCCCGCCGTCTCACCAGAAAGCCCACGGAGCTGCCCTCGGCCCCGTAGAAGTAGGGCTCGGCGAGGGACGCCGGAGGTTGGAACCCGTCCAAACCCAAGAGACAGTGCATCGCTGGATGCGCTTGTGCTGGGATGGCGGATCCCGCTCCGGCCACCGCGGTGACCAATAGGGTCACCAGCAGACGGAGCGCAGTAGGATGACGCCTCATCGTCGAGCGGGCCCCGTTGGACATCGAGTGACTCATGGTACCGGACCGCCCCCGTTCCTGACGAGGCCCCCAAAGCCCCCACCGGCGAGGCCCGCCTTCGACCCTATCCCCGGTCGTGCCGGATCAGTCCCATGGCCTCGGCGCGGGTCCGGGCGTCGGTCTTGAACACCCCGCGGACGGCTGAGGTCACGGTGACCGTACCCGGCTTCTTGACGCCCCTCATCGACATGCAAAGGTGCTCGGCCTCGATAACGACGAAGACGCCCCTCGGGCGGAGGACCCGCTCGATCACGTCGGCGATCTCGGTGGTGAGCCTCTCCTGTACCTGCGGGCGCCGGGCCAGCGTGTCGACCAACCGGGCCAGCTTCGACAGGCCCGTGATCCGCCCGTCCTTCCCCGGGACGTAGGCGACATGGGCCTTCCCCATGAAGGGGATGAGGTGGTGCATGCAGATGCTGTAGAGGGGGATGTCCCGGACCATGATCATCTCGTCGTGGCCGACGTCGAAGGTCACGTCGATGACGGCCTCGGGATCCTCGTGGACGCCCGAGAAGATCTCCTGGTACATCTCGGCGACACGCCGGGGGGTGTCCTTCAGCCCCTCCTTGCCGATGTCCTCGCCGATCCCTTCCAGCAGGAGCCGGACGCCCTCTTCAACCTTCTGGAGGTCGAAGTCACGGGCCTGCTCCGAAGAGGACGGGAGCTCGGCCACGGGCTCAGCGGCCGACCGGGCCGCTCTTGCCCTTCGGCGCCCGGACGCTCCGGCGGGCCACGGCGATGCCGGCGCCCTTCTGGTCGGCGCGCGGCTCGCGCTTGCCGATACCGTCGAGAATCGCCACCAGCTCTTCCTTCTCGATCGTCTCCCGCTCCATGAGCGCCGCGGCGATCTCGTCGAGCTTCTTCCGGTAGGCCTGGAGGATCTCCAGGGCCTCGTCGTGGGCCTCGTCGATGAGCCGGCGCACCTCGGTGTCGATCTCGAAGGCCACCTGGTCGGAGTAGTCGGGGTGAGCGGCGAAGTCCCGGCCCAGGAACACCTCGCCCTGCTTCTGGCCGAGGGTGAGGGGGCCGAGGGAGTCAGACATCCCGTACTCGGTGACCATCTGGCGGGCGATCTTCGTGGCCCGCTCGAGGTCGTTCTGTGCTCCCGACGTGATGTCCCCGATCACCAGCTCCTCCGCCACCCGTCCGCCCAGCAGCATTGCCAGCTCGTCGATGAGCTCCTCGCGCGTCACCAGGAACCGGTCCTCGGTGGGGAGGGTGAGCGTGTAGCCAAGGGCCCGCCCCCGAGGGATCACCGAGATCTTGTGCACCGGATCGGCGTTCGGAAGGGCATGAGCCACGAGAGCGTGCCCGCTCTCGTGGTAGGCGATGATCCGCTTCTCCTTCTCGGCGATGAGGCGGGTCTTGCGCTCCGGTCCCGCCACCACGCGGTCGATGGCCTCCTCCAGCTCGAGCATGGTGATGGTGGACTTGGCCCGACGGGCCGCCAGGAGGGCCCCCTCATTCACGACGTTGGCGAGGTCCGCCCCGGTGAAGCCGGGGGTCCGGCGGGCCACCACGTCGAGCTCCACGGCATCGTCGAGGGGCTTGCCCCTGGCGTGGACCGCCATGATGCCCTTCCGGCCCTCCAGGTCCGGCCGATCGATCACCACGTGCCGGTCGAACCGGCCCGGGCGCAGGAGGGCGGGGTCGAGGATGTCCGGCCGGTTGGTGGCGGCCATGAGGATGACCCCGGTACGGACGTCGAAGCCGTCCATCTCCACGAGGAGCTGGTTGAGGGTCTGCTCCCGTTCGTCGTGCCCGCCGCCGAGGCCGGCGCCGCGGTGACGGCCAACGGCATCGATCTCGTCGATGAACACGATGGCCGGGGCGTTCTGCTTTGCCTGCTCGAAGAGGTCCCGGACCCGGGCCGCGCCGACGCCCACGAACATCTCCACGAAATCGGATCCGGAGATGGAGAAGAACGGAACACCGGCCTCACCGGCGACCGCCCGAGCAAGGAGGGTCTTCCCGGTGCCGGGCGGGCCGTAGAGCAACACGCCCTTGGGGATCTTGGCCCCCATGGCCTGGAACTTGGACGGGTTCTCGAGGTACTCCTTTACTTCCAGGAGCTCCTCCACGGCCTCGTCGACCCCCGCGACGTCGGCGAAGGTCGTCTTGGGTTGGTCTTTGGTCACCTGGCGGGTCTTGGCCTTGCCGAACGACATCACCCGGCTTCCGCCGCCCTGGCCCTGCTGCATCAGGTAGAAGAACACCCCGATCAGCAGGACGAAGGGCAGGATGTTCACCAGCACGTTCACGAACGCCGACCCCTTCTGGGGGTCCGCCGACACCGGCACACCGGCGTCCTTCAGGCTCTGGGTCAGCTCGTCCTGGTATTCGGCGGGATAGGCCGCCGTGAACGTGGTTCCGTCGACCAGTCGTCCGTCGACCCGCTGGTCCCGCTCGAGGAAGACGGCCTCGGCGACGCTGCCTCTCTGAGCGAGGGACTCGAGCTCAGTGAACGTGAACACGTCGGCCTGGGGACCCCGGGTGACATAGGACATGAAGAGCCACAGACCCCCGACCACCAGAAGCATGTAGATGACGGGAGCGCGGACGAACCGACGCGGCTTCAAGTCCTTCGTGGGATTCTCCCTTTCAGGAGGAGGGCCAGCCTGTTTTCGATGGTAGCACAGCCCTCGGACGTGACTATCCTCCACCTCGGCCCGTGATGGCGCTCCCTGAATAGTCCTGTCGGGCCATCCCCGTACCAGCCGAACGACCCACTTGGACCTCCGTCAGACGCGTAGTTGAATGCGATCATGGGCCTGCTTCGGCGTCGGGACTTCCTTCTCGTCCTCGCGTCGTTCGCGCTCTCATCGTTCGGGGACTACCTGGCGCTCCTGGCACTGACCATTCGCGTGCACGACTCCACCGGTTCTGGGTGGGCCGTCTCCGCGCTGCTCCTCACCGGGCTGATCCCGCTGGTGGCGTTCGCTCCCCTGGCCGGCCTCCTGGTGGACAGGGTGGAGACGGTGCGGGTCCTGGCGGTCGCGGCCGTGGCCCAGGCCGTCGTGGCCGTGGGCCTCGCCGCCAGCGACGCCCTGGTCCCCACGCTCGTGCTCACCTTTCTCTTGGGCATCGGGTTCGCCGTCACCCAGCCTGCGCTGTTCGCGCTGGTTCCCAAGGTCGCCGGCGAGGGCCAGACGACGCAGGCGAACGCGTACCTGGAGGTGGCCAGGTGGGGCGGGGCCACGATCGGGCCCTTCGCGGCGGGGACGCTTACCGCCGCGATCGGGAGTGGTGGAGCCCTGTTGATCGACGCGGGGACGTTCGCGGTGATGGCGGCGGCGGCCGTGGCCCTCCGGGCCCGCCGTCCGCCCTTGCCCGCCGCCGAGGCCAAGCCGGGAGGTCCCAAGCCTCGAGAGGCCAGGGAGGGGTTCGCCTTCCTCCTCCGGGACCATCTGCTGGGGATGGTCGTGCTGGTGACCGCGGCCATGGTTCTGTTCGCCGCCATCGACAACGTGGCAGAAGTGTTCTTCGCCAAGGACGTCCTCGGGGCCGGAGACACCGGGTACGGGGCCCTGGTGGGTTCGTGGACGCTGGGGATGGTGGTGGCCGCCACGGTCATTGCTCGCCGCGTCCCCGCGCTGCGTCTGGCGTTGGCCGTTCTGCTCGCGGCCGTGGTCGGGGGAAGCGCCGTCGCCTTCGCCGCCGCGCTGCCAAGTGTCCCCGTGGCCGTCTCCATGTGGTTCATCGGGGGCGGGGCCAATGGCATGGAGAACATCGGTCTGCGAAGCCTGATCCATCACCGGGTCCCAGAGCGCATCCAGGGGCGTGTGTTCGCGGCGTACTACGCCGTGATCAACGGGGCTTCCATCGGGGCGACCGTGCTGGGCGGCGCCCTCGTAGCCCTTGCCGGCGCCCGCGGGTCCCTGCTCACCGCGGGGCTCGGAGGACTCGGCGCCGGCCTGATCGGCCTCTTCTGGTATACGCGTCTGCGATCACGGGAACCCGCCGTGCTCGTGTCCGGGCCCTCGGGGCCCGTCGATCCTCCGGTCCAGGAGGCGTCCCCAGGCAGCTAGGTCTGGAGAGAAGCCGTGGGGGTCGGTAGCTCCTACGCCTCGCCCACGGGCTCGCGGATCCCCGTGTCGAGGAGCACGTCCACGCGTACGAACTCCCCGGGCGGGACGGTGACGTTGACGGGTTTGGCGAACATCGCGCCCGCCGTGACCAGGGCTTGGACCTCGTAGGTCCCCGGGCCGAGCGCCAAGCGGAACCGTCCGTCCGACCCGCTCCGCGCGCTGAACTCCTCCCGGTCCTCGAGCCGGATCGCCACGACTTCCGCCACGACGGGCTTGTCGGGACACGGCGACTCTTCGCTCACCACCGGACACTGCGGGCCGAGAAGCACCCGGCCCTCGATGCCCGAGTCGGCGGCGCCTCCTGCCCGCGCGCAGCTCGCCAGGATGAGGATCGCGACCACCCCGAAGCGTTTCATGTCCGCTTAGACGGGTGGCGACCCTGCCCTGGTTCCCGCGCTCGGCTCAGCCGAGGTGGGCGTAGGCTTCCGGCTTCAGCGTCGCGATGTAGGGCAGGTTTCGGAACCGCTCGTCGAAGTCGAGCCCGTAGCCGATCACGAACACCGGAGGGATCTCGAAGCCCCGGTACTTGATCTCCAGCGGCACTTGTTGCACGTCCGTCTTCTGAAGGAGCGTGCACACTTCCAGGCTTCGGGGACGGCGTGTTCTCAGGTTTTTCAGCAGATACGCCAGGGTGAGGCCCGAGTCGATGATGTCCTCGATCAGGAGGACGTCCCGGCCTTCGATCTCGTGATCGAGGTCCTTGAGGATCCGCACCACGCCGGAGGTCTGGGTGGAAGCCCCGTAGGAGGACACGGCCATGAAGTCGAAGTGCAGCGGCAACCGGATCGACCGGGACAGGTCCGCCATGAACACGAACGCTCCCTTGAGCACCCCCACCAGGAGGAGGTCACTTCCCCCGTAGTCTTCGGTGATCTGCCGCCCGAGCTCACGGATCTTCGCCTGGAGCTCGTCGGCGGGGATCAGGATGCGTTCGATGTCCCGCTCGTACTCAGCCACCGTGAGGGTCTCCTCCACCGGGCCCACCCCTTTCGCCTGCCGCTCGCTGACCGGTTCCTCGCGGCGAGGCGCCCCGGCGGCGACCGGCGCGTGCGCGTCGGCCGGACTCTGCCACCTCGGGGGAAGCGCGAGAGAGTCGAACATACTCCCGCTCCCTTCTCGCCTTCAAGGGCGCAGGAAGATCGGCGATCCGGCCCGGCCGCCCCTGGGCGAGATCGAGGACCGCTCGGACGTGCGCGGCGGCGACGTCGGAGGTCCACTCTCCCACCGTCGCGGCAGCCAGGCGGAGCGCCCCGTGCACCACGCGGGCGGCGAGCGGCTCGGCCAGGTCTGCCAGGGCCCGGACGTTCAGCCGGATCTCGGTTTCGTCCACCGCCACGACCCTCCGCGCAGCGGCGTCGGCGAGGGCGTCGAGGTACTCGGCGTCGGCGCGAACCAGCTCCGCCGTCCGACGCAGGGCTGCCCGGACCCCCCGGTCGAGCCGCTCCTCCAGCAGCGGGAGGACCTCGTGGCGGATCCGGGCCCGGAGGAACCGGAAGTCGCGGTTCATCGGGTCATCCCGCGGGCGAAGGCGAAGCGCCCGGCAGAACGCGTCCACCTCGTCCCGGGTCGTCTC
The DNA here is from genome assembly GCA_050693035.1 of Actinomycetota bacterium. Taxonomy (GTDB): domain Bacteria; phylum Actinomycetota; class UBA4738; order UBA4738; family CALAEC01; genus DASYVD01. The sequence goes on from JBOGWB010000076.1 coordinate 113,415, forward strand.
GAGCAGTGGCCGCACGGCGGGAAAGCCCAGCGGGGGCACGCTGGCCGCCGCCGGCATCCCGGCCAGCGCGTCCAGGCCTCCGCCACGAACGAGGGCCAGGAGGACGGTCTCGGCCTGCTCGTCGGCGGTGTGGCCCAGCGCCGCCACGTCGGCCCCCTCATCGACGGCCGCCTGGGTGAGCGCCCCGTAGCGGGCCAGGCGGGCCCAGGCCTCCACGGACTGTCCCTTGACGGGCCGGTCGGTCGCCTCCCTGGCGAGGACGGGAACCCCCAGCCGCTTCGCCTGTCGCCGGACGTACTCCGCGTCGTCCCGGGAGTCCGGGCGGAGCCGGTGGTCGAAGTGGAAGACCACCAGCCGGATCCGGAAGAGCCGCCGCAGCCGGTGGAGCGCGTGGAGGAGACCGGTCGAGTCGGGGCCTCCGGAGCACGCCACCAGAACGAGCTGTCCCGGCTCGAACATGCCGTGTCTGCGCGCGGTGACGGTGACCCGCTCGAGCACGCGTGCCACCGCCGGCGGGCGCCGTTCCCGCGCGCGCTCGCCCGGAGCGGTCCGGCGCCCGGCGCGGGAAGGCATCAGCCGATCAAGGTGCGACCCGCCCAACCCAGCGGTCGGGCCGGTACACCTCGTCGAGCGAGGGAAGATGCTCGGGCCGCTCCCAGACCCTGGCGAAGCCACCCGAGCCGGCCCGGTCCACGACGCGACTGATGAATCGCTCGCCCAACCCGTACTGGGCCACCTTCGCCTCGAGCCCGATGGCCCGCTGGAACACCCGGTTGGCGCCGCTGCGGCGCCGGTCGAGGGCCCGGCGCATGCCGTCGGCGCCGCGGATCCTCCCCTTCCCCAGCGTGTGCATGACGTAGTTCCCGTGTCCCTCGAGGAGCGACATGACCGCCTGCATCTTCCGAAACGTCTCTCTCTGCTCCTCGGTCATGAGGAGGAACACGATGCCCATGCCCTGCCATCGGGCGCCGCGACGAGCCTCCTCAACCGCCCGCCGGATTATCTCCACGAGTCGACGCGGATCGAGCTCGACCGACTCGAGATAGGAGTCGACCAGGCCCATCACGTGGTCCCGCAACCACGGCACGCCAGAGAACTGGACCCGGTGGGTGACCTCGTGGAGAGAGAGCCACAACCGGAAGTCCTGGGGAGTGAAGCCGAACTTCCGCTCCACGGCCAGCACGTTGGGCCCCACGAAATAGAGGAGATCACGATCGTCGGGTGGGAGGGACAGGTCGTACTGCCCGAGCACCCGCCGAGCAACGTACCCGAGGAGCCCTCCCGCCTGTCCGGCAAGCACCTTGCGACGGATGCCGGCCGTGGCGCCGGCGCGGTTCCGCTCCATGAAGCGCCGCGCCAGAGGCTCGAGAGCGGTCTCGAACCCTCGCAGGCTGCGGTCGATCCATTGTGGGCGGCTCATGACCCAGGGGCGAGTGGGAGGGCCCTCGATGGTGAGGCCGGTGAACTCGGTGATCAATGACTCCGCATGGGCCACCGCCACCCGGAAGTCGTCATTCATCCGCTCCTGCTCGGTGCGACGGGCCTGGGGACCGGTCCCCGCGGCGAGCCTGGCGATCCGCGCCGCGGCGTCCCAGTCGACGAGCCGCGAGGCGGCCGTCCCGTCCATCGGACTATCCGGCGCCGGACTTCCCGCGCGCCGCCTTGACCGCAGCGGCCCGGGCGCGACCCTCGGCGACCTTGCGGCTCGTGCCCTTGCCGAGCTGATCTTGGAGGACACGCTCGAACGTTTCCTGGTCGAGCTCCGCCGGGGCTGACGACTTCGCCGGCGCCGGTTTCTCCTCCGCCGGTTTCGCCTCGGCTGCTTCCTGCTCGGCCGGCTGCTCCTTCTCGGCGGCCTGGGGTGCGGGGCGTTCGGCCGTCGCGGTCGCGGCCCCCGCCCGCGCCACCTCCGTCCCGGTGGCCCCGGCGCCTTGCGGCGTGGTCTCCGACACCGGGTGGCCCATGGCCCGGGCCGGCGGGGGAACTCCCGCACCCGGGGGGATCCGGATCGCGGGACGGCGGGGAGGCGGCGGCTCCTCCTTGGAGAAGAACCGCCGGGAGAGGAACAGATAGGACCCGCCGATCAGGACGACCAGCCCGAGGGCCCCGAGCGCGACCGCGATGGCGGTCAGGGTCAGCCACAGCGGCGTCTCCGGATGCTCGACCGGCTGCCCCGGCAGCGGCCCGATGGGGCTCGGCTGCTGGGCCCATGCGGACGCGTGGAAGATCAATACGGCCGCGGTCGTGAGGGCCGCCGTGAGGAGAGATTTGAAGGTCGTCCGAGCAGACGCCATCGGCGCGCGGGATTCTAGCAAATCGCGACTGGGTGCCAGTCGCAGACGCGCCGGGGTGGCAGCATTGCGGAGCATGGAGCCGTTCGTTCGAGAAGCGCATCCGGAGGACGCCGAGGGAATGGCGACGGTGCATATCCGCTCGTGGCGGACCGCCTACCGCGGACTGGTTCCCGACGAGTTCCTGGATGGACTGTCCGTATCGGACCGCGCCGCATCGTGGCGCCAGCAGCTCGTCGGCGGATCGGGCGAGCAGCACACCTTCGTCGCCGACGCCGACGGTGCCGTCGTGGGGTTCGCCTCCGCCGGGCCGAGCCGTGACCCCTTCGCCAACCCCGGCACGGGCGAGGTGTACGCGATCTACGTCGATCCGGATGCTTGGGGCCGCGGCATCGGCTCGACGCTGCTGGTCCGGTCGACCGAACATCTGCGGACCCGCAGGTACACGAGCGCCACGCTCTGGGTCCTGTCCACCAACGAGATGGGCCGCCGCTTCTACGAACGGCACGGCTGGAAGCTCGAGGGCGCCAGACAGACCTACCCGATCGGGGGAGTGGAGCTCGAGGAGATCCGGTACCTGATGGAGCTGTGACGATGCCCGGAAGGGCCCTTCGCTAGGCTCCCGACATGGATCGTTCCCGGCCGCCTTCCCGGATCCCCACCCTCGTCCGAATCATCGCCTGGTTCGAGATCATCGGCGGGGCGCTCGCCGTGGTGAACGGCTTCCTGCTGCTCTCTCGGGGGGGATGGTTGTTGATCGTTCCCGGCGCGGTGGCCATCCTCGGGGGCTGGGGACTGCTTCGGGCGAAGCTCTGGGCGTACTACACGGTGGTCGTGGTCGCCGCCGCCAACGTGGTTCTGGCCTCCCCGCTCCTGTCGTTCGGCAAGAGCACGGCGTTGTTCACCCTCGTCGTGAACGCCCTCATCCTGCTGATCCTCCTCGGAGGGCAATCGCGGGCGTGGGCCGGCTCGCTCCGGATCCGGTGAATGCAGCGGGGCCGGACGAGGCGGGCTGATCCCGGGAGGCATGAGCTATCCCTCCCTTCAGACTTGCCCTCTCTCAGACTCGCCTTACTGTCAGACTTGCCCGATTTCACGCATGGCAAACCCGAATCTCGCCGTGGAAGGGTGGAGCGGAGGTGGGATTCGAACCCACGACGGCCGGTACAGCCCCTCCATGCGAACGATCAGGGCCTCGGCCGGACGATCCTGCTCCCGTTCCCGGAGCCTGGTCCCGAGGCGAACGAGGCTCGGGGTGACGTGGGCTCGCTTATTACGGTGAGCGGCGTCCTTGCTGAAGCCGAACGTCGCGGCCACGTCGCGAAGGCTCCGGCCTCGGACGATCGCCTCGTCGATCTCGGGGGGGCGAGGGTCCTCGCAGACCGACCAACGTCGAGGGCGCTCTCCGGCCGCCGGATCACTCTTCTCGCGACGCGTCGCGGTCTGTCGCGACACGGCTCACGGTTTGCATCCGTTTGCTCGCCGGGGATTCGTGGCCTCTGACCTGCGACCGAGGGACGGCACCGGACACTCGATCTCGTGCCGGGTGGGGCCGAGCGTTCATCGGGGCCGTCGTGGAAGTGGCCGTACGCGCCACGTCTCTGGGGCGTGACAGAGGAGCTTAAGCGCCCTGGTATCGCCGGAGCCCGATCCTGCGCGTATTGGAAATACGCTGGTTGGACGGCGACATCCCGGACTCGCCGGGTGGAGCCTCTGAATGGGAAATCACCATGGAGCGGCTTGGGAAGAGTTCGATCTCGCGCCGGAGGATGCTCCAGCGCCTGGGGGCCGGTGCCGCGGTTGCCTGGTCGGTTCCCATCCTGACCAGCGTGAGGACTCCCGCCTTCGCCCAGTATCCCGTGTTGGGCTGCCCGGCTCCTTCCTGCGAAGCGCCCGGTTGCGCGGGTGGTTGCTTTTGCGTGTCCACGACGGAAGGGACGAACGCGTGCGTGCAGCCGGACTGCGGCAGCCTCGTGCCATGTAACAGTTCTGCTGATTGCTCTCCCGGGATGGTCTGCCATACCACGGGCTGCTGCGGCGAAGGCAACCTCTGTGTGCCGATCGCTCCGCCTGGCACCGTATGCGCTACACCCGACTAGCAGGAGCACGGCCGCGTGGAGATGGTATTGAACACCTTTCGGTTTGCAGATGTTTGCAGGTAGAGGCCTCCCTGGGCCGCCCCGAACAAGGTTTCGGCGCGTAAATCCGCTCTGACCTGCTCTTTCTTGGAGCCGGAGGTGGGATTCGAACCCACGACCCCACGATTACGAATCGTGTGCTCTGACCGAACTGAGCTACTCCGGCGGAGGTGAGCAGGCGCGTGAGGCCCGTCTCCCCTAGTCCTCGGCGATTGTAGCAACGGCCGGAGCGGCCTCAGCGATGCGGAGGAACACCCGCTCCAGGATCAGCCGGGTGTTGAGGTTGGTCTCGTCGGCCAGGTCCGCGCGGGCCGCCTCCAGTGCCTCGATGGCCGCCGCGGCCCGGGCCGCGTCGACGGCTCCCGGCGCGAGGTCGAGGTTGATGGCCCACTCCCGGTCCCCTCCCGCCGCCGCGAGCAGCGCGTCCCGGAACCAGGACTCCACCGCCAGCAGCGACCAGTCCAAGAAGTCCCGCTCGGCCCGCCGCTCCGCGCGCTGGTGCCGCTCCTTGAGCCGCCGAACCAGCGACTTGCTCTCCTCGAACGGCCGGCCGGTCTCGGGGTCGAGGTACGGCGATAGGTCCTCCTCCACCCGTCCGGCCAGCCGCTTGCGGTACGCGGCCGCTTCCGCCGCCAGGCGATCGGCGGCATCCAGCGCGCCGGCGGGCCCTTTCGCCGCGAGAGCCAGGGCTTCGAGCGCGGCGTCCCGGAAGGCCAGCCCCTCCGGGTCCCGGGCCACCCGCCGAGCGCGGCCCAGGTTCCCCCCGGCCAGGCGGGCGGTGAGGCGGGCCCGACGCTCGTCGATCCCCTCGGCCACCAGCGTCTCCACCACGAACGCTTCGGCCAGGGGCCGGAACGTCACCGTCTGGCACCGGGACCGGATCGTATCGGGCAGCTCGTGCGGACGGGCGGAGGAAAGGATGAAGACCGTGTCCGCGGCGGGCTCCTCGACGGTCTTGAGGAGCACGTCGGCAGCCTCCTCCGTCATCCGGTCGGCCTCTTCGATGCGGAACACCTTCCGGCCGGGCTCGAGCGGAGTCAGCGCGGCCCTGCCGACCAGCCACCGGGCGGTGCCGTACTCGTCGGCGCCATGGCCCACGCGGATGTCGCGTCCCTCCGGCTCGACCACGGCCACGTTCGGATGCCGGTCCTCGAGTGACAGCCTGCAGTTCCGGCACTCACCGCATCCGCCCCGGTCGCACAGGAGGGCCGCGGCGAAGGCCCTGGCCGCCAGCTGCTTCCCTCCTCCCTCCGGACCGGCGAAGAGGTACGCGTGGGCCGGCCGTTCCGCCGCCCGCTCGAGGAACGTGACGGCCTCCGGTTGACCGGGAACCGCGCGCAGCACCGGCACAGGTCGCCCCTCGGCCGGCACCTCTCCGCTCACTCCTCCTCCTGGGTCTTCAGGAACTTCGTCAGCTCCTCCCGCACCCGCTTCTGCACGACGTCGGGCGCGTCACCCGCCTCGACGACCACGAACCGCTCGGGATGCTCGTCGGCGATGCGCAGGAACGCCTCGGCGACCCGGGCGAGGAACGCGGAGCCCTCCAGCTCGATGCGGTCCAGTTCCTCACCCACTCGGGCCAACCCTTCCACCGGCTCGACGTGGAGCAGGATGACCAGGTCCGGGAACAGGCCCTGCGTCGCCCACACGTTGAGCGCCAGGACGTCCTGCTCCGGGAGTCCTCGTCCCCCCGCCTGGTACGCCACCGAGGAGTCGATGTACCGGTCGCACAGGACGAGCTTCCCTTCCTCCAGCGCCGGCCGGATCACCGAGGACACGTGTTGCGCGCGGCTCGCCGCGAACAGCACCGCCTCCGCCCGGGCGTCGATGGGCCCGACGTCCTTGTCCAGAAGCAGGTGACGCAGCCGTTCCCCCAGCTCGGTGCCACCGGGCTCCCGGGTCACCAGGACCTCGTAGCCCTGCTGCTCGAGGAACTCCCGGGCCATCTTCATCTGCGTCCCCTTGCCCGCCCCCTCCACTCCCTCGAAGACGATGAACGCCCCGCGCCGCTCGAGCTTGCGGAGGCGCGGCCGGAGAGTCAACGGTCGCGGACGGGTGAGCCGGCTGATCCTGAGCCCCCGCCGCGAGAGGAACCCGCCGGCCAGGACGATGCCGGCGGAGATCCACAGCGCGAGCCGGGTCCCGGACAGGTCGAGGACCTGTCCGCCCAGGCGCAGGTTGTAATCGGGGAGCAGCACGGCGAGCGCTGGGAATCCGGCCAGAGAGAGGAACAACCCCAGCCGGGACAGCATGGCCAGCGACCCGAAGGTGCGCCCTCGCAACTGGTCGGCCACGTTCTCCTGGAGGATCGTATAGCCGGTGACCCAGGCGACTCCGGCGCCCAGCCCGGTGACCACGGTCATCAGGGCGGCCGCGGCGATGTTCGGCATCGCCGCCAGGACCACCAGGGTGGCCGCGGCGAACACGACGGCCAGCGGAAAGAGCGTCTCCCGCTCGATCACCTTCGCGAACCGGCCGGCCGCGAGCATCCCCGTCCCCAGACCGAGGCCCACCGCGGTCACCAGGAGGCCCCATCCCTCCGAGCCCGCGCCGAGGGTAAGGCGGGCGAAGATCGGGCCCACGGCGATCACCGATCCCACTCCCGTGAAGCCGAACACGATGCCGATCGTCATGGCCCGGGCGAAGGGGTGGTTTCGGAGGAACCCGATCCCTTCCCTGAAGTCGGACAGGACACTGGTTGGCTCGAGTCCCTTCGCGTTCGCCTTCCTGCCGATCGAGCGGAGGTCGAGCCGCCAGATCATCAGGGCGGAGAACACGAAGCTGAACGCGTTGAGCCAGAGCGCCAGGGCCTCCCCGGGGAACCGGACGTACTGGATCCGGCCCGAGAGCGCCGAGCCGAGCCCCGCAACCGCGGCGAACACGATTCCGCTGAGGGGGAGCGTCCCGTACGACGCGATGAGCCCCAGCGTGTTCGCGTTCAGGAGCTGACGGCGCGGCACCAGGTTCGGCAGGATCGCGTCCTTGGATGGGGCCCAGAGCAGCGAGAGGCATTCGATGGCGAACGACAGCGCGAAGATCGCCGGGAGGTTCTGGAGGAAGGGCATCGACCCGTACAGGGCGCCCCGGCCGACGTCGGCGATGATCATCAGTCGCTTGCGATCGAACCGGTCCACCAACACACCGGCGAAGGGACCGAACAGCAGCGCCGGCAGGAGCCGGGCGAGCATCACGCCGGACACCGCGTAGCCGGCCCGACCGCCTCCCATCCGGGTCACCAGGGACACCACGGCCACGAACCCCACCCAGTCCCCCAGGGAGGTGACGGCCATGGCCTGGAAGAGCCGAGAGAACGTCGGGAGGCGGAGAAGGTTCCTGAGGGTCGCGGGCTTGGTTCCCCTGAGGGCGGCGATCTCCTCCGCCGCGCTAGCCACCGCTGGCCTTGGCCTCCGCCTTACTCTCCGAGGGGAGCACGGTTCCGCACGACGTGCACTTCGTTCCTTTGGCCGTGGACACCATCAAGCTGCCGCACTCCGGACAGGGCTCAGGGATCGGACGCTGGCCCACCGTGAAGTCGCACTCGGGATACCGGTTGCATCCGTAGAAGACCCGGTTGCCGCGCCGGGTTCGCTTCTGCACCAGCTCTCCCTCGCCGCACTGCGGGCAGCTCACCCCGGTCTTCCGCTCCTGCTTCTTGACGTACTTGCAATCCGGATACCCGGAGCATCCCACGAACGGGCCGTACCGGCCCACCCGGCTGACGAGTGGCTTCCCGCATTCGGGACAGGCCTCACCTGTGGGCTCGGGCTCGGGGCGTTCTTGACCCTCCAGCGGGCGGGAGTAGTCGCAGTCCGGGAAGCGGCTACAGGAGATGAACCGGCCGTAGCGCCCGAGCTTCTTGACCAGGTTCCCCTGCTCGCACTTCGGGCACTGCTCGTCGATGGGCTCGGAGGTCACCTCGGCCTTGTCGATCTGCTCGTGGGCCTTCTCCATGAGCCGCTCGAAGGGGCCGTAGAACTCGTCGAGCACCTCCGCCCACCGCATGCGGCCCTCGGCGATCTCGTCCAGCTCCTCCTCCATCTTGGCCGTGAATGAGTAGTCCACGATCTCCGGGAACCACTCGACGAGGAGGTCCGTGACGACGTAGCCCACGTCGGTGGGAGTGAACCGTTTCTCCTCGAGCAAGACGTACTCCCGCTCGACCAGCGTGGAGATGGTGGGCGCATAGGTCGACGGCCGGCCGATCCCCAACTCCTCGAGCGTCTTCACCAGCGACGCCTCCGTGTACCGGGGAGGAGGCTGCGTGAAGTGCTGTTCCGGAAGGACTTCCAGCAGTCGGAGCGCCTGCTCTACGGTGAGCTCGGGCAGGCGGCTCTCGGTGTCTTCGTCCGTCGTGTCGTCACGGCCCTCGAAGTACACCCGGCGGAACCCGTCGAACTTCACCGTCTGGCCGGTGGCTCGCAGCAGGTAGCGGTCGGCGTCCGGAGCGACGGCCTCGACATCCACCGACACTTGGTCGAAGAGTGCTTCGGCCATCTGCGACGCCACCGCGCGCTGCCAGATCAGCCGATACAGACGGCCCTGGTCCCGCCCGAGGTGCGCTCCGACGGCGTCGGGGAGCCGCGCGGCCTTGGTGGGTCGGATGGCCTCGTGCGCCTCTTGGGCCCGGGGCGACTTCTTCCGGTACCGGCGCGGCTTGTCCAGCGCGTACCGCGCCCCGTACTGCTCCTTCACCACAGCGGCCAACTCACGGAGGGCCGGTTCGGCCATGTGCACCGAATCGGTCCGCATGTACGTGATGAGCCCGACCTGGCCCTCCCCGGGGAGCTCCACACCCTCGTACAGCTGCTGGGCGATGGTCATGGTCTTTCGAGAGCTGAAGCCGAGCTTCCGAGCGGCCTCCTGCTGGAGGGTGGACGTCGTGAACGGCGGGGCTGGACGGCGGCGCGCCTCCTTCTTCCTGACCTCGGCCACCCGATACGAAGCTCGCTCCAGGACCGTGGCGTGTTCGCGAGCCTCGTCCTCGGTGCGGAGCACCGTCCCCTTCTTGTCCGGATTGGCGGCCAGCTTCTGCTCGCCGATCTGGAACAGCCGGGCCGTGAAGGCATGCTCGTCGCCGTCAGGAGCCAGCCGGGCGTCGACCGACCAGTACTCCCGCTCCTGGAAGGCGTCACGCTCACGCTCCCGGTCGACGATGAGCCGCAGGGCCACGGACTGGACGCGGCCGGCGGACAGACCGGGCCGGATCTTCTTCCACAGGAGAGGGGAGATGTTGTAGCCGACGAGCCGGTCGAGGATCCGCCGAGCCTGCTGCGCCTCGACGAGATGGAGGTCGATGGCGCGCGGGTGGCGGAAGGCTCGCTTCACGGCGTCCTCGGTGATCTCAGTGAACGTGACGCGCTTTGCGGTCTGCGGATCGATCTTCAGGAGCTCCGCAACGTGGAACGCGATGGCCTCGCCCTCGCGGTCGAAGTCGGTGGCCAGCCAGACCGTGCCCGCCTTCTTGGCAGCCGACTGGAGTGCAGACACCGCCTTCTTCTTCTCTTCGGGCACCTCGTACTGCGGCTCGAAGCCACCCCCCGTGGCCACGCCGATCTTGCTCTTCGGCAGGTCGCGGACGTGACCCATCGAGGCCCGGACCGAATAATCCCGGCCGAGGTACCGCTCGAGCGTCTTCGCCTTGGTCGGCGACTCGACGATGACGAGATTCTTTGCCACGAGTTCCGCTTCCTATCTGTCTTGTGCGTCCATTGTCAACATGGTGTCCACGACTCTCGGCACCAACCGATCACGCCGGCCATGGTATTCCCACTTTCCGACAAACCCGAGCAAGGGGGCCAGATACCTCTTCTTTCGTCCTCCTTCGTCGGTCTGATCCCCTGATACCCTGTCGTCCCCGTGTTCGAATGGCTTGAGCACTTCATCACCGAGGTCATCGGGGCATACGGGTACCTGGCCGTGTTCGTCCTGATGGTCCTGGAGTCCGCTCTGATCCCCATCCCGTCGGAGATCACCATGGTGTTCGGGGGCTTCCTGGTGAACCGGGGGAGGCTGGACTTCTTCTGGACCGGGATGATCGGGTCGCTGGCCAACGTCCTCGGCTCGTGGCTCGCGTACTGGCTGGGCAGATATGGTGGTCGTCCGCTGGTCGAACGGTGGGGACGGTACGTCTTCATCCGCTCCCACGATCTCGACCGTGCGGAGGCGTGGTTCGCCGACCACGGCGAGGCCGCTGCCTTCTTCTCCCGGCTCATGCCGGTGGTCCGGACGTTCATCAGCCTGCCCGCGGGCGTGGCCGAGATGCCGTTCTGGAGGTTCACGATCTACACGTTCCTGGGATGCCTTCCCTGGACCTACGGGCTCACCGCGGCAGGCTACGTCCTCGGCGACCAGTGGCATCTCGTCGAGCGATACGGGGCGCCCATCAGCTACGCCATCGCCGTGGGGCTCGCCGTGGTGATCGGCTGGTGGGTGTGGAAACGGGCCCGTGCCCGGCGCTCCGAGCAAGAACGCGCCTAGCCCAGCTCGATCTCCGCGGCAACCTCCTGCAGCCCCTCGATCCCCAAGCCGATAAACTCTTCGAGCGACACGCCCAGCCCCCCCTCCACCTCCGTGATCTCCTCACGATTCACTCCCGGCGCGAACGCCTTCTCCTTCAGCTTCTTCTTCACCGATGAGACCTTCATCCCCCGAGCCTTCTCCGGCCGGACCAGTGCCGCCGCGACGAGCAGTCCCGCGACGGCGTCGGCATGGACGATGGCCTGGCTCATCCGGTCCGTGCGGTATTGCTCGTGGGCATGTGCCAGAACGCCGTTCACCACGCGCTCGTCGACGTCCGCTTCTCGCAGCCACTCGGCGGCTTGGTACGCGTGACGGTCGGCATCGTCGTGGGTCTGGTCCTGGTCGAGGTCGTGGAACAGGCCCACCAAGCCCCAGATCTCCTCCTCCTCGCCGAAATGGCGCGCCAGGCGCCGCATCACGCCCTCGACGCTCACGAGATGACGGACCGTGGTCTCCTTCTCTGCCTTGTCGCGTACCAGGGCCATCGCCTGCTCTCGATCCATCGGACTCCCCCCTAGTCGAGGTGGGTTGGAACGCTCACGGCTACCACGTCGGGTTCGAACAGAAGCAGCCGCTTCATGAAGAGCGCGGTCTGGTTGTGCAGGAAGTGTTGCCACCACTTGCGGGGCACGAACTCGGGCAACACCACGGTGGCCACCGTGTCCTCTCGGGACGTGTAGCGGCGGATCTCGCTCAGGAGTGGCGGGCCGATGTCGCGGAACGGCGCCTCGATGATCGAAAGTGGCACGTCGAGTCGGCGCGAGGCCCATTCCTGGAGGATCTCCTCCGCCTCCTCCGGTTCGCCGGCGAAGAACACCGCCTCCAGCTTGGCCGGGCCGAGCGTACGAGCATACGCGAGCGCTCGGACGGTGACGTCGTGCGCAGCCGAGACGGGGACGATGCACACGTTCCGCTCGGGCTCCAACGGCCGGTGGGCGTGCGCTTCCGCCTCCGCGCGTTCCTCGGGGAGAAGGGGGATGTCCACGACGACGATCCCCCGTTCGAAGAGGAGAGAGGCCTTTATCCGGAACGCGTCCCAGTTCCACAGGTTGGACAGGACAGACTTCCTCCGAATGGTTTCCGGGACGACGACCGTGACGAAGTCGTCCGTTCCACGAGGGAGATCCCTCACGTATCGCCGCAACGTGCGGACCAGCCTCCCGTTCGACAGCTCGAGGCGATGGAGGCTTCCGAGGCGTGGCGCCATGTCGGCCCACTTCGATTCCACCTCGGCCACCGACGCATCGCCGATGTAGAGCGGGAGGACTCGCTCAGGGCGGATCGCCCGCAGCCACGACACTGCCTCCGCGGTCGCCGGTCCCAGGTCCGCCACCAGCACGATCACCGTGTTCTCCGGCTCCATGTCCAGCGTCAGGTGTCGAGCCCGCAGCTGGCTGTGCACCCGGTTGTAGTGGCGATACACGCCCAACAGGAGCGCGACCATGATCGGCAGGGCCACGATGATCATCCAGGCGCCCTCGCGGAACTTCGTCAGAACCACCACGAGCAGCACGACGCCGGTGGTGGTCGCTCCGATGCCGTTGATGAAAGCGTTCCACCTCCAACGGTGCTCCTTCAGCCGGATCCACCGCCGGACCATCCCCGCCTGGGAAAAGGTGAACGCGGTGAACACACCGACCAGGTAGAGGGCGATCAGGCGAGTCAGCTCTCCCCTGAACATCCACACCAGGAGTCCCGCCACAACGGAGAGAACGATGATGCCGTTGGAGAAGACCAGCCGGTCGCCTCGGTTCTTGAACTGGCCGGGGAGGAATCGATCCCGGGCTAGGATCGCGGAGAGCCGCGGGAAATCCTGGTAGGCGGTGTTCGCCGCCACCACCAGGATCGCCGCGGTGAACAACTGCAGGACGAAAAACATCGGGCCACGCCCGAATGCCGTCTCTCCGACCTGGGCGAGGACCGACTTCGCGGACACGAGCTCGTCGCTCACCTTCACGTCGAAGGCGTCGGCGAGGATGGTGATCCCGAGGAACATGGTGATCGACATGACGGCCATGATTCCCAGGGTCGTGGCGGCGTTTCGGGCCTGCGGGCGGCGGAACGCCTGCACCCCATCGGCGATCGCTTCCACTCCTGTCAGGGCCGCCGAGCCGGAGGTGAAGGCGCGGAGGATGAGGAATGCAGTCAGGGCCATCTGCGGCTCCAGGTGGAGGTCCGCCGTGGCCGCCTTGGGACAGCCGTCGAGGCATTCGACCAAGCCGAACAGCAGGAGGACGTAGATGGTGGCCACGAACCCGTACGTGGGAACGGCGAACACGATCCCCGACTCCTTGGCCCCACGGAGGTTGGCCAGGGCGATCACGACGATGAACCCGATGGCGATGGGCACCTTGTACGGGAGGAGGCCCGGCAGCGCCGAGGTCACCGCGACCGCGCCGGCCGTGACGCTCACCGAGGCCGTGACCACGTATCCCGTGAGGATGGCCGACGCGGCCGTCAGCCCCGGGATGGTTCCGAGGTTCTCGCGGGCAACGATGTAGGAGCCCCCACCCCTGGGGTAGGCGCGGACGGTCTGACGATACGAGGTCACCACGATGAGGAGGACCACCGCGATAACGGCGGCGACGGGGACCATCAGGGAGAGTGCGGCCGCGCCGGCCAGCAAGAGGACCAGCATCATCTCCTCGGTGGCGTAGGCGACGGAGGAGAGCGGGTCGGAGGAGAAGACCGGGAGGGCCAGGGACTTCGGCAGGAGCTGGTGCTCGAGCTTCGCCGAAGCCAGGGCCCGCCCGACCAGGAGGCGCTTCACGCGGGTCGCCGCCGTGGCCATCGGACGGGATTCTAGGGGCTCCCCGTGGGTCAGTGGCTTCCCGTAGCCTTGAGCATCCGGGAGAGTTACCCTTTGGGACCGAGATGCACTACATCATCATGGGCTGCGGCCGGGTTGGCGCCGAGCTGACCGTCCAGCTCTCCCGGGCTGGGCACTCCGTGGCCGTCATCGATAAGAGAAAGGAGGCCTTCGACCGCCTCCCCCCCGACTTCCACGCCCAGACCTTCGTCGGCGTGGGATTCGACCGCGAGATCCTGGGGAAGGCCGGCATCCAGGAGGCCGACGCGTTCATCGCCGTCTCGAACGGAGACAACTCCAACATCGTGTCGGCGCGCATCGCCCGGGAGCATTTCGGGGTGGGCAAGGTGATCGCCCGGATCTACGACCCCCGCCGGGCCGATATCTACGAGCGTCTCAACATCCCCACCGTGGCCACGGTCCGGTGGGCCGCCAAGCAGATCCAGTTCCTCCTGTTCCACGAAAGGGAGGAGATCCTCGACACCATGGCCGGAGGAAGCCTCCTCCACCTCCAGGTCGACATCCCCCAGCACCTGGTGGGGAAGAAGGTCGAGAGCGTGGAGTCGGAGGGCGAGGTGGAGCTGATCGGCGTGGACCGGGGCGGGAGCGGCTTCATCCCCGTTCCCGGGTCGACGTTCAAGGAGGGCGACGTGGCCCACTTCGTGGTTCACCGGGACGCCCAGGAGAAGTTCGACGTGCTGATGGAACCGGTGGCCGAATGAGGGGGTCCAGGGGGTCCAGGGGGGCAGCGAAGGGATGAGGGTCGTCATCTCGGGCGCGGGGAACGTGGGACGGCACCTGGCTACCGACCTCCACGAGCGGCGGCACGAGGTCACGGTGATCGAACAGGAACCCGACGTCCTGGAGCGCGCCCGCGGCGACGCTCCCCCGGGAATCAACTTCCTGCTCGGGGACGCTTGCGAGCCCTGGGTCCTGGACAAGGCGGATCTCGGCACTACCGACGTCATGGTGGCGGCCACCGGCGACGACGAGGACAACCTGGTGACCTCCCTCCTGGCGAAGCAGGAGTACGGCGTTCCCAGGGTGATCGCGCGGGTGAACCACCCGAAGAACGAGTGGCTGTTCACCGACCAGTGGGGTGTGGACGTCCCGATGAGCCCGCCGCACATCCTCACGTCGCTGGTCGAGGAGGCGGTCACCAGCGGTGACCTGGTCCGCCTGTTCAAGCTGGAGGGCGGTCAGGTGGCCCTGGTCGAGGTAACCGTGGACGAGGATGCCCCCATCGCCGGCCGACCGCTGTACGAGCTGCGTCTCCCGCAAGACTCCGCCATCGTGGCCATCCTGCGCGAAGGGCACGTGGTCATCCCGCAGCCGGAGACGCAGATCACTGTGGGCGACGAGATCCTGGCCATCGCCACACCGGAGGTGGAGGACATCCTCCGTCAAGCGCTCGTCGGCCCCACCGAGGCGACGGGGTCCTCGTGAGTCGGGCGGTCAGACCAGTACCTCGACCGCGATGAGCTCGGTGCTGCCGCCGGCCTCTAGCCGGAGCCGGTCCTCTTCCGCGATCTTGGCCGCGTCCCCGGTCGCGAGCCGTTCACCGTTCACCGATACGTCGCCCTCGACGCAGTAGAGGTACCACCCGAATCCCTCGGGCACTTCTCTCAGGAGGCTCGTCCCGGCGCTCATCCGGGACACCAGCACCCTCGCGTCCTGGTGCACCTTGACGGGCCCGCCACTCGGCTCACCTCCGGTCGGGCCAACCACTTCCAACAGCCGATCGGTTCGATCGGCCTCGGTGAACACACGCTGCTCCACCGAAGGAGGCAGGCCTCGCTGCGCCGGGAGGATCCACATCTGGATGAATCGCATCGGGATATCGGCCCGGTGGTTCCGTTCGGAGTGCTCGGCTCCCGAGCCCAGCGTCATCCGCTGGACCGAGCCTGCCGGAAGGACGCCGTCCTCGCCGATACTGTCGGCATGCTCGAACTCACCCTCGACGACGTACGTGATGCCCTCGATATCCCGGTGCGGGTGCATCGGCCACACGGCCCCCGGTGCCAGGCGATCGTCGTTGAAGACCCGAAGATGCCGCCCGAACCCCATGTTCTCGGGGTCGTAGTAACGGTCGAAGGAGAAGTGCCATCTGGCCCGGAACCAACCTCCGTCCGCTCGGTAGATGTCTTGGTCGCGGCGGACCCGAATCATGCGAACTCCTTTTCTCTCTTCCTGGTTCTCAGGCGAACTCGAACGCGGGGTTCACCATGCGAAGGGATCCACGCTCCACGCTGATCACTCCTTCCAGGATCAGCTGAGTCCCGATGGTCAGCCCGGGGATGTGGTCCCGCCCGGTCCACACCGCGGTGAGCTCGCCGGTGCCGTCGTAGATCACCGCCTCGAGGGAATGAGAGCCAGCCTGGGGCCGGAGGGTCAGCCGGCGGACCACTCCGCAGACGCGAACCGGGCGGCGTCGAGGACACTCGTTGATCCGAATCGTCCCTGGAACCGACTCCGCCCACTGGCGGATCTCGTCCCGAAGTATCTCCTCGTCGCTCCGCGACAGCCGCTGGAACAACCGCCCGAGGGCGGACATGCCGGGCCTAGCTCGCCGTCCGGGCCCCGGTGGCCCGCCGGGACTTGCCGCTCCCGGCCTTGCCGGGCGTGTCCCCCACCGCGGTATCGGGAGGTGGAGCTTCCTCCACGAGGTCGTCCGCCTTGAGCCGCTTCGAGTACCAGATGGCCGCGGCCAGGATGACGAAGGAGATCGCGGACACGACCACGCGGGTCGTCACGCTCTCGGCATAGGCCACCACGAGCGGGGCCAGGAGCAACGCCACGAGGTTCATCACCTTGATCAGAGGGTTCAGCGCAGGGCCCGCCGTGTCCTTGAACGGGTCGCCCACGGTATCCCCGATGACCGTGGCCTTGTGCGGCTCGGAGCCCTTCCCCCCGTACAGCCCCTCCTCGATGAGCTTCTTGGCGTTGTCCCAGGCGCCTCCGGAGTTCGACAGCATCACCGCGAGGAGCTGTCCGGTGAGGATGGCCCCCGCCAGATACGCCCCCAGGGCCTCCCATTCCAGGGTGAACCCGACGATGATCGGAGTGAGCACAGCCAGCAGCCCCGGAGTGGTCAGCTCCCGGAGCGACGTTCGGGTGCAGATGTCCACCACCTTGCCGTAGTCGGGCTTCTCGGTTCCGTTCATGATCCCGGGATGGTCCCGGAACTGGTTCCGGACCTCGATCACCACCCGCGCCGCGGCCCGCCCCACAGCACGGATGGCCAGGGAAGAGAAAAGGAAGGGAACGGCTCCTCCGATGAGGAGCCCCACCAGCACGGCGGGCGAGTCCACCCGGATCCCTGGGAAGTCCAACGGATTCAGACCAAGGGCCTCGATGATGATCTCCCGGAACGACCCGAACAGCGACGTGGCGGCGATGACCGCGGTGGCGATGGCCATCCCCTTGGTGATGGCCTTGGTGG
>JBOGWB010000077.1:0-4559 GCA_050693035.1 Actinomycetota bacterium
TCGTCGGCCCCGCGAGCACCCGGAGCTCCCGCGGGAGGAGCTCGGCCGGCTGATCCAGACCCTGGAGGAGGAGATGCACGAGGCCGCCAAGGACCTCAGGTTCGAGTATGCGGCGCGACTGCGAGATGAGATCCACGAGCTCCGCAAGGAGCTCCGGGCCCTGAAGGAGGCGGGGGTCGGCTAGATCGCTCCTGGTCCAGGGGGCCGTGGCCTGGCTCGGCCCGGGCCGGGTGATCGAGGATCCGGCCGTGATCGTCCGCGGGTCCCGGGTCACCTACGCGGGCCCCGCCGCCGGCGCCCCGGACGCGGATGACGAGGCCGCCGGTGACTGGTTCCTGATGCCGGGGGTCGTCGACCACCACGTGCACATCCGGTTGTCCGATCCGGCGGCGGTGCTCGCGGGTGGCGTGACGTCCGTTCGCGACCTCGGCTGGGCCCCGGACGAGATCTTCCCCCTGTGCGATATCTCGCAGGCCACCGACTTCGACGGTCCGGCCGTCGGCGCGGTGGGACCGTTCATCACCGCGGTCGGCGGCTACCCGAGCCAGGCCGGGTGGTGCCCTCCGGGTGGTTGGATCGAGGTCCAGGGCCCCGAGGAAGCCGCGGCGGTGGTGGATCGCATCGCCACGATGGACCCCGTGGCGATCAAGGTTGCCCTCAATGGTGACGCCGGCCCGACCCTCTCCGACGCCGAGCTGGTGCAGGTGTGCGATGCGGCCCATGCGCACGATCTGCGAGTGACGGCCCACGTGCAGGGGGAGGGCCAGGCGGAGCGCGCGCTCGGCTCGGGCGTGGACGAGTTCGCGCACGCGCCCTGGACGGAGCGGTTGTCGGACGAGCTGGTGTCGGCCATCGCCCGCCGCCTGACGATCGTCTCCACGCTGGACATCCAGTCGTACGGACGACGAACCGCGCAGCTGGACGTGGCACTGGACAACCTCGGGCGGTTCGCTCGCGCCGGCGGGCGGGTCCGGTACGGGACCGACCTGGGAAACGGACCGATCCCACCGGGCGTCCACATTCGAGAAGCGGCACTCCTGGCGAGCACGGGGCTGACTCCCGAGGCCGTGCTCACCACCATGATCGGCTGGCGGCTGCGTGACGGCGCTCCCGGTGATCTCGTTGCGCTGGCCGGGAACCCGCTGGAGGACTTGCGCGCTCTCGGGGACGTCCGGCTGGTGATTCGGACCGGGCGGGTTCGCTGGGGGGCGCACTGAGCACCCCGCGCTCGTGGGCAAACCGTCCAGCTGATAGGGTGCCCGCCGTGGCCCACCCGGAGACCGCACCGCGCCGACGGAGAATCGTCTTCCTGATCCTGGCCGGCCTGCTCGGCGTTGCCTTCGCCCTGCCGCTTTTCGGGTGGCCGAGCCTGGTCCTGGGTTGGTTCGAAAGCGGGGACCGCCTGACTCACCGGGTCCACGACCTGGGCTACGGAGCCTGGGCGGGCATCCTTCTGGCGGTGGGATACCTCTCGCAGCTGCAAGCGCCGGAGCGACGGATCGCCGGCTTCCAGCAGGCCGCCCTGGCGCTGGTCGGGTTCGTCGTGGCCGCAGCGCTGGCCGCGGACGGATTCACCCTTCTGTTCTCTCTGGGCTTGGCGGTCCTCACGGCCATCCTTGGGTGGCTGCACCCCGCTCGAGACGGACTGGTCCGCAGGGTGGCGGGCCCCAGCCTTCCCCTCCTGATCCTGGCGATCGCCGCCGCCGTCCCGCTGACCATGTACGCCCTGGACATGGCCGAGCTCCAGCGCACCGGCATCCCGTCGGATACACACGTCGCGGAGCGCCACTGGTCAACCATGGCCGCGCTGGCGCTGTCGATCTGGCTGGTCGCCGCGCAGGCTGCGCTGCGGACACCCGGGTGGCGGATCCCCGCCTGGAGCGCCGGGCTCGCCGCGGCGGTGCTCGGGCTGGCCTCGATCGTGTTCCCCGCCTACCCGGGAAGCGTCGGCTCGACCTGGGGCACGGTGGCGCTGCTCGGTGGCCTCGTCTTCGTATCCCTGGCCGAGTGGACCCACCGCCGCGAATCGCACCGGCAGTCCGCGACGCTCGGCTAGTCGGAGCCTCGCGCTCCCCGGGCGGGCATCCAGCGCTCGAACCAGCCGACCACCCGGGTGCACCAGTCGATGAACGCGGGATACGTCCGGACGCCGTGCCCTTCCTCGGGATAGACGGCGATCTCCGCCGGAACCCCGTGCTCCTGAAGCGCCCGGTACATCTCCCACGCCTGGCCGGGAGGGGTGCACCGATCGATGAGCCCTGCGGTCAGCAGCATTGGGGTGCGGACCCGGGATGCCAGCATCACCGGGCTCCGCTCGAAGTACGGGCCGCCGGGGGTGGTGGGCTCGCCCCGGAGGAACTCCCGGTCCCACCGGCCGATGTTGCTGTCCCAGTGCTCGCTGTACCAGTTGGTGACGGGGGAGAGCGATACCGACGCGGCGAACCGGTCGCTCTGCGTGGGCAGCCAGGCGGCCATGAACCCGCCGTAGGAACCCCCCAGTACTCCCACACGCTCCGTGTCCGCGACGCCGCGCTCGACGAGCGCGTCCACACCCGCCAGGACATCTGCAGCGTCCCCGCCGCCCATGTCGCCCACCACCAGCTCCGCGAACTCCTGCCCTCGACCCGTGCTTCCGCGGGGGTTGGGGTGGAGCACGGCGTACCCCCTGGACACGAGGAGAGGTGTGAAGGCGTATCCCATGCCCCAGTGATCCTGGTAGCGGCCGATCGGACCCCCGTGGACGAAGGCCACCAGGGGATGGGGCCCCGGGCCTTCGGGGACGGCCAGGAGACCGTGGATGTCCATCCCGTCCGGCGCGATCCACGACACTTGCTCGAGCCGCCCCGCCACCTCGGAGAGATATCGACTCCCCTCGTGCGCGAACGACGACACGGTCTGCGGCTTCCCCTCCCGAAACACCGCCAATTCGGGAGGCCGCTCGTACGACTCAAGGAACGCTGCGAAGCCGTCCTCTCCGAGCGGACTTCCCTGGGGGTCCCGGGAGCCCAGCGACTCGGTCCCGGCCCACAGCTCCCGCGCCTCCAGCCGTCCAGCGTCAATCTCGCCGGCAACCGTCTCGAGACCGCGTTGACCGACGAAGAACAACCTCTCCTCGTCCCGCCAGGCAACGTGCGTCACGTCCGCCCTCAGGGAGTCAGCGATGGTCGCTTCTCCCGTCGCCGGATCGATCAACACCACCTCGCCCGCGAGGTAGCCGCGGTCGCTGGCCACGGCCTGAACCACGGCGAGGCGGCGCCCGCTCGGAGAAGCGGAGGGGAATCCGACCTGACGGTCGCCGCGACCGCTCCGGTACACGATCCGCTCCCTGCCCGTGGCGGGGTCCAGGAGCGCCACAACGGCCCCGAACCACTCGTTCTCCTCTGGGCTCTCGGAAACGACCGCGGCGATGGCGTCCGGACCGCACCACACCGCTTCCCACACGTTGAGGCCGTCTCGCGATGCCGGAGCCGCCTCCCCGGACTCCACGTTGATCACGTGCAGTCGGCGCCATCGGCCCGCGTCGTCGGGACTCTGGGCCACGGGAAGCCAGGAAGGCCGGTCCTCGTCCTCGGCCTCGACGATCCCCGAACCCTGGATCACGCCTCTGTCGGCGCCGAAGCCTACCGAGCCCAGGAGGATCCGACTCCCGTCCGGGGACCAGTCGAGGTACTCCACCGTCCCCTCCACCACCGGTCCCGGCCTGGCTTCCCCGACCCGATCCACCTCCAGGAGATAGAGCTGGGAGAGGCCTTTGCGCTCCCGGTCCGAGAGGAAGGCGAGGCGCCGGCCGTCGGGCGACCACCGGGGCATGAGATCTCCGTTGGGCCCGTTGGTGATCTGATCGATCCGCCGTTCCTCCACGTCGACCAGGCACACCCGCGGCTGGGCAGCACCCTCGAGCTTCTCCAGCCGGGTTCCGGTGAACGCCACCAGCCGGCCGTCCGGCGAAGGCTGGGGGTCCGAGCCCCCGGAGATCTGGCCGAACGCCGGGCCAAGGGCTTTCCGGAAGTGCTCCTCGATCTCCTTGTAGAGCGCCGTCTCCCGCAGATCCCGCTCCATAAGGGAGAAGCATAAAGGGCGAGGGGCTCCCGGGGACGGGCGAGGGGATGGGGCCGGGGGACCGAGGGAGCCCCGAGCCCCCTGACGCCCCTCGGTACAATGGCCCCCGTGGGCACCGACCGGCTCGTCATCCACGGCGCCCGTGAGCACAACCTGAAGAACCTCCATCTGGAGCTTCCCCGAGGCAAGCTGATCGTGTTCACGGGCCTGTCCGGCTCCGGCAAGTCGTCGCTGGCCTTCGACACGATCTATGCGGAGGGCCAGCGCCGGTACGTGGAGTCGCTGTCGGCCTACGCCCGCCAGTTCCTGGGCCAGATGGAGAAGCCCGACGTCGACTTCATCGAGGGCCTGTCGCCCGCCATCTCCATCGACCAGAAGTCGGGGTCGCGGAATCCTCGGTCGACCGTGGGAACGATCACCGAGATCTACGACTACCTGCGGGTCCTGTACGCGCGGATCGGGAAGCCCCACTGTCCCAAGTGCGGCCGGCCCATCGGGCG
>JBOGWB010000078.1:0-2993 GCA_050693035.1 Actinomycetota bacterium
CCCGCGCAGGTGGCCGTGGCGGCCCCGCCCGCGGCCGCCATCCGCACGGCCCCACCTCCCACGGGCAAGCCTCCGACGCCCAAGCCGGGGGCGCCGGAGAAGCACCGGCTGCTGGCGCTGGTACCCCCGGAGGGCGTCCAGCGGGTCGAGCGAGAGCAGGGTGACCGCATCAACGTCTTCCCCCACCTGGTCACCTCGGAGCTGCTGTCGCTCGTCGTCGTGACGGCCGCCTTGATCGTGTTCTCCACGTTCGTGAACGCGCCGCTCAGAGAGCTTGCCAACGCCAACCTCACCCCGAACCCCTCCAAGGCCCCGTGGTACTTCCTGGCACTCCAGGAGCTCCTGGCGTACTTCCACCCCATGATCGCCGGCGTGCTCGTCCCCACGCTGTTCTTCGCGTTCCTGTTCGTCCTGCCCTACGTGGACCGGAACCCCAGCACGAAACCCGGCGACCGGAAGCTGGCCATCGTCCTGTTCACGCTGCTGATGATGTTCTTCGCCGTCCTTACCATCGTCGGCGCGTTCTTCCGGGGCCCCGGGCAGAACTTCGTGTGGCCCTGGGTGGAGTGCGGCCTTCCCTCCTGCGTGTTCTTCGACCTATGACCCAAGAGCTGCTCGCCATCCTCATCGTGGCCGGGCTGTTCGGGCTGTTCTCCGTGCTGCTCCTGGCGTCGCTGTTCCGGGCCCGACGCTCGGCGGCCACGTTCCGGGCGGCGGCCGCGGGGGCGCTCCCCGAGCGCCGCGAGGAGGGCCGGGCGGAGCGGCCGGCACCCCGGCCGGTATCCCGCCGGGAGTTCTTCCGGCAGTCGCTCCTCGCCTCGGTGGGGCTGTTCACGGCGGAGTTCGGGGCCGCCACCCTGGCGTTCGTCTGGCCCAACCTGCGAGGTGGCTTCGGCGGCACGATCGACCTCGGAGCGTCCCCGCAATCCGTCAAGGAGCAGATCCAGGCCGACCGCCAGCCCTTCTACTACGGGGCCGGCCGCTTCTACATCGTGGAGTACGACGGCGAGAACACCGAGGACTACGGCGCCGCAGAGGGGCTCGTGGCCCTCTACCAGAAGTGCGTCCACCTGGGGTGCCGGGTCCCGTTCTGCGAGCAGAGCCAGTGGTTCGAGTGCCCCTGTCACGGGTCGAAGTACAACCGGGCGGGCGAGTACCGGGACGGTCCGGCTCCCCGCGGCCTCGACCGCTTCCCCGTGACCGTCGAGGACGGCATCGTCAAGGTGGACACAAGCCAGCGGCTCGAAGGGCCTTCGCGGGGAACGGTCACCGTCCAGCCGACCGCCGAAGGCCCGTTCTGCGTGACCATCGGAGGGGAGTGACCCGGTGTCGCTCCCGCTCGTCTTGGGACTCGGGGTCGCCGGGCTGGCCCTTCTGGCCTTCTTCGGCGGGATGCTGTGGATCATGCTCCGCCGGCGGCCCGAGCGACCCCCGGAGATCCCGGCGGGGATGCGGCCCGGGCCCTCCGACGAGGTCCTCGAGCGGAGCATGTTCGAGCGGCTGCTGGGCTGGAACGTGCTGTTCGTGCTGTTCTTCTCGGCGTGGCTGCCGGTCCTGTGGCTCCGGGAGCCGAGCCAGAACGTCGCCGACGAGCAGGACCTGGTCAACCGGGGAGTCGAACGGGGACATCGCTGGTTCCTGCCCTCGAGCGAGGAGAACCCCACCGGGTACGGTTGCGCCACCTGCCACGGGTTGAACGCTGAAGGGGGCACCACGCGGTTCACCACCGCGACCGGAGAGTTCGTCCCGAACTTCCCGGTCCCCCCGCTCAGGAACGTGTGCGGGGGCCCGAACACGGGCCATCCGCAGATCAAGAGCATCGACGACATCCGCAACACGATCATGCAGGGACGGGAGGGGACCCCCATGCCCTCGTGGAGCGTGCAGTTCGCCGGCCCGATGAACGACCAACAGATCGAGGATCTGATCCGTTACCTGGTGTCGATCCAGCAGGGCGTCCCCGACGATCAGAATGTGTGCACGAATCCCGCCGCCGCCGCCGCCGCCGCCGCGGCGTCCCCAGAGGCGGACGCCTCGCCCAGTCCCACGGAAGGTGACGCCTCGCCGGGCGCGGAGGAGTCACCCGCCGAGTCCCCGTCCCCGAGCCCGACCGGATAGAGCGATGGAGATCGTCGCGATCAGCAGGGTGACCGTGGAGGGGGCTCTGACGGTGCTCGCGGCGGCCGTCCTGTTCTTCGGGAGCGTGTTCCTGCTCCTGGCGGCGGTGTTCGGTCCTCGGATGGGTTACCTGGTAGGGGCCACCTCCCTGTTCGGCTTCATGCTGATCCTGTCGGTGATATGGGTCTTCGGCGTCCCGGGCAGCACCCCCCCGTTCCGCGGTCCTCGAGGCGAAGCCCCCGCCTGGGTGGTAGTCGCCCAGGGGCCGACACTCTCCTCGGAACAGGTGCCGGTGCAGGAGTATCCCCGAGGACCGTGGAGGGAGCCGGGCAGGTCCCTCACTCCCGAGGTCGAGCCGGCGACCCTGGCGTTCCAGGAGTTCCTGGCGACACAGGCCAACCGCCAGCTCGGGCAGGCCGGCATCCAGGACAGGGTCGAGCCCGATGTGTTCGAGGTCGAGGACCTCCGGTTTACCACCATCGATGGGACGCAGTACGCGGTGGGCCGGGCGTTCGCGGAGACCGGCGGGCCGGTCGTCCTGGTGGTGGGATACAAGGATCCCGGATTCGTCGCCCTGCCCTCGTTCCTGTTCCTGGCGGCGTCGGTGATCGGGTTGGCCGTGCATCTGCCGTTCCTCGATCTCGCGGAGCGGCGGCGCAAGGAGATCCTGACCGGCGGCGAGCAGAAACCGTGGCTGGGCCCGGCCTAGAGGAGCGCCATGGACGTGTACACGGTGATCGCGGCCATCGAGGAAGGGGGGCTCTCCTTCATCCTCTTCGTGGGGATGGTGGTGGCGGTCTTCGTGGTGCTCTGGCTGACCATCGCCAGGTAGGCGCGGGGACGCTCAGCCCAGCTCTTCCGCCGCGTCCCTGACA
>JBOGWB010000079.1:0-4667 GCA_050693035.1 Actinomycetota bacterium
CTCTTTGCGCAGGCCAGGAGACCGGTTCAGGCAACTCTGGCAGAGGGCGCTTGCTCGAAATAGCGTTTTCGCACGTCAGAAGCCTAGTCCCGTGCCCGGGGTGGGATTCGAACCCACACGCCCCAAAGGGGCCTGGCCTTTTAAGGGCCACGCGTCTACATTCCGCCACCCGGGCGCACCGATTGTAGGAGGCTCCGGGCCGGACGACGACCGCCACTCCGACTAGGCTGTACCGCCGTGAGCCAAACGGACGCCGCGTTCGAGCCGGTCGACCACCCCTCGGAGCTCCCCGTCTGCCCGACCTGCAAGGGGGAGGGAGGGACGGGGGACGACCGGTGCGCCATCGTGATCTGTCCCGACTGCGAGGGGGCCGGCGTGTGGCGGCCCGGCTCGCCCTGTCCCTGCGGCAGCGGCCACCGCGGCGACCGTCTGGACGCCTCCGTCGGCTACCGGCACGTGGTCGGCTGTCCGGAAACCGGCTAACGCTGGTCGGTCAGGCCAGCTCGCGGACCGCCTCGGAGAGCTCCTTGCGGATCGCCACGACGAAGGGAACTTCCTCCTTGGTGTATCGGCGGGCCTCGGCCCCGCGGAGCCTCCGGATGCAGTCGACGATGCGGTGGAGCTCCTCGGCCTCGAACGCCAGGATCCACTCCCAGTCCCCCAGCCCGAACGCGCTCGTCGTATTGGGCAGGACGTCGGGGAACTCACGCCCGATCTCGCCGTGGAGGCGCAGCAGCTCCGCGCGCTGCTGGGGCTGCATCAGGTACCAGTCGGCGGTGCGGACGAACGGGTAGACGCAGAGGTATTTGCGAGGCGCCTCGTCTCGCAGGAACGCCGGGACGTGCTGGGGATTGAACTCCGCGGGTCGGTGAACTCCGGTGAACGCCCAGGTCTGCTCGAGTCGCCGGCCCAGTGCCGTCCGCCGGATGTCGATGAGCAATGTCTGGAGGTCGTCCGGGCTCTTCGCCACCCACCACATCATGAGGTCGGTGTCCGGGCGGAACCCCGTCGCAGAGTAGAAACCCCGCACCGTGACCCGTTCGGCGAACTCCTTGAACCGGACCTCCCACTCGTAGATGGCCTCCTCGATCTCCGCACCCGGCATCCGTCCGACCGCGGTGGTCCTCCGAAACACCGGGAAGTACGCGTACGTGGGTTCCGCGGCTGCCGGGGAAGCGGCCGACTTTCGCGGCTTTCGCTCGGAGGCCTTCGCCCTTGCTCGGCGTAGCGGGCGTTTCCTGGCGGTGGGCATGGTCGACTGAGCCTACTCCCCCTCGATGATCCGCACCCGCTCGATGTACACCGTCTCGAGCGGACGGTCGGTGGGCGGCCCGGTGGTGGAGACGCTGTTGATCTCCCGGACGACATCCATCCCATCGGTCACCCGGCCGAAAATCGTGTGCGTTGCGTCGGGCGGCTTGAGGTGCGTGGCAGGTTCCACGGTGATGAAGAACTGGCTGCCGTTCGTACCGGTGAACGGGCCGGAGTTCGCCATCGCCAGCAGCCCGGGCCGGTCGAACTGCAGCGACTCGACGATCTCGTCCTTGAACTGATAACCGGGACCACCGGTTCCGTCGCCCTTCGGATCCCCTGCCTGGTTCATGAACCCGGCGATCACGCGATGGAAGATGAGCCCGTCGTAGAACTTCTCCCGTGCCAGGAACACGAAGTTGTTCACCGTGATGGGGGTTCGGTCGGCGAACAGTTCCACCTCGATCGTTCCGCACGATGTCTGGACGATGGCCCGGTACGAACGCTGGCGGTCGATCTGCATCTCCGGGAGCTCGTCGAACATGGGCTTTGTTCGGTCTGCGGCGGCGGGGCGTTCTCCGCCGCACGCCACGGCTTCAGCCGTGGGGCTCGCCGATGGTGACGGACTTGCTGAGGGCGGCGGTCCCGTGTCGGGACCGCGCCGCAGGAATATAGCCGCCGCGGATCCCACTCCGAACAGCCCCAGGAGCCCGAGCACGAGCACGATGGCCACCCTACGCTGCCTGCGACGCCGCCG
Source organism: Actinomycetota bacterium (assembly GCA_050693035.1). Lineage (GTDB taxonomy): Bacteria > Actinomycetota > UBA4738 > UBA4738 > CALAEC01 > DASYVD01. The sequence continues at coordinate 2,009 of JBOGWB010000079.1, forward strand.
CTCGGCCATCCGCCGTTCGGCGAGCCGGTGGAGCTGCCGACGTCTCGTCCGCTGATTCCCCATCGGCCGGTTAGGGTAGCGGAAACCCGTCTTCCGCGAGCATCTCGAGCACCAGGCCGTCGAGGAGGTCACGCTCGGAGACCAGGCACTCCTGGAAGCCCCAGCGTCGGAGGATGTCCAAGAGGATCAGCGCCCCCGCCACAATGACGTCCTCGCGCCCTGCCGCCATGACCGGAAGAGCCGCTCGCTCCGCCACGGTCATCCTGGCGAGGTCCGCGGCGACTCGCTCGGCTTCGGGGAGCGAGAGAACCGTTCGGTGGATCGCCTCGGGATCGTAGAACTCGAGGCCGAGGGCGATCGCCTGGACCGTCGTGGTCGTCCCGGCCACGCCGACCAGCGTAGCTGCCCTGCCGGGCGGAACGGCCCGCTCCGCCCCACCGAGGGCTTCCGCGGAGAGCTTACTCATGGCCCGGAGCTCCTCCGCGGTCGGCGGATCGGATGGTCCCACCCGCTCGGTGATCCGCACGCTTCCGGTATCGACGGACACCGCCGCCTCCGGTCGCTCGGTTCCCAGGACCAGCTCGGTGCTTCCCCCTCCGATGTCGAACACCAGGAACGGTTCCGGACGGTCGAGCCCCCGCGTTGCCGCGAGGAAGGAGAGGGAAGCTTCGTGCTCTCCGGTCAGGACCTCCGGCGGCGAGCCTGCGAGGGCGGTCATCAGGTCGAAGAGCTCCTCGCGGTTGGAGGCATCGCGAACGGCGCTGGTGGCGGCGACCCGCACCCGGGCCGCACCGAGCGCTCGGGCTCGGCGGACGTACCTCTCCAGCACGTCGAGCGTTCGTCGAAGCGCCTCGGGATCGAGCTTCCTGGCGCGATCCACCCCCTGTCCCAGTCGCGTGATGACCATGTCCCGAGCCAGCTCGACCAGATCCTCCTCCCCCGGCAGAGCCACCAACAGGCGAACGGAGTTCGTGCCAACGTCGATGCCCGCGACGGCCTCGCCGGAGGCCTCCGGGTGGACGGGCTCGACCCGGCGCGCCACCCAGGCGCCGACGACGTCGTCGCCGCCCGCGAGGCGGTGCGCGTAGTGGGCATGGAGGCACTTGATGCTGGACCGGGTTCCGCCCACCCCGCCCCAGCTCTCCGCTCCTGGGAGAGACTTCCCCCGCTCCGCCGCGTACTCCCGATGGACTTCCGCCAGGGTGGCCTGGATGTCGGGTCGTTCGGCGAGCCGCTGGATCCAGCCCTCGGACTCCAGCCGGGAGACGGCCTTGACGGCCCGGGGACAGGTGAGCCAGTAGAGCGTGGGGAAGGGGTTCCCGTCGCGGTCGAGCGGATGATTCTGGATGACCAATGGATGTCCCGGTGGGCACCGGGCCACGACGGTGAAAGACGCGAGTGTTGTCCGGCCTAGTTGAGCTTTGACCTGTGCGAGATCCGATCCGCGAAGCTCGGCCACCCGACCGCCGCCGGTACGGCTAGCGGCGCTTGTGGTCCTGATGGCGCCGGAAGTCCACCAGCCGCTCCTCGCTCTGGCGCATGAAGCGCTTCAGCTTCTGCTCGAACTCGGGGTCCTTACCCCGCCTGAGCGGCTGGGGAGGGGGATCCTGCAGAGCTTTGATGGAGAGGTCGATCTTCCCGTCCGCCTTGATGGCGACGATCTTTGCCTTGACGCGATCGTTCTCGCGGAGATGCTCCCTGACGTCCCGGACGTAGTTCCGGTCGATCTCGGAGATGTGAACCAGTCCAACCTTGCCGTCTTCGAGCTGTAGAAAAGCCCCATAGGGGGTGATCCGCTGCACGCTCCCTTCGACGACTGCACCGACCTCTAGGTCTGCGATGAGATCTCCTTTCGCAAGTGGGGGCCTCCCGACCCTTCCCGACAGGCCGTCACTATCCCACGCACGTCGCTGGAGCGTCAACGGGTTTTGGCGATGTTCGGGGGTGTGACCAGAAGGGCAGGAGGCCCGGCCACACGGGCCGGGCCCGCTTCACCAGGGAACGAAGGGTGGGGCCTCCGAGATGCTCCATGACGATAGGCCTGGGCCCGTCGAGGACGGCCCCGAACCCCGCACGATGACCGGATGGGCGAGACGGTCGAGCGCATCGGCCTCCCGGCGAAGGTTTCGCGTCGCGTCGCTCGATTTACGGTTGGCCATCCGGGACCATACCCCGCCGGAGCCGTGGGGGCGTCCTTAGCAGGGGTGGCCCGGCGCGGAGCGCCCTCCCTCTTTGGGGACCGTGACGAAGGCGATCTCCCCCGGCTTCACCATCCCCAAGCACTCCCTGGCCAGGCGCTCGAGATAGGCGGGATCCCGCAGCTGGACGACCCGCTGCTGGAGGCGGGCGTTCGCTCCGCTCAGCGCGTCGACTCGAGCCGACAGCTCGGCCACACGAGCCCGCTGCGCCAGGTACTCGCGCAGGGGAACCACCAGGCTCATGGCCAGCACCAGAACGACGGCGATGAGTACGGCGGCCCGGCCGGTCAGGCGATGTCCCCGCCGGGGCACCGTGCGAGCGGCCGCTCGGGGGCGGCTGCGGACGGACTGGACCCGGGAGCTCATCGCCGGGGCCCGCCCGGTCCGCCGCCGTACCGGGCGGTTTCCCCCAGCTCCTCCTCGATCCGAAGCAGCTGGTTGTACTTGGCGGTGCGTTCCCC
>JBOGWB010000080.1:0-5876 GCA_050693035.1 Actinomycetota bacterium
CCTCTACGCTCCGCCCGGGGGGAACCGGATGCTGAGCCAGTACCTCCCCGTCGTCATCCTGGCGGGTCTCGCGGTCGCGTTCGCCGTGGCGTCGCTTGCCGCATCGGCTCTGCTCCGGCCCCGCCGCCCGACACCGGCCAAGCTGTCGCCCTACGAGTGCGGGATCGTGCCGGAGCGCATTTCTCGGGAACGATTCCCGGTGAAGTTCTACGTGATCGCCATGCTGTTCATCATCTTCGACATCGAGACGATCTTCCTATTCCCGTGGGCCGTGACGTTCCGGCAGCTCGGGCTGTTCGGGCTGGTGGAGATGGCCATCTTCATCGCGCTGGTGTTCGTGGCCTACATCTATGTTTGGCGGCGGGGGGGCCTCGAATGGGAGTGACCGACCCTCGCGCGCGAGCCGCCGAGCTCGAGCAGCGCTCGGTGGAGGAAGAAGCGCGCCGAGGGATCCTCACCACGTCGCTGGGCGCCCTCGTGAACTGGGCCCGGAAGCAGTCCACGTGGCCGGTGACGTTCGGGCTGGCCTGTTGCGCCATCGAGATGATGGCCACGGGCGCCGGCCATCACGACCTGGCCCGGTGGGGGATGGAGATCTTCCGGGCTTCACCTCGGCAAGCCGACCTCATGATCGTCGCGGGCCGCGTGTCGCAGAAGATGGCGCCAGTCCTCCGGCAGATCTACGACCAGATGCCGGAGCCGAAGTGGGTCATCTCGATGGGCGTGTGCGCCTCGTCCGGTGGGATGTTCAACAACTACGGTCTGGTCCAGGGCGTCGACACCATCGTTCCGGTGGACATCTACGTTCCCGGCTGCCCGCCCCGCCCGGAGATGCTGATGTACGGCATCCTTCGGCTCCACGAGAAGATCCAGAAGCGGGGAACCTTCAAGTGATCGCGCCCGACGACCTGGCACAGCGCCTGCGGGAACGGTTCCCCGACATCGTGTCGGCCCGCGGCGAGGTCACCATCACCGTGCCGCGCGAGGAGCTCCTGGAAGCGTTGCGATGGCTGAGGCGGGAGCGGGAGCTCTCGTTCGACTTCCTCGCCGACGTCTCGTGCACCGACTGGCCGGGGCGCGAGCCGCGCATCTGGATGGCCTACCACCTCTTCTCGATGCGCCACGGCCACCGGATCCGGGTGAAGGTGGGGCTGCCCGATGGGGACCTCCGCGTGGACTCCGCCACGCCCGACTTCCCCGCGGCCGACTGGCAAGAACGAGAGGTGTTCGACTTCTTCGGCGTCCGGTTCGACGGCCACCCCGATCTCCGCCGGATCATCATGCCGGAGGGGTGGGAGGGCCATCCGCTCCGCAAGGACCACCCCCTGGGCGGCGTCGACACGCAGTACAAGGGAGCGTTCGTGCCACCCCCGGACCAGCGGGGTCTCTGAGACATGGCCCAGGGGATCCCCCAGGAGGTCGGCGGAGCCGACGTCGGACGGGGGATATCGGCGCAGCCGCTGCGGGAGGACCTCCTCGTCCTGAACATGGGCCCGCAGCATCCCTCGACCCACGGGGTCCTGCGCCTGCTGCTAACGCTGGACGGGGAGACCGTCGTCGACTGCGTCCCGATCGTCGGCTACCTGCACACCGGCATAGAGAAGAACGCCGAGTACCGAACGTGGCAGCAGGGGGTGACGTTCGTCACGCGCATGGACTATCTGTCGCCGTTCTTCAACGAGCTCGCCTACTGCGTCTCGGTGGAGCGGCTCCTGGGGATCGAGCCCCCGCCCCGGGCGAAAGCGGTCCGCATCCTCCTGTGCGAGCTGAACCGGATCGCCAGCCATCTGGTATGGCTGGCCACGACCGGCCTGGAGATCGGCGCCATCTCGATGATGCTGTACGGGTTCCGCGAGCGAGAGAAGGTCCTCGACATCTTCGAGCTCGCGTCGGGTCTCCGTATGAACCATGCCTTCATCCGGGTCGGCGGGCTCCGGATGGATCTGCCCGAGGGATTCGAGGCCCGCGCCCGTGGGTTCCTGGTGGACATGCGGGGGCACATCGACGAGTACGAGGAGCTGCTCTCCGACAACCCGATCTGGATCGAGCGGAACAAGGGGATCGGCATCCTTCCCGTCGAGCGCGCCCTTCGCCTGGGGGTCACCGGGCCGCTCCTGCGGGCCGCCGGCGTGCCCCACGACCTGCGTGTGGCCGATCCACTCTCCGGGTACGAGCAGTACGAGTTCGACGTACCCACCCGCTCCGAGGCCGACTGCTACGCGCGATACGAGATCCGGGTGGAGGAGATGCGGCAATCAGTCCGGATCTGCGAACAGGTCCTCGAGTCCCTCCCGGGAGGGGCATGGATGATCGAGGATCCGAAGCTCCGGTGGCCGGCGGAGCTCTCCGTGGGCCCCGACGGCATCGGCAACTCCGAGGAGTACGTCCGGCACATCATGGAGGAGTCGATGGAGGCCCTGATCCATCACTTCAAGATCGTGACCCAGGGGATCAGCGTCCCGGCCGGCGAGGTGTATACGGCCGTCGAGTCTCCGCGCGGCGAGCTCGGCTACTACGTGGTCTCCGACGGTGGAGTTCGTCCTTACCGGGTGCGGGTGCGCGATCCATCGTTCTGCAACCTCCCCGCGCTTCCCGAGCTGGTGCGAGGGCGACTCATCGCGGACGTGGTGGCGTGCGTTGCCAGTATGGATCCGGTGATGGGCGGGGTGGACCGGTAGTGACCGTGCTCTCAGCCGACCTGAGGAAGAGGGCCACGGAGATCGTCGGCCGGTACCCCGACAAACGGTCGGCCCTCCTGCCGCTCCTCTATCTCATGCAGGCGGAGCAGGGGTACGTGACCCGGGAGGGGATGCAGGAGGCGGGCGAGATCCTCGGGCTCACCACGGCGCAGGTGGAGGCGGTGGCGAGCTACTACACGATGTTCAAGAAGCGCCCCGCCGGCAGATGGATCATCTCGGTCTGCACCAACGTCTCCTGCGCCTTGTGGGGCGGTAGGCGCTTGTTCGAGCGAGCCCGCGAGGCGCTCGGCGATGAGGCGACCGAGATCACCTCGGATGGTCTGTTCAGCCTGGAGGAGGTGGAGTGTCTGGGCGCCTGCGACGCGGCGCCGGTCGTGCAGGTCAACTACTGCAACTACGACAAGGTCACCGAGGAAGGGCTGCTCGAGATGCTCGAGCACCTACGGGCGGGGCAGGTTCCCGAGCCCGCTCGGGGTTCCAAGCCGGTCGACCACCAGGCCACGTCGCGCATCCTCGCTGGATTGGGGGACGATCGTGGCTGACTTCCAGCCCGTCCTCACTGCTCGGTGGGAGAAGAAGGGCGCAGATTCGATCGACGGCTACGTGAAGGCAGGCGGCTACAAGGCGCTCCGCAAGGCCCTGAAGAGGAAGCCCGCCGACGTCATCGAGGAGGTCAAGGCCTCCGGGCTTCGAGGCCGGGGCGGCGCGGGGTTCCCCACCGGAGTGAAGTGGTCGTTCATCCCTCGGGACACCGACAAGCCGGTGTACGTGGTGTGCAATGCCGACGAGGGGGAGCCCGGGACGTTCAAGGACCGGGAGCTGATGGAGCGGGACCCACACCAGCTCCTGGAGGGGATCGTCATCACCTCGTACGCCGTGGGGTGCCGGACCGCGTTCATCTACATGCGAGGTGAGTTCCTGGAGCCGGCGCGAAAGGTGGAGGGGGCCATCCGCGAGGCCTACGAGAAAGGTCTCCTCGGTGAGGGGATCGCGGGGAGCAAGTTCGACCTGGACATCATGCTGCACCGCGGGGCAGGGTCCTATGAGTGTGGCGAGGAGACCGCGCTCCTCGACTCCCTCGAAGGGAAGAGAGGGCAGCCGCGGCTCCGCCCACCGTTCCCGGCCGTCGAAGGTCTGTACCGCTCGCCCACCGTCGTCAACAACGTGGAGACCCTTGCGACCGTGCCGCACATCATCGATCGAGGGGCGGATTGGTTCTCCAAGATCGGCCCGGAGAAATCGACCGGCACCAAGATCTTCTGCGTCTCCGGGAAGGTAGAGCGTCCCGGGAACTACGAGGCGCCGATGGGGACGCCCGCCCGCCTCATCATCGAAGAGCTCGCCGGAGGTGTGCGGGAGGGCAAGGCCCTCAAGGCCTGGGTGCCGGGCGGTTCATCGACCCCGTTCCTCACTTCGGAGCACCTCGACACGCCGATGGACTTCGAGTCGATCCAGGCCGCGGGGTCGTTGCTGGGTACCGGGGCCGTCGTCGTGCTCGATGAAGACGACTGCATCGTGGACGCGGTGCTCCGGTGGACCCAGTTCTACGCCCACGAGTCGTGCGGGAAATGCACTCCATGTCGCGAGGGAACCTGGTGGCTCACCAAGATCCTCTACCGCTTGGAGCACGGCGGGGGTCGTCCGGAAGACATCGACGTCATGTACGACGTCGGAGACAACATGCTGTTCAAGAACTTCTGCGCCCTCGGCGACGGGGCGGTCTCTCCGATCCACTCGTCGATCAAGTACTTCCGGGACGAGTACGAGGCGCACGTGGAGGAGGGGGGCTGTCCGTACCGTGATCGGCCCATGGTGGGGGCGGCCACGCCCAGGGAGGGCGGCACCGAGGGGGCCATCCCGCTCGGCGAGGTGCTGCCGTGAGCAATGGCCCGAAGCTCGTTGGCCTGACGATCGACGGGAAGCCGGTGGCTGTCCCCGAGGGGACGCTCGTGATCCGGGCGGCAGAGGCTGTCGGGGTCGAGATCCCCCGGTTCTGCGAGCACCCCCTCCTCGACCCGGTCGGGGCCTGTCGACAGTGCTTGGTCGAGGTCGAAGGGCAGAAGAAGCCCGTAACCGCGTGCACCACGCCCGTCCAGGAGGGCATGGTGGTGAGGACCCAGCACTCCAGCGAGATGGCCAGAAAGGCGCAGGTCGGCCAGCTCGAGTTCCTGTTGATCAACCACCCTCTGGACTGCCCGGTGTGTGACCGCGGGGGAGAGTGCCCGCTCCAGGATCAGGCTCTGGCCCATGGGCCGGGGGAGAGCCGCTACGTCGACCCCAAGCGCGTCTGGACGAAGCCGCTCTCGCTCTCGCCGCTGGTGCTCCTCGACCGGGAGCGGTGCGTCCTCTGCACCCGGTGCACGCGCTTCTGCGACCAGATCTCGGGCGAGCGGTTCATCGAGATGTTCGACCGCGGTGCCGCGGAGCAGGTCGCCATCGCTCCGGGGGAGGACTTCCGGTCGCCGTTCTCCGGCAACACCGTACAGATCTGCCCGGTGGGGGCGCTCACCTCCACGATGTATCGTTTCGCCTCCCGCCCTTTCGATAACCGTTCGGGCGACTCGGTGTGCCCGCACTGCGCGTGCGGATGCAGCCTTCGAGTGGACGTGCGCAACGGCCGCGTCGTCCGGCACCTGGCCCGCGACAACTACGAAGTCAACGATTCGTGGCTCTGCGACAAGGGGAGATACGCGTACCGGTTCGTCGATCGAGACCGGCTGGCCACGCCGCTCCTGCGCGACCCGGGCCTCCGTCCCGCGTCCTTCCCGGAGGTCTTCTGGGCGATCGCCGAGGCGGCGAAGGGTGGGCACGTGGCCTTCCTCGGCGGAGGCCGCCTCACCGACGAGGACGCCTACGCCATGTCGAAGCTGGCTCGCACGGCGTTCGGAACCAACGACCTGGACCACCGGTTCCTCGGTTCTCCGGACGTGCCGGTGGAGGTGGAGCAGGCGGCCGCGGCAGGCATGCCGGTGACCTACCGGGACGTGGAGCAGGCCCAGGCGATCCTGATCGTCGGGCTCGACACGCGCGAGGAGCTCCCCATCCTCCACCTCCGCATCCGCAAGGCTTGGCGGGACAACGGGGCGAAGGTGTACGTGATCCATCCTCGCCGCACCCTGGTGGCCGACATCGCCGAGCACCTCATCGTTCCGCCGGGTGACGAGGCCGGCCTTCTGG
>JBOGWB010000081.1:0-4702 GCA_050693035.1 Actinomycetota bacterium
GCGCTCGAACGAACGCTCCGGAGGCCCTCCCGAGCGGCCGGCGCGGCCTATGTGGCCGCCCTGGTGGTGCCCTTGACGGCGGCGGTGGGGGCCGTCTACGCCGCCCTCCGCAGCCGCCCCTGGGCCCGGTTCGCCCTAGCTTCCGTTGCCACGTGGGTCGTCCTGGGAGGCCGGTCCCTCGCGCATGAGGCTCACCGGCTCGCCGATGCGGTGGGCCACGGTGACCTCGGCCAGGCCCGGGAGATCGCCCCGGCCCTGGTTGGACGGGATCCGTCCGAGCTCGACGGGCCGGAGCTTTGCCGCGCAGCGGTGGAGTCGGTGGCGGAGAACACCGCCGACGCAGTGGTGGCACCCCTCTTCTGGTGCGCGGTGGCGGGGCCCGCCGGCGCCGTGGCCTACCGGGCCGCCAACACCCTGGACGCCATGGTCGGCTACAGGAACGAGCGCTACGAGCGTTTCGGCTGGGCGGCGGCTCGCCTGGACGACGTCCTCACCTGGCCCTCGGCCCGCCTGGCCTCGCTCCTGACCGTGGCCCTGACACCCTTGGCCGGAGCCGATCCGCGCCGGGCTTGGAGGATCCTCCGACGGGATGGGTCCCGGCATCCGAGCCCCAACGCGGGGCGCATGGAGGCGGCCTTCGCCGGCGCTCTCGGCGTCCGTCTCGGGGGAAGGAACCGCTACGGGGACCGGGTCGAGGACCGACCGATCCTTGGGGACGGGTCACGGCCGGATGTCGACGCGGTCCGGCGGGCGGCGCGGCTTTCTCGACTGGTTGGGGCTGCCGCCACGGGCCTTTGCGTCCTGCTGGCCTGGAGGCTCCGCCGGTGAGAGGGGCCCTGCTCGTCGCCGGGACCTCCTCCGACACCGGCAAGAGCGTGGTGGTCGCCGGGATCTGCCGGTGGCTGGCCAGGCGGGGGGTGCGGGTCGCCCCGTTCAAGGCCCAGAACATGTCGATGAATTCCGCGGTGACGCCCGAGGGAGCCGAGATCGGTCGGGCTCAGTTCGCGCAGGCGCAGGCCGCCCGGGTGGTCCCCGAGGCTGCCATGAACCCGATCCTGCTGAAGCCGTCCACGGACCGGAGCAGCCAGGTGGTCGTGATGGGCCGGCCCCTGACAAACGCTGACGCTCGGGGCTACCTCGACCTCAAGAGCGAACTTCTGCCGGTGGCCCTGGAGGCCCTGGAGTCCCTTCGGAGTCGTTTCGACGTGGTGGTGTGCGAGGGGGCAGGGAGCCTCGCGGAGATCAACCTGCGGGAGGGGGACCTGTCGAACATGGGGCTCGCCCGGGCCGCCCACCTCCCGGTGGTGGTCGTGGCAGGCATCGACCGGGGCGGGGCGATCGCCTCTTTGTTCGGCTCGCTGGCCCTCCTCGACTCAGACGATCAGGCGCTCGTGGGCGGGTTCCTCCTCAACAAGTTCCGGGGCGACCTAAGCATCCTCCAGCCGGGGATCGACGAGCTGGCCGAGCTCACCGGGCGACCGACCCTGGGGGTGCTTCCGTGGGTCGGCGGGCTCTGGCTCGATGCGGAGGACTCCGTAGCGCTCGACGGTCCCAGGATCGATCCCGCCCCGCCGCTCGGTCCTGACGCCATTACGGTGGCAGTCATCCGCCTCCCCCGGATCAGCAACTTCACCGACGCCGACGCCCTGGCCGCCGAACCTGGGGTCATGATCCGGTTCACTGAGTCGTTCGCCGAAGTCACGGGCGCCGACCTCGTGGTCCTGCCGGGGACGAAGGCGACCGTGGAGGATCTCCGCTGGCTTCGGTCCCGAGGACTGGACGAGGCCCTCGAAGCCCGGGCCGTCCAGGGCCACCCCCTCATCGGGATCTGCGGCGGCTACCAGATGCTTGGCCGGCAGATCGTGGATCGGGTCGAGAGCCAAGCTGGTGAGGTCAACGGCTTGGGGCTCCTCCCCGTCGAGACCGGCTTCTCCCCGAACAAGCTCCTCGGCAATCCCACGGGGATCGCCTCGGGCCTGGGCGGCGTGGAGGTGAGCGGCTATGAGATCCGCCACGGCCGGGTGCGGCGCCTGGGCGGTGACTCCCTGTTCGCGACGGCAGCGGCGGAGGAAGGCTGTCGCGTGGGACCGGTCCTGGGGACTTCCTGGCACGGAGTGTTCGAGAGCGACGCCTTCAGAAGGGTCTTCCTGCAATGGGTGGCCGAGGTCCGGGGGCTCGATTGGGTTCCTGGCTCCCGGCCGTTCGCGGAGATCCGGGAGGCCCGCCTGGACCTCCTCGGAGATCTCATCGACCGACACGCGGACATCGATGCCCTGGTCCGCCTCGCTGAGGAGGGCCCACCAGCGGAACTCCCATTCGTGAGGCCCGGAGTTGGGTTTGGGCCGAGTCCGAGCCCCGCCGAAGCGTCAGAGGGGCTCCTGGCCCCCAGCGCCGTTCCCGCCGACCTTCGGCTTCACGGGGACCGGATGGTCCCACCCGGCCACCTCGATTTCGCCGTCAACGTCCTTCCCGAAGGCCCCCCCGACTGGCTCCGCAAGGAGATGGACGCGGCCCTCGATCGCATCTCCTCCTACCCGGAGGAATCCGAGGCCATCCTGGCGCTCGCCGAGCGACACGAACGATCTGCCGACGAGGTGCTCCCCACGAACGGGGCCGCGGACGCGTTCTGGCTCCTGGCCGCCGCCCTGCTTCCGCGGCACGCCGTCGTGGTCCATCCCACCTTCACCGAGCCCGAGGCGGCCCTGCGAGCCTTCGGCCGACACGTGGAGCGCGCCTTCCGGCGCCCCGACGACTTCGCTCTCGACCCTCGAGCGGTCTCGGAGGACGCGGACCTTGTCGTGCTGGGCAACCCCAACAACCCGACGGGGACGCTGGACCCGGCGAGGGTCCTTGAGCGGCTGGTGCGCCCAGGGCGTGTCCTCGTCGTGGACGAGGCCTTCATGAACTTCGTACCTGGGGAGTCCGAGAGCATGGCGCGACGCGCCGACATCCCCGGCCTGGTGGTCGTTCGGAGCCTCACCAAGGCGTGGTCTCTTCCCGGCCTCCGGGCCGGGTACCTGGTTGGCCCCGCCGACCTGGTCCGGGCACTGTGGGAGATGCGGCAGCCGTGGTCGGTGAACACGGTGGCCCTGGCCGCCCTGACTGCCTGCGCGCGCGATCGCATCACCGCCGAGAAGGTGGCTGCGGAGGTCGCCGTCGCCCGGGATGCCCTGATGAGCGCTCTGTCCCAGCTGTCCGGCGTCAGGGTGTGGCCGTCCGCGGCGAACTTCCTTCTGGTTCGCGTCACAGACGGTCCGTCCCTCCGGGCGCGGTTGCTGGAGCGGGGGATCGGGGTCCGAAGGTGCGAGACCTTCCCAGGCCTCACCGCTGACCACCTCCGCATCGCCGTGCGGCGGCCGGAGCAAAACCGGCTCTTGCTGGACGCGCTCGGCGAGGTCGTCGGGTGAAGACAGCCCTCCGCAACGGCGGCTTGGTGGTTGAACTGCCCGCCATCCGCCGGTGCCTCTCCTCCGCGGTGCTGGGAGGCGGTCTGGGGTGGATTTGCACGTGGCTGAACTTGCAGGTGGAGCGGAGCTACGACTGCACCAACCCGGTGACTGATCTCCGCGCGTCCGCAGCCGGCCTTGTTCCTCCCGTGGTCGGGATGCTCACGGCTGCGCCGGTTGACCGCTTCACCACAGGGGCCCACGGGTGCGCAGAAGCCGTGGCCACCGTTGGCCTCCGCCACCCAATTGTCGCCGCGGGCGCCGCGCTCGATCCCGCGCCATCGGTAGGAACGATCAACCTTCTGGTCGTCGTGGATGCGGCCCTGAGTGACGCTGGCCTGGCGAACGCGCTTCAGACGGCGGTAGAGGCGAAGGCCCAGGCGCTCGCTGCGGCCCGAGTTCCAGCACTGAACGGCGAGGGCTTCGCGACCGGCACGGCGACCGATTCCATCTGCGTCGCCTGTCTGCCGAGCGGCAGCCTGACCTACGCCGGCCCCGCGACGCCTCACGGCGGCGATCTCGCGGCTGCGGCGCACGACGCCGTCCTACGGGGTGCGCTCGCCAGCAGTCGTGCTGGATCACGAGGCCTGCATCAAGACCGTCCGAACAGGGTCCCCCGTTGGTGAGGTGACGGTCACCGACGGGCCGGGTTCAGGTTCCCCGAGTCCCACACCACCGGGAAGCGAGGTATCGCGACTCGGCGCCTGAGCCAGATTGCGCCTGTCACTGCAGAGGAGGAGAGCGCTGTGGCCCTACCCGGGCGCATGCTGTCGCTCCGCTGGGCGGGTGTACGCACAAGGAGCTCTGTCCGCGGATCGCGACGGTCGGCGGTCGCGAGCACGATTCGGGGTCGGTGGGAGGCTGCGCGGGACGACAAAGCACTTTCGGCCCGACGAGGCGAAAGGGCCTTCGAGAGGATGGGTCCCCTAAACGAACTCCGTGATGTACGCGGGGAGACGCTCCTTTGGCAGCGGCCGGCGTGGACCCGCCTCGATAGCCACGCGGACCCCCTGCCCGAGTCGGGAGACGAGCGGCTCCGCGCCGGTGGCGCGGGTAAAGACGTCGGTGTGCACGCCCAGGCGGGCATGGGCGGCGGCAAGCTCGCGCACGTAAACCGTCATGCCGCCCGCGTCGTCCGAGCCGGGACCGACCAACGGCGACGAGTGATAGGTGATCACCGCCACGCGCCGCACGGAGTCGAGCGCACGCTCTCCTTCTAAGTCGTTTCTCTGCCCGGCTCGGGCGAGGGTGGGGGA